>CAJUDZ010000011.1 GCA_910584965.1 uncultured Lachnospiraceae bacterium | reverse complement strand
ATTGTAGCAGGAAAATGGATCGTTTACAATTTATTTACTCATGCGTTTGTCGTGCGGGGAATGCTGCCTTTGGAAAACTGTGCGGCTTTTGCCCGGAGGAACGCCGCAGTTCTCTGGCGGAGGCCCTGTAAAAATGCCGGCACTCGGATTTTGGGGCACTCGTGGCACAAAATCCATAGTACCGCTGCATTTTTAGCGGAGCGGAAGCGTGCCTCCAAAGAGAACTGCGGCGCTCCCCCGGGCAAAAGCCGCACAATTCCTCAGGCGGCGGCAGTTCTCCGGCGTAAATTATTAAATAGTTATAAATTTCCAATTATTTTTGATTTACACCTTGAATTTTATGGACAAATTAGGTAAAATGATTGTGCTGACAAAATTTTGTCAATCTGTATTTTATATCGCAGACTGGCAGAATAATATAAAATATATTTTATTTTATCAGGAGGGAACGAAAATGGCAGTAAAAGTAGCAATTAATGGTTTTGGTCGTATCGGTCGTCTTGCATTCAGACAGATGTTCGGTGCAGAGGGATACGAAGTAGTAGCAATTAACGATTTAACAAGCCCTAAGATGCTTGCGCATCTGTTGAAGTATGACTCTTCACAGGGCAGATATGAAAAAGGCGATACAGTTACAGCCGGCGAAGATTCCATCACAGTTGATGGCAAGACTCTGAAAATTTACAAAGAGCCCGATGCAAATAATTGTCCGTGGGGCGAGCTTGGCGTAGATGTTGTTCTGGAATGCTCCGGATTCTACACATCCAAAGACAAAGCTCAGGCACACATCAATGCCGGCGCTAAGAAAGTTGTTATTTCTGCTCCTGCAGGAAACGACCTTCCTACAATCGTTTACAATGTAAACCATGAGACGCTGACAAAGGATGACACCATCATTTCCGCAGCATCCTGTACGACAAACTGCCTTGCTCCTATGGCAAAAGCTCTGAACGATCTGGCTACAATCAAATCCGGTATCATGAGCACAATTCATGCTTATACAGGCGATCAGATGATTCTTGACGGTCCTCAGAGAAAAGGCGATCTGAGAAGATCCCGTGCAGGCGCTATTAACATCGTTCCTAACAGCACAGGCGCTGCTAAGGCAATCGGCCTTGTTATTCCTGAACTGAACGGCAAGCTGATCGGTTCCGCACAGCGTGTTCCTACTCCGACAGGTTCTACAACCATCCTGGTAGCGACCGTTGAGAAGTCCGTAACAAAAGACGAGATCAATGCAGCTATGAAAGCAGCAGCTAACGAGTCCTTCGGTTACAACGAGGAAGAAATCGTATCTTCCGATGTTATTGGCATGAGATTTGGTTCACTCTTCGATGCAACACAGACGATGGTTGGCGCTGACAATCTGGTACAGGTTGTTTCCTGGTATGACAATGAGAACAGCTACACAAGCCAGATGGTTAGAACAATCAAATACTTCGCTGAGTTACAGTAATTCATGAAGTTTTGAAAAGCATAAGCTAAGACTGTTAAGGTCCGGCCTCGTTGGGCCGGGCCTTATTTATTCGCATGTCCGCACAGGGAATATTGCCGTTTGCAGCGGCATGCGGGCGGTATTGCGGGCAGGAAGATAATCTTCTTTGTCCGGTTAAAGAGGAAACAGGAGGAAAGAAAAATGGGATTAAATAAGAAATCCGTAGATGATATCAATGTAAAGGGAAAACGCGTTCTTGTAAGATGTGACTTTAACGTACCGTTGAAAAACGGCGAGATTACAGATGAAACCCGTATCGTTGCGGCGCTTCCGACAATCAACAAACTGATTAACGACGGCGCAAAGGTAGTTCTCTGCTCACATCTTGGCAAAGTAAAAGAAGGCCCTAACGAGAAAGAATCTCTCGCACCGGTTGCAAAGAGACTGTCCGAGAAACTCGGAAAAGAAGTAAACTTTGTTGCTGATTACAACGTGACGGGCGAAGCGGCAACGGCAGCAGTTGCGGCGATGAATGAAGGCGATGTTGTTCTGCTTCAGAACACCCGTTTCCGTGGCAAGGAAGAAACAAAGAACGGCGAAGAGTTCAGCAAAGAACTGGCTGACCTTGCTGACGTTTATGTATGCGATGCTTTCGGTTCTTCTCACAGAGCACACGCATCCGTTGCAGGCGTAACCAAATTTATCTCCGAAAAAGGCGGCGAGAATGCAGTCGGCTATCTGATGCAGAAAGAAATTGATTTCCTCGGCAATGCGGTGGAAAATCCGGTAAGACCGTTTGTAGCGATTCTCGGCGGCGCTAAAGTTGCGGATAAGCTGAATGTTATCAACAACCTGCTGGAGAAATGCGATACGCTGATTATCGGCGGCGGCATGGCGTTTACATTCTTAAAGGCAAAAGGAATGGAAGTCGGAAACTCTCTCGTGGATAACGAGAAGCTCGACTATTGTAAAGAAATGATGGAAAAGGCAGAGAAACTCGGCAAGAAACTGTTACTGCCCGTTGATACGACGATTGCTGACCATTTCCCGGATCCGATCGACGGACCGATCGATGTTCAGGTGGTAACGGCAGATCAGATTCCGGCTGACAAGGAAGGCCTTGATATCGGTACGGAAACAGCGAAGTTATATGCAGACGCTGTAAAATCCGCTAAGACGGTTGTATGGAACGGACCGATGGGCGTATTCGAGAATCCGACTCTGGCAGCAGGTACGATCGCGGTAGCAAAATCCCTCGCTGAGACAGATGCAACGACGATCATCGGCGGCGGCGACAGTGCGGCGGCAGTAAATCAGCTCGGTTTCGCGGATAAGATGAGCCACATTTCCACAGGCGGCGGCGCTTCTCTTGAATTCCTGGAAGGAAAAGAACTTCCGGGTGTAGTGGCAGCGGACGACAAATAGGAACATCCGGCCTGAAGACGGCGGCGTGCGGCGCTGCCGGATTGGTGATAAGCATTACAGGTGTTATTGTTATAAGAATAACAGGAAAAGAATGGAGAATAAGAAAATGGCAAGAAAAAAAATCGTAGCCGGAAACTGGAAGATGAACATGACACCCAGTCAGGCGGTTGCTCTGTGCAATGAATTAAAAGATCTGGTAAAATCGGACAGCGTTGACGTTGTATACTGCGTACCCGCGATCGACATCGTTCCGGTCGTAGAGGCTGTAAAAGGCACCAATGTGGAAGTCGGCGCAGAGAATATGTATTTCGAGGAAAAAGGCGCTTACACGGGCGAAATTTCCGCAGAGATGTTAAAAGATGCGGGCGTAAAATACGTAATCATCGGACATTCCGAAAGACGCGACTACTTCAAGGAAGACGATGCGCTTCTGAATAAGAAAGTAAAGAAAGCGCTGGAAGCGGGACTGACACCGATTCTTTGCTGCGGCGAGACATTGGAGCAGAGAGAAATGGGCGTAACGATGGACTGGATCAGATTACAGATCAAATCCGACCTCACAGGCGTTACCGCAGATCAGGTAAAAGGCATGGTTATCGCATACGAACCGATCTGGGCGATCGGCACGGGCAAGACAGCTACCACAGAGCAGGCTGAAGAAGTATGCAAAGGCATCCGCGACTGCATCGCTGAGATTTATGACGACGCGACTGCAGAGGCAGTACGCATTCAGTACGGCGGTTCCGTAAACGCAGGCAATGCGGCGGAATTGTTCGGACAGCCTGACATCGACGGCGGTCTGGTAGGCGGCGCTTCTCTGAAAGCAGATTTTGGCAAGATCGTAAATTATTAATTGATTAATTCATGCGGTAAGAAAGAGGTATCAAAGGAAATCCATCCTTTGATACCTCTTTTTGATGTTTAGGAAATGGCTGTGACCGGATAATCAGGAAAACGGTCCCGCCGCCTGCCGGAGAACGATCTTGATGACCGTATCGGCGGGATCCGGGAGCAGCTGCGTTTCATTCGATTTGGAGGAAAGGCTCAAAAAAGTATAGTCGGGATAGTTTTCGACCGCCCATCCTTCCGTAAGGACTTCGACTTCCGCTCCGGTGGCAAGCATGCGGGCATAAAGGATGTCTTCCGGGCGGATACCGGAGAGCGGGAGCGGACCGACGGGCTGCTGCATCACATGCAGATACAGGACATTGTCTTTGGCAGTGATACGGCAGCCGAACGCGGCTGCCGGAAGAGGGCTTTCCCCGCATCCGTAAACGCTTTCGTGGTTTTCGTTCATCCATGTGCCGATTTCCCGTAAAGTTTCGACTGCCCAGGGAGGGATGGAGCCGTTTCCGTCGGGGCCGATATTCAACAGGTAATTCCCGCCCTTTGAAACGCAGTCCACCAACTGCCGGATGCAGATACGGGCATCCTTGCAGACATGGTCGTCGGCGGTATAGCCGAAACTGTTATTCAGCGTCTGACAGGCTTCCCAGCAGACCGGGGCATTTCCGGGGGCTTTCAGCGGCGCCGGCGGAACGATCTGTTCCGGTGTGATAAAATCTCCGGCCCAGGGTGTCGGGGAATCCGTAAGGAGGCTTCCAAGATTCCCGCCGCTCGCTTCCAGACGGCTGTTGATCAGGATGCCAGGCTGGAGGGAGCGTACCATCTCCGTCAGTTCCAGGGCGCGCCAGTCGGCGCCGGAATGGCCTTCATATGAAAAGTCAAACCAGAATAAATCGATTTTTCCGTAATTGGTGCACAATTCCCGCACCTGTTCGTGCATATAGTCGAGGTAACGGTTAAAATCACAGGTTTCGTTTCTGGCGGATTCGCTGTTGCGGGAAGGGTGAAATGGATCCCCAAAGGCGGGATAATCCGGGTGATGCCAGTCTACCAGCGAATAATAGATGCCGACCCGCAGCCCTTCTTTGCGGAATGCGTCCGTATATTCCCGAATCAGATCCCGGCCGATCGGCGTATTGACGGATTTATAATCCGTACATGCGGAGTCAAACAGGCAGAAACCTTCATGATGTTTTGCGGTCAATACGGCGTATTTCATACCTGCCTGCTTTGCAAGGCGGGCATAAAACACGGGGTCATAACGGATTGGATCAAATGTTTCAAAATATTTGCGGTATTTTTCGGCGGATATTTCTTCGATGCTTGCATACCATTCGCCTTTGGCAGCTACGGAATAGAGGCCGAAATGGATGAACATTCCAAAACGCGCGTCGGTAAACCATCTGTTATCGGTCATTGAAGGGTACCTCGCTTTCTAACCGTTGTATCAGGTTATTTTTTTCTTCTGTTAAGATGCTGCCTTCCCGCGTATAATTGCGGAAATTGGTACACACTTTCCGGATAAGCGCATCGGTTTTTTCGGGTGCGCTTTGTGCGGCCTGCATGAGCAGCTCATAGTCTTCGGCGCCGGCGCGCTGTGCCTCAAAACGCATGCTGCGGAGAGGGCCGTTTTTTCCCGGATATACGATGTGGGCGTCTCCGGCGGGCAGCAGGGCGCCTTTGTGAGGACAGCAGGCGCTGTGCCAGATATCGTTTCCGATATAATAATTAAAGCCCCAGTGTAAAAAGCCGCTTAGCCGGTACAGGGCGCCCATCCAGAGGACCGCTCGGCTTGCCGTAAGGGGCAAATCCATGCTGCGGTTCATAATGGGGCCGGCCGGAAAAGCACAGGTGTAAAACCACATGGTTTCTCCGGCGGCCTGCAATGTTTCGTATTCTTCACGCCATTTTTCATAGGTGTCCTGTTTGGGAACCCAGATGTCGATGCCGCCGCCTAAACGCGTGGTTTCCACGGCGTCTATGATGGGAACGCCGGGCATAAATTTACGGAAAATACCGGCAAGAATGCGGTAGGTAGCATCGTTGTGTGTCTGCGGTTCGTCGGCGAGAGCCTGTGTCATATATGGCTGCCAGCCGTTTTTGGTAACGATATCGTTCCATTTCGTAAGATAGAGCCGTAACTGCAAATAGCCTTCCGTAGTCGTGATGCCAAGCGACTGGTTCCAGTTGGGATAATATTCCTGTTCGTCCCATTCATGCCAGTGGGCGATATGGCCGCCGCAGAGATAACGGGCTCCTTCTTTTCTTGCAATCTGCCCTGCTTTTTGCGCCATGGAGAAATCAAAATCGATGAGTTTTCCGTTGTCGAAAACCGCTTCGCCGGGGGGCAGCAGAATATGGGTACACCGCATTGCTATTTGTGCCTTTACATAATGGGAGAATAATTCCCAGTATTCATCGCTGTTTTTTTCCACATGATGCTGATTGGCGAGTCCGTCATAGTCGAAAAAATTTAACATGCCGAGGGCAGCGGAAGATACGGGAGGAACGAGAACCGGACTGACCCGGCATGTCAGCGGAATCTTCGTTTCCTGTAATCCTTCGCAGAGGCATAATTCTCCGGAATAGTTTCCGGGAACGGCATCCGCCCCCGCGTCTATGCAGAGATAGACGGCCAGCCTGCCGTTTACGGGCGCATCGGATTCCTCATCGACCGGAAGGAGTGCGTCGTAGACCTCAAAAGGGGCTTTTCTCGTAACAAAGGATTTGCAGCGTTCAAAATCGGTGGTCGTCATCAGACGGCTGTCCGTATTTTCGTTGACGCCGACAGGAAGAAGCCGGAACAGGCTGACGGTCAGGCCGGCCTTCGCCTCGTCCTGATGCCAGCTGCATCGAAGGCGCAGGGGCGCGTCCGGGATTTCTCCAAGAATCTGCACTCCGGCGTGTCCGCCGCGGGGAACCGTGAGCCGGATATGTTCTGTCCTGCTGTGGGAAGAATCGGGATAGAGCCAATCCGTATCGTTAAAAATGGAATAATTCATAAAAATGTTGCTCCTTTCTGCTGCCAGTATTGTCTGGCGGGTTCTTTTGTTATGATCATCTATTCCGGTTCAATGGCCGGAATAGATATGGTGACGGTAGTTCCCCTGCCCGGTGTGCTTTCGCATGAGAGGCCGTATGGTTCCCCATATGCGATTAACAGGCGGTCGCATATGTTGCGGACGCCGTAGCCGCCGGAAGTTTCCGAGAGGCTTTTACGTTCGGCGGAGAAAAAGGCGGCATAGAGTTCTTCTTCATTCATGCCGACGCCGTCGTCCTCTATGGTGATGGTAATGACATCAGCATTTCTTCTGGCGGATACCCATAGATTTCCGCGCTTGGAATCCTTTTCGAAAATACCGTGAAGAATGGCGTTCTCGATCAGAGGCTGGAGGATGATTTTAATGATCAGACATCGGCCGGCGTCTTCATCCAGTGACCAGTGAGCCTGTATGCTGTCTTCGAAACGCATATTTTGTATATCAACATAAAGCCGGGCATGCTTCATTTCGCCGGCAAGCGGTATCTGCTCGTTTCCGCCGCTTAAAGAAAGGCGGTAAAACTGGCCGAGGGCTTTTACCATGCGGCTGATCTGCGGCACGCTGTGGGAAATCGCGGTACAGTTTATCAAATCCAGCGAATTATAGAGAAAATGCGGATTGATCTGTGCCTGAAGGGCTTTCAGCTCCAGATTTTTAATCTGCTGTCCGTACATGACCTTTTCGTCCATCAGCCGGTCTATGCGGTCCATCATTAAATTAAAATTTCCCATGAGCTGCGCAATTTCATCATTTCCGGAGGGTACGGGCCGGACGTCAACGTTGCCTTCCTGCACGGTCTGCATTGTCTGTGTGAGAAGCGTAATCCGGTTTAAAGTGGACCGGCTGATCGCAATGGCGAGCAGATACGCGATGATACTGATCAGCACAACGGCGAGCAGCATTTCAAAACGCAGTTCGTGGCTCAAATGGAAGATATCGTTAAAAGGAAGAATGCCGGCCATGTACCAGCCGGATTTGGAGAGGGGAGAGCACTGGGCATAATAATGTTTCCCCGCCGCCTGAATCGGCACCCATCCGTTTTCATCCGGTGAAGGGAGTTCTTCCACGATAGCGCACAGCGTATCGGAAGGCGTGTTTCCGGCCGAATGATAGAGAATTTCCTTATCTTTTAGAAGGAGCAGTATGCCGTTTTTCGTCACGGAAGTATTTTCAACCATGGAAATCATCTGCGAGGCATCCGCATCGGCGCGCAGGACGGCAAGCGGTTCATTGACGTTGCGCGGGTTGTAAATTACCTGCATGGAGGAAAAATAAGGCTGTTCCTGTAAAGGCTGGTCATGAAAATCCGCCGGAGCAAACCACATCCGTTCATTTTGTTCGAAAAGGGCATCGTACCAGCCGGCGTCCGATACCTCGCGAAGCTGGATAATGTTATTCTGCCCGGTGGCATACAGATAATTGTTGTTTACGTAAAGACGGATGCGTTTGATATCTGAAAGACTGCACAGGTGCTCAAAGGTGAGCGTAAGCTGGTTGGAATCTTCCAGTCGGCGGATATAGGTAAAATCGTCCGGATCATTGGACGCCATGGCATATACAAGAGAATCCAGGGCAAGAATATCAATCGTGGTGTCCAGTTTGTCAAGAGACTGCTGCATGGAGTTTACCGTATTATCAAAAGCGTTCTGCATGGCGGTAAACGTCTGTTCCTGTATGACATTCCGTACACGCAGATAAGTATACAGGGTAAAAAAGCCGAGCGGAAGCACGACCAGCAGAAAATATGTGCACAGAAGCTTGCTTTTGAGGCTTCTTAAAAAAGGGCAGTTGGAGAAAAAAGATTTATGTTTCATTGCGGTGCCGCTCCCTGTATTCTTTCGGTGAAAGTCCTGTTTCCCGGGTAAAAAGTTTCGTAAAATATTTTCCGTTGGCATAACCTACGTTTTTGGCCACTTCATAAAGCTTCTGCGTGGAACCGGCGAGAAGCTCTTTGGCATGCAGGAGCCGGAGCTGCGTCAGGTGCTGGTTAATGGTTTTTCCGCAGCTTTTTTTGTAGGCGGCGCACAGGTACGTATTTGTAAAACCGAGATCGTGTGCCGCGTCCTGTACGGTAAGGGCCGGATTCTGATAATTCTGCTCCAGATAGCGGTCCACCCGGGACGCGATGTCCGTATCCTGGCAGGTTAAAGCGGAAAAGTATGTCCGCGAAAGATCGAGAAGGGTATTCCATAATTCCGAAAGGGTTTCTTTGTCCGCGGCCGTATATAAATAGTAATCGGCCTTCTGGGTGACGGCGGTTATGTTATAATTTTCGGCGGCTGTCAGGAACAGAAATACGATCTGCCGGTAAAAATGGCGCAGATAGTCGGGATCCGTTCCTTCACACAGTGCAGTTTCCCGGGATAGTCTGCGCAGCGCGTTTTCCGTATCCGATTCTTTGCGGTGCCGGATGCTTTCGGCAATGGAATCGAGATGGTCCTGACTGCCCTGAAAAACGCTGGTGTTGAGAGGCGCCTCCGAATCTCTGTGTCCGTGGAAAAACAGTATGCGCTGTGTATCCGGCGAATCTTCTTTGCACAGTTTATCCAGTTCTGCTACGACATCGGAAAGGGCCTGACCGATTTCTTCCAGATCGATCGGTTTTTCAACGTAGTTTGCGGCCTTTAATCTGATCGCGCCTTTCAAATATTCCTTGTCCGAATAGCCGCTTAAAAAGATAAACTGACAGCCGGGACAAAACTCCCGGATGGCAAAAGCCATGTCAATGCCGTTCATGCGGGGCATTTTTATATCGCTGATTACAATATCCGGCAGACATTGGCGGGCCTGTTCGATGGCTTCCTGACCGTCTGACGCCTGGAAAATCTGCGTAATTCTGAGTGCTTCCCAGGGAAGATGCTCTTTCAACACTTTTCTCGGCATCGCTTCGTCATCTACGATTAAAACTGTATAATTCATTCAACAACCCCCTGATAAAAAACTGATTTTATAATCATAATATACAAAAGAAGAAGATATTTCAATTTAAAACGGGTCGAATTTTGCGCAAAATGACAAATAACAAAATCCTGTCTCCCTTTCGTAATTTAGTTCCGTTGTAACTGCCCGTGTAAGTTTGTTAAGATAAGTCTGTCAGGATACATGACAGTATATTCACAGGAAGAAAAAGGAGGGGAATTTTATCATGAATAGCAGAAAGCATCCGTTTTTACAGGATCTGCGCAAAAACCGGACCAAGTGGCTGATGCTGCTTCCGGCGGCAGTAGTGGTGATTTTGATGTGTTATATTCCGATGGCCGGTGTTGTTCTGGCCTTTAAGGAGTTTAACTATCACGACGGGATTTTCGGAAGTCCGTGGGTCGGCTTCGATAATTTCCAGTATTTTTTTAAATCCGGAAAGGCCTGGCTTACCACAAGGAATACGATTCTTTATAACATTGCGTTCCTGTGCGTAAATACATTCCTGCAGATTACCTGTGCGATCATGCTGAGTGAACTTGCGGGAAAGGCATTCAAAAGAATTACCCAGTCCGTTATGTTCCTTCCCTATTTTATTTCCTGGGTTGTGGTCGGCGCTTTTATCTATAACATGTTTAATTACGAATTTGGTGCGGTAAACGCCTTTTTAAAGGGAATCGGAGCGGAGCCGATAGATGTATATTCCAATAAGAACGCGTGGCCGGTCATCCTGATTATCGTCAGCGCCTTTAAAAACGTGGGCTACGGCACGGTCATGTATCTGGCAAGCATTGTCAGCATTGACGGGGAAATGTTCGAAGCCGCGGAACTGGACGGCGCGACGATGTGGCAGAAGATACGTTATATCACGCTGCCGTGTATCAGGCCTACGGTGGTTATTCTGTTCCTGCTCGCCATCGGAACGATTATGAAAGGCGATTTTCAGATGTTCTGGCAGGTGACGGGCAACAACCCGATGGTGTTGGAAGTTACGGATGTCATCGATACTTATGTGACGCGCTCCATGCTTACCTTGCAGGAATTTGGAATGACAAGCGCAGCGGGGCTTTATCAGTCGGGAGTTTCTTTCGTACTGGTACTGATTGCGAATTATATCGTGAAGAAGGCAGAACCGGATTATGCGCTGTTTTAACCATAGAGTCCGCATGTTGAGGAGGAGACATGGGAATCGGACGAAAAGACGAGGAGGATTTTTGCATGGCAGCAATAAATTATAGAAGAAAAAAACACAAAGATTATGACAGGCTGATATTCAGTCTTGTGTCGCATCTGGCGCTGATCGTGCTGTCCGCGGCCTGTCTGCTTCCTTTTTGGCTGGTAATCAGCGGTTCGTTTTCGGATCAGCAGTCCATTTTGCTGAACGGCTATCAGTTGATTCCGAAACAGTTTTCTCTGGATGCGTATCAGATGCTGTTCCGGATTCCGGAAGAGCTGATCAGCGCATACGGTGTGACGATACTGGTAACGGTAGTAGGAACCGGGCTGGGGTTACTGGTGACGAGCATGGCATCTTATGTTCTGGCGAATAAAAATTTCAGGTATCGGTATCAGGTTTCCTTTTTCTTCTATTTCACCTCCATTTTTGGAGGCGGGCTGGTTCCCTGGTACATATTCAATACGAAGTACCTGCGTTTTCATAACAATATCATAGCGTTGATTCTTCCGATTCTTGTCAACGTGACGTATCTGCTGATTTTAAAAAGCTATATGATGAGCATACCGGAGTCGTTATATGAATCCGCCTATCTGGATGGCGCGGGAGATCTGGTGGTATACTTTAAAATTGCACTTCCGCTCAGCAAAGCCGGGCTGGCTACGGTAGGCCTGTTTATCGCACTCAATTACTGGAATGACTGGTATAACGCGATGCTGTTTCTGGATGAGGGACGCAGGGAGCTTTATCCGTTACAGTATTATTTAAACAATATACTGACGAAAGCGCAGGCAATCAATGCCGCGGCTGCAAGAAGCGGCATTGCGGCAAGCGATGTACCGAGTGAGCCGATGAAGCTGGCGATGACGGTCATCGCAACGGGTCCTATCGTTTTATTATATCCGTTCCTGCAAAAATATTTTGTAAAGGGGGTTACCATCGGGGCAGTAAAAGGATAATCATAGTAATTGTTTTATAAAAAAGGAGGAAAAAAGTATGATTGGTAAAAAGAAAAGAGTTGTTTCATTGCTGCTGGTGTTTGCGATGCTGCTTGTGACGTTATGTGCCTGCGGCGCTCAGGAGTCCGGCGGCCAGAGCAGTCCGGCTGCTGCGGATACGCAGACGGCAAAACAGCCGGAAGCGGCACAGGACGAAACACAGGAAACGGCACAGGATACGGAAGCGGCGCCGGCCGGACCGGATATTTCGGAAGAAGTTACATTGGTTATGTACCTGATCGGTGACCGTCCGGTGGATAATGACGAAGTATTCGCCAAGATCAACGAGCGGTTAAAAGCGGAGATCAATGCGACAATCGAAGTAAAATTCATGAGCTGGAGCGAATATGAACAGAAATACCCGCTGATTTTTGCATCCGGAGAAGACTGGGATATTATTTATACCGCTGACTGGTGTTTCTACAATGCACAGGCTACCAAGCAGGGATTTTATGAAATTACGCAGGAAGCGCTGGAAACATATGCGCCGATGACTGCGGAAACGATGTACGAAGAAGCATGGGAACAGGCAAAAGTGGACGGCAAGGTATATATGCTGCCGATGAATTATAAGGAAATTACCGCTTATGTTTACATGGCAAGAGGCGATTTGATGGATAAATACGGTATTACATCGGTTGCTTCACTGGATGAGGCGGAAGCTTACATGGATGCCATCGTACAAAACGAACCTTCCCTGATCCCAATCGATGTAGGTTCGGATTATGATAAGCTGTTCCTGTATGATCGTATGTGGAAAAAGGCGAACTGGGAAAACAATTCGAAAAACAACGAAATCATTTCGGAAATCGGCCCGTGGCAGGTTATGGCAAGCGCAAGCGAGGCGGATGGAAATATTACCGTTAAGGGTGATTTTGACCAGGAAACATTTCTTGAAGTTATTACACGCTTAAAGGATTGGAGAGACCGTGGATTCTGGAGCAAGAATGCGGTTGTTAATACACAGAACAATACGGAGAGTTTCCAGGCAGGAAAATCGGCGTTGGCGATGATGAACGGCAACACGGCAAAGAGCGTTTATGCTTCTGTCAGCGCAGAGCATCCCGAATGGGATATCAGAGTATTTGACGCGCAGGATGGCGTGCCGCCGGTACTGAATTCTTATCTGGCAAACGGTATGAGCATCTTTTCCAAATCAAAGAATCCTGAACGCGCATTGATGGCGCTTGATTATCTGCGCAACGATGAAGAGATCAACAGCTTATTCTGCTACGGCATCGAAGGAAAGCATTGGGAAGACGCAGGTGACGGCCTGTTAGTATCCCTTCCGGACAGCACGAATTATGCTTATGACAGCAACTGTAACTGGGGTGTCAGAAATGACGCATACTGGCGTATGATTGAAGGAGGCATTCCGAATTTGACAGAGTTGAATGCGGTATGGCAGGAGACGGCGGAAAGTGAGCGTTTCCAGACCTTTGTGTTCAATGATGAGTCGGTTAAAAATGAAATTGCCGCAATAGGTGAAATTTTCAATACGGATTATAAACTTTTGGGACTTGGTTTTACGGATGATCCGCAGGCTGATACGGAAAAGCTGCGCGAGAAGATGGAAGCCGCAGGCGCACAGAAAGTATATGATGAAATTCAGCAGCAGGCGATTGCATATCTGGAAGCAAACTAACCGGAACAACAGATAGGAAAGGGTGGGTGATTACCCATCCTTTTTTTCGGGAAGGATAGGAAGATGAGAACGATTTATGGAACAGAGTTTGGAATTGTGCCGGGAAACGATCCGTTCCTGATAAAGACCCTGGCCGATGCGCTTTGCAGACTGCGGGATATGAAAAATGTGTCGCTTGCGCTGGAGCCGGGAACCTATCATTTTTATCCGCAATATGGCGTAAAGGAAAGTTTCTGCATTTCAAATCACCATAAATGCGGGGAAAGAACGGCAGCCTTCCGGCTGGAACATTTCGAACGCTTTGAAATAGACGGTGCGGGAAGCAGATTTATATTTCATACGGATATCCTTCCTTTCTATATACGGGAAAGCCGGCATGTCGGTTTGAAAAATTTTTCCGTTGATTATGCCGTTCCCGCTTATTCGGAAGGAACAATCATCAGCGTCGATTCCGGGAAAATGGTGGTGGAGATAGATGCCGGGAAATATCAATGGCATATTGCGGATAACTGTCTGTATTTTACCGGTGAAAATAATTGCTTTCCGCTGCATCTGTGTCTTGAAATGGACGGTGTGACCGGCGGGCCTGCTTACGGAACGGATGATCTCTATTTCTGCACGGCACAACAGAAAGTGGGACTGCACCCGGTCATTGAGAAAGCGGGCCCCGGCCGAGTAAGTTTTACATTAAAGGGAGAAGAGCGCTTTTTTGCAGGAAGCCGCGCGGGGAACCGGCTTGTGATGCGGCATCATCCACGGAGCAATCCGGCCTTTTACGTGTCGGATTCTTCTGAATTTACAATCGAAAGGATAACGGTTCATCATGCGGAGGGCATGGGAATTTTGGCGGAACGCTGTACGAATATCGGTCTGTATGACTTCCATGTGTTTCCCGATGAAAAGAACCCGCGCTGCTATACCGCCTCGGCCGATGCCGCGCATTTTGTGAGCTGTGCGGGAGAAATAAAGCTGGAAAGGTGCCGGTTTGAAAAACAGATGGATGACGGCGTGAACGTGCATGGTTTTTATTCTCCGGTCAAAACGCAGATAGATAACAATAAACTGCTTCTGGGATGGGGACATCCGGAGCAGAACGGCGTAAAAATGGCGCGGCCGGGCGATGAGGCGGCCATTCTGGATGCGCGGTATCTGAAGCCTGTATGGAAAGGACATTTTGAAAGTATTTCCGTCCGGGATAACGCTGTGCTGGCAGTATTCGACAGAGAATTGCCGCAATGTATGCCGCAAAATCCGGTGGTGGAAAATCTGACGCTTTCGCCCGATGTTATAATCAGAAAATGCGAGTTTCGGAAAAACCGTGCAAGAGGAATCCTGCTTACCTGCAAAAAGGCGCTGGTAGAAGACTGTGTGTTCGAAACGGCGGGTGCGGCTGTTTATCTGGAAGGAGAAGCCTGCTCCTGGTATGAATCCGGGGCAGCTGGCTCCGTTGTCCTGAAAGCGAACCGTTTTTTGAACTGTGCCTATATTCCCGCGTGGGGAGAAGCGCCCGTTACGGTATGGCCCAAAGTGGAAAGCAGCGACGAATGGTACTATCATGGACGCCTGGAACTGCTGCAGAATGAATTTTACTGTTTTGATGAAAGGGTATTGTATGCGAGGCATATCGGAGATATTTTGCTTGTGGATAATCTGTATTATGATACCGCAGCGTATCCGAAGCGGGAGGGGAAGCGGTTTGATATTGCAAATTACGGATGCTTTTCCGAACAGTACCATTTGTAGAGACGGACTGATAAAAGAACGGCATTCACCCCGGCCTTTGTAATATGCGGCCGGGGTGAATTTGTTGTCAGACCATTATAAAGATTCTCTTTGCCTATTCATAGATTTCGATAATCACTTTTTCCGCCATAAATTCTTCTCCTTCAAAATATCCTTCGGCCTCAAGACCGCCGTCTTCCTGAATATCGGAAAAAGCGGCTTCCGTCTTCTCGATGCCTGCGCCGCCGCCCGATATGACCCAGCGTTCAAAAGCGGTGGAATCCGTGCAGCGGATGGTGACAAGTTCTTCATCAGGGCTGCCTTTTTCCGGAATAATCACAATACTGCCGGGACCGTCAGTATCGTCTGTCAGCACGCGGCTGATGACAAAACTGTCCTGCGAGACGCTTCGCACTTTTCCGCCGATAATAATGATATCCGGAAGAGCGCTCTCGCCGTTTTCAGCAGGATTCTCCGTATCCGGAGAGCTGCTTCCGTTCTCGGCCGCTTCCGCGGACTGGTCTGTCCCGGAGGTTTCCGGTGTGTTTTGCTCCGGTCCGGCGCTCTGATTCTGCCGGTCTTCAGCGTTGTCTTCGATCGACGCATCTTCCAGGGGAGGCATGGAAGTTTGCGCCTCTGCGCCTTTTCCACCGGCGCATCCGGTTGCAGACGCAAGTATAAGAAGCATGATACTTGCTATTGCCGTACATTTTCTGATCATCTTTTGTCCTCGCTTTGCTTTTTTTGTAACGGAAACAGTGTTTTGCCTCCGAAACTTTTATCAGTATAACAGGGTTGTCTTTAAAGTTTCTCTAAATCTGCAGGCCCGCGCGTGCCGATGCACTGATTTTTCAATCGCGGCTTTGTGCTGACGCTGATAGCGTCTTATCTTCAAAGTCCGCAAACTGAAAGTCATGGCTGTCAGTGTGACTTGATAAGTGACGACAAATACGTTACAATAAATGAAAATCATACAAAGCTGTGAACTGAGGAAGAAATGATTATGGGCATATATAAATCAAAAGAGGGAAAAGTAAAATCTCTTGCTTTAACGGATTATCCCGGATTGTACGACCATTGAATTGAAAGGAAAGCCGCGGAAAATGCAATGGGAAAATAGAATCGGTTTAGAAAACAGAAAGGAAGAAACGGACGATGAGTAAAATTATCATACAAAAGGAAACGACCACTGATCCGGTCAGTCTGATCGGGAGGGAAGCCGGCGTCTGCTGGGGGGCGGATATTACCGATGCGGTTAAAAACTATAAAAGAGGGATTCACTGTCTGTCATCAGGTCATGGAAGAACATGGGAATATCCGCAGGTATATATGATACTGGACGGCTATTCGGCGAGGGTCATCAGAGAACTGTATACGCATATCGGCGGCGGGCCGACAAGGCTTCAGGCATCTACAAGATATATCGATTACAGAAAAGGATTTCCTTATGTTACGCCGCCGCAGATCGAGGGAGACGCTGAGGCGAAGGCGGTTTATGACGGAGCGGTGTCGGAAGTTTTAAAAGCGATGCAGAAACTGGAAGAATTGGGAATGCCGGGAGAGGATATTGCAATGCTGCTTCCGCTTGGCATGGAAAGCAAGGTGGTATTCCGGACAAATCTCAGAAATCTGATCGATATGGCGCATCAGCGTCTTTGCACGAGAGCATATTGGGAGTACCGGAAACTGATGAACGATATGGCGGCGGCGCTTGGCGCCTACTCCGAGGAATGGCATTACCTGACGGAGCGCTATTTTGTTCCAAAGTGTGAAGAGTACGGCTACTGTACGGAAGCAAATTCCTGCGGCCGGAAAGGACGGCGGGAGTAAAAATTATAGTCAAAACCATTCTCGTAAAATCGGCATGGAAAATGCCATAGTCAAAACCATTCCGAGGGAGAATGCGCAGCATTCTCGTAATCGCCGCCGCCGGGCGGCGATTTTACCAAATCGGCATGAAAATGCAGTCGTCAAAACCATTCCGAGGGAGAATGCGCAGCATTCTCGTAATCGCCGCCGCCGGGCGGCGATTTTACCAAATCCCCATCCAATGCTGCATCAGCAGGCTGACACCGGTGATGCCGATCCAGCAGCAAAATCCCATGACGATGGGCTTGCCGCCTGTTTTGATCAGTTTTATAATATCGGTGTTTAAGCCGATGGCGCTCATGGCGAGAACGATAAAGAACTTGCTCAGTTCTTTGACGGGTGTAAATACGCCTGCATCAACGCCTGCGGAAACTGCGATGGTGGTAATAACGGAAGCGGCGATAAAGTAGAGGATAAAAAAAGGAAATATCTGTTTCATGCTTACTTTTTTGCCGGAATCGCCGTTTCGTTTTTCGTTTCTTGTACGGAGCATGGCCAGCACAAGCGTGATCGGTATGATGGCAAGGGTACGGGTAAGCTTGACGGTGACCGCGGTGTCCAATGTTGCGGAACCGAGTCCCCACATGCTGTCCCAGGTGGAAGCGGCCGCCGTGACGGAGGAAGTATCGTTTACGGCTGTTCCGGCAAAAATGCCGAAAGCTTCTCCGGTATCGACCGCGAAACCGATGATTTTTCCAAAAGTCGGGAAAATCAAAGCGGCCAGCACGTTAAAGAAGAAGATAACGGATATGGCCTGCGCCACTTCTTCGTCGTCTGCATCGATTACCGGAGCCGTCGCCGCTATGGCGGAACCTCCGCAGATGGAGGAGCCGACGCCGACCAATGTGGATATTTTTCCGGGAATGTGCATGGCCTTGTGCAAAAGAAAGGCGATTACAAGGGAAGTGGCAATGGTGCTGACGATAATCGGAAGGGACTGTTTTCCGGTCTGTAAAATAACGGTCAGATTCATACCGAAGCCCAGCAGAATTACGGCCCATTGCAGTATTTTTTTGGAAGTAAATTTTACGCCTGATTCAAAGGGCGTTTTGTTTTTGATAAAAAGGGTAATGATCATGCCGGCGATGATGGCGATAACTGCGCCGCCGATAATGGGAAACTGTTTTCCGAGAAACCATGAAGGCACGGCGATCGCCAGACAGAGCAGGAACCCTTTCCGGTTTTTTTCTAAAAATTTCATTGACAAGTCCTCCTTTTGTATTCCTTTCATATTATAAAAGCTGTGGGAATGCCTGTCCATCGTTTTTTGGCATATCCGCATTGACAAGCCGTCCGGTGTTTGCTATTGTGTTCTTGTTCGCCGGTTTTTTTGGCGAAGGCCGGTTTCGGAAAGCCGCGTCGGGTGAAACGGCGCATACGGAATGAGAACAGGGGGATTTATATGGTAATACCACAGGCGAATAAAAGAATTTCCAAGATAGATACGTATCTGAACTGCGCAGAGGCTTTTGCCTACCGCAGTACCTGCATTAAACGAAAGTACGGAGCGGTTATCGTAAAAGACGATGCGGTTATTTCCACAGGATATAACGGTTCTCCGCGGGGATTTGAGAATTGCTGTGACACCGGCATCTGTCCGAGGATTCCCCGGAATATGCACCAGGGAGAAGGATATGAGATCTGCCGTGCCATTCATGCGGAGGCCAATGCGCTGTTGAACTGTTCCAGGGAGCAGACGCTTGGCGCCGATCTGTATCTGACGGGCATAAATCCGGAGGATTGTTCGGTGCATAAGGCAAAACCGTGCCCTTTATGCGCCCGGATGATTATTCAGGCGGGCATCCGGAATGTCATTCTTCGGGTAGGAGAAGGGGAAGACAATTTCCAGACCATTCCGGCGAGGGAGCTGGAATGGTATAAGGAAGACGAACGTTCCGTTCCGGGCCGTGAGTAATCAGTCAGGCATTCGGCTGTCCGGTCAGCAGCGCAAAAAAATCTTCTTCCGGCATAGGCTTTGCATAATAATAGCCCTGCACCTGATCGCAGCCGATTTTTTGCAGCAGATCGATCTGTTCGCGGGTCTCCACGCCTTCTGCGAGCAGGCCAAGACCTAATTTGTCCGACATGGAGACAACTTGTTCCAGAATTAATCTGCCCTTGTCGGATACCATCATGTTTTCTATGAATTTTCGGTCCAGTTTGATGACGTCGAACGGTGTTTCCAGAAGAATGTTCAGGGAAGAGTAGCCGCTTCCGAAATCATCCATTAAAAGGGTAAAACCTTCTTCCCTGAGCGCAAGAGCTTTTTTGCTCACCTGCTGGCTGTCAGCCGTTTCGGTGATTTCCAGTTCGAGAAGTTTCCGGGAAATGCCGTTTTCTTCTATGAGGCCGGAAAGCACGCCGATACATTCGTTATCGCGCAGATGAATGCGGGAAACATTGACGGAGACGGGACAGGAATGAATGCCCGCATCCTGACATTTTTTAATAAAAAGACATGCTTTTTCCCAGATATAATAATCGACTTTTTTGATGAAGCCGTTTTCTTCAATTATGGGGATGAACTGGTCGGGATAGATCATGCCGCGGGTGGGATGACGCCATCTGACAAGGGCTTCCGCGCCGATAATCTTATTCCGCGTAATGCTGTATTTCGGCTGAAGGTACATCATAAACTGGTTTTCAGCGATGGCGTTTTCCATGTTTTCTTCGATAAATTTTCTGTTATAGAGCGTTTCCTTAAACTGTTCCTTATAAAAAAGAATGTTTGTCAGAATATTATTTTTGGAAGATTTTCTCGCCATAGCGGCGCGGTCTTCCATCTGCCTCATCTCGGCGGCTTCATCCTCAGCCGTGTAGACACCGAATGTAATATGAAGCTTTACGTCCTTGAAACAGTTGATGCTTTCGTCGATCCGGTGAATGAATGTCAAAAGTTCGTCATCCGTTTCATATTCTGTTACGATCATGAAAACATCGCTGCGCAGATTCACAGAATATTGATCGGGACGGCATAATTCCTTTAACTGTCTGTTGATAAAATCGAGGATTTCATCGCCGAATCTCTCTCCGTACAGATCGTTGATAATCTTAAATCTGGAAATATCGAACTGGATAAATCCGATTTTCCGGGAGGAGGAATGGAGAAGGTTATTGACGTTTCTGCGGAAACATTTCAAACGGGCAACCCCTTTCAGAATGCTCTGCATTTCGTCTGTCTTCGGAAGATCTTCCGGGGAAATGGCGCTTTCCGTTTTATTTTTGAGAATATCGGCGAGCATTTCTTCCAGAATGTCGATGCTGACATTCAGCGCGCGCGGGCACTTTTTCAGAATCAGTCCTTCCTGGCGGATGACGGCCATTTCCTCCGGCCTGGTAATGTCTTTGCCGAGAATATCCCGGCAGTTGACCGCGCCATCCATTTTTTCCGTAAAAAGGCGTATCAATTCTTCGGTTTTGTTATTTGCGTATACCTCCAGTTCCCGATCCTGGGAATCGTAGAATCCGAGGGCCAGTCCCAGTATCAGCAAAGAAGCGGTGATACAGCCGCATGTTCCGCCCTGACGCATGCCGGCGCCAAAACAGGTGCTTATTTTGAAAGCGGTTTTTAAATCGAGTCCGAAATCCTCCGCGAAGGAGCCAAATAATGCCTGAGAACAGTGGTATTGCTGATTCAAAAGCTGCACGGCTTTTTCTTTATGCGTCATGATATTCCTCCACCTGATACAAAAATATGATTTATTAGCTATTTTAACACATCAGGTTGGGAATTGGAAGCCGTCTGCCGGAGCTGTTCCCGTATCTGTTCCCGGCGGCTGATCTTTAGTTTTTCGAAAATATTTGAAATATGTTTTTTTACCGTTGTTTCGGAAATGTTCAGTTCCGCGGCGATTTCGCTGTTGCTCTTTCCTTTTTCGATCAAAAGCGCAAGTTCCGATTCCCGGTTTGTCAGGCCAAGACGGCGGTAAGCTTCGTAAGTTTCCGATGCCGTTTTATACTTTCGCTCTTCCGGCATTTCCGGTGCGGGCGATTTTGCGGGACCGCTGTCCGGAACAGTTCTGCTTTCGGGCGTTTTTTCCGGTTCAATGGAGAAAATAACCCAAAGACAGATGCCGTACAGGATGGGACGGCACCGCAATGCGACTTCCCGGAACAGATGCTCCTGCGTTACCTCCGTTGACAGAAGCAGAAAAAGAAGGATAAAAGTCTGGATATAGCTGGCATAAAGCGCACAGGAGGCCAGCTGACCGGCATAATTTTGTCTGGTTTCACCGCGGCTGAAGCCCGGAAAGAAAAGAAGGAACATGCCGGCAAGAACAAGGCAGAACTGTTTGAAATCGAACAGTTCTGACAGTCTGAATTGTAACAAAATTGATAAAATGACAATATAAGTAAGAAGGGACGCCGTTTTGGCAAGATTTTTCATAGGCTACTCCGTTTCCGATTGTGTTTCCTCTGCGTATCCGCCGTGCGGGTCTTCTTTTTCCTGTAAAAGCCCGTTTTCCGGTTCCTGCATGAACTCAATGATGCGTACCTGCAAAATGGCTCTGATGGGGAGCAGCATAAGGGCAAGCGCCGTGCCATAGATGAAGCAGAGCAGGGAAACGGAAATTGCGGGTCCAAGCGCATCCGGCGTATCCAGAGAGTGAAGTACCGTGATCATGGAAATCAGAAACAGAAAAAGGCCGCTTAACAGGAAGGTGCGGATCATCAGGCCGACGGCCTTACAGGCCCGCTTGATTTCGGTCAGGCCGCCGCTTTTCTTTTTCCCTATGGCAATGCGGAAAGCATTGTTAAAGTCCCTGAGAAGCCCGGATGAAATCAGAATCGGAATGCTGAGGAGCAGAATCAGCAGCAGACTCGGAAAATCCAGAAAATTTTTGAAGGAAACGGAAAGGGTCAGCGAAAAACTCAGGATGACCGATGCGATAACGACAGCGAGAATGGAAATAAAATACATGGGAGACCTCCTTTTTTGTCAGTATATATGTTTCTATAATAAGCATAGAGTAAAAGTCTGTAAAATACCATACTTCTTTCAGTAGTATTTTGGTAGTAGTGTGCCCATAACAGGCGGCAGCAAACCGGAGCGGGGCGCCGGGCGGAGCATGGTTCTCTTTGGAGGCACGCTTCCGCTCCGCGAAAAGCGGCAGCGGTGCTAAGTTCAAAAGCCGCAAAGCGTCTTTTTCACTAAGTACCGGCGCTTTTCCAGGGCCTCCGCCAGAGAACCATGCTCCGCCCGACGCCTTGCTCCGGTTTGCTGCCGCCTGTTATGGGCGCTTCCTCCTGTTTACAGAGGGTAGACAAATTTCAAGAAAAAAGGTATACTTAACACAGATTTGCAATAGAATCAATGGGGATAGGAGAGGTATGCGGTATGGACTACGGAGCGGTTCCTTTTGAAAAGAGAATCAGGGAAAATATTAAAAATTATGCGATGGATAATCTGTATCCGGTGGATTCGTTACGGGAACATTTAAAGGCGCTTGCGGCGCTGACGGGAGCGGAGCTTTTGCTGACGGACCGGCACGGAGAGAAGGTCGTATCCGTCGGGAATTTTGCCGGATTTCTGCCGGATGTGGTAGGAGAACCGGGGAAAAAGGTGCGGGTCTGCAACAGGACGATCGCGCATCTTTATGTGAAAACGGACGGCGTGGAAACGGGCAAAGAGCAGCTTGTCGAAGATATGCTTGACGCGGAAGTAAGGATGTTTTCCTGCCTCGGCGAAGAGGCGTACAGACACCGGGAATACGCGATTTATATGGACGAACTGGAAGAGCGTCTTGGTGAAAAGCATGTGCAGACGGTAAACGGGGAAACGAATGACGCGCTGACGGGTGTTTATCATAAATTCTATTTTGAAGAGCGCATGCGGGCAATGGACGCTTCGGAAGTCGTTCCGGTGGCCGTGATCAATGCGAACATCAACGACTGGAAATATGTCAACGATCATTTCGGCGATGAAGAGAGCGACCGTCTGATCAAAACGATTGCCGGATTTTTACAGAAAGAAGCAAAAGCGGATTATGAGATCGGCCGCGTGGACGGCGATGTGTTTGTCATATTGATTCCGATGGCGGACGAAGGCGAAGCGGAGGCATACTGTCAGAGAGTACAGGCAGACTGTCTCGCTTTTGAGGATGAAAAGCTGGCACCTTCCGTGGCCTGCGGCATCGTCTATAAAACGAACGTAGAGGAAAAAATAGCGGATAAGCTGCCGGATGCGGAATATGAGATGTTTGATAACAAGTTTGAAATTAAAAACGCGCCCGGATACCGGGAGCGGCTGGAAAAAGGAAAATAAGTGCATGCCGGGCCCTGCGGCCCGGTATTATTATGCCGATTATCGGCAATTCTAAAAAAAGTATTAAATTCAAATTTTTGGGAGGTGATAAGAAAATAAGAGAAAATGGAAGAAAACAAGAGATAATTTCAAGAAAATAAAAGAAATAGAACTTTGTTTAAGTTTGCAAAGTGACAGGGATAAAACTAATATATGCTTAACGATTAGCACTCGACACAAATGAGTGCTAACAGAACAACAAAAGGATGGCGGCCGCCCGAAAGAGAAAGCACAGCCGGCTGCCGTAAATGAAGGGATATTATTGAAGGAGGCAGAAAATATGAAATTAGTACCACTTGGTGACAGAGTTGTATTGAAACAGTTAGTAGCCGAGGAGACGACCAAATCCGGCATCGTTCTTCCGGGACAGAGCAAGGAGAAACCGCAGCAGGCAGAAGTAATCGCAGTAGGGCCGGGCGGCGTTGTGGACGGCAAAGAAGTAAAGATGGAAGTAAAAGTCGGCGATCAGGTGATCTATTCCAAATATTCCGGAACGGAAGTAAAGATCGAAGAAGAAGAGTATATTATCGTAAGACAGAATGATATTCTGGCAGTATGCGAAGGATGAGAAGAAAATCCGATGCCTGCGCCAACAGGCGTTTCGCAGAGAATATG
Organism: uncultured Lachnospiraceae bacterium; assembly: GCA_910584965.1. Taxonomy (GTDB): domain Bacteria; phylum Bacillota; class Clostridia; order Lachnospirales; family Lachnospiraceae; genus UBA3282. The sequence goes on along the minus strand of CAJUDZ010000011.1, from coordinate 81,392 downwards.
AGAAGCTGTAAAAGCAGAAACAGAAAATAATTTCAGGAGGAAGATTCATCATGGCAAAGGAAATCAAATATGGAGCAGAGGCAAGGGCAGCTTTGGAAGCCGGCGTTAATAAACTGACCGATACGGTAAGAGTCACACTTGGACCGAAAGGAAGAAACGTTGTTTTGGATAAATCCTATGGCGCGCCGCTGATCACAAACGACGGCGTTACGATCGCAAAAGAGATCGAACTGGAAGATGCTTTCGAGAACATGGGCGCACAGCTTGTAAAAGAAGTTGCAACCAAGACAAACGATGTTGCGGGTGACGGCACGACGACGGCGACGGTTCTGGCACAGGCAATGGTAAATGCGGGTATGAAGAACCTGGCAGCAGGCGCTAATCCGATTATTTTGAGAAAAGGCATGAAGAAGGCAACGGATGCTGCGGTAGAGGCGATCGCGAAGATGAGCTCCAAAGTAAACGGCAAGGAGCATATCGCAAGAGTAGCGGCTATTTCCGCGGGCGATGAGGAAGTAGGACAGCTCGTAGCGGACGCTATGGAAAAAGTATCCGGCGACGGCGTTATTACGATTGAAGAAAGCAAGACCATGCTGACAGAGTTAGATCTGGTAGAAGGCATGCAGTTTGACAGAGGCTATATCTCCGCTTATATGGCGACGGATATGGATAAGATGGAAGCGACGCTGGAAAATCCGTACATCCTGATTACGGATAAGAAGATTTCCAACATTCAGGAAATTCTTCCGATTCTGGAGCAGATCGTACAGTCCGGCGCAAAACTGCTGATCATCGCGGAAGACGTGGAAGGCGAAGCGCTGACGACACTGATCGTCAACAAACTGCGCGGCACATTCAATGTGGTAGCCGTTAAAGCGCCCGGCTATGGCGACAGAAGAAAGGCAATGTTAGAGGATATCGCGATTCTGACAGGCGGTCAGGTGATCAGTTCCGAACTCGGACTGGAATTAAAAGACGCTGTGATGGATCAGCTCGGCCGTGCAAAATCCGTGAAAATTCAGAAAGAAAACACCGTTATCGTTGACGGCGAAGGCGACAAGGCAGCGATCGAGGCGAGAATCGGACAGATCAAAAAACAGATCGAAGAGACTACTTCCGATTTCGATAAAGAGAAATTACAGGAGCGTCTTGCAAAACTGGCAGGCGGCGTTGCGGTAATCCGCGTCGGCGCAGCAACGGAAACGGAGATGAAAGAAGCGAAGCTTCGTCTGGAAGATGCGCTTGCGGCAACAAGAGCGGCAGCAGAAGAAGGCATTATCGCAGGCGGCGGTTCCGCATATATCCACGCATCCAAAGAAGTTTCCAAACTGGCTGATACACTGGAAGGCGACGAGAAGACCGGTGCGCAGATCGTACTGAAAGCGCTGGAATCTCCTTTGTACCATATCGTTGCCAATGCCGGCCTGGAAGGCTCCGTTATCATCAGCAAAGTAAGAGAGTCCAACGTCGGAGTCGGTTTCGACGCGCTCAAAGAAGAGTATGTTGACATGGTAGAAGCCGGCATTCTGGATCCGGCGAAGGTTTCCAGAAGCGCATTGCAGAATGCGACAAGCGTTGCATCCACACTCCTCACAACGGAGTCGGTTGTTGCAAACATCAAAGAAGCAGAACCCGCAATGCCCGCAGGCGGCGCAGGAATGGGCGGCATGATGTAAATTTTACAAAAAAATTTTAAATGCTATGCAAAAGGTTTTCCGATTGCATAGCATTTTGCTTTGCCGGAATTTGTGAGAAAAAATGATCCAATGGGACAGCTATATGTCATATTGAAAGTGTTATAGTAAATTTGTGCCTTTTTCAGGAGAGGATTATGTAAGGAGTGCTGTGATGCAGATAGAACGCCTGGTTCAGATGGTTTTTTATATCGTCAGTCACGGGCATGTGACCGCAAAGGAATTAGCCGGTTTTTTCCATGTATCGACGAGGACGGTTTACCGGGATATCAATATTTTGTCGATTGCCGGGATACCGGTAGTATCCGCAAAGGGAACCGGCGGGGGTATATCCCTCATAGACGGTTACACGATCGACAAATCCGTATTGTCTGACGAGGAATGGCAGCGTGTCTGCCAGGGATTACAGATTTTACAGGCAGCCCGGTATCCTGATGCGGAAACGGCTCTAAGTAAAATCGGCGCCGTATTCAGAAACGCGCGGGAGCAGAAATGGCTGGAGATTGATTTTTCCTATTGGGGAAGCGATGAAAAAGAAAAAATCAGGTTTTCCGAACTGCAGGATGCGATTCTGGGCAAGCATGTGATTACGTTCAGCTATTTTAATTCGGAGCTGAAAAAGTCGGAAAGAACAGTAGAACCGCTGCGGCTGGTCTTTAAGTCCCATGCCTGGTATATCGTCGGGTATTGCAGATACAAAGAAGAAATCAGGATTTTCCGTTTGTCCAGGGTAAGGCATCTTACAGTATTGTCCGAAACGTTTGAACGGGAACTGCCGCCGGACTATTCGCTGGTATCCGAATGCGGCGGAAACGATAATGTTCCCGTTTTGAAATTAAAGTTTTCGCCTGAAATTGCGCACAGGCTGTACGATGAATTTCAGGAAAGCCTGGTCTGTCCGGGAGAGGATGGATATTATTATGTGGAAGCTCCCTATGAGCTGAATAACTGGCTGTTCCACTATCTTCTTTCTTTCGGGAAGTATGTCGAAATCATTGCCCCGGAAACGGCCCGCGTCATGCTGCGGGAAAGGGCGGCCGAAATCGTCAGTATCTATTCTCAGTGAACAATTTTAAGAAGTACGGCCGAATATCAAACATTTTACAGGAGGTAAAAACATGGAAAAATGGCGGTATGTCATGATGATCAAAAAGGGGAAAACGTATAACAAAGTTACCAAAGCCGTTATTACAAGGCATGTGGAAAATTTGGAAAAGCTGGATGCCGAGGGAAAAATTGAGCTTTGCGGCCCGTTCAAAGGATATCCCGGCGTTGCGGGCATGGTCATATTCAAAACGGAAAGCTACGAAGAGGCCGAGGCTTTGTGCAGGCAGGAGCCGCTCGTAGCCGAAGGTTATGCAACGTATACGCTCGCGGCGCTGCAGGTGGCGGATAAAGAGAATCATTATCTGCTGTAAGAAATCTCTGCCGGAAGAAGGGCTATGTTCCAGTCCTATTTCTTTTTCAGCCGGTGATCGATGCGGTTGTAAAGAAAGCTGATGACGAAGCACAGGAGACCGCAGACGAAGAAGCTGACGGCATTTTCGAGAGTGCTGTCGTACCGGATATCGAACATAATTAATTTAATGACGCTGACTATGGAAAGAACCAGGCCGTAGAGACGGAATGTGACCGCATCTTTGTAAAAGCCGAAGACGATGCTCAGGATGGCGAACAACAGCAGGCTGATGCTGACCAGATAGCTGGCGGCTTCGTAAGAACCCAGAATGCAGACCATCAGCAGCGTGTATTTGAATGCGACATAATAGCCGGCGCGGACGTCTTTTTGCAGAATTTTCCGGGAATTGACCGTGAATAACAGCACGGTAACCAGAATAACCGGTATCTGCCAGACCCTGCCGTATAAAAGGATACAGCCCAGCAGCATCAGCAGGCCGTTGACGGCATAGGTCATGATCTCGACGGGTTTCTGACGGCCGAGATACTGAAATACGGACAGGGCAAGATGCAGCCCGGCGATGACGAAAAAGGTAATCCGGTCCGCTTTGAGAAAACCGCGGCTTATGTCATGCTGTCGGAAGAAGGTATAACAGCAGTTGGATACGGTCATTGCCGCCGCGAGCGTCAGCACGAGATAACCGGCCAGTTTAAAAGGCAGGTCGTCCGTTTTGGAGGCGAAACAGCAGAACAGGCCGTAGGAAAGAAGAACCATGATCAGATGTTCCGGGCCGTCCGTCAGGGGCAGAAAACCGAATACAAAGGCGATGCCCGCGTACAGATAGGTTTTTTCTTTTTTCAGTCCGCCGTAGAGCAGAAAAGGAATGACCGTAAGATACATGTAAAGGTGACGGCTCAGGAAGCCGGAGCCATAACACACCAGCCAGATGAGCAGAAACGCGAATATTTCCGAGACGATTCGGTATGCGGCGTTTTTGAAAGTGACATAAAATAATAAAATGACAGCCAGCGAATATACGAGCGCCGGAAAAACGTCCTGCGGCCATTCCGTAAGCCGGTTGAGCAGACATAGGAAAAGGCAGGAAGCGGTAATTGTCAGAATCTGGAAAGCCATGCCGCATTCGTATTCTTCCCGGTAGAAGAGAACAAACTCCATCAAAAGAAACAATAAAAGCAGCGCGATCGTAATCATTTCGGGCGCCGCTTTGCCCGGACCGGAAAACGATTCCGGAAAGAGAAATGCTGTTGTCAGGATAAAAACATTTAACAGTCTGAAAATGTGGCCGCAGAGATTGTTTCCAAAGACCGTTTTCGTCGCCGCGGCCCCTTCGGGAATCCGGGCGGCGTTTTGCCGCAGGGGCGGAAACGGGGCGGCATTTGAGAATACGAAAGCGGAAATAAAGTAGAAGACCGTCAACACGAGAAACTTTTCCGCGTCGCCGTCATGAACGCAGAGAACGGTTCCGAGTATCGTTGCGATCAGAATGCCGAGCTGCCCGATGATATAGAAAACCAGGCTTTTTAATTTCGACAGATATCTCACAAAAACGGCCCATACAAGAATCAGCGCATACAGGACGAGATCTCCGAATACTTTAAAATACAGGTCGCTTAATAACAGGGACAGGTACAATGAGCCGGCGCCGCAGCCGATGACGGCGGTGTAGAATTTATTCGCCGGATTTTTGCCGGACAGAAAGAACCCGGCGGTAAGCAGACCGAAGCTTAAAAGATACAGCCCGGCTAGTTTCATCGCGTCGGTCAGATGAGGCAGCATCAGCGTGGCGAAAATAATCAGGCTGATAAAGATCAGCACGGAGGCGAAAATGCCCATAAAGCTCCTGCCGAATATTTTTTCATAATCCTGGCGGGGAAAATCCGCGGAAACAGGGGGCGTTGTCCGTGGCAAAACGCCGTCCATCCGGGGCGGAAGCGGCGCCCGGGCGGTCTGCTGCGTCTGCATTGCGGGCTGCACCGGTGTCTGCGGAACATGCGTTGGAGGCGCCGCGGCCGCGTTTGCCTGCCGTGCCTGATTTTCTCTCAGCATTTGAAACTGTTGATTCATATAGGTTAATTCTGTTTCCAGATAAAAAATCTTTTCCTGACAGCGTGATCTGCTTTCCGGCGTTTGTTCGCTGTGGGAAATCTGATAGATCAGGTCGTTTAATTTTCTGCGTGTCCGCAACAATTCATTCTCAAAATTCAGAAGATCAATTTCATTTTGATTCATACATATGAGCCTTTCGGTATTTTTGCGCATAATATACTGTAAAATATGAAAAAAGAGTGCGCTTTTTCTTAAAATGGTATCATTGCTGCCCGGTATCGTCAAGAAAATTGACAGGCCGGGAGAGCCGTAAGGGCTGATCCCCTTGTTCACTGAGGGTATCTTCATTTTATAGAAAACTGCTGTAATCGCGGCGGTCTTCGGACGAGAATTTATGAAATAAATTCCTGGAATGCAGGCTGTGCGGCCTGTGTTTTTTTGCATGATGGATATTGACTAAGCCGGAAGGTTCATGTATTCTTAAAATATCCTTCAAAAAACAGGTAAACTGTAAAACAAAGCGACTGGTGAGAATATGGCGACAGAAGAAAAGAAAGAAGTTGTTTTTGACGACGGAAGAATTGAATCGATAGAGGAATTTCAGAGTCCTGAAGCATTGTATCAGGAACTGATTACCCGTGTGCGCAAATATCACCCTTCGGATGATATTTCTCTGATTGAAAAGGCTTACGCGGTAGCCTATGAGGCGCATAAAGATCAGGTGCGCAAGTCCGGAGAACCTTATATCATCCATCCGCTGTGCGTGGCAATCGTTCTGGCCGATCTGGAACTGGACAAAGAAACGATCGTGGCCGGGCTTCTGCATGACGTGGTGGAGGATACGCCGATCACGGACGAGGAAATTGCCGAAAAATTCGGCGTGGACGTGGCGCTGATTGTCGACGGTGTTACGAAACTGGATAAACTGAGTTTCCATGGGGAAACGGGCAGCGATAAAGATGCGGAAAAGCTGGAAAGACAGGCGGAAAATCTGCGGAAGATGTTTTTGGCGATGGCGAAAGATATCCGCGTCATTTTAATCAAGCTGGCAGACAGGCTGCACAATATGCGTACCTTACAGTACCGTAAGGTCGAGAAACAGCAGGAAGTCGCGCGGGAGACGCTGGACATTTATTCGCCGATCGCACAGCGGCTCGGCATTTCCAAAATCAAAGTGGAACTCGATGATCTTTCTTTAAAATATCTGGAACCGGAAGCCTATTATGAGCTGGTTGACACGATTGCGGTCCGCAAGAGCGTTCGGGAGAAGTATATCCAGACGATTGTGGACGAGGTGGGAGAGCATATCGCGCGCGCCGGAATCAAAGCACAGATAGACGGCCGTATCAAGCATTTTTTCAGCATTTATAAAAAGATGAAAAACCAGAATAAGACCATTGATCAGATCTATGACCTGTTTGCGGTGCGCATCATCGTGGATACGGTGATGGACTGCTATGCGGCGCTCGGCGTTATCCATGAGATGTATAAGCCGATCCCGGGACGGTTTAAAGATTATATCGCGGTGCCGAAGGCGAATATGTACCAGTCCCTTCATACGACGCTGATCGGTTCTTCGGGACAGCCTTTCGAAATCCAGATCCGTACTTATGAAATGCACAAGGCGGCCGAATACGGAATTGCGGCCCACTGGAAATACAAAGAGGCTTCTGACGGTAAGAAAGTGGAAGCCCAGGAAGAGGAAAAACTGGTCTGGCTGCGGCAGATACTGGAGTGGCAGCAGACCGCGGAAGATAACAAAGAGTTTATGAAACTCTTAAAGAGCGATCTGAATCTTTTTTCCGATCATGTATACTGTTTTACGCCGACGGGGGACGTCAAAAATCTTCCGGCCGGTTCCACGCCGATTGATTTCGCGTACAGCATTCACAGTGCGGTCGGCAACAAGATGATCGGCGCCAGGGTGAACGGCAAACTGGTGACCATTGATTATGAAATTAAGAACGGGGACCGGATTGAAATCCTGACTTCCCAGAACTCCAAAGGGCCGAGCCGGGACTGGCTGAATCTGGTAAAGAGCACACAGGCCAAAAATAAGATCAATCAGTGGTTTAAACAGGAATTAAAAGAAGATAATATTGTGAAGGGAAGAGAACTGCTTTTAAGCTACTGTAAGGCGAAGTCCATCAGTACGCAGGACATCCTGATTCCGCGGTACGAAGAGGCCATCATGAAAAAGTATGGTTTCCGCGACTGGGATTCCGTGCTGGCAGCGGTCGGACACGGCGGCCTGAAAGAAGGCCAGATCATCAACAGGATGCAGGAGCAGTATGACCACGACCATAAAAAAGAGGTATCCGACGAGGAAGTGCTTGCCGAGGTTAAGGAAAACGCGCAGCACAGCCGGATGCAGCCGAAGAAAGGCACCAGCAGCATTGTCGTAAAAGGAATCCATGATGTGGCGGTACGGTTTTCCAAATGCTGCAGTCCCGTGCCCGGTGATGAGATCGTCGGCTTTGTCACGAGAGGACGGGGCGTTTCCATTCACCGGACGGACTGCATCAATATCCTGAATCTGCCTGAAATCGAATGTGTCAGGCTGATCGATGCGGAATGGCAGCAGGAGGCGGCGGACCGCGGCGACGAAAAATATCTGGTGGAGATTTCCATTTATGCCAATAACAGAAACGGTCTTCTGGCAGATGTTTCCAAAGCGCTGACGGAGAAAGACATTGATATTCTTGCATTGAACACGCGCATTAACAAACAGGGAACGGCGACGATTACGGTCAGCTTTGAAATTCGGAGCAGAGAAGAGCTGAACCGGATTATGGACAAAATCAGAACGATCGAAAGCGTACTCGATATCGAAAGAACGACGGGCTGACAAGAAAAGCGCGGCAGACAGATTTTGTGCATGAGAGCGCTGAACGGGAAGGAGTATATACCGGATGGGAAATTTGAAAGTGGGCAGACTGATGATTGGCATCTGTCAGACAAATTGTTATTTTGTATACAAAGAAGGGGAAAAGGACGCGGTTCTTTTTGACCCGGCGGATAAAGGCGATTATATTTACGAAGCCCTGAAGGAAAAGGGATTTCGGGTGGCGGGCATCCTGCTGACCCACGGGCATTTCGATCATATCTGGGGAACCAATAAGCTGCGGGAGCTTTCGGGCGCGCCGATTTACGCCTATGAAGCGGAAAAGGCGCTGTGCGAAGATGCGGTAACCAATGTGTCTGAGCAGGTTGGCAGAGCCTACACGGTAATACCGGACGGGTATTTAAAGGATAACGAAGAAATCACGATTGCGGGAATCACCTGTAAACTGCTTGCGACGCCGGGGCATACGGTCGGGAGCTGCTGCTATTATTTTGAAGAAGACGGCATTTTAATCAGCGGCGACACGCTGTTCCAGGAGTCGGTCGGACGTACGGACCTGGCGACGGGCAGCATGGGTGCGCTTATTCATTCCATAAAGGAAAGGCTGCTCGTTCTGCCGGATGAGGTAAAAGTCTATCCGGGGCATGGCGAGACAACTGATATCGGCCATGAAAGGAAGTATAATCCATTTTTATGATATTTCGATGCGGTTGAAAGAAGCGGTTCTTTCAGCCGCAAATTTGTGCCGGCGGCTATCGGTCCCGGCACGTTACGCCGCGGCGTAAGAAGGGAGGCGTATCCGTAACGATGGCGGAAACAATATCGTCGCTGGCCCGTGAGGTTATCCGGCTGGCTCATGACGGCATTCTGATCAATATGCGTTTTCTGGATGTGGCGCTCGATAAATTAAAGCTGGAAGAACGGGAACGGATGGGCGCGTTTGCCTTCGACGGAGGCACGCTTTATTATGACCCGGCGCTGCTGCTTTCCGGATACCGGAAGGAGCCCCATTTTATGGTACGGCTCTATCTGCATACGCTTCTGCACTGTATTTTTTACCATAGTTTTCAGACCGGGAAACTGGACCGGGAACTGTGGGATTTATCCACCGATATCGCGGTGGAGAATACCATACTGGATATGAACCTGCATCTGGCCGCGCTGCCTTCGGATGCGGTGCTGCGGGGCAGACTGGAAATCCTGCGCAGGCAGGCCGGGGGACTCACGGCGGAGAAACTTTACAGGCATTTCCGGATAGAGGCGCCTTCCGGTAAGGCTTTGAAGGAATGGCGGGAATTATGCCATTACGACGAACATCTTTACTGGGACAGAAAAGAAGAGCTGATGCTTTCGCAGGAAGAGTGGCGCAAAGTCAGCGAACGGGTGAAGGCGGATTTAAAATCTTTTTCCAAAGACAAAAACAATGCCCAAAGCATCGAGGAGAATCTTCGGGAGGCCGTGCGGGAAAGATATGATTACAGCGATTTCCTGCGGCGGTTTATGACGATGGGGGAGACGATTCAGGTCAATGATGATGAGTTCGATTATATTTATTATACCTATGGGCTGTCCCGCTACGGGAACATGCCGCTCGTAGAGCCGCTCGAGTATAAGGACGCCAATAAGATCAGGGATTTTGTGATCGCCATCGATACGTCGGCGTCATGCAGGGGGGAACTGGTACAGGCGTTCCTGGGCAGGACGTATCAGATCATGCAGCAGAAGGAAAATTTTTTTCAGAAGATCAATGTGCATATTATCCAGTGCGATAACGAGGTGCAGAGCGATACGAAGATTACCTGCCGTGAAGAGTTCGATGCTTTTTTATCCGGCGGGAAACTGCGGGGATTTGGTTCTACGGATTTCCGGCCGGTTTTTGAATATGTGGAAACGCTGCGGGAAGCAGGGGAGTTTGAGGAGCTGAAAGGGCTTCTTTATTTCACGGACGGTTACGGAATCTATCCGGAGCGGATGCCGGAATACAATACCGCTTTTATTTTTCTGGGAGAAGACGGGGAAGCGCCGGAGGTGCCGCCCTGGGCGATTAAGATCGTACTGAATGAAGAGCAGATCGAAGAAGAGCCGGAGGAACCGGACGGAAGTGGAGAATCAGAATGTTAAATATTAAACAAGCCAAGGAATATATCAAAGATTCCGTAAAGCTGTATCTGAAAAAAGACGAAGACGGGGAATACAGAATCCCGGTGGTGAGGCAGCGGCCGATCTTTCTGCTTGGTGCGCCGGGCATCGGCAAGACGGCCGTGATGGAGCAGATCGCACAGGAGCTCGGCATCGCGCTCGTATCTTATTCCATGACCCATCATACGAGGCAGTCGGCGCTGGGACTTCCGTTTATCGCCCATAAGGAATATGACGGGCAAAGCTATGACGTCTCGGAATACACGATGAGCGAAATTATAGCTTCGGTCTATGATGTGATGAAAGAAAGCGGTATCCGGGAGGGGATTCTTTTTCTGGACGAGATTAACTGCGTGTCCGAAACGCTGGCGCCTTCCATGCTGCAGTTTCTCCAGTATAAGGTGTTCGGCCGCCACAGCGTGCCGGACGGCTGGGTCATCGTTACCGCCGGGAATCCGCCGGAATACAACAAATCCGTGCGGGAATTTGACGTGGTGACGTTAGACCGGATGAAGATTCTGGAAGTGGAAGCGGATTACGGCGTCTGGAAAGAATATGCCAGAAACCGGAACCTTCATACGGCAATCCTGAATTATCTGGATTTAAAGAAAGAAGATTTCTATCAGGTCGGCACGACCGTGCGGGGCAAAACGTATATCACGGCGAGGGGCTGGGAAGATCTGTCCGAGATGATGCTGCTTTATGAAGAAGAAGGCATGAAGGTGGAGGAATCGCTGGTGGAGCAGTATCTGCGCAATCCGCGGGCGGTCCGGGAGTTTACCGCCTATTATGACCTGTATCAGAAGTATAAAAAGGATTACCGGGTGGAGGATATTCTGGCGGGAAAAAGCACGGCAGATGCCGGAGAAAAGGCGAGAAAAGCTGATTTTGACGAACGCCTTTCCCTGATGGGAATGCTGATCGACCGTGTACAGCGCGATATCCGGGAAAATATGGAGAAACTCGATTACCTGAGCGGCCTTCTCGTGCATATGAAAGCGCTTCGTAACGCCGCGGCTCAGGAGAATGGGGCGGACGGCGTGGTCCGGGATGATGGAAAGCAGGACGGGAATGCGGCCGGAGCGCACGGGCAGAAAGAACAGGGACGGCCCGGCGATGCGGTACGCGCGCTGCTGGAGAAGCAGATCGAAGGCAGACGGAAAGGAATGGAAGCCTTACAGAAGGCCGGCTCTTTGTCCGACAGGGAAAGGCGGAAGCAGCGGAAGGTCATCGGTTTTTTGCAGGACTGCGGGAGGGAACTCCGCCTGCATGATGTGCCGGATGAGGATGCGGCGGTACGGCTTTTGAAAACGCGCTATGATGAAGAAGTCACCGCGTACAGGCAGGAGACGGAAAGGGTCGGAAAAGAACTGCATTATCTGTTTGCCTTTGTGGAAGATGCTTTCGGCGCCGGCAATGAAATGTTGATCTTGCTGACAGAGTGCACCGTAAACCAGGACAGCGCCAAATTTATCAGTATGTACGGCTGTGAGGACTATCGGAAGCACCACGCGGAAATGATGGTATCCGAGCGGAGCGATCTGCTGATGCAGCAGATTGATCTGGTTTTATAAAACGATGCCCGGCGCGGCAGAATGGAATGAATTGACGGAGGTATTATGAAAACGCATGAAACGGAAACGAAACATGGCGTTCTGCAATATGAAATACGGGAAGACGGCGTAATCCTGACCGGATACCGGGGCAGAGACATTATGCTGGTCATACCGGAGCGGCTCGAAGACAGACCGGTTACGGTGATCGGCAAAAAGGCGTTTCTGGGAGCTAAGGAATTGCAGCAGCTTTTTCTCCCGGAAAGCATCGTTTCGATTCAGGACTGGGCGTTTGCCTGTTGCAGCGCGCTGACGACGCTTGTGCTGCCGCGGAAAAAGATTGATACGGGCCAGGGCATTTTGAAAGATTGTTCCCGTCTGCGGCAGATCGCGGCGGTGAGCGGGGAAAGGGACGGGCTTGCTTCATTGGAATCGCTTTCCGGGACGGAAGAGCAGGTTTCCCGTCTGCTGGCGGCGGCCATGGGAAGCCTGGATGCTTTCTATTTATTCGAGCCGCTCGAAGCGGGCAGCAAAAGCTGGCTGGAGCGGTGGGATGCGCGGATGCTGTCCCTGCTGTCAAAAGAAGATGCGGAAGGCTTTTCCAAAATGCTTTTGTGCGGGGAAGAGGATTACGGAAGCAAAGAAAACAACCTGGATTACTATATCGGGCAGCGGCGGCGCTTCAAAGTACGTCTGGCGATGCTGCGGCTGATGAACGATACCGGCCTTGCGCCGGCTGTAAGAGAAGACCTGCTTGCCTATCTGCGCGCCCATACGAAAGGCGGGGCTTCCGAGGAAACCTGGGAAGTGGTGCTGGAAGAGCACGGTGACGAGCGGGAGTACTACCGCTTTTTGCTGGACCATGACTGCATAAACGATGAGAATTTCAGCGCGGTGCTGGAAGACATGGGAGAACGCCATACGGAAATGAAAGCCTTCCTGATGAACGCCCGCGGCGCACGGCCTGAGATGGAAGAGGCGTTCGCGGCGTTATCGTTTGATCTGTAACTTACAAAACTGTAAGTTACGGCATGAAATTGTAAGAAAAATCGATGGAGCGGCCTGCCGTTATCTGATATCCTGATAACAACAAAGCAAAACAAATCAAAAAGAAAAGGGGATATCAAGATGAAAAAAATTTTATTGACAATCGCAGCATTCGCAGGAATTATCGCAGTACAGATGGTATTGGCCGTTGCATTCAACTGGAAGATTGCGGAAACATTTTCCGGAATAGCGGTTTGTATATTATTCTATTATTTGATCTTCTACAGGATCGGAGGAAAGAAAAAGGAGGAAAAGGCATGATCAGACATGTGTGTATGTTTACCCTGAAAGAGGAAAACAAAGAAAACAATATTGCGGAGTTTATGAAGAGAGCGGAAAAGCTGAAGGAACTGGAGACGATAAAATCGTTTAACGTCGTCAGAAACGCGGAGAACACGCCGGATTCCAATTACGACGTCGCGTTAATCTTCGATTTTGACTCGGAACAAACGCTGGATGCGTACCAGAAATCGCCGCAGCATGTGGAGTTCGGAGAGTTTGTTTATACGGTCAGGGTAAACAGGGCATGTATTGATTATGAAATCTGACGGGCTTGTTTTCACATAAGTATGGTAAAAATTCAGCCGCCCGCCGGATAGGCCATACAGGAATGACTGCTTTGGAGGCACGCTTCCGCTCCGCGAAAGGCAGTAGCGGTACTAAGCTCAAAAGCGGTTTCCCCTGTTTGGGAAATTTCCCTCTTGCATCCTGTCCGTTTCTGTGATAAACTAAATTCTGCTTGATATAGGGAAAGGAGCGGATTTCAAATGGGAGCGTTAAGGATTGTATTAACTGTTATATATATTATCATTTGTATAGCACTCGTGATACTGGTGCTGATGCAGGAGGGAAAGACCGCGGGCCTGGGAGCCGTCAGCGGCGCAGCAGAAACATATTGGGGAAAGAACAAAGGCCGTTCTATGGAAGGAAAGCTCGTGAAGATTACGACAGGGCTGGCCATAGGATTTATGCTGTTAGCGATTGTTCTGAACCTGAATGTCTTTTAGACGATGTTGAAAGCACTCTTGCAAAAGAGTGCTTTTCATATTATCAGGAAATAACGCCGCAGCGGGTAAGGAGATAATGTTGAGTCAGGAATTATTTGAAAAAAGAAAGAAACTGATCTGTGAACTTTTGGAAGATGAGATGTATGTGCCGTTAAAGGAAAAAGAACTTGCGGCGTTCATGCAGGTGGCAAAAGAGGACCGGGAAGAGTTCCGGAAAGTGCTGGATGCGCTTTTGCGGGAAGGAAAAGTACAGATAACTGCGAAAGGTAAGTATATCAAACCGGACGAAAGATTTCTGACGGGAACATTTATCGGAAATGCCAAAGGGTTTGGCTTTGTCGAAATAGAGGGCCGGGCGGAAGACTTGTATGTCCCGGAAGAAATGGTGAACAACGCTTTTCATATGGACCGGGTACAGGTGGAACTGATGCCGGGGAAACGCGGGAAGAGACAGGAGGCAGCAGTCCGTAAAATTTTAGAGCGCGGTTCCCGGCAGATCGTCGGAACTTACGAGCAGTCATCGTCTTTTGGATTTGTCATTCCGGATAACGGGAAAATCGGCACGGATATTTTTGTGCCAAAGGAGCGTTCTAAAGGCGCCGTGGACGGGCATAAAGTAGTAGTGGAGCTGACAAGCTACGGAGACGAACGGCATAAGCCGGAAGGAAAGGTCGTGGAAATTCTCGGCCATATCAATGATCCGGGTGTCGATATCCTGTCGATTATCAGGGGATTCGGCCTGTCAACGGACTTCGGTGAAAAGGTTATGAACCAGACGGAGCGGGTTCCAGACGAGGTTTCGGGAGCGGACATGGCAGGGCGAAAAGACCTGCGGGATGTGATGATGGTGACGATAGACGGCGAAGACGCGAAAGATCTGGATGATGCGGTCAGCCTTTCCAAAGAAGGAGAACGGTATCATCTTGGCGTTCATATTGCGGATGTGTCCAATTATGTACAGGAAAATTCCGCCCTGGACTGGGAAGCGGCGGAGCGGGGGACGAGCGTCTATCTCGTGGACCGGGTCATTCCCATGCTGCCGCATAAGCTGTCGAACGGTATCTGCTCGCTGAATCAGGGCGTGGACCGTCTGGCGCTGAGCTGTCTGATGACGATAGACGAAAGAGGCAGTGTGACGGATTATGAGATTGCGGAAAGCGTCATCCGGGTTGACAGAAGGATGTCTTATACGAGTGTGAAAAAGATTCTGGAAGACCACGACGAACAGGAACGCCGGGAATATGAAGCGTTCGTTCCCATGTTTGAAATGATGGCCGAACTCGCGGCCGTTTTGCGGCAGAAAAGACATAAACGGGGATCCATCGATTTTGATTTTCCGGAAACGAAGATCCTGTTGGACGAAACGGGGCATACGGCGGATATTCGTCCATATGAGCGGAATACGGCGACGAAAATCATTGAGGATTTCATGCTGATTGCCAACGAAACGGTGGCCCAGCACTTTTTCTGGCTGGAAATTCCGTTCGTGTACCGTACCCATGACACGCCTGATCCGGAAAAAATCATGAAATTATCGACGTTTCTGCATAATTTCGGCTATTATATCAAGACTTCACGGGAAGAAGTCCACCCGAAGGAAATACAGAAACTGCTGGATAAAATGGAAGGGACGCCGGAAGAAATGCTGATCAGCAGGCTGACGCTGCGGAGCATGAAACAGGCAAAATATACGGTGGAGTGCAGCGGGCATTTCGGGCTTGCGTGTCAGTATTACTGCCATTTTACCTCCCCGATCAGACGATATCCGGATTTGCAGATTCACCGCATTATCAAGGAACAGCTGCGCGGACGTCTGTCGGAAAAACGGCTGGAACATTATCAGGAAAGACTTCCCCGCATCGCGGAGCATTCTTCCAAAATGGAGCGCCGGGCCGAAGAGGCGGAGCGGGAGACGGATAAACTGAAAAAAGCGGAATATATGGAAGGCCGCATCGGAGAGGTGTTTGAAGGTGTTATTTCCGGTATTACGAGCTGGGGCGTTTATGTGGAACTGCCCAATACGGTGGAAGGCATGATTCATGTATCGAAACTGCCCGGAGATTATTACATCTATGATGAAAATACGTATGAAATGACAGGGCAGGATACCGGCAGAAAATTCCGTCTGGGAGAAGCCGTCCGGATTCGCGTGGACGGGGTGGAGCGCATGACGCGCAGCATTGAGTTTTCCGTTTCTGAGGACGAATGAAAGCGGAGGTAAAAAATGGCGAAGGAATCGATGAAGTTAGTTGCAAATAACAAAAAGGCATACCACGACTTTTTTATAGAAGAAAAATACGAGACCGGGCTTGCGCTGCACGGCACGGAAGTAAAGTCGCTGCGGCTTGGCAAATGCAGCATCAAAGAAGGCTTCGTACGGATTGAAAACGGGGAAGCCTTCGCATACGGCATGAACATCAGCCCCTATGAAAAAGGCAATATCTTTAACAAAGATCCTCTGCGGCCCAAGAAACTGCTGATGCACAAGGAGGAAATCCGCAAACTGAGCGGTAAAATTTCCGAACAGGGGTATACGCTTGTTCCGCTGCAGGTTTACTTTAAGGAAGGCAGAGCCAAGCTGGAAATCGGCCTTGCCCGCGGAAAAAAGCTCTATGACAAACGGCAGGACATCGCGAAGAAAGATCAGCGCAGAGAGCACGAAAGAGATTTTAAGATCAGAAATCTTTAAAAAAGATATTAAAATTCCTTAACATATGATATACTGTAATATATACAATAAAATCAGGCGGCTGCGAAGCAGACATTTGATTTGAATAAGGGCCAGTCAAGGTTTCGACAGGGGTCTTGCAGCTGGAGAAGCTATCCGCAGGCGATGCGTCAAATCGCAAAAATAAATATAAACGCTGAAGATAATTTAGCATACGCTGCCTAAGGGCAGCTGTCCGCCTTAGTGCACCCGCACATTAAGAACCGGGCATCGACTATGCGGGAAACGACACGGGCAAAGCTTTGAGCCCGTGGGCGTATTATGAAGCTACCAAACGTACCGGGGCGTCCGCCTCCTGATACGGGAGGGAATGAGGAGCAATCCGAAATGACGGACTATGATAGTAGAAGGACAGGGAATGGGCTTTTGGACACGGGTTCGACTCCCGTCTGGTCCACTCAAAGCATTATTAGCCGGGTACCGGAGCAGTCCGGCTTAAAAGGCAGGGGGTGTCGGTATGGATAAGGAAATGAAAATGATGGTCAATACGATTATTGACGAAATGGGGCGTATGGAAGAACGGATCAACAAGCGGTTTGAGAGAGTCGATATGCGCTTTGAAAAAATTGAACAAAGGCTTGATGCGATGCAGAAAGAACTGAATGCCTGCAAATTGGAGAAAGATACGATCGAAATATTAATCCGGAAGATTGACCAACTGGAAAAGCGGATTGAAGAACTGGAGCGAAAGACGGCATAGGAAATTACGATGGCAAAATGGATGGTGTCGGCGAAGAAAGCTGATTTTGCAAAAATTGCAGAGACCTTTGGAATCGACCCCGTGATTGCCCGCATTATACGGAACCGGGATATCGTCGGGGATGAGGAAATCAATCTGTTTCTGCACGGAACACTGGAAGACCTGCATGAACCGCGGCTGCTTTACGATATGGAGAAAGCAGTCGTTTTTATGCTGTCCGAAATTGAAAAAGGAGCGGCGGTCCGCATTATCGGCGATTATGATATCGACGGCGTGTGTGCAACTTACATTCTGCTCCGCGGTCTGCGTTTTTGCGGCGCAAAGGCGGATACGGTCATACCGCACCGCATCAAAGACGGCTATGGGCTGAACGATCATCTGATCGAAGAGGCGCATCGGGACGGCATCCGGACGATCATTACCTGTGATAACGGCATTGCTGCCGCAGAGCAGATCGTTTATGCGAATGAGCTTGGCATGAACGTGATCGTGACAGACCACCATGAAGTGCCTTATGAGGAAGACGCGGACGGAACGAGGCGGGAACTGCTTCCCCCTGCGGCGGCCGTTATTGACCCGAAACAGGAGAAATGCGGTTATCCTTTTGACGGCATCTGCGGCGCGGTGGTGGCTTATAAATTCGTACAGGTTTTGACGGAAGAACATATAAGAAGGCAGTCCGGGACAGATATGCGTTCCGAGGCGCGCCGGGAACTGCTTTCGGAACTGCTGGAGTTTGCGGCTTTTGCGACGGTGGGAGATGTGATGGAGCTGCGGAATGAAAACCGGATTCTGGTAAAGTACGGCCTGCGGCAGATCGCCCGGACCAAAAATTTTGGGATGAAGGCGCTGCTTGAAGTGAACGGATTACAGGATAAGCCTTTATCGGCCTATCACATCGGATTCGTGCTGGGGCCCTGCCTGAACGCGACAGGCAGACTGGATACGGCTCTGAAAGCGCTTCAGATGTTTGAAAGCGGCAGCTTTGCACAGGCGGTCACGATTGCCGGAGAGCTGAAAGAGCTGAATGACAGCCGGAAGGAAATGACAGGGCAGGGGACGGAACAGGCGGTGGAACTGATCGAAAACGGTCCGCTGCGGGAGGACAAGGTGCTGGTAGTTTATCTGCCGGATTGTCATGAAAGTCTGGCGGGAATTATCGCAGGGCGGCTGAAAGAAAAATTCCATAAGCCGGTTTTTGTGCTGACCAGAGGAGAAGACGGGGTAAAAGGCTCCGGGCGTTCCATCGAGGCATATCATATGTATGAAGAGATGAGCCTCTGCAAACATCTTTTTACGCGCTACGGAGGACACAGAATGGCGGCGGGGCTTTCCCTGCCGGAGGAAAACGTTGAGGAATTTCGGCTGATGCTGAACCGGAACTGCCGCCTCACAGAGGAAGACTTTACGGAAAAGCTGCTGATCGATGTGCCGATGCCCTTATCCTATATCCATATGGATTTTGTCAGACAGCTTCAGGTGCTGGAGCCTTTTGGAAACGGCAACACCAAGCCTGTTTTTGCCCGGAAAAACGTACATATTCTACACGGGAGGATTCTTGGGAAGAATGAAAATGTGGGAAAATACCGGATACAGGACGAAGAAGGGAATCTTTTTGAAATGATTTATTTCG
Source organism: uncultured Lachnospiraceae bacterium (assembly GCA_910584965.1). Lineage (GTDB taxonomy): Bacteria > Bacillota > Clostridia > Lachnospirales > Lachnospiraceae > UBA3282. The sequence goes on along the minus strand of CAJUDZ010000011.1, from coordinate 62,580 downwards.
GCGATCTGCCCGGCTGGCATGCTTTTCTGGAAGCGGAATTTGGAAAAGAAGAGCGGATCAGGCTGTATCAGGAAGGCAGTAAGCGAATCGTTATCCAGATGGTGTACTATCCGGATATCAACGTGTATCAGGGAAAGGAAAGTCTGCAGATTGTCATGCGGGACTATTCAAAATAAAAAAATCGCCCAGGCGGCAGAATGAGAGGGAATATGATTCTTACAGTAACATTGAATCCGGCCGTGGATAAAACCTATACGGCGGGAGAATTAATCACGGGAAATGTCAACAGAATGCGTACCGCGATGTCTTTTGCGGGCGGAAAGGGCATCAATGTGGCAAGGGTGCTGCGCCAGTACGGACAGCGCGTCTGTGCGACGGGATTTCTTGGCGGCTATGCGGGGGATTTCATCGAGGACACGTTATTGGATAAGCAGGTGGAATGTCAGTTTATCCGGGTGGCGGAAGAGACGCGGAGCAGCATTAACATTCTGGCGGATAACGGCTATGTGACGGAAATTCTGGAGCCGGGACCGCTTGTCGAAGAAGAACAGATAGGGCAGTTTCTGGAATTGTATGAAGAACTGATCGCGGAATGTGAGATCGTTGTCTTATCAGGCAGCATCGGAAGGGGAATGCCGGAAGATATTTATAAGACACTGATCGAAAAGGCGCGTTTCAGAGGGCTTCGGACAATGCTTGATACGAGCGGGGAAAGCCTGCGGGCAGGCATTGAGGCAAAACCGTATTTTATCAAACCCAATCAGAAGGAATTAGAATACATTGTCGGGCATAAACTGGTAAACAGGGAAGATGTCATCGAAGCGGCGGTAAAAGTTCATACGGGAGGCGTTGCGCATGTCGTCGTGTCCATGGGAAAGAACGGCCTTCTGTATGTATGCAGCGGCGGTGTGGCGCTTTACGCCAAAGCGGAGAACGTACAGGCGCTGAATACGATAGGATGCGGTGATTGTGTGGTAGCGTCTTATGCGATGTCCTTTATGAAAAAAGAAAGAAGAGAAGAGGCTCTGCGGCGTGCGGCGGCGATTTCCGCAGCCAGTGCAACGACATTAAAGAGCGCGGACGTCCCCTTCGGCACAGCGGAAGAATTGTATGAGAGCATTACGGTAGAGAAATTAAGATAGGAACGCACCGAAAAAGCCTGAGAATTCTCAGGCTTTTTCGTATTTTCTTATGAGGGGGGAGATAGTGAGTTAATCAACTATCTTGTATATTATCTTAATTTGTAAATGTGTCTAAACTGTGTTTTCTTTCTAATAAAAATATAAACTTACCTTAATAAAAACATAAACTTCCATAAAGAAAATGTGAAAAGTTGAAAAAGAGTGTATTTCGTGCTATTTTATTATGAGAACAGTCTGTGCGGCGGACCGTAATCGTAAGGAATTGGGTTTAAAAGAGGTAATTAACGGAGGTTTTTGATGAGCAGATTGAAAGAATTGCTGGCGGATTTAACATATGAGTGTATCAGGGGTACGGAAGACATCGAAGTGACGGAGGTCGTTTATGATTCCAGAAAGGTGACGCGCGGAAGCCTTTTTATCTGCATTCCGGGCGCGAATGCGGACGGACATGATTTTGCGGCCTCGGTCGTGGAAGCCGGGGCCCGTGCCCTCGTTGTGCAAAAGGACGTGGACTTACCGGAAACGGCGGAAGTGACGGTGATCAGGACAGCGGATACGCGGTATGCGATGGCTTTTATCTCGGCGGCTTATTTCGGTCATCCGGCCAGACGGCTTAAAGTGATCGGGATTACCGGAACGAAAGGAAAGACGACGACGACCTATCTTGTCAGAAACATTCTGGAAGAAGCGGGACGTAAAGTCGGGCTGATCGGCACCATCGAGGTAATCATCGGAGAGACTCATATCCATGCAGGCAATACGACGCCGGAATCTTATTTGGTACAGCAGTATTTTAAACAGATGGCGGATGCCGGGTGCGATACGGTGGTGATGGAAGTGTCTTCCCAGGGCCTGATGCTTCACAGAACCCAGGGCTTTGTTTTTGACCTCGGTATTTTTACCAACATTGAACCGGATCATATCGGCCCGAACGAGCATAAGGATTTCGAAGATTATCTGGCCTGCAAGGGCCTGCTGTTTCAACAGTGTAAAGTGGGTATTGTCAATCGGGATGATGAGCACTGGGAGAAAGTGACGGCGGGGCATACATGCAGGATAGAGACATATGGAATTGAAACGGATGCGGATTTAAGAGCGGAGAATCTGGAGCTGATATCGGGCGGCGGAAAACTGGGAGTAGCTTTTGACGTAAAAGGCCTGATGGATTTTCACGCGGAGCTCTCCATGCCGGGCAGATTCAGCGTTTATAACGCGTTGACGGCGGCCGCCATATGCAGGCATTTTGACGTGCCGGAAGAAGCGGTTAAAAAGGCGTTTCTGCGGGCAAAAGTAAAGGGACGCATAGAACTTGTCAATGTGTCGGATGACTTTACGCTGATGATCGATTATGCGCATAATGCGATGGCGCTCGAAAGTCTGCTTTCCACCTTGAAAGAATATCGTCCCCACCGCCTCATCAGCGTCTTTGGCTGCGGCGGCAACCGTTCGAAACTGCGGCGGTACGAGATGGGCGAGGTCAGCGGAAAGCTGGCGGATTTAACGATTATTACATCCGATAATCCGCGGTTTGAAGAACCTTTGGATATCATAGAGGATATCAAAACCGGAATCGGACGGACGGACGGAAAGTATCTTGAAATTTGTGACCGGAAGGAAGCGGTCGCTTATGCCATTGCCCATGGGGAACCGGGGGACATTATCGTACTTGCCGGGAAAGGGCATGAGGATTATCAGGAAATCAAAGGGGTGAAATACCCGATGGATGAACGGGAGATGATTCGGGAGATTCTGGCGGCGGAGCAGGCTTCCGAAAAGAGGACAAAGGTGAATGGCTGAAACTGCAATCAAAGAAAAACGATATGCGGATGTGATCGTGGAAATTTCCCATGAGAAAGTAGACCGGGCTTTTCAGTATATCATACCGGAAGCATTGGCCGGAAAAGTCGTGCCCGGCGTAAGGGTGCATGTGCCTTTCGGAACAGGAAACAAAGACATGACCGGTTACGTGGTTGACCTCTCCGAAAAGTCGGATTATCCGCCGGAAAAGATGAAGGAAATACGCTGTATCGATGAGAAAGGAACGACATTGGAAAGCGATCTGATTCAGACGGCGTACTGGATGAAGAGCCATTATGGCTCCACCATGATCACCGCTCTGAAAACGGTGCTTCCCGTCAAACAGAAGTTAAAGCAGCCGGAAAGAAAGAAGATTATAAGATGCTGCGGCCGGGAGGAAATCGAACGGCAGATTGCGGAATGTGCAAGGAAACATCAGACCGCAAAAGTCCGGGTGCTGAATGCCCTGCTGGAAGAGGAGATACTGCCTTATTCGCTGCTGCGGGAAAAATTAAATGTGGCGGCGCCCACGCTGAGCAGCCTGGAAAAACAGGGCATCATTGCGATAGAAAAGGAAAACTATTACCGGAATCCGGTCAGGAGGATACAGGCGCGGGAAGCGGCCAGAGAGTTAAGCGGGGAACAGCGTTTTATTATAGAAGACATTATGGGAGAGTACCGGGCGGGCAGGCCCGGAACAAGCCTGATACACGGAATTACCGGAAGCGGCAAAACGGAAGTCTATCTGGGGATAATCGAGCAGATGACCGCAATGGGAAAACAGGCGATCATGTTAATCCCTGAAATTGCCCTGACTTACCAGACGCTGCTTCGTTTTTACAAGAGATTCGGAGACCGTGTCTCTGTCATAAACTCCACTTTATCCATGGGAGAAAAATACGATCAGACGGAACGCGCCAGACGGGGCGAACTGGATGTGATGATCGGGCCGAGATCGGCGCTTTTTACGCCTTTTCCGAATCTGGGCGTTATCATCATCGATGAAGAGCATGAGAACAGTTATAAGAGCGAAACAATGCCGAAATATCATGCGCGGGAAACTGCGATACAGATCGCCTCGCTGAAAGGCGCAAGCGTGGTGCTCGGTTCCGCAACGCCCTCTCTGGAAGCGGCTTACCGGGCGGAAAAGGGGGAATACAGGCGGTACCGCTTACAAAAGCGTCTGACGGGCGGCATGCTGCCGCAGGTATATACCGTGGATTTGCGGGAAGAATTGAAAGAAGGAAACCGTTCCATTTTCAGCCGGAAGCTGAAAGAGCTGATGAAACAGAGACTTGAGGCGGGCGAACAGAGCATGCTTTTTCTGAACCGGAGAGGATATGCGGGCTTTATTTCCTGCAGAGCCTGCGGGCATGTAATGAAATGCCCCCACTGTGACGTTTCCCTTTCGGAACATCGGAACGGAATGCTCGTCTGCCATTACTGCGGCCATGCGGAAATACGGCCGGAACTGTGTCCGTCCTGCGGTTCTAAGTATCTGCTCGGATTCCGGGCCGGGACGGAACAGATTGAGGAAGCCGTACACAAAGAATTACCGGGTGCGCGGGTGCTGCGGATGGATGCGGATTCCACCAGGAGTAAGGAAAGCTATGAGAAGATCCTGTCGGCTTTTGCGGACGGGAAAGCGGATATTCTTGTGGGAACGCAGATGATTGTTAAGGGACACGACTTTCCGAACGTAACGCTTGTCGGGATTCTGGCGGCAGACCTGTCTTTGAACCAGAACGACTACCGCGCCGGGGAACGGACTTTTCAGCTGCTGACACAGGCGGCGGGCCGGGCGGGCCGGGGAGCGCTTCCGGGAGAAGTCGTGATACAGACTTACCAGCCGGAACATTACAGCATCGTCCATGCGGCCAATCAGGATTATGAGAGTTTTTATCAGGAAGAAATGATATACAGGGAATTGCTGCAATATCCGCCGGCGGCGCATATGCTCGCGATACTCGTCACTTCCGGGGAGGAAGAGCGGGGAAGCGGCGTTCTTGAGATTTTTGCCCGGATGATAAAAGAACGGTTCGGGGACGACGGGATGCTGTATCTGATCGGGCCCGCACCGGCGGCCGTCTCAAAAATCAATGATCTGTACAGACACACCCTGTATTTGAAGCATCCCGATTACGAGAGGCTTGTTCAGATAAAAGATATGCTGGAAGCATACAATAAAGAACAGGATTATAAAAATCTGAACGTTCAGTTCGATTTCAATCCGATGAATACGTATTAGACGAAAAGAAAAGACAGAAAGGAAAAAAAGAAATGGCAATCAGAAAAATCAGGGAATTGGGAGCATTCGGAGATTCCGTGCTGAAGAAACCTTGCAAGGAAGTGAAGGAGATCACACCGCGCATACAGGATTTAATTAACGACATGTTTGATACATTATACGAGGCAAACGGCGTCGGGCTTGCCGCGCCGCAGGTCGGCATTCTGAAGCGGATTGTCGTGATCGATGTGACGGGAGAAGATCCGATTCTTCTGATTAATCCTAAAGTGCTGGAAACGAGCGGCGAACAGACAGGATACGAAGGCTGTCTGAGCGTACCGGGAAAAACCGGACGCGTAACAAGACCCAATTATGTGAAGATGCTCGCTTACGATGAAAACCTGGAATCTTTTGAAATCGAAGGGACGGAGCTGCTTGCGCGGGCCATGCTGCATGAGATGGACCATCTGGAAGGACATATTTATGTGGAAAAAGTGGAAGGTTCTCTGCAGGACGTGGATGATATAGAGGAAGAGGAATAGACGGGCGGAAAGCGAATTCGCAGGTTACGGAAAGGCGGGGTTATTGTTATGAAAATCGTATACATGGGAACGCCGGATTTTGCGGTGGGGGCGCTGCGTGCGCTCATCCGGGCGGGCCATCAGGTCGCGGCGGTCGTTACACAGCCGGATAAGCCCAAAGGGCGTGGAAAAGAAATGCAGATGACACCGGTGAAAGCCTGTGCGCTGGAATATGGTATTCCGGTTTTTCAGCCCGTAAAGGTCAGAGCGGCGGAAGCGGCGGAAACGCTGCGGGGATATGGAGCGGATGTGTTTGTCGTGGCGGCCTTCGGGCAGATTCTTTCCGAAGAGATTCTGTCGATGCCTCGCTATGGGTGCATCAATATCCATGCTTCCCTTTTGCCGAAATACCGCGGTTCGGCGCCGATTCAGCAGGTGATCCTGGACGGGGAGAAAGAGACCGGCGTCACGATCATGCAGATGGACAAAGGAATCGATACGGGGGATATGCTGCTGCAGCGCGCCGTGCCGATTGCGGAGAAAGAAACGGGTGACAGCCTGCATGATAAGCTGGCGGAAACCGGCGCCGATCTGATCGTCGAAGCGCTGCGGAAGCTGGAGGCGGGAGAACTGACGCCGCAGAAGCAGAATGGCGAACTGTCGAGTTACGTGAAAATGCTCGATAAATCCATGGGAAAAATCGACTGGACAAAGAGCGCGGCGCAGATCGAAAGGCAGGTGCGGGGATTAAATTCCTGGCCGGGCACTTACACCTTTCTGCACGGAAAGACGCTGAAAATATGGGAAAGCGAGACTGTGGGCGATGCAGAAAAAGCAGGCGGCGCCGCAGAAAACATGGAAGATGCGAAGAAGCACGGCGCCAGCCCGGCTCATGGCGCTGCTTTGCTGCCGGGAACGGTTGCGGCGGTGGAAAAAGGAGCCTTTTATGTGCAGACGGGCGACGGTCTGTTAAAGGTCACGCAGATACAGCTCGAAGGTAAGAAAAGAATGGAAGTCAAGGCCTTTTTACTCGGTTACCGGCTGGAAGAGGGAGAAAGGCTGGCATAGTTTCAAGGTTTTTGTCAAAGCGTCCCGGAAAGGACGGAGAGGACGAAAGGAGCGGATTGATTATGAGATACTACGGCGGATATTACGGAATGTATTTTGACCCTACTTACTGGCTTGTCATTATCGGGGCGGTGCTCTGCCTTGTGGCGCAGCTTCGCGTCAGTTCGACATTCAGTAAGTATAACAGAGTAAGAAGCAGGAGCGGCATGACGGGCGCGCAGGCGGCACAGCGGATTCTGGAGCTTTCCGGCATTTATGACGTGCGGGTAGAGCATATCAGCGGAAAACTGACAGATCATTACGATCCTTCATCCAAAGTGCTCCGGCTTTCGGATGCCACTTACGGTTCGGATTCGATCGCGGCGATCGGCGTTGCCGCGCATGAGTGCGGGCATGCCTTGCAGCATAACAAAGGATATGCGCCGCTGCAGATTCGGTCGGCGCTCGTTCCGGCGGCCAATATCGGCTCGAAACTGGGAATACCGATTATTCTGCTGGGCGTGCTGTTTGGCATGAATCAGATGTTTATCCAGATCGGTATCTGGGTATTTGCGCTTGCGGTACTGTTTCAGATCGTAACGCTTCCGGTGGAATTTAACGCTTCCGGGAGAGCGCTCAGGATGCTCGGAGACTACGGCATGATGGGCAGCGATGAAACGAAAGGATGCCGGAAGGTGCTTGGCGCGGCGGCTCTGACCTATGTGGCGGCTGCGGCTTCTTCCGTGCTGCAGCTTTTAAGACTCATCCTGTTGTTCGGAAACAACAGCAGAAGAAGAGACTGAAATATCTGAAAATTCTGTCAGACAGAGGTAATCATGAATCTTAGAGAAATCATTATAGAAATACTGCTGGAGCTGGAGCGGACGGACGGGTATGTGAACCTGCTGCTTTCCGACGTGCTGGAAAAATACGATTATCTGGAGCCAAAGGAAAAGGCTTTTATCAAACGGGTTTCGGAAGGAACGGTGGAGCGGTTTATCCAGCTCGATTATGTGCTGGACGGAATTTCCAAAGTGCCGGCCGCAAAGATGAAGCCTTTTATCCGGGCGCTGCTCAGGATGAGCGCCTATCAGATTCTTTTTATGGAAGCGGTTCCGGATGCGGCGGTCTGCAACGAGGCGGTGAAGCTTGCGAAGAAAAGGAAGTTCGGTTCTTTGCAGGGGTATGTCAACGGGGTTTTACGGAACCTTTCGAGGCAGAAAGAGGCGGTTTGTTATCCTGACCCGGAACGGGAGCCGGTGGCATCGTTATCCGTCCGGTATTCCATGCCTGTCTGGCTGACGGAGCATTTTCTGCGGTTTTGCGGCGAAGAGGCGACGGAAAAGATGCTGCGGGCATTCCTGGAAAGGAAGCCCGTTACGGTACGGCTGGAAGAATCGCTCACGAAACAGCGGCGGGAGGCCCTTCTGCTGTCCTGGGAGAAAAAAGGCATTGCGGTATCCGGACATCCGTATCTGCCCTATGCCGTACAGATCGAAAAGACGGAAAGCATCCGGCGTCTTCCCGGCTATGAGGAAGGGCTTTTTACGGTACAGGACGTCAGTTCCATGCTGGCCGTCGAGGCGGCGGGAATCATGGAAGGCCAGACCGTTCTCGATCTGTGCGCGGCGCCGGGCGGCAAGTCGCTCCATGCGGCTTCCAGGCTTGCGGGAACGGGGAAAGTACGTTCTTTTGACCTGACGGAGGCAAAACTTTCGCGTCTGGAGGAAAACAGACGGCGGATGGGCCGGGAAAATATGGAAACGGCCCTTTCCGATGCGCGCATATACAGAGAAGACCTGTATCAGAGCGCGGATGTGGTGCTTGCGGATGTGCCCTGTTCGGGTCTCGGTGTCATCGGAAGAAAACCGGATATCAAATATCATGTTACGGAGCAGTCTTTGAAGGACATTACGGTTTTACAGAAGGAAATTTTGAAAAACGCCGCGGCCTATGTGAAGCCGGGCGGTATTCTGCTGTACAGCACCTGCACGATTCACCCGCAGGAAAATGAAAAAATGGTGGAATGGCTGTGCGGCGCTTTTCCGTTTGTGCCGGAGGACATCCGTGCATATCTGCCGGGAGGGCTTCCGCAGCATTTGCTGGAAGACGCAGAAAAAGGGATGGTTCAGCTTTTGCCGGGCGTGCATGAAGCGGACGGCTTTTTCTTTGCCAGACTGCGGCGGAGCGGGCAGACGGGGGAAACGATAAGATGAACACAGAAGAAAAAAAAGATATCAAATCGCTGACGCTGCCGCAGTTGCAGGAAGCGCTGGAGCCGTTTTCCGAGCCGGCCTACCGTGCAAAGCAGCTTTATGAATGGATGCACCGGAAACTGGCGGCGGATTATGATGAAATGACGAATCTTCCGGCCGCGTTTCGGGAGAAATGCCGGGAAACATTTTGCTATACTTCGCTCAGGGCCGTAAGAGTGCAGGAATCCGCAGTCGACGGCACGAAGAAATTCCTGTTTGCGCTTTCCGACGGCAATCTGGTGGAAAGCGTGTGGATGCGGTATAAACATGGAAATTCCGTCTGCATTTCATCACAGGTCGGATGCCGGATGGGATGTCGTTTCTGCGCCTCCGCATTGAACGGCTGGGAAAGGAACCTTCTGCCCTCCGAGATGCTCGATCAGGTCTATGCCATTACAAGGCTGACCGGCGGGCGGGTTTCCAATGTGGTAGTGATGGGCACGGGAGAGCCTCTTGATAATTATGAAAATCTGCTCCGGTTTATTGCACTTTTGACGGATGAGAACGGGCTGCATATCAGCCAGCGCAATATTACCGTCTCGACCTGCGGCATTGTGCCCGGCATCAGGCAGCTTGCAGAGGAAAAACTGCAGATCACGCTTGCCCTGTCGCTCCATGCGGCGACGGATGAAAAGCGGCGGAGGCTTATGCCGATAGCCGAGCGATATTCGCTGGATGAACTGATGCGGGCCTGTACATACTATTTTGAAAAGACAGGGCGGCGGATTACATTTGAGTACAGCCTCGCGGACGGGGTGAACGATACAAAAGAAGATGTCAGGGAGCTCACGGCCCTGATTAAGCCGCTTAACTGCCATGTGAATCTGATTCCGATCAACCCCGTAAAAGAGCGGGATTTCAGGCAGTCCGACAGACGGGCCGTGGAAGGATTTAAAAATAAACTTGAAAAAAATGGAATAAATGTTACTATAAGAAGGGAAATGGGCAGGGATATAGACGGTGCCTGCGGACAGCTTCGAAGGAGTCATATGAAGGAGCGGGCAGAGTAAAAGGCATGGCCCATAGGAGGAAATTACGGTGCTTAGGTCCTATGCAGTTACAGATATCGGACATAGAAGACAAATAAATCAGGATTTTGTGTATCTTTCGGAAACGCCCGTCGGCAATCTGCCGAATATTTTTATTGTTGCAGACGGCATGGGAGGACATAATGCAGGGGAATTTGCATCCAGGTATGCGGTGGAGACGATCGTCGGGGAGGTAAAGGCTTCTTTTGAGAAGAATCCCACGATCATTCTGAGCAAGGCAATCGATAAGGCGAACGCCTTTATCAGGCAGAAGGCGGGAACGGACAGAGCGCTGATGGGTATGGGAACGACGATTGTGATCGCGACCTGTATCGGGAAGTATCTGGAAGTTGCGAATGTGGGAGACAGCAGACTCTATCTTGTCAATGACAGCATAGAGCAGGTTACGATAGATCATTCTCTTGTGGAAGAAATGATTCAGAGGGGCGGCATCGACAGGAGGTCGGCAAGGAACCATCCGGATAAGAATATCATTACGAGAGCACTTGGGGCGAGGAACTCGATCGAAGCGGATTTCTTCAATCTGGAACTGGAGGCCGGCGATATTGTGCTGCTTTGTTCTGACGGCCTGACGAATATGGTAGAGGATGAAATGATACGGAGGATTTTAAAAAGTGGGGGAAGTTTGAGAGAGAGAGCGGAAACATTGGTTCAGATGGCCAATGACAACGGCGGTAAAGATAATATTTCCGTGATCATTATAGAACCGTCGGCGGACGAGGAGCGTAATTATGATTAAAATTGGAATGATAATCGGCGACCGGTATGAAATTCTGGAAAAAATCGGTACCGGGGGAATGTCGGATGTATATAAGGCAAAAGACCATAAGCTGAACCGGTTTGTGGCGGTGAAAGTGCTGAAGCAGGAATTTAGCGAAAACGAAAATTTTGTTTCCAAATTCCGTATCGAGGCGCAGGCTGCGGCCGGCCTGATGCACCCGAATATCGTCAATGTTTATGACGTCGGGGAAGAGGGCGGCATCTACTACATTGTAATGGAACTGGTGGAAGGCATCACGCTGAAAAAATATATCGAGAAAAAAGCGAGACTTTCCGCAAAAGAGGCGATCAGTATCGCGATTCAGGTTTCCATGGGAATCGAGTCCGCCCATAATAATCATATTATCCACCGGGACATCAAACCCCAGAATATTATTATTTCCAAAGAGGGCAAAGTAAAAGTGACGGATTTCGGTATTGCGAAGGCGGCTACCAGCAATACCATAACGTCAAACGTCATGGGCTCGGTACATTATACATCGCCGGAGCAGGCAAGAGGCGGTTACAGCGATGAAAAGAGCGATATTTATTCGCTCGGCGTCACCATGTTCGAAATGCTGACGGGCCGCGTTCCTTTTAACGGGGAAACGACGGTGGCGATCGCGATCAAACATATTCAGGAGGAAATGCCCTCTCCGAGGGAATTTGTATCGGAAATTCCGATCAGCGTAGAGCAGATTGTGTGCAAATGCTGCCAGAAGAGCCCGGACAGAAGATACCAGTCCATGGGAGAGCTGGTTATCGACCTGAAACAGTCATTGATGAATCCCGACGAGGATTTCGTCAAGGTGGTGGATCCCGATGAAGAGGCATCGACCAGAATGATTACGGACCGGGATATGGCGCAGATCAAAAGGCAGTCCGACAGAAGAGATTCCATGGACGAGGCGATGCGCCTGAGAAGAAACGAAGATTACTACCGGCACGAACGCTATGAAGACGACGAAGAGGATGAAGATTATGAGAACGAAATAGAGGACGATGAGGACGACGAAGACGATATCGACGACAGATATTATGAAGATGATGACTATGATGATGACGACGATGATTATGATCCGAAAATGGAACGGATTACAACGATACTCGCGGTTGTTGCGGCGCTGTTAGTCGGCGGCATCGTGATTTTCATCATCGGGCGCACGCTGGGCGTTTTTCCCTTTGAGCAGACCGAACCCGAAGCCGGGACCGAACAGGAAGAGCAGACGGAACAGGTAGAAATGATCGAAGTGGAGGGCAAAACGCTGGACGAAGCCAAGCGGGCCCTGATCGATATCGGCCTGACCCCGGAAATCGAATATGAAGTCACGGACGCCTACGAGGAGGGAACCGTTATCAGAGCAAGCGTAAAAGCGGGAACGATGACGGATAAGAACACCAATGTGATTCTGACGGTGGCGGAAGCGAATGAGCTCATCAAAGTAGCCGACGTACACAGTAAAACGCAGGCGGAGGCGACGTCGATTCTGGAAAAACAGGGATTTATCGTAAACGTGACGGAAGGGTATGACGACAATGTGAGAAGCGGCAACGTCATTTCTCAGTCGCCGGAAGCGGGAGCGGGAGCCCCGGCCGGTTCTTCTGTCACCATCCGAGTGAGCCAGGGGGCGGAGAGCACGAAAATCCGGGTACCTAATACGGTGGGAATGACGGAAATGGACGGCGTGGCAACGCTGACGGAAAGCGGCCTTACAGTCGGTACGATTACGCAGGTGAATAACGATGATCCGGCGCTGACGGATAAAATATGTTATCAGAGTTATTCCGAAGGTTCCTGGGTGGACAGCGGGACGACGATCGACTTGAAAGTCAGTATCGGTCCTGTGGCCCGTACCTTTAAATTTGTCGATAATATTACGGCGCCTACGGAAGACGGGGAATATCATGACGGAATGGCGGTTACCGTAATTGTCACGACGGCGGAAGGCGCCCAGCTGCTGAATACGCAGACTTCCTCTTTTCCGCTTGCGGTCAACTATACGGGAATCCCATCGGAGACGGGTACCATTCAGTTTATTTTTACGGTGACAACCAATCCATCGACAACGACGGATCCCAATACGGGAGATACCGTGATTGTGGACGGAACTTCAACGGAAAAGACGGTCACGAGGAACGTAACGTTTGCCGCAGAGTGAGGATGAATGACTGGAAAGATAATTAAGGGAATTGCGGGATTTTATTATGTGCATATAGAGGACAAAGGCGTTTATGAATGTAAGGCAAGGGGCGTTTTCCGTAACCAGCAGATCAAACCGCTTGTGGGGGATAACGTTTCCGTGACGATACTGGATGATCAGGAAAAAGAAGGAAACATCACGGAGATCTTGCCGAGAGGGAGCGAACTGCTCCGTCCGGCGGTGGCCAATATCGATCAGGCTCTAGTGATTTTTGCGATCGTGAAGCCTGCCCCGGATTTCCGGCTGTTAGACCGCTTTTTGATCCGGATGGAGCAGCAGAAACTGACGAGCGTCATCTGTTTTAATAAACAGGATATTGCGACGGAAGCGGAAAAGGCTGCGCTCGTCAGAGCCTATGAAACATGCGGTTACAGAGTGCTGTTTGTCAGCGCCGGAAAGAAGGAAGGCCTGGAAGAACTGAGAAGCCTGCTGACCGGACGCACTACGGCGCTGGCCGGGCCGAGCGGCGTAGGCAAATCGACGATCATCAATGCGCTGGCCCCGGAAGCCGGCATGGAGACCGGGAGCATCAGCCGGAAAATCGAAAGAGGAAAGCATACTACCAGACATTCCGAGATGATCGCGCTCGGGGAAAACACCTATATCATGGATACGCCCGGATTCACGTCTCTGCATATTGCGGAAATCAGGAAAGAAGAGCTGAGCGGCTTTTACCCGGAATTTGAACGGTACGAACCGGCCTGCAGATTTGGCGGCTGTGCCCATATCAGCGAGCCTGACTGCGGCGTAAAGGCGGCGGTGGAGCAGGGGCTGATCAGCCGGGTGCGCTATGATAATTATAAGGCGCTGTATCAGGAGTTAAAAGATATCAGACGTTATTAAATGGAATTTCCGGGTTTTCAATGTTTTCAGGGATTTTGCATCTGTTCTGTCGTTTCATACAGTATAAAAAATAAAAAACAAAAACAGAATTGTGACAAGCACCTTTTGGGGTGCTTTTTTTGTGCGGAAATATAAAAATCCTGCAATTTACTTTTGAGCTTTGATATGCTATACTGACGTAAGTGTTAAGGCTCTTTTTTGAAAGGAGCTTTTACTATGGGGAAAAACTTAAAAGGAAATTGAAAAAATTGCAGCGTCTCGCAAGGTGGTTTAATATCTGAACCACGTAGCTCGAAAACATTCGTTTTTTCGCTCGCTGGCTTCGCCAACTAAAATTTCAAATAGATATTTCCGCTCATGCAAGCATGGCTCAAAAATCTATTTTGAAATTTTGAATGGTTCAGATTGGTACGTAAATTGGTACGTAACCAAAGCCTTGAAAGGCTAAACTTGCATAAAATCAAGGTTTTTAAGGAGGATATAAATAGATATGAAACTCGGAATCGTAGGTCTGCCAAACGTCGGAAAAAGTACGTTATTTAATTCATTAACAAAAGCGGGTGCGGAATCGGCCAATTATCCGTTCTGTACCATAGATCCGAATATCGGTATCGTGGCCGTTCCCGACGAACGGCTGAAGCTGCTTGGAGACATGTACCGGTCCAAAAAGGTAACGCCGGCAACGATCGAATTTGTGGATATTGCCGGACTTGTGAAGGGCGCGTCCAAAGGAGAAGGTCTTGGCAACCAGTTTCTGAGCAATATCCGGGAAGTGGATGCGGTTGTCCATGTGGTGCGCTGCTTCGAGGATTCCAATATCGTGCATGTGGACGGCTCCATCGACCCGATGCGGGATATTGAGACAATCAATCTGGAGCTTATTTTTTCCGATCTGGAAATACTGGAAAGAAGAATTGCCAAAGTGGGCAAAGGCGCGAGAATGGATAAAACGCTCGGAAAAGAGTTTGCGCTGCTGGAGAAGATCAAAGCCCATCTGGAAGCGGGAAAACTGGCGAGTAGTTTCGAGACGGAAGACGAAGACGAGCAGGCGCTGCTTGCATCCTATAATCTGCTGACCTATAAGCCGGTTATTTTTGCGGCAAACGTTGCGGAAGAAGATCTGGCAGACGACGGTGCCGGAAACGGACAGGTATCCCGTGTGCGGGCTTTCGCATCGGAGAATGACAGTGAAGTCTTCGTGATCTGCGCGCAGATTGAACAGGAGATCGCGGAGCTGGACGAGGAAGAGACGGCTATGTTTCTGGAGGATTTGGGATTAAAGGAGTCCGGTCTGCAGAAACTGATTAAGGCGAGCTATCATATTCTGGGGCTGATGAGCTTTTTAACCGCCGGAGAAGACGAGACAAGAGCGTGGACGATTAAGATCGGTACGAAGGCGCCGCAGGCGGCCGGTAAGATACATACCGATTTCGAAAGGGGTTTTATCAAAGCGGAGGTTGTGAACTATAAAGATCTGCTGGAACAGGGGTCTCTTGCGGCCGCCAGGGAAAAAGGGCTTGTCGGTATGGAAGGCAAAGAGTATGTCGTGAAGGACGGAGATGTAATTTTGTTCCGTTTTAATGTCTAGTGCATCGAATAATTATATATAGGAAGGAAAAAACATGAAGGATATTATGAACAGCGCGGATATCGCGTTTCCGAATATCGGGCTTTATTTGGAAAATGTACCGAAATCATTCAGCGTTTTCGGATTCCAGATCGCGCTGTACGGCGTAATGATCGGGCTTGGCGTGTTGAGCGGCGTGCTTATGGCGGCGCATGTGGCAAAGCGGGAAAAGAAAGATCCGGATATTGTCTGGGATTTTATACTGTATGCCCTGATTTTTTCCATTATCGGTGCCAGAATCTATTATGTGATCTTCGAATGGGACATGTATAAAAACAATCTCCTGGAGATTCTGAATTTACGGCATGGCGGCCTTGCGATTTACGGCGCGGTAATCGCCGCGTTTATCACATTGTATGTGTATTGCCGGATTAAGAAGATTTCTTTTTTACAGCTTGGCGATATCTGTATGCCAGGGCTTGTGCTTGGACAGGTGATCGGCCGCTGGGGCAATTTTCTGAACCGGGAAGTGTTTGGGGAATATACGGACAGCCTGCTTGCCATGCGGCTTCCGATCGAGGCGGTCAGAAGCAGGGATATTTCGGCCAATGTAGCGGCTCATATTTTGGACGGAACAAATTATATTCAGGTACATCCCACCTTTTTATATGAAGGGCTGTGGAATCTGGCGTTGATGGGACTCATGCTGCTGTACCGGAAACATAAGAAATTTGACGGAGAGATATGTCTTCTTTATCTGGGAGGGTACGGGCTTGGAAGATTCTGGATAGAAGGTATCCGTACCGACCAGCTTTACCTTGCCGGAACGACCATTCCGGTATCTCAGCTGCTCGCGCTGATTTTTGTGGTGGTATCCGCGGCGGCGGATTTCATAATCCGGTATCGTTTGAAAAAGAATGATGGAAAAACGAAAAATAAAACAGATAATAACTAAAAAAATGATAATCCCATTGGCGGACAAGGGGACACAAGGAGCGGATATAACATTGCGCTGTCCTGCGGAAAATATGGCAGGAAGCGGATTTGGGAAAAGAATTTAAGGGCTGAAAAAGCGATATAAGATGGGCACAGACAGAGGCCGGCATGAGATGCCGCCTCTGTTTTTTTTGCGCGGTGATTTTAGAAAAACCTCCTGTTTTTACTTGCATAATGATCTGTTTTAATATAAAATAATATTCGAAGTGGTGGAAAGTGGAGCGAAGTGGTTCAAAGTGGTGAATATAAGCGATTCACATCGACCCTTTGGAAGCAGACCGTGGCAGACACTTTATGGCAGGTGATTGATGATGTTTATGGGAGAATACAATCACACAATCGATGCAAAAGGCAGGCTGATCGTTCCATCCAAATTCCGCGAAGCGCTGGGAGACGTTTTCGTGGTGACGAAAGGATTGGATGGCTGTCTGTTTGTGTATGACAACGCAGAGTGGAATGTATTTGAAGAAAAGCTGAAATCGCTGCCCCTTACCAATAAAGATGCCAGAAAGTTTGTACGTTTTTTCCTGGCCGGAGCAACGGAAGCAGAGGTAGATAAACAGGGAAGAATCCTGGTGCCTAATGTACTGAGAGAATTTGCGGAATTGAATAAGGATGTCGTTCTGATCGGCGTCGGGAGCAGAATCGAAATCTGGAGCAAAGAACGTTTCGACGGAATGGCGGCTTATGATGATATGGACGAGATAGCGGAGCACATGGCCGAGCTTGGGCTTGGTATTTAGAGGGACACAGGAAACAAAATGGAGTTTAAACATACATCGGTTTTATTGGAAGAGACAATACGGAATCTGAGGGTAAGACCCGAAGGAATCTACATAGACGGAACGCTTGGAGGCGGCGGGCATTCTTATCAAATCGCCTCCAGGCTGACAGAAAAGGGCAGGCTGATCGGCATCGATCAGGACGGGGAAGCCATTCTGGCGGCCGAAAAAAGGCTGGAACCTTTTCGGGAAAAAGTTACGATTATCAGGGATAATTACTGTAATGCAAAAAACGCGCTGCGAAGCATAGGTGTTGACAAAGCGGACGGCATCGTATTAGACCTCGGCGTATCCTCTTACCAGCTTGACCAGGTTGAAAGAGGTTTTTCCTATCAGTATGACGCGGCGCTCGATATGCGCATGGATACGCGGCAGTCGGTCAGCGCGAAGGAAATCGTCAATACTTATTCGGAAATGGAGCTTTACCGGGTTATCCGGGACTACGGAGAAGAAAAATTTGCCAAAAATATCGCAAAACATATTGTGCTGGCGAGAAAGGACAGGCCCCTGGAAACAACGGGGGAACTGAACGAAATCATCAAAGCGGCGATACCAGCGAAAATGCGGAAAGAAGGGGGACATCCATCCAAAAGGACTTTTCAGGCGATTCGCATCGAATGCAACCGGGAACTGGAGGTTTTAAAAAATTCGTTGGACGAGTTTATTGAAATGTTGAATCCAGGGGGAAGGCTCTGCATCATCACCTTCCATTCGCTGGAAGACCGGATTGTCAAATCGGCCTTCCGGGAGAATGAAAATCCGTGTATTTGTCCGCCGGAATTTCCGGTCTGTACATGCGGCAGAGTATCGAAGGGAAAATCGATTACAAGGAAGCCGATTTTACCGTCCGAAGAAGAGATCGCGGAAAACAGAAGAGCCAAGAGCGCAAAGCTGAGAGTCTTTGAGCGGGGCGGAAGTATATAATCGCATGGAAACCGTGCGAAATCGGAATTGAGAGAGGAATATAGCAGTATGGCAGCAGTTCGGGAAAGAACATCCGGCGCGCGAATGCAGGGCGGACGAAGTGCACATGCGCAGAAAAACAATGCACATGCGCAGAAAAACAATGCACATGCGCAGAAAAGCACTGCACAGAGCGGCATGAGCATGCGAAGCGGTTCTAATACGCAGAGCAGAAGAAGCCAGCAGTCCGGCGGGCGCACACATTATATACAGGGCAGCGCGGTAAGAAAGCTGGATGTTACGAGAGAAATCGAGCAGAGTCCTAAGAAAAAATTAAGCAATACGGCAAGAAAAAACAGAGAAAAAGCAGAGCATATGAGTCTGGGCTACGTGCTGTTTCTGAGCGCCGCCCTGTTTGCGACAGGTTGTATTCTGGTTGGCTATATCGGTCTTCAGTCCGATATTACGAACAGCATCAAAAGAATTGCGGCGTTAGAGGGAGAATTAAACGATTTAAAGCTTGCAAACGATGAAGAATATAACAGAATTACGAGCAGTATTGATCTGGAGGAAGTCAGAAGGATTGCGATTCAGGAACTTGGCATGCAGTATGCGGAAGAAGGACAGATTGTGGTTTTCCAGAGCGAAAATAATGATTATGTCAAACAGGTAGCGCCAATTCCGGACTGAACGGATGCCGATTGGAGAAATATTGTATGAAACAGGGACATGCGAGTAAATTTAAATTCTGGATGCAGCGTAAGCTCATGGTACTTTTTTTATGTGTACTGGCGGCTTTCATCGCTTTGAGCGTCCGGCTGATTTTAATTAATAAGGATAAAGGAAACGATTATAAAAAGCAGGTATTGTCACAGCTTGAATATGATTCTGTGACAATACCTTTTAAACGCGGTGAAATACTGGATGCCAACGGTACGGTTCTGGCGATCAGCAATAAAGTCTACAATGTTATTCTGGACACGAAGGTGTTGATGGATGATGAGGAGAATCTGGAGCCTACGCTGAATGCGCTGCGCACCGCGTTTAATATCGATACGGGAAAGGTGCGGGAATATATCGCTTCGCATCCCAATTCTTCTTATTATGTACTTGCAAGACGTCTGGAATACGATCAGGTGGAAAAATTTAAGGCATTGCAAAACGATGAGGAGAACGGTTCTCATATCAAGGGCATCTGGTTTGAGGACGAGTATAAAAGGGAGTATCCGAACGGATCGCTTGCCTGTGACGTGATCGGTTTTACGACAAGTGATAATGCGGGACAGTATGGTCTGGAAGAGTATTATAATGATATTCTGTGCGGTACGAACGGCCGCAAGTATGGTTATCTGAACGATGATTCCAATTTGCAGCGGACGACGATTCCCGCCATCGACGGATATAATATCCAGACCACGATAGACGGAAACATTCAAAGCATTGTGGAAAAGCATCTGCTGGAATTTAATGAAGAATATAAGGACAATGTCCGGGAAGGCAACGGAGCACATAATGTCGGCTGCATCATTATGGAGGTAAATACCGGCAATATCCTCGCAATGGCCAGCTATCCAAATTATGATCTGAACGATACGAGAAATACGGATAACCTGATCGGCATGCCGGAACTGGATGCGGAATGGAAGCGGACCGGGGAATATCTGACGGCGGAAAAAATCAGCGCGATGGATGACGAAGCGATGTACAGGCATCTGGACGCCCTCTGGAAGAACTTCTGCATCACAGATACCTATGAACCGGGCTCCGTATCCAAACCGTTTACGGTGGCGGCGGCGCTTGAGACAGGTGCAATTACGGGAGAAGAGAAATTTAACTGTGAAGGGCGTCTGGAAGTGGGCGATTACAAAATCAAATGCCATCAGATATACGGAGACGGTTATATTTCCGTCGCGGAAGGAATCGAGCGTTCCTGCAACGTTGTTTTGATGCATGTGGCGTTTAAACTCGGAAAGGACCGTTTTATCGATTTCCAGCATCTGTTCGGCTTCGGGCTCAAGACCAACATCGACCTTGCGGGAGAGTCAAGAACGGCTTCCCTTGTATATAATAAAGACAATATCCGTCAAACGGAGCTTGCGACCTGCTCGTTCGGGCAGGGTTTCAACGCTTCGATGATTCAGATGATTACGGGCTTCTGCTCTCTGATCAACGGCGGATACTATTATGAGCCGCATGTGGTGAGCAGAATCATGACTTCGGACGGCGCGACGGTAGAAAATATTACGCCAAGACTGCTGAAACAGACGGTATCCCAGTCTACGAGCGATACGATACGGGAATACTGTAATATGGTAGTAAGCGGTGAGAAGGGAACCGGTAAAACGGCCAGACCGGCGGGCTATATGATCGGAGGGAAGACAGGTACCGCGGAGACGCTGCCCCGCGGCAATAAGGAGTATGTTGTATCTTTCCTCGGTTATGCTCCGATAGATAACCCGGAAATCGCGATCTACGTTGTCGTGGACAGGCCGAATGCGGCGCAGCAGGACGATGCGAAGTATGCGACAAGAATCGTGCGCGCGGTTCTGACGGAAGTGCTGCCGTATTTGAATATTTTTATGACAGAAGAATTATCCGAAAAAGAAATCAAAGAACTGGAAGAACTGCAGATGCAGATAACGATGCAGCAGCCGGGAGCAGAGGAAGAGGGCGAAGAAGGAGATGAAGGGGAGGAAGAAGAACCGGAGCCTGAATCAAATGCGGATACGGAGAGCTGGAAAACGTTCCCGCTGGATCCGGAATCCGGGTATCTGAAAGAGCCTGGAACGGGCAAGCTGTTTGACCCCGAGACGGGGGCGTCGGTAAATGGAGATGCTTTGATTACGGGCGGAGAAGGCGACGTGCCGGTAACAGGCGTCGGAGAGCCGCCGAAAGTCAGCGAAGAAGATCAAGAAGACGATTTTGGCATATAACCTGATAAAATGTAACAGATCATACGAATAACCTCATAAAAACGGTAATAAATTATATTAATACCTTTTTATGAGGTTTTCTTAAAAAATGAGAGAAACGGAACATTCCCATAAAACCTTCCACCGGAGCAAAACAGTTACGGTACTGTTCCTCTGCCTGTTCCTTTTTATGGTGCTGATCGGGAGGCTTGTGTATCTGATGGTCTTCCGGTCGGAATATTATATGGAAAAGGCAAAAGAACTGCATGAGCGGGAACGCAGCATCAAGGCCGCAAGGGGCAGAATTATAGATGCCAACGGAGAAATTCTTGCCGATAACAGAACCGTATGCACCATTTCGGTTATCCATAACCAGATCGAAGACGCGGAGCAGGTTATCGCCGTGTTATCCAAAGAACTGGGTTTATCGGAAGACTATGTCAGAAAGCGCGTGGAGAAATATTCCGCGATCGAAAAGATCAAAAGCAATGTGGATAAATCCGTGGGCGATACAATTCGTGCTTACGAACTCGCGGGCGTCAAAGTGGATGAAGATTACAAGCGTTATTATCCGTATGATTCCCTCGCGTCCAAAGTGCTCGGCTTTACGGGCGGAGATAATCAGGGTATCATCGGATTGGAAGTAATTTATGAAGAATATCTTCAGGGAGAACCGGGGATGATTCTGACAGTGACGGATGCCAAAGGAGTCGAAGTGCCGGAAGCCGGAGAAGAACGCATTGAACCCGTAAGCGGCAAGGATTTATACATCAGCCTGGATATGAATATCCAGAGTTATGCGACACAGCTTGCGATGCAGACGATGGAGACGAAACAGGCACAGAGCGTTTCGATCATCGTCATGAACCCGCAGAACGGGGAAATAAAGGCGATGGTAAATGTGCCGGAATTTGACTTGAATCACCCCTATACGCTGCCGGAAGATCTCGAAGAATCGGATCCCGACGCGGAAAGAAAACAGGAGTTATTAAATGCCATGTGGCGGAACGGCTGCATCAACGATACCTATGAGCCCGGTTCTACTTTTAAGACGGTGACGGCTGCGGCCGCGCTGGAAGAGGGCGTTGTGACGGTAAACGATTCGTTTCACTGTCCGGGATATGTGATGGTGGAAGACCGGCGCATCCGATGTCATAAGATTGCCGGACACGGGGCAGAAAATTTCGTACAGGCAACGATGAATTCCTGTAATCCGGTCTTTGTCACGGTGGGACTGCGGCTCGGCGTGGATAAATACTATCAGTATTTCAAGCAGTTCGGACTGCTCGATAAGACCGGAATCGATCTGCCGGGAGAAGCGGGAACGATCATGCACAAAAAAGACAACATCGGCCTCGTAGAGCTGGCGACCATTTCCTTCGGACAGTCTTTTCAGATCACGCCGATACAGCTGGCAGTGACGGTGTCCTCTTTTATCAACGGCGGAAAAAGGGTGACGCCTCATTTCGGCATACGGACAGCCAATGCGGACGGCAGCGACAGCCAGTCCTTTACTTATCAGATCCGGGAAAATGTTGTGTCTGCGGAAACATCGGAAACGATGAAATATCTGTTAGAGCAGGTTGTGGAAAACGGCGGCGGCCAAAAGGCCTATATCGAGGGATACCGCATCGGCGGCAAAACGGCCACGAGCCAGACGCTGCCCAGAGGGAGCGGCAAATATATCGCTTCTTTTATCGGATTTGCGCCGGCCGACGATCCGGAAATACTCGCTCTGTGCATCATCAACCATCCACAGGGGACGTATTACGGCGGACAGATCGCGGCTCCGGTCGTGCGGCAGCTTTTTGAAAATATCCTTCCTTATTTGGAAAAGATGGATTATAATAACAGAAGTGGTTCCAGTGGAAACCACTTCTGAGCAGAAATGTCTCCTGACGGAGCCATATCTGCAAGGGCGGAGGTGCCAGCAGGACCTATTGCTGAGCGGAAATGTCTCCTGACGGAGCCATATCTGCAAGGGCGGAGGTGCCGGCAGGACCTATTGCTGAGCGGAAATGTCTCCTGTCGGAGCCAAATCTGCAAGGGCGGAGGTGCCAGCAGGACCTATTGCTGAGCGGAAATGTCTCATGTCGGAGCCATATCTGCAAGGGCGGAGGTGCCAGCAGAAACTATTGCTGAATAGAGAAGATTTCTGTCGGAGCCAAATCTGCAGGGCGGAGATTCCGAAAGCAAAGGCGCCGTTTCTGAAAGGAGAAAATAAATGGATGCTACAATTTTGATGTCGGTAATAATTTCGTTTGCGATCAGCGTTGTTCTGGGGCCGGTGGTGATTCCCTTTTTAAAAAGGCTGAAAGTGGGTCAGACTGTCCGGGATGAGGGGCCGAAAGAGCATCTGAAGAAAAACGGAACGCCCACGATGGGCGGTATTCTGATTCTGATCAGCATTGTAGCGACTTCGATTCTTTACGTAAAAGAGTATCCTCGGATTATTCCGATTCTTTTTGTGACGATGGGGTTTGGCCTGATCGGTTTTCTGGACGATTATATCAAAGTTGTGTTAAAGCGCTCGATGGGTCTGCGGGCCTGGCAGAAAATGGCGCTGCAGCTTCTGGTGACAGGTGTGTTCGCGTATTATATCACGCATTATACGGATGTTCCGCTGGCGATGAAAATTCCTTTTATGCCGGGCGTAACGCTGGATCTTGGCGTATTGAATATTCCGTTTCTGTTCTTTATCGTGCTTGGGACGGTGAACGGTGCGAACTTTACGGACGGCCTGGACGGTCTGGCGAGTTCCGTTACGGTCCTGATCGCCACTTTTTTTACGGTAATCGCAATCGGCCTGCAAAGCGGAATCGAACCCGTCACCTGTGCGGTGGTCGGTGCATTGCTCGGTTTTCTTTTGTTTAACGTGCATCCGGCGAGCGTTTTTATGGGGGATACGGGATCTTTAGCGCTCGGAGGCTTTGTGGCGGCGACGGCTTATATGCTGCAAATGCCGGTTTTTCTGGCGCTGGTGGCTTTTATTTATGTGGCAGAGGTATTGTCCGTCATGATTCAGGTGTCTTATTTTAAAATATCCGGTGGGAAGCGCGTCTTTAAAATGGCGCCCATCCATCATCATTTTGAGCTGTGCGGCTGGTCTGAAACGAGAGTGGTAGCGGTCTTTTCGATTGTGACGGCGCTGCTTTGTCTGGTGGCTCTGATGGGGATGAATTGATTGTCTGTGCCGCCCGGAGCGGCATATCCGGAAAGTTGAAAGGTTTGGTATCAGGATGGAATTAAAAGATAAAAAAGTATTGGTAGTCGGTGCGGGTATCAGCGGCATCGGAGCGGTGGAAGTTCTTTGCGAAGCAGGAGCGGTCCCGGTTTTGTATGATGAAAAGGCGTCCCGGGAAGCGGTCGAAAAGAAACTGCCTGCTTCCTGTGAATGCCGTATTGTAACCGGAAGTCTGCCGGAAGATGTAAAGGCAGAAATAACGCTCGCCGTGTTCAGTCCGGGTGTCCCGGTGGATACGCCGCTTGCGGACGGCCTGCGGGCAAAGGGGATTCCGATCTGGGGAGAGATCGAACTGGCCTATGTGCTCGGAAAAGGAAGGGTGGCCGCGATTACCGGAACGAACGGCAAGACGACTACGACGTCTCTCGTCGGGGAAATCATGAAGCGGCATTTCGCGAGTGTCTATGTGGTGGGTAATATCGGAAATCCCTATACGGAAACGGCGTCCGCGTCAGTGGATGAGACGGTTACGGTGGCCGAGATCAGCAGCTTTCAGCTTGAGACGATTCATTCGTTTCATCCGAATGTTTCAGCCATCTTAAATATTACACCGGATCATCTGAACAGACATCATACGATGGAAAATTATGTTGCGGTCAAGGAGCGGATAGCGGAAAATCAGACAAAAAATGACACTTGTGTCTTAAATTATGAAGATCCCTATACGAAGAATTTCGGGGAGCGATGCCCGGCGAAAGTCGTTTATTTTTCTTCGGCAAGGGCGCTGGAAGACGGACTGTATCTTGACGGCGAAGAGATATACGAAGCGCATGGAGGGCAGGCTGAGCGTCTTATGAATATTCATGAGATGAATCTGGTCGGTATCTGCAATGTGGAAAATGTCATGGCGGCCATTGCCGTTTCAGAGGCTGTGGGCGTGCCGATGGCGGAAATTCTGGAAACGGTGAGGCAGTTTAAGGCGGTGGAGCACCGCATTGAATTTGTGGCCTCAAAGCGGGGCGTCGATTTCTACAATGATTCCAAAGCGACCAACCCGGATGCGGCGGTGCAGGGAATTAAGGCGATGTCAAAGCCGACGGTGCTGATCGGCGGCGGTTATGATAAGGAAAGCGAATATGACGAATGGATAGAGGCATTTGGCGGGAAAGTAAAATGTCTTGTTCTGATCGGCCAGACGAGAGAGAAAATTGCTGCGTGCGCCAGGGCACACGGAGTCGAAAACATCGTATTTGCGGACAGTTTTAAGGAAGCGCTTGATATCTGCGTGGAAAAGGCTCATGCCGGCGATGCGGTTCTGCTCTCTCCGGCCTGTGCGAGCTGGGGCATGTTTCCCAATTATGAGGTGCGGGGAAAAGAATTTAAAGAGTATGTAAATCAGTTGAAGGAGTTATAAGTTTGGCAGAAAGAAATTCGTCCCGTAGAAAATCAAATATACCGAATTACATGGATTATACGCTGCTATTCATCGTTATTTTCCTGCTGGGATTCGGTCTTGTCATGGTATATTCCACCAGTTCTTATTCTGCCAATCTGCAATTTGACGGGGATGCTGCGTGGTATTTCAGAAAACAGTTCTGGGCAACCGTTGTCGGAATCGTGGCGATGATGGTAGTTGCGAATATTCCGTATCATTTCTGGGAACAGTTTGCGATGCTCGGTTATATCGTTTCCGTTGTTCTGATCTTGTTGATTATCCCGTTTGGAACGGAATCTCACGGTGCAAAAAGATGGCTTAATATCGCCGGTATTTCCGTGCAGCCTGCGGAGGTTGCAAAGCTCGGCATGATTCTGTTTCTGGCGAGTATGATCTGTACGATGGGAAAAAGCATCCGGCAGCGAAAAGGGTTTTATACCGTGCTGGCGGTGCCGGTCCCGATCGCGATTATGTTATGGCGCATTACATCCAATCTGAGTTCCGCGATCATCGTTATGGGAATTGCGGTATTGATGCTGTTCGTTTCCTGCCCGGATTATAAGCGGTTTATTATTCTGGGAATTGTAACGCTCGTTTCGGCGGCCATCATCGTATTCATCATCGTGAAACTGGCGGAATCCAGCGGCGGAACGGAAGATCTGGGATTCCGGGGCGGCCGTATTCTGGCATGGCTGGATCCTGAGGCCTATGCGATAGGAAAAGGGTTCCAGACGCTGCAGGGACTTTACGCCATCGGCTCCGGCGGAATACTCGGCAAAGGGCTTGGCAACAGTAAGCAGAAGCTGGGATTTATCCCGGAGGCGCAGAATGATATGATTTTTTCCATTATCTGTGAAGAACTGGGGCTTTTCGGAGCGATTGCCGTTATTTTGATGTTTATCATGCTGATCTGGCGTTTCATGATCATCGCCAATAACGCGCCCGATCTGTTCGGCGCCCTTTTGGTGGTCGGCGTGCTCGGACATATTGCAATTCAGGTGATACTGAACATAGCCGTTGTTACGAATACGATTCCCAATACGGGAATTTCCCTTCCTTTTATCAGTTACGGGGGCACTTCCGTATTATTTCTGCTGATTGAAATCGGCCTTGTTTTAAGCGTTGCAAGGGGAATCCGGTTAAAAGATTTATAAGTACAAGATAATTTTTGCGGTTTTTACCATATAGATAAAGTAGGTCATATATTATCTGCTTTGGGGTTTTGCTATGGATGCGATTCAGATATATGGTGGAAACTGTCTTCATGGTCAGGTCAGGATTCAGGGTTCCAAAAATGCGGTACTGCCGATTCTTGCTGCCGCTCTGTTAATCGACGGCGTCTGTGAAATAGAAAATTGTCCCGCGATCAGCGATGTATATCATATGCTGCGTCTGATGGAAAGTCTGTGCTGTACCATAGACAGAAATGGGCATACGGTCAGGGTGGATGCCGCAGGGGTATCAAGGTGCGACATGCCGCCGGATTCCGTTGGCGTGATGCGTTCTTCCATTATGCTGCTCGGTGCGCTGCTGGCCCGGACGGGAAGCGTCAGCATGCAGTATCCGGGCGGCTGTGTCATCGGAAGCAGGCCGATTGATCTGCATCTTGAGGGATTGCGGAAAATGGGTGTCGTGATCAGGGAACGGGAAGACGGCTTTGATGCGGAAACAAAGGGACTGACCGGCGCGGTGCACAGGCTGCCGATAGTCAGTGTGGGAGCGACGGAAAATCTTGTACTTGCGGCGGTTCTTGCCAATGGAAATACCGTTATCGAAAATGCGGCAAAAGAGCCGGAAATAACTGCGCTGTGCGACTTTTTGATAAAAGCGGGGGCGAAGATCGAAGGCGTGGGCACCAAAAGGCTGTGTATCCGGGGCGTGGAAAAGCTGCATGAAGTTTCCTATAAAGTCCCGGCTGACAGAATTGTGGCGGGAACCTATCTGGCGGCCTGCCTGTGCTGCGGCGGGGAAGTCTTTTTAAAAGGCGCGCCCTGTATGCAGATGAAGGCGGTGAGCGCGGCCGCGGCTTCCATGGGGGCCGGCATCGAAGAAAGCAAAGAAGGGATTGCCGTTACCTGTATCGAAAGGAGAGTCATGCCTCCCGGACTCATAACGGCATGCTATCCCGGATTTCCGACGGATTTACAGTCCGCTTTTCTGGCAGCGATGACGCTGGCGGACGGGGAAGGAGTCCTGGAAGAAACGATTTTTGAGAACCGTTTCCGCATTGTGCCGCAGCTGCGGCAGATGGGAGCGAGAATTGACTGTCAGAAAAACAAAGTCTGTGTGAGCGGCGTCAGGACGCTGTGCGGAACCACTCTGAGAGCGGAAGAACTGCGCGGCGGTGCGGCGTTAGTGATAGCGGGCTGTGCGGCGCAGGGCAGAAGTGTTGTGAAGAACAGACATTTTATCGAGAGAGGTTATGAAGATATTTGTCATGATTTGTGTTCTCTCGGCGCAAGATGTAAAAAGGAATGAAGTTTAAGATGCAGGGAATCAGGATATGAGCGGCAAAAAAGCGGTAAAAAAATCAAATAAAAAAAATTCTAATTTGCGGCTCGTAAAAAGCGGTATGACGAAGGGAAAGCAGAAAGAAAAAGCGGATCAGAAAGAGAAGATAGAACAGAAAATCCGCTTTGGCAGAGTGAAACGGCTCGTGATTCTTTCTGCCATCCTCATACTGCTGCTCATTGCGCTTGCGTCGGGATACATATATATAGTAGATAATTATACGATTACGACCGTTTATGTGGAAGGGAACGTCCACTATACGAATGAAGAAATCATAGCGATGGTCATGGACGGAAGGTACGGGAATAACTCTCTTTTTCTGTCTTTGAAATACCGGGACAAGGGAATCGACAACGTTCCTTTCGTGCAGACGATGGATGTTACCGTGGAATCGAAAGACACAATCAGGATTAAAGTATATGAAAAGGCCGTCGCGGGATATGTGGCTTATCTGGGAAGGTATATTTATTTTGATAAGGACGGCATTGTCGTGGAAACTTCCGAAGAGAGTACGCCGGGAATCCCTCAGGTGACGGGGCTTTCCTTTTCTCATGTGATTCTCCATGAGCCGCTTCCGGTGGAGAACCAGGCGGTTTTTGAGGATATTCTGAATATTACGCAGCTGCTTGAAAAGCATTCCCTGCCGGTGGACAAGATCTATTTTTCGCCGGATTATCAGGTGACGCTTATTTTCGGTAACGCCAGAGTTGCGATGGGTGCGAGCGCTGATATCGATGAGAAAATCATGGGGCTTCAGTACATGCTTCCGAGCCTCGAAGGAAAGAGCGGAACGCTGGATATGAGAGAATATACAGAGGATACAAAGATGATCAGTTTTGAACCGGATTAACTGGTAATTTCTGACAATCCGTCGGTTTGACCCGCTGTTCGGAACGAAAAGGGATCGAAAATCAAAAAAATAGGTTGCTAATTTGAAGAAATAATTATATGATAATCTATATGAGTTTAATATGAGTTTATTTTGTAATAAAAGGAGGTACTACCTTGCTTGAAATTAAGACAAACGATGCTGAATCCGCTGCAAAGATAATCGTTATAGGCGTTGGTGGAGCGGGTAATAATGCTGTTAATAGAATGATTGACGAAAGTATTGACGGAGTGGATTTTATCGGAATCAATACGGACAAGCAGGCGCTGCAGCTCTGCAAAGCCCCAAGACTTTTACAGATCGGCGAGAAGCTTACCAAAGGACTTGGAGCCGGCGCCAAACCGGAAATCGGCGAGAAAGCCGCTGAGGAAAGCGAAGAGGAGATTGCGCTCGCTTTAAAAGGAGCGGATATGGTATTCGTTACCTGCGGTATGGGCGGCGGAACCGGAACCGGTGCGGCACCGGTTGTTGCCAAGCTGGCAAAGGATATGGGAATCCTGACGGTAGGCGTCGTGACAAAGCCCTTTCGTTTTGAAGCGAAGGCGCGAATGGTCAATGCGCTGAACGGTATCGATAAAATAAAAGACAACGTGGACACACTGATTGTCATTCCGAATGACAAACTTTTGGAAATCGTTGACAGAAGAACGACGATGCCGGACGCGTTAAAAAAAGCGGACGAAGTATTGCAGCAGGCTGTACAGGGTATTACCGACCTGATCAATGTACCGGCGGTTATTAACCTGGACTTCGCGGATGTGCAGACCGTTATGAAAGATAAGGGAATCGCGCATATCGGCATTGGCGGAGGAAAAGGTGAGGACAAGGCGAGCGAAGCCGTTAAAATGGCGGTTGAGAGCCCGCTTCTCGAAACAACGATTTCAGGCGCAACACATGTTATTATTAACGTATCGGGGGATATTTCGCTGGCGGACGCATCCGATGCGGCAGATTATGTCAGGGAACTGACGGGCGATGACGTAAATATCATTTTCGGCGCGATGTATGACGCGAATATGTCGGATACATGTAAGGTTACGATTATCGCAACGGGTATCGAAGAGAAAGCAAATCAGCTGAAAGGACTCGGATTCAAGTCGGCCTACATAACCCCTACTTCTTTACAGAGCAAGGCAGGCGGAACCGGCGCCGGTGCAGGGCATGTCGGTTTTGGTACGGCCAATCTGGGCATCCGTCCTTCTTCCATACTGGCCGGACAGGGAGCCGGAACGCAGGGAGAGGCGCAGGCGGACAGCGTGAGGCCGATTGCGGGCATCAACCGGGCCGCAGACATCAAGAGTTCCGTGGAAGAGAAATCCTTGAAGATACCGGATTTTCTGCAACGAAAATAACGCAAAGAGGACTTCTAAAGCTGCAAAATACGCAGCTTAAGAAGTCCTATAACTTTGCGTGAAAGAATCGCTCAGGCGATTCTTCCGGGGATGTGAAGGCTGTAAAATACGCCGCCTAAGAAGTCCTATAACTTTGCGTGAAAGAATCGCTCAGGCGATTCTTCCGGGGATGTGAAGGCCGCAAAATACGCTGCGTTAGAGTCCTCTTTGCGTGAAATTGCCACAGCATAATTCTATTCAAAAATCGTCGCCGCCGGGCGACGATTTTTGGTTGTGCGAAAATAGTCAGAAAATATTTTGGAAATGCTCCCTGGATTTGACAAAATTATCGCTCCTTTTTTCATATAATGAAGCAGAAACAGGAGGTATCGTATACTGAGAGAAAGGCATGGTGATTGGTGTATTACAAATTGTATATTGACAGCGTTTTTTTTGTTCAGTTCGTTATGAATCTGTATTTATTATCCATAACGGGTAAAGTTCTGAAATGTACTGCCACGCATGGAAGGATTGTGCCCGGAGCCTTACTGGGGGCCGGAATGATATGTCTGGTCATTTTATTTCCGGTCTGGAATCTGAGGATAAGGCTCGCGCTTTGGGTGATACCTGTCAGTATGTGTATGATTCGTGTTGCGTTTGCGATCCGGCCGCCGGGGCTTCTGATAAAGAGCAGCATGGTTATGGGTACATGCGGTCTTCTGCTGGGAGGCGTCGTGTTATGGCTCACCGAACGTTTTGCATGGTTTGGAAAAAGACAATATGGTATCTGGGCGCTTGCTTTTTCCGGTTATATCGGTTACGGTTTTTTCCGGTTTCTGATTCGGAGGCTGTATCGGGAAAAAGCGGAGGATT
This sequence comes from uncultured Lachnospiraceae bacterium, assembly GCA_910584965.1. Lineage (GTDB taxonomy): Bacteria > Bacillota > Clostridia > Lachnospirales > Lachnospiraceae > UBA3282. Next base: position 31,356 of record CAJUDZ010000011.1, on the reverse strand, counting down.
TAAAGGCGGTCAGGATTCCTTTGGGAGAGAAAAATGTGTGTTTAAAAGCGCTTTTGGATACGGGGAATCATTTGTGCGAACCCGTAAACGGCGCGCCGGTCTGTATTATCAGCGAAAGCGCCGCCGGAACGATTCAGGATTTTTTTCTGCCCGAAAGGTATCATGCCATTCCCTTTCAGAGCATTGGAAAGAAAAGAGGCATTCTGGATGCGTATGAGCTTCCGGAGCTTATTATTGAAGATACTTATCGGGAAATATGCTGCAAAAGGGTCATTGTCGCAATTTGCAATACGGGAATATCACAGGATAGCCTTTATCAGATGATATTACATCCTCAACTAATGGAAAACTAGGAGGAAAAAAGATGGTTTTTAAAGTGGCAATTCCCGGCAAAGTACAGTTTAAAATGGTGCGCAGGGATACCAGATTCCTGATGCACAGGCAGGGGGATATACATTATATAGGAGGCGCGGAGGTATTGCCGCCGCCGCTTGAAGTAGAAAAAGAAAATGAAATTATAGGCGATCTCGGAACGGAATATGAAAACGAGGCAAAAGCGCTGTTAATCGAACATAATCTGCGTCTGGTCGTATACATAGCCAAAAAGTTTGATAATACGGGCGTGGGTGTGGAAGATCTGATATCCATCGGCACGATTGGGCTGATAAAGTCTATCAATACTTTTAATCCGGAAAAGAACATCAAACTGGCAACTTATGCTTCACGCTGCATCGAGAATGAAATCCTGATGTATCTGCGGCGGAACAGCAAGCATAAAATGGAAGTATCCATTGACGAACCGCTCAATGTGGATTGGGACGGGAATGAACTTTTGCTTTCCGATATTCTGGGAACGGATGAAGACGTCATCTATCAGGATATCGAAAACGAGGTGGAGAGAAAACTCTTGCTGAAAGCCATTTCCAGGCTTTCGGAACGGGAGCAGACCATTATCAGGCTGCGTTTCGGGCTTGGCAATGCGGACGGAAAAGAACTGACACAGAAGGAAGTTGCGGAGCTGCTTGGCATTTCACAGTCCTATATTTCCAGACTGGAGAAAAAAATCATGCGCAGACTGAAAAAAGAGATTTTGCGGGAAACATAAGGCCCTGCACATAAAATATAAAATGACGGAAGGCAGTCGGATATTATCAGATATCCGATTGCTTTTTTGATTGAAAAAACGTATAATAAAACAAGAAGAATCCTGAAAGGGCATTCTTGCGATGTTTTTTGCAGTATATATGGGGGTACATATATGGGTTTAAAAAAGACGATTCTGATCGTGGATGACGACAGAATGAATCTGGTAACGGCACAGAAGTTTTTGATAGAGGAATATAAAGTAGTCGGTGTCAATTCCGGCAAACAGGCTTTTAAATATCTGATGAAGTACAGGCCTGATTTGATTCTTTTAGATATTTTTATGCCGGAGATCGGCGGTTTTGAGGTAATGAAGCTGCTGCAGGAAAACGAGGACTGGTGTAAGATTCCGGTTATTTTCCTGACGGCGGATAAGAAGACGGAAACGGAATCGAAATGTTTTCAGATGGGGGCGCATGATTTCATTACGAAGCCTTTTGAGCCCGGCATTATGCTGAACCGAATCCGCCGCGCGATAGAACTGGACGGGTACCGGAAAGATTTGCAGCGCAGGCTGGAAGAGAAAACGAGAGAAGTGGAACTTGTAACGATACAGGCCATTACGACGGTAGCCAATACCATCGACGCCAAAGATGATTATACGAAAGGGCATTCGATACGTGTCGCCTATTATTCGGAAGCGCTGGCACGGAAAATCGGCTGGTCGGAAGACGAGGTGCAGAACATCCATTATATTGCGCTTTTACACGATATCGGGAAAATCGGCGTGCCGGATTCTGTGCTGAACAAACCGTTTAAGCTGACCAACGTGGAGTTTGAGCTGATTAAGAATCATACGGTCATGGGCGCGGAAATTTTAAAAGATATCAAGATGTTTCCAAACGTCAGCGTAGGCGCCAAATATCATCACGAGCGGTATGACGGAAAAGGATATCCGAGCGGCCTGAAAGGCGATGAAATCCCCGTCGTCGCAAGGATTATCGGTATCGTGGATTCGTATGATGCCATGACGAGCAACCGTGTATACAGGAAACGGTTACAGGACGAAATGGTGCGTCAGGAGCTGGTACGGGGCAAAGGTTCCCAGTTTGACCCTTATCTGGTGGATCAGTTCATGGAACTGCTGGAAGAAGGCAATTTGCAGCAGAATATTCCGGAAGAAGATATGGTTATGCCGATTTTTAACAGCGATAAAATATATGGCGGCGTAACGAGAGAAGAGACCGGATTGAATACCAAACTGGATTATCTGACGGGACTGCTCGGCAGAGAACAGGGCGAAAAGGAAATTACCGAGAGTCTGCGGAACGGCAACGGCTGCATTATGATGATCGATCTGGATAATTTCCGGGAAATGAACGATAAATTCGGCCATCTGGCAGGTGATTATGTGCTGAAAGAGGTAGCCGATCTGCTGAAAGAAGTTTCCAGGAAGAATATCGTCTGCCGTATGGGCGGTGACGAATTTTTATATTATGTGGACGGCATTACCAGGCAGGAAGAGGCGGAAGAGAAGGTCAGGCTGATTCTGTCATCCTTTGAGGAACGGAAGAAGCAGATCAGCATGCTGAGAAATATTTCTCTTTCCATCGGTATCAGCCTTTATGGCGTGGACGGCGGAAGCTTTGCGGAACTTGTGAGAAAAGCGGACAAGGCTTTATACCATGTCAAACAGAACAATAATGACAAGCAGCGCTATCTGTTTTATCAGGGAACCAGCATGGCCAAGACGCTGGAACAGTCGAAAGCCGATCTGGGCAGACTGGTGAGCATGGTGGAGAGCAGGCAGACTTATCACGGCGCCTTTCAGATCGCTTATGAAGAGTTTGGGCGGGTTTATGATTTTATCATGCACTTTTCTCAGCGGAATAAACAGGAAATGCAGCTGATTCTTTTTACCCTTTATTCTTCAGACGGAAGCGATATTCGAATCGAACAGATGGAACGGGCCATGCAGTGTATGGAACAGGCGATTATCAAATCCCTTCGCGGCGTGGACGTCGGAACGAGATACAGCAGTTCCCAGTTCCTCGTGATTTTGTTAGGGGCCGAACGGAGCGATATCCGTGTCGTAACGGAGCGTATTGTACAGAACTATTTCAAACTGTATGGCGACAGGGATATTACGTTATCCTATGATATTGCCAATCTCCGTAACAATGCCGGGGAGAAGTAAATTTTACAGCGCAGGCCGCCGGGCCTGCGCTTTTTAATTTATAGGAAATTGCCGTTAGGAAATTGCTGTAACCGTGGAGGCTACGCCGTCAGATAGTTCCGCATTGTTTTCAGCGCATTTTTTTCCAGGCGGGAGACCTGTGCCTGGGAAATGCCGATTTTGTCCGCGACTTCCATCTGGGTTTTTCCCTCAAAGAAACGCAGCGTGATGATCTCATATTCCCGTTCCGACAGTTTCTTCATGGCTTCGCTCAGGGAGATATGTTCAACCCAGACTTCTTCTTTGTTCTTTTTATCGCTGATCTGGTCCATGACGTAGAGCGTGTCCCCGCCGTCCGTATAAATCGGCTCGTACAGGCTCATCGGGCTCTGGATGGCGTCGAGCGCATAGACGATATCTTCCTGGGAAATGCCGATTTCCGCGGCAATTTCGTTGATGGTGGGTTCCTGTGCGTTTTTTCTGGTCAGATTTTCTTTCGCATAGATGGCTTTATAGGCGGTGTCCTTTAAGGAGCGGGAAACGCGGATGCTGTTGGAATCCCGCAGATAGCGCCGGATTTCCCCGATAATCATCGGTACCGCATAAGTGGAAAATTTCACGTTCAGGCTGCTGTCGAAATTATCGATTGCTTTAATCAGGCCGATGCAGCCGATCTGGAAAAGATCATCCACATTTTCATTGCTGGAATGGAATCGTTTGATGACGCTTAAAACAAGCCGCAGATTACCTTTGATGTATTCTTTTCTCGCATTGTCGTCCCCGTCTCCGATTTTCCGGAAAAGTTCCTCCTTTTCCGCATTTTTTAACAATGGAAGTTTGGCGGTATTGACGCCGCAGATCTCAACCTTTCCCTGAACCATAATATCGCTTATCCCCTTTCATCATCTTTCCTAAAAAGGATGTGCGAAAGCGTGGGAATTATTCACGATTTATTCAGGAATCCAAAAAATGTTTTACAAAGAGGTTTATTTCTGGTACATTATTCATATATTTCATTTTAATCAGCAACTAAAGAGGTGGCATACCATGAAGTGTAAAAAGTGTGGAGCGGAATTGCTGGATACGGACAAGTTTTGTAACCAGTGTGGATGTAAAGTAGTCAGGAAACAGAAATGCCCGGAATGCGGTGCGTCTTTACGGGAAGGAGCAAAATTTTGTCCGGAATGCGGTAAAACGATCGGGAAAGAGATGCCGGATGGAGATACAAAGATTTTCAGGAAAGAAGATATTCCGATTGCCGATATCGAAAAAAACATTCTGTCCGAGACGGAACGCGAAATGCGGGTGAACAGGAAGGCGGAACAGCCTAAGAGCCGGAAATCACAGTCCGGGACGGAGAGCGACAGACCGAAAAGCCGGAAAGCTCCGCAGGCGCCGGAATATGAGGAAGAAAGAAGAAAGCCTGCGCAGGCGTCAGTATATGAAGAAGAGAAAAAGAAAAAATCTGCGCGCGATCTGGAATACGAAGCGGAACGCAACCGGAAATCCCCGCAGGCGCTGGAATACGAAGAAGAAAGAAGGCGAAAATCTGCGCGTGACGCGGAATACGAAGAGGGGCGGAGGAGAAGACCCGTGCGCGACGAAGAAGAGTACGAGGAGGAACGCAGGAGAAGGTCCGTTCCGGCTCCCGAACCGGCGAGAAGGAGAAGGCCGGAGCCCGTCCGGGAACGGTATTATGAGGAGTGGGAAGATGATGACGACGATGATGACGATGACGAGGAAGAAGACCACAGCGTCATGATGATCGTCTCGGTCGTACTGATCTTTTTGATCATTGCGATTGCCGCCGTGCTGATTTTTACGATGGTGAAGAAGAAGGAAGCGGGGGGAGACGAAGGACAGCAGACGACTCAGGAAGAAGGAGAAGGCGGCGAAGACGGGGAAAGCGGAGATGGTTCGGGAGCGGAAGGCGAAGGTACGGAAGGCGAAGGTACGGAAGGTGAACCGGACGGCGGAAATCAGACAGACGGGAACTCGGAAGACATCTATGAGGAGATGCAGCAGGCGGGCAGCCTGATAATTGTTTCCAATGTCAACGTCAGGGATAAACCGTCTACCCAGGGAACCAATGTCATAAAGGTGGCCAAAGCAGGGGAGACTTATGAGTATACGAATGTGGAACCGGGCGGCGAATGGTATGAGATTATACTGGAAGACGGAAGCATCGGATACGTCTTTAAAGATTATATCGAGGTAAATTGAGAAGACAGGAACATTTCCGGCATTCCGGCATTTAATAATAAAAAGGGCAGAGTGTCGGAAATATATGCTGTTTTCAGATTTTAAGAAAAAGGAAGTCATAAATTTAAAGAACTGTCAGAAATTGGGCAGGGTGGCGGATTTTGAATTTGACGAATGCACGGGACAGATTTACAAGCTGATTGTGCCGGGCAACAATAAATTGTACAGTCTATTCTGCAATGATCCGGATTATGTAATCTGTTATAAGGATATCAAGCAGATTGGCCCGGATATTATTATTGTGGATATCTGTAAAAAGGGGTAGGGAAAGAACGCTGCATAGAGAACGGACAGACGGATAACAGTTGACATAATTCGATTATTATGGTAAGCTTTGTTTGGATATGTCAAAGAGCATCATGAATGGGGGATTGGGGATGAAATGTCCATTTTGTGGTCATGAAAATACAAGAGTTATCGACAGCAGACCGGCGGAAGATAATAATTCGATCAGAAGAAGGCGCGTGTGCGACGAATGCGAGAAGCGTTTTACGACATATGAGAAAGTCGAAACGATTCCGTTAATTATCATCAAAAAAGACAATAACAGGGAAACTTACGACAGAACCAAAATTGAGGCCGGCGTGCTTCGGGCCTGTCATAAGCGGCCGATCAGTATTAACCGGATTAATCAGTTAATCGACGAAATCGAGACGGATATTTTTAACCGGGAAGAAAAGGAAATCTCCAGTCAGGTGATCGGCGAGCTTGTCATGAATAAACTGAAGGATTTAGAAGCGGTGGCTTATGTCAGATTCGCTTCCGTTTATCGTGAGTTTAAAGATATCAATACATTTATGGATGAGCTGAAGAAAGTTCTGGATACATCGGAGAATCCCGTCGGATAACCGCAGCGGGATGGAAAGGAAGTTTATATGACTGAGCAGCAGAAAGAAATCGCGGCGAAGGCCAGCGTGCCGATGACGGTTGCAAACGGTTTTCGCTGGTTCTTTATGACCATAGCGTTGCTTCTTTTGTTATTTATTTTTTTCGGGAACAAGATCTGGGAAGGCGCGGCGTGGTATCAGGCATTCATACAAAATGCCTATTCCTTTTTATTATGGGATATTCTGCTGATGCTGCTCAGCACGATTGTCAAAATCGTTTTTACGGCAAGATATAATCATATTGTTAAGAATCTGTAAGAAGGTGCTGCCGGGCGGCGCCTTTTTTCAGGCATAAAAACGGGAGAGATCGGGAAAGGAGCTGGATATCATGATGTTTGAGCGTTTTTATCCGGATGTATATCTGGATTCAGCCTATGAAATAGATTATGCGGGCCTGTATCGGGAGGGATACCGCGGCGTTATTTTCGATGTCGATAATACGCTTGTACCTCACGGGGCGCCGGCGGATGAACGGAGTATTTTCCTGTTTCAGAGACTGCGGGAAATCGGCTACGAGAGTATGCTCTTATCGAATAATAAGGAACCGAGAGTCAGGACTTTTAATGATAAGGTGGGTTCCCGTTATATTTATAAGGCGAACAAGCCTTTTCCGGCGAGCTATCAGAAGGCCATGCGGATGATGGGGACGACGCCGGAAACCACGCTGTTTGTCGGGGACCAGCTTTTTACGGACGTATGGGGGGCAAAGAAAGCCGGCATACGGACGTATCTGGTAAAGCCCATTCATCCTAAGGAAGAAATCCAGATCGTACTGAAACGGATTCTGGAAAAAGTGGTGCTTTTTTTCTATAAGAGGCAGCAGGGAAAAAACGGGCCGGCCGGCGCAGGGAGCGGTGCCGGAGAAAGAAAGGGGCGGACATCATGATCGACGGGAAAACGAGGCTGTGCGGCCTGATCGGCAATCCGGTGGAACACACCATGTCGCCGGTCATCCATAATACACTGGCAGAAAAATGCGGCCATAATCTGGTCTATGTGCCTTTTCAGGTGGAAGAGGGCCGGCTTGCGGAGGCGGTGAAAGGCGCCTGTGCGCTGAATGTTCTCGGATTGAACGTGACGGTGCCCTATAAGAGCGCGGTGATCGAAAGTCTTGTGGAGACGGACGAGCTGGCGGCCCATATCGGCGCGGTCAATACGCTTGTACGAACCGATGGCGGCTATAAGGGATATAATACGGATATGACGGGGTTATACCGGGCGATGACGGGAGAAGGCATCCGCATCGAAGGTGAAGAGATCATTCTGCTCGGCGCGGGCGGCGCGGCCAGGGCGGTGGCTTATCTTTGCGGCGCACAGAAGGCCGGGAAGGTCTGGCTGCTTAACCGGACGAGGGAAAAAGCGGAACAGGTGGCGGAGGAAGTCAACGGGGCATTCGGCCGGGATGTGATCGTGCCGATGCTTTTGTCGGATTATCAGAAACTGCCTGACGGGAAATTTCTGGCGATTCAGGGCACTTCCGTGGGACTTGCGCCCAATACGGAAGATGTGGTGATTGATGACGCCGCTTTTTACCGGAAAATACATACGGGCTTTGACCTGATTTACCGTCCTTTTACGACCCGTTTCATGTCCCTTGTGCAGGAAGCGGGCGGAAAGGCTTATAACGGGCTGAAAATGCTGCTCTATCAGGGTATTATCGCCTATGAACTGTGGAACGGAGTGGAAATTACGGAAGAAGAAGCCGGGCTTGTTTATGAGAAACTGCGGCAGGCGATGGGGCTTTTTGCATGACCGGAGAGGGAGGAAGGACAGGCTTATGGGAAATATTGTTCTGACCGGCTTTATGGGATGCGGCAAAACGACGGTCGGTATCCGGCTGTCATATCGTCTGCGTCAGCCGATGGTGGATACGGATAAGCTGATCGAAAAAGAAGAGGGAAGGACGATTTCAGAGATTTTCGGGACCGAAGGGGAAGCCTTTTTCCGCGATCTGGAGACGGCCTGTTTAAAAAAGCTGATGCGGACGGCCCAAAATACGATTATTTCCGTCGGAGGCGGCCTGCCCGTGCGGGAAGAAAACCGCGCGCTGTTAAAGAAACTCGGCACGGTCGTGTATCTGCGCGCCAATGCGGAGACCATTTATGAGCGGACAAAACACGATGCGTCCCGGCCTCTTTTACAGGGAGATGACCCGCAGGGAAAAATCCGGACGCTGCTGGAGGCCAGAAAAGATATTTATGAAAAAGCGTCCGATATTATCATCGACGTAGATGATAAAGATTTTGACACCATACTGGATGAGATCGCGAAAGCGACAGAGAAAGGAGCATTGTCGGAAAAATGAAAATACTGGTAATAAACGGACCGAACCTGAATTTTCTCGGAATCCGGGAAAAGAGCGTTTACGGAACAAAGGATTACGATGATATGTTAAAGATGATAGCCGAGAAAGGGCAGAAGGAAGGATGTTCGCTGGAAGTGTTTCAGAGCAACCATGAAGGCGCCATCATCGACCGGATACAGGATGCTTATTTTGACGGCACGGAAGGCATTGTGATCAATCCCGGCGCCTATACCCATTACAGCTACGCAATCCGCGATGCGCTTGCGAGTATTGCGGTTAAAAAGGTGGAAATACATATTTCCAATATTATGGAACGCGAGGATTTCCGCAAAATATCCGTAACCGCGCCCGCATGCGACAAACAGATCTACGGAAAAGGCCTCGACGGATACCTGATGGCGATCGACTTCATTCTTGGAAAGGACGGAGAGAGCGGCGAATAAAAAGTTTTCCTCTTTTTTGGGAAAGAGGTTGAAAAATGAAACTTTATAGTATAAACTATATAAGAATTATAATGTGAAAACAAAGTGAAGATTCAGGAGGATTATTTTATGATATCTGCAGGCGATTTCAGGAATGGTATTACGATTGAGTATGAAGGCAACGTTTATCAGATAGTAGAGTTTCAGCATGTAAAACCGGGCAAAGGCGCGGCTTTTGTCAGAACGAAACTGAAAAATATCATCAACGGAGGCGTTGTCGAGAAGACTTTCAGACCGACTGAGAAATGCCCACAGGCACGAATCGACAGAAAGGACATGCAGTATTTATATTCGGACGGCGATTTGTTCAATTTTATGGATACGGAGAATTATGATCAGGTTGCATTGAACAGCGATACCGTAGGGGATGCGCTGAAATTCGTAAAAGAGAACGAAATGGTGAAGATTTGTTCCTACAACGGCAATGTATTCGCGATCGAACCGCCGTTATTCGTTGAACTTGAAATTACAGATACGGAGCCCGGCTTTAAAGGCGATACGGCGACTGGTGCGACCAAGCCTGCGATCGTAGAGACCGGCGCGAAAGTAATGGTACCGTTATTCGTTAATCAGGGTGAAGTGATTAAGATCGATACCAGAACGGGAGAATATCTGTCAAGAGTATAAGAATACTGCATACATGATTTTGAAAGCCTGAAAGACAATGGAAAACGTAAGCGTCCATTGTCTTTTTATGCTATCAGGAAATTGCTGTAATCGCGGCGGTCTAAAGTATTGGTAAAATTGCGGAAAAAACCGCTCAATGCCTGCGGTACTGCCGCAGACATGCTCGTATGGTCCGGAGAGAAGAGAAAGAGAGGACAATATGAGATTGGAAGAGTTTGGAAACAAAATTTGCGATGCGTTGAGAGAAGTTATGGGAGCGGAATATGAAATTGCGTTCCGGGAGGTGACGAAGAATAACGGAGTCCGCCTGCACGGCATTATTATTACAGGAAAGGAAAGCAATGTATCGCCCACCGTTTATATCGATGAATTGTATGAAGAACATGAGGACGGGCGGGCTTTCGGAGATATCATATACGATATTTTATGTGTGTACAGGAAGAATGCCAGAGAGATCAACATGGACATGGAGTTTTTTACGCAGTTTGCGCGTGCAAAAAGCAGGATTCTGTATAAACTGATTCATCGGGAGAGCAACAGAGAAATGCTGGCGGAAATCCCTTATGTGGAATGGAACGATCTCGCGATTGTATTTTACTATGCGTTTGAGGATGCGTGCTTTGGAAAAGCCACCATTCTCATTAAGAACAGCCATCTGGCCATGTGGGAAATCGATGTGCCGGTTCTGTACGAAACGGCAAAGGCCAATATGCTGCGGATGAGGCCGGAAGAAATGATGCCGGTCAGACAGCTTATTCAGGAATTTGTGGAGCAGAAACATTGCCATGACAGGAGGGAAGTCCGGATTGAAATGCCGAAAGGGGCTGATGTGGCGATGGAGCGTAATTCCGCAATGTATGTTTTGAGCAACTGTGACAGAATATTCGGTGCATCCGCGCTTCTTTATTCCAGTTCCATGAAGAAGCTGGCCGGAGAACTGAATAAGAATCTGATCATTCTGCCAAGCTCCGTTCATGAAGTGATCCTTGTACCCGACGACGGCATAACGGGGAAGGAATTTTACACCGATATGGTAAAAGAAGTGAACGATGCGCAGGTTGAGCCGGAAGAACGGCTGTCATACAATGTCTACTATTATGACAGAGTTTTGGGAAAAGTAGTGATATTTGGTGAAAAGTAGAATGTCCTGTATGACGGACGAAAAGGAGGTTATGTGAAAAGATAATCCGGCCGGCTTCGGATGAAGAAAGTTCGGGCCGGACAGAAGGGTAAAAAAGAAATTTATTTTGCAAAATATCTGTTCCGGCGGCTGTGAATGCCGCCGGAATGCCCGAAAATATGGCGTTTTTTTTAAGTTTTTAAAAGGAAAAATTTTCTTTGCGTATGGTACTGGACAAGACGGCTTTCTTATGGTATTATAAACAAGATGATGTAATAATTTTGTAACATATGCACCCGTAGTCTAACGGATAAAACGTAGGCCTCCGACGCCTTTGATGCAGGTTCGATTCCTGTCGGGTGCATTTGCATCATCTTTTTAAATGAAGAAAGGTTGTAGATTATGAAAACGTCAAATAATGGTTTAGGGGATATTCTTTTGGCGAAACTTGACAGTCTCGGAAGCTGGCTCGTCAGACATGCCAAAATTGTAATGCCTGTTGTTTTGGCGGCCTGCGTAATCATTACTGTTGTTATTTCTATCAGGGCAAACAAGAAAGAAACGGAGCAGCAGGAAAATATCGCTGCGAACAGTACATTAGAGGATACAATGGAATCGGCAGAATATGTCGTTCCGGAGGTTGCATTACAGCAGAATACGATTTCAGGAATTACGGAACTCATCAACACGTACTATACGGCGCAGGCGGCCGGTGATATCGATACAATCCGCTCTTTGGTAAGCGATATCGACGATTCGGAAGTACTTCGCATTGAAGAAACGAGCAAATATATAGATGCTTATTCGACGCTGGATATTTATACCAAAGAAGGACCGTTGGAGAATACCTATATCGTATATGTCTGTTCCGAATTGAAGTTTACGGATTATGAAGATCTGCTTCCGGGCATGAAAGTTTTTTATGTCTGTGTGGACGAAAACGGAACATATTATATTAACGAAAGCGATGGCTGTACCGATAACGAGCTGGCTTATATCGAGCAGGTCACGTTGCAGGATGATGTAATCGATCTGAACAATAAGGTTGCCGCCGAATACAATGATATGGTGGCGGAGAATCCGGATCTGGCGCAGTTTATTCTGGATTTGAATGATGAAATCAAGAAAAATGTAGGCGGAGCGCTGGCACAGGAGACTGAGGACAGCGAAACGGAAGCCGGTGCCGAAACGGCGGATGCTGAGACGGGAACCGATGAAAACGCGGAGGAAGGACCGGAGGTTGTTGTAACGAAAGTGAAGGCAACGGATGTTGTGAACATCAGGTCATCCGACAGCGAGACGGCCGATAAACTCGGCAAAGCGGCTATTGGCGATGAGTTTAAGCTGTTAGAAAAGATCGGTAACGGATGGAGCAAGATCGAATACGAAGGCGGAGCCGCGTATATCAAGAGCGAATTTCTGGAAGATATCGAGACGGAAGTCGTAGATAACAACAATGAAGTGGAAGTCGAAGAAGAACCGCAGGAAGATCATACGGAGACTGCGGCTGCTGAAACGAACGGAACGGTAACTGTTATCGAGAATGTCAGAATCAGAAGTTCAGCCAGCGAGAACGGCGAGAAGCTGGGGACGGCCTATGTCGGCGAAGAGCTGGAGCTTGTTATGAAGCAGGCGGACGGCTGGACGAAGATCAAGTACAACGGAAAGACTGCTTATGTCAAATCCGATTATGTGGAGTAATGAAGTCGGCTTCATGATTAAAGATGGAAAATATGGCAATAGTAAAGAGTGTAGAGTAAAATCTATACTCTTTTTTTGTGAACAGGAGACGGCTATGAAACAGGATGATATTACGATTTTACGGGAGATTCAGCGGAATACGCAGATGGCGATGACAACGATCGATACGCTTTTGGACAAAACAACGGATAATGATTTTACATTGAAACTTTCCAGACAGTCCATCGGATATGCGAGAATCCATAATGACGCTGTGGAAAGGCTGATCGAGGGGCAGAGCGGTACGTACAGAAGCAATCAGATCGTGGATTTTGTGCTTCGCGGCAGCGTTCATATGGGCACAATGCTGAACGTCAGCACAAGTCATCTGGCAGAAATGATGATTCAGGGAAGCAGCCGGGGGATGACCAGTATGTATAAGACGGTCAAGCATAATGAACTGGCCCAGGACCGTTCCGTCGAGCTGGCCCGGGAACTGATGGATTTTGAAGCAAAAAGCATCGAACAGATGAAAGAATACCTGTAACCGGCCGGCCTTTTGCCGGAAAAAGGGTCGTTGTGCCGATGGATGACGCCGGGGAAAGATGGATGCTTTACAGAAACCGTCATAAAAGCGGTACATACGCTGTATGGCTTTACAGATTGTATACAATTATACCTGAATTACTGTATCATTGTACAATTTGTATAAAAAACCGAATAAAATTTCTATGCTTTTTCATAGGAAATGTGGTTGTGGATTTTTCCGCGGCATACTATAATGTAAAATGACAAAGCAAGATACGGTAAAGGAGGATATGAAAGATGTCATATGTTGATGAAGTCTATGAATTGGTAGTAGCAAAAAATCCCGCACAGCCGGAATTTCATCAGGCAGTAAAAGAGGTATTGGAATCTCTCCGCGTTGTCATCGAAGCGGATGAAGAAGCATATAAAAAAGATGCTTTGCTGGAGAGACTGACCATTCCGGAAAGAATTATCCAGTTCCGTGTTCCGTGGGTAGATGATAAGGGGCAGGTTCAGGTAAATAACGGTTTCCGTGTACAGTTCAACAGTGCGATCGGACCTTATAAGGGAGGTTTGAGATTCCATCCTTCCGTTAATCTCGGTATCATTAAATTCCTGGGATTTGAGCAGATTTTTAAGAACTCCCTGACAGGGCTTCCGATCGGCGGCGGCAAGGGCGGTTCCGATTTTGATCCTAAGGGTAAATCAGATAGAGAAGTAATGGCATTCTGCCAGAGTTTCATGACAGAGCTTTGCAGACATATCGGCGCGGACACGGACGTACCGGCAGGCGATATCGGTGTAGGCGGCCGTGAAATCGGCTTTATGTACGGTCAGTATAAGAGAATCCGCAACATATATGAAGGCGTTCTGACAGGAAAGGGACTGACCTACGGCGGTTCCCTCGCGAGAACGGAAGCAACGGGTTACGGACTGTTATATCTGACAGCGGAAATGTTAAAATGCAACGGAAAAGATATTGCGGGCAAGACGATTGCCGTATCCGGTGCAGGCAATGTTGCGATCTACGCAATTCAGAAGGCACAGCAGCTGGGCGGCAAACCCGTTACCTGTTCCGATTCCACGGGCTGGATTTACGATCCGGAAGGCATCGACGTAGCGCTTTTGAAAGAAGTAAAAGAAGTAAAACGCGCCCGTCTGACGGAATATGCGGCGGCAAGACCGAGCGCGGAATATCATGAGGGCAAGGGCGTCTGGACCGTAAAATGTGATGTGGCGCTTCCTTGTGCGACACAGAACGAACTGAATCTGGAAGATGCAAAAGCACTCGTGGCGAATGGATGCTTTGCGGTTGCAGAAGGTGCAAACATGCCTACAACAATGGATGCTACCGAGTATTTCCAGAAGAACGGCGTTCTGTTCTGCCCCGGAAAGGCTTCCAATGCAGGCGGCGTTGCAACTTCCGCGCTGGAAATGAGCCAGAACTCCGAACGGCTTTCCTGGACATTCGAAGAAGTGGATTCCAAGTTACAGGGAATCATGGTTAATATCTTCCATAATCTCGATGAAGCTTCCAAAAAGTACGGCATGGAAGGCAATTATGTAGCAGGCGCGAACATCGCGGGCTTCTTAAAGGTAGCTGAGGCGATGAAAGCTCAGGGGATTGTGTAAATACAAAAGCCGGGAATCATAAAATTTATAAATGACGTGAAAATATTTCTGCCACAGGACGGTTTTCTTTGCCCGTCGTGTGGCAGATTTTGTATAATGTGGAACGCCACATAACAAACCGGCGTCATGCCGCCCTGTCGGGTGCATAACGCCGGTTGTGTTCAGAAGTCCGTTTCCCCAATAGTTTCCGCCAGCCTTAAAACAGAGACGATGGGCATAATCAGAATGCCGCAGAAGAAATTGCTGACGCCGTGTATGAAGTCCCAGGGCAGGCCCGCGATAATCCATGCGGCCGTGCCTTTTAAACTCAGTCCGAATAAAACTGCCTGAGCCGGCGCATAGAGCGTTCCGTATAAAAAGCCGTGCGCCGCGCAGACCGCCATGTAAACGAATGGCCGGATTTTTTTCGGCATTTGCCGCGGAAGAAGCATGACCGCACCCCAGAGAATGGTCCATAAATACAGGTAGGGAAGCCACCATGTCGCAAAACCGCAGAACATACCGTTTAAGATCACATAGGTATAAATCGGATACAATGCCTTTTTTCTGTAAACGACCGTAAAGGCGACGGTGAATACACCGAGCAGGTGTATGTTGGGAAGCAGTTCCATGATAAATTTGGAAGCGTACATAATGGAACCGAGCATCCCGAAAACGACGATTTCCCTGATGGTGAGCTTCATTTCTGGGTTACGCCTCCTTTACCGGTCTATTCCACCTGAAAGGAGTAGCTTTCTCCTTCCGCAACCGGGGTGGAGTCAACGCTTGTCGCCGCATATTCCCCATTGATATAAAAGGCCCAGTATTTGCCGTCCGTGTCGTAGTCTGCCGTGATGCCGTTTACGGTCTTGACATAGAGTCCGTAATCGCCTTCTTCTCCCGCAATCAGACCGAGTTCGGCCAGCGCTTCCCCTACCGTTTCCTTGTCGGTATGGATTTCAAACACTGTTTCGTTACCGTCCTGATCGATGACGGTGAAAGGAAACGTGACGCTGCCTTCTCCGAGAACGGTATTTTCCGACCGGGAGCTGTCCGTATTGTCGCTGCTTTCCGCATCTGCTTTTGTTTCAGCAGTTGTTTCCGTGCCGGTGGGCGCGTTTTGCTTTGTACTGCCATTACAACCTGTTGTAGAGAGTGCCATAGCCACAATCAGCACCATGCAAAGGATGAATGACGATAATTTTCTGTTTCGATTCATTCTCATAATGATTCTCCTTTGATTTTATTTTCCCCCGGCCGGCGCTCGCGGCTGTAACAGGGAAGTGCTCTGTCCGGATATTTCGACTTGGCATTCCATAAACCGGCCTTCTCGGATGTTTCCAATGGCTTGTTCCCGTATGTGGCTTAGGGTCAGGTTCATGTCGTTTTATATGCCTTACGGCGACGGGCTCGTACAGGATTTACACCTGTTTCCCCGGACAGTCCAGCTCTTATCATAATCTTTTACAGGAATTTCGTCAACCGTTTTACAAAAAGAAAAAGTTATGTTATCATAATTCCAAACATATCTGGGACCTGAAATTCTGATATCACATCTGTGACACATCGGACGAATTTCTTTCGGGCCTGGCAAAAGATGAGAAATTTGTACCGGTTATTACGCTGGTAGTATATTGTGGTTCGGAAATTCTCTGATATGCGATTCTGCGGCTTCCGTCATCAACATAAATATATCCGCATTTCCTGAAGCCGTATTTTAGAAGCAGATGCTGCATGATATGATTATCGTCATGGGTATCGATGCGGATATTGTTTATCTGCTGTCCGCAGAAAGAAAGGGCGCCTTTCAGAATCCCCCCGGCCTGTCCGTTTCCGGCAATCCGGTGTATGGTGCCGTATGGCGCATCGTTTAGCCAGGCGCCGTTTTCGATAAGCTGATAAGTCGGTTCCGTTCCGATGATGAACGCGAAAACGCCGCAGATCCGGTTCTGCGTTGTCATGACATAAGCCTGTCCCTGCCGGATATCGTTCCACACCGTTTCAGGCAGAGGCCTGTCCGTGCCCCATTGGTCGGGGTTTCCGGTAAGGCGCATCCGTTCCCTCGCATAGGAATAGATGTTCATGATGGATTCAAAATCGCCGGCGGCGGCAGGACGTATCGTCATATTAATTACCATGCCTTTCTCTCATTTTGCGAACTTTGGGGCCAGGATGCTGTCAGTGTCGGCACAAATTCGCGATTGAAAAATCAGTGCCATATTCATTATATCGTATTGATGCTGAAAATGCGACGGATGCGGGTCTGATTTTGCCAGTTTATCTGATCTGTGCCAACAGAGTCGGAAAATTTCAACCCCTTTCCGTTGACAGATGGCAGAGTAGTATGATACTATATACATACTACCGGTATGTTAAAAAATATTTTTCGAGAGAGAACGGAAATGGAGGTTTCTCATGGCAAGAAATAAGCACCCGGAAGAAACGATCAATCTGATTTTGGATGTTGCATCCCGGCTGTTTCTGGAAAAGGGATATGAACATACATCGATTCAGGACATTATCGATCATCTGGGAGGGCTCAGCAAAGGCGCCATTTACCACCATTTTAAATCAAAAGAAGATATTCTGGTCGCCGTGACGGAGAGAATGACGGAGGAATCCAATCGGATGATTTTGAATATCCGTGACCGGAAGAACATCAGCGGAAAGGAAAAGCTGCAGTCGATTTTCAAAGAATCCCTTAACCGGCCCGTACAGGATGATATTTTTACGGTTGCGCCGCATCTCGGTGCAAATCCCAGGCTGTTATTCAGCATGCTGGGCGAGACGATATCGGAGGTTGCGCCAAACTATATTCGGCCGATTCTGGAACAGGGCATGGCGGACGGCACAATTAAGGTGGATTATCCGCTGGAGACGGCGGAGCTTATCATGCTGCTTGCCAATTTCTGGATGAATCCGATGGTATTTGACGACTCGGTGGAGAAAGTCCGGAATAAGACGTTGCTTTTCCGTCAGGTGATGAAGAGCCTGGGGCTGGATATCGTTGATGAGGAGCTGACAGACAGGATGGTAGAACTGACGGCGGTTTACCAGAAGCACAGGTAAAGAGTTACAGGAAAAAGAATTCTGCCCTCATACAGGGCAGATCATTTTTAACATTTATACATACCGTCGTGCGGTATGTATAAAGAAAACATGGAGGTATAAGCTATGAAACAGAAGTTGTTTTCAAAAGATTTTACGCTGGTCGTCATCGGCCAGATTATTTCTCTGTTCGGCAATGCCGCGCTGCGTTTTGCGCTGCCGCTGTATCTGTTGAATAAAACGGGTTCTTCCGCGCTGTATGGTGCGGTGACAGCCTGCGCTTTTCTGCCCATGGTGCTGCTGTCTCCGGTGGGCGGGATCGTTGCGGACAGAGTCAATAAGCGGAATATTATGGTGGCGCTGGATTTTCTCACGGCGCTCCTCGTTTTTTCCTTCTATATGCTGATGAACGGGCAGCATCTGATTCTGATGCTGACGGCGGTGCTGATGCTGCTGTACGGAATTGCCGGGGCGTACCAGCCCGCCGTTTCCGCAAGCATGCCGGCGCTGGCCGGTCAGGAAAATCTGATGGCGGCCAATTCCATCATCAATATGATCAGTTCCCTTGCGTCGCTGCTCGGTCCCATACTCGGCGGGATTTTATACAGTTCATACGGGCTGGAAGCCGTGCTGGCCGTCTGTACGTGCTGCTTTCTGTTTTCCGCGGTGATGGAGATTTTTATCAGAATCCCCTACGTGAAACAGGAAAAAAACGGCCGTTTATGGGAGATCGTGCGAAAGGATTTCGGAGAAAGTTTCCGGTTTATCCGGCATGAAAAGCCCATGATCGGGAAGGCGGTTCTGTCAGCCTGCAGCATCAATCTGTTTATGTCGGCTCTGATCAATGTGGGGATGCCTTACCTGATAACGGAGGTGTTTGACCTGGAGGCGTCATGGGCGAACACGCTTTACGGATTTGCGCAGGGAGCGCTTGCGGCGGGCGGACTGGCAGGAGGCGTCTGCGCAGGCATTTTTGCGAAGAAGCTTTCGGTGAAAAAGGCGGGAAATCTGATTGTCATCAGCGCGCTTTGTCTGTTTCCGGCGGGCGCCGCGCTGCTTTTTTCCGTATCCGGAATGGTACATTATCTGGTGCTGACGGTATGCTGTTTCCTGGTTATGGTCTGTTCGACAATCTTTTCGGTACAGATCATCTCTTTCGTACAGGCCGGGACGCCGCAGTCGCTGATCGGGAAAGTCATTGCGCTGATGATGGCCGTTTCCATGTGCGCACAGCCGCTGGGAAGCTTGCTGTATGGTGTGCTGTTTGAAATCTGTCAGGGTTTTGAATTTGCGGTAGTGTTCTTTGCGGGAATCCTGTCGCTTGTGATCGCGCTGCGTTCGGGAAAGATTTTTACGGAAAGCCATTGACGGGGACCGCATGGCGAAAAGAGTTTTGAAGAAAACCGCGGGCATCCCGCCATACGGGGGTGTATACGGATTTAGAAGCAGGCATATGCCTGCTTCTATGTGGTTTAGTTTTCCGGGATAATCGTATAAGATTTTCTGTTATGCTCCGGTTTGGTGCTCTGGGAAAAAGAAAAACCGTCTTCTTCCTGAGTTATGTCCAGATAAACCGGTTCGCCGTCATGAGAAATGGAAATCCGGCATACGTTTTGATCGAAAAATTCAGTAATATCCGTTTTCTGATCATAGTAGCAGACCCAGATCCGGCCGTTTTCATCTTCCAGAACGGAAGCGTGTTTGTTCATGCCTTCCGCCGCCAAACAGATTATTCCGGTATAACGCCGCCAGTTCCTGTACCGACTGCTTCATGAGTGCTCCTTTTTGCCGTTTGTGCTGTTGTATTTGAAAGGCCCTTCACTCATAATACAACTGAGAATGGGAATTGGTTACAAAAAATGAAAAAAAGATGATGCAACTATGATGCAAAAGTTTTGTAAAATAGAGCCG
Source organism: uncultured Lachnospiraceae bacterium (assembly GCA_910584965.1). Taxonomy (GTDB): domain Bacteria; phylum Bacillota; class Clostridia; order Lachnospirales; family Lachnospiraceae; genus UBA3282. The sequence goes on along the minus strand of CAJUDZ010000011.1, from coordinate 11,636 downwards.
GATATTTCCGGTGCGGCGAAGCGGGGGGATAAGATGTGAAAGAAGAACGGAAGATCAGGAAAATAAAAAGGAAGGCGGCGGATATAACAGGCCGAAGGGCCGGATGGAAACGTCTGGCGATGACGGCGGCAGCGCTTTTTACAACAGCGGCGGTTTATGCGGGCGGGCAGCAGGAAGAGAAGAAAATGGCGGTGTGCCATATAGCCGCGGAGGTTTTCTGCGCGATGCCGGAGACAGCGGAAGCGGTATGGACGACGGAAGAGGCGGCGAACGGAGCAAAAGAGCCGGAAGGCAGTTTCCATGTGGTCTACCAGGGATGTGCGGCGCCCAATTCCGTGGAACTGCGGCACTGTGACTGCGTGTATGAGGCGGAGGGGATTGCGGTTTATGCTTACTATCTTTACTGGCTGGCGGTGCCGGAGACATTTCCCTGTAACCAGTATGTGCTTTATATCCGGACGCCGGAGGAAGAATTTCAGATTTATCCGGTCAAAGATTTTCTGGTCGATGAAAAACAGGGAATCCTGTATACAAAAATAGCCGGGGATAACGGTTTTGAAAGCATAAGAAGCATGCCTTTGTCGGAGAAGAGAAGCGTTATGCGGAAACTGGAAGAAGAAGTTTTCGATGCGGGAACGGCGGAGGAAATGCTCTGTGAGGGATATGGTATGGCGAAAGAAAAAGAAGCGTCCGGCAGTCAGGCGTTCTTTTCCAACGTGACGGCGGAGTTTACCGGGATTTGCCCGGACGATGGAGGAACGGTGACGGGAGACGTGGGAGGCATCGAAAAGGCAACCGGAAAACGATATTATGCAAATTGGAAAATGGACATAAAAAGCGGCAGTCTGACGGCGGAGCCATACATTTTAAAACAGTATGATCCGATAAAAGATAAAGAAGAGCTTGCGGCCTGTAACAGGGCTTTCGACCGGATAGAGCAGGGGGACTGGTCCGACGTCTGTCCCATTGAAAAACCGTATGTATGGGGAAAAAGTTCGGACGAGTGGCTCCGCATGGACGTCAACGGGGACGGGATGCCGGAACTGATAGACAGCTGGACGATAGAGGAAATGCCGGATTATGAAAACGGCCGGAAGCGGGCGGTTTATGCGATATATGCTTATCAGGACGGCATGGTGGAGATGGTCTATCTGGACGACTGCGACGGGATGGAGTTCCTTTTTATTACGGCCGGCGGAGAGCTTGTATATGAATGGGGCGTATCCGGCGGTCCGTGCACGAGCGTTTTTCGAAAATGCCGTTTCGATTCGAAATGGAACAGGGAATATTCGGATACGTTAGTCAGATACAGGTTTACGGAATATGAAGAGGAATTAAAAGATTATTATGCCGGACTGTACCCGGATACGTTCGGCGCAGGCGGCGTCGGGACTTATTTTCTGCGGGAAAGGCCAAAGACGGAAGAAGAACTGAAACGAAATGAAGACGGAGAATATGTAGTCCGGGAATATCTGACGGAAGAAGAATTTCTGGATATGTATGAACAGTGGACGGGATGGGATTTTTATAAGGCACAGTATATGTACTGAATATGGGGGCGGTCTCTTTTCCTGATCGCAGACGGGGCGTCTGCGGTCATGCGGCGCGCAGGTATTAAAAAAATTGGCGTGCCTGAAACTTTTTCCCCATATCGTTCGTATTATCAGTGAGGGGGCACGAAAAGACAGAATATGACAAGACAATTATTCGAGGCATATTTCAGGGAACAGTATTCTCTCGTGTACCGGGTGGCGTTTATGCAGATGAAGCGGCATGCGGACGCGGAGGATGTGTCACAGGAAGTGTTTGTAAGACTGCTGAAATACGAGCCGCAGTTTGAAAATAAAGAGCATGAAAAAGCATGGTTCATAAAAACGACGGTGAACCTGTGCCGGGATATCATGAAAAGCAAATGGAACAGCACGACCGTAAGCATCGAGAAGATACCGGAACAGGAGAAAGCATACTTTCGGCTTCCCGATACGAAAGAGGACGAAACTTTGTGGGAGGTGCTGGAGCTGCCCGGCAAATACCGGGACTGCCTTTACTTTTTCTATTATGAGGATTATTCCATAAAAGAGATTGCGAAGATTCTTGGAATGCCGGAAAATACAGTCAAGACAAATTTAAAGAGGGGCAGGGAAGCCCTCAGGAAAAGGTTGGCGGATTAAAAAATGAAACCCTTTTTAGTCCGAATCAGAAATGGAGAATGTGTATGAATGTAAATGGAATCGGAAAACAGCCTTGTTATGAAAGAACGAACGGAGTCGGAAAAAACAACAGAAATCATGGCGGCAGCTTTTCAAGGAGCCTGTCCGAAAACCTGAACGGCCGTGCGGAAAACGATTCGGTCAGAGAGGAAAATGCGGCATCCGCGGCGTCCGTGATTTCGGCCGCGTTTCCTTACCGGAATCTGGCTTCGCCCATCGGCCTGCGGGAGCAGGAAAAAGCAGGCACAGCGGGAAGCGGAGACAACCGTGTGAAAGGCGCGGGTAAAGCCGGAGGAGACCGCGTGCGGACAGATGCGGCGGATGAAAAGCAGGCGGTCAGAGTCTGTGAGGCAAAACATCTGTCTTATCAGGAAAGCGATTATTTCGAAGCCTGTGCCGCAGAAGGATATACGCTGGCGGCGCGGATAAACAGAGACAGCCGCAGCGTATATGTGGAACAGAAGATGGAAGACGGAACGCTGAAAGGATATGAAGTTCAGATCGACCGGCTGGAGGCGGATACGGAAGATCCCATTGAACGGGCGGCGCTGGAAGCCTGGGAAAAGAAAACGGCCGGCGGCGAAAACGAAACGGAGGAAAACGAGGCGCTGACGGTGGAAGAAGCGCTGTTGCAATTCTACGAGTTCATCGAAGACCGGATAAAGAACGGACCGCCCAAGTATATGATCGGCAATTCCGAATTTTCCGTGGAGGAATGGGATAAGCTTCTGGAAGATTTTGACGATCAGCTGGATGCGCTCCGGGAAGAGCTGCGGGAACGTATCGAGGCGATGAAAGAACAGCAGGAACTGGCGGAAGCGTCGGGAGATTTGCAGCATAAAAGGGATGAAGTACAGGAAGCGGCCGAAGAAGACACGGAGGAAAAATTGCTGACCGCGTTGTTTCAAAACCATGTAAAGATATAAGTCAGGAACCAAATTTAAAAGGCAGGGGAGGAATAGAATTTATGGCAGTAACAGGAATCGGACAGGGAAATGCGTTTTACAATCCGTATCAGTACGGACGGGCCGGCCGAAGCGTGGAGGCACCGGGATTCGACGAGGCGTATGCTTACGGGAGCAGCGCAATGATACAGGATACGGCGAGGGCTTTTGGAAATCCGGATTTTGATCCGGCATCGGTAGACCCGGAGAATGCTTCTTATGAAGAGATGCAGGCATTGAACGATTATCTGATCGGAAAAGGATGGCTGAAAGAAGAAGATCTGGATTCTTTTGATCATCCGGCCAAAGATGACGCGCAGAAAGCGGATTATCTGGGCGCTCTGCGGAAATGGCGGGATGAACAGTATCAGGCCGGAAATATGGTCGGCTATAAAAATGCCGCCAAAGTATGCGACGCATGGTCAAATGCCGCGCTTCAGAATGACGGTGCTGTAAAAGAAATGAACGGAATCCGGTTCTATCAGAAAGAAGGAAGGGCAAACAGCGGCATCATCGGCTTCGGCACGCTGGAAGACGGTACGACATATTCGGCAAGTTACAGGGCGGATTCCACGGCCGGCAATCCCGTCATCGAAATACGGATGCAGAGAAAGAACGGTAAAGAAGAGCTGTACATGGTCAGTCCGAGGGATGTGGATCCGAAGAACGCCACCCAGCTTGAAATGTTCGCCCTGTGCGCTTATGCGGATTCTCAGGGGATTTTAGGCAGTCAGACGAGCGGCACATATCAGAAGCTGCTTTCCTATGCACAAAACAGCATTATGGGAGACAGAAGGGCAAAAAGCGCGGATGCTTTTATGGCGGATCAGAGAGACTGGAGCAGCTTCGTGACAGACAGCCGCATTGAAAAGTTACATGAGGACGGAAAAGTCCGGTCTTCCTGGGGAAAAACGCTTCAGGAACTTTTTGCAAAGCTGGAGCAGCAGAACGGAGATAAGAGCAAGGTGGAAGGGCTCAGCGAGTCGGAACTCTGGAATATGGCGATGACGGAAGGGATGCCGGAGGACAACGGCGTGCCGTATTTCTATCTGGCAAAAGACGGCATCATCGAATATAACGGCGTCGTATTTGTATGTGATGAAGAACACAGAGCGCTCTGTCTGGGGGATACCAGCAATCAGAAAAACTGCCTGAATATTCCGTTGTCCGGCGGCGGAAGCCTGATCGTCAACCGGGATAATCTGGGCGATCTGGCGAAGGCAATCGGCATGTTTTCTCCGGAGGATGTGAACCTGATCATGAGAGCCATCGCGGAGGATGCGAAGATACAGCAGATGAAACAGCAGATCGACGATGAGACATCCGGTCTTGATCTGGCGGAGAAAACAGGGGACGGAGCGGAAGGCGAAGAACAGCTTATGGAAGCTGTTGCCGGAGAAGGCGCCGCAGGAGAACAGCCTGGCGGAGAATCTGCTCCGGGAACAGCCGGGAAAGAGGAAGGAACATCATCGTGGAAAGCGGATGGAACGGGGACGACGGACGACGGGAAGGGGTCTCGGGTACCAAAAGATGCTTTTTACAATTGATAAGGCATAGTGCACAAAAATGCTTTTCAGACCGCCTTATCTTTCCATTTTCCGTGCCGGTAGAAGAAATATGTGATCAGCGCACCTGCCAGCCAGGAAACGAGCAGAGAGATGAAAATACATTCCTGTCTTCCGTAAGGCAGCTCGGCCGTTCTTGTCAGGAAGGAAATGCCATAGGCGATCGGGACCCGGAGAAAAATGGTCGTGACGATGGAAATCCACATGGGTGTCACCGTGTCGCCCGCGCCGCGCATGACGCCGGAAAGGCTCTGCGTCACGGCCATTGCGATGTAACCGACGGCGAGGATGCCCATCATATACCGGCTTAACTCCACAAGCTCCGGCGTCTTTGTAAAGATTCCCATGAGCGATTTGCCGAAGAGCAGAATCAGGCCCGTAATAACGGCGGAAGTTCCCATGGCGATCAGGGTACCCTGTACGGCGCCGCGGCTTACCCGCTCCGGCTGTTTTGCTCCCACGTTCTGTCCGGCATAAGTCGTCATTGCCGTGCCGAAAGAAAAGTTTGGCATCATGGCAAAACCGTCCACGCGCATAATGATGACGTTGGCGGCGATGAACATTTCTCCGAAGCTGTTTGTCAGCGATTGCACGATAATCATCGCCATCGAAAGAATTGCCTGCGTAATGCCGGAAGGAAGTCCCAGTTGAATGACTTTTGCGGCATACTGGTTTTCCAGTTTCAGGTGTTCGGTCCGCAGCGTGAAAATATCCTGCATTTTTTTCAGACGGAACAGGCACAGAATGGCGGAAATCAGCTGTGCGATCACGGTAGCAAGCGCCACGCCGTTGACGCCCATGTTGAGCTTTGCCACGAAGAGCAGGTCCAATACGATATTGATCACCGTCGATATGAGCAGATAGGCGAGAGCGGACATGGAATCGCCAAGCCCTCTCAAAATGCCGCTCAGAATATTATAATAGGCAAGTCCGGCCGAGCCGATAAAAAGTATCAGCAGGTAAGAATGGCACCAGTCGATAATGGAATCCGGTGTTTTCAAAAGCTCCAGCAGGGGTCTTGCGATCAACGAAGCCACGACCATGACGAATACCGTCGCAATGGCGGTCAGCGTAATGCAGTTGCCGATGGTAAGGGACAGCTTTTCGCGTTCTCTGGCGCCGAAGTACTGCGACACCATGATGCCTGCGCCCACGCTGATTCCCACGAACAAAACGATCAGGAGATTTAAAATGGGGCCTGCGCTGCCAACCGCCGCCAGTGCGTTGTCTCCCACATAATTGCCGACAACGACGCTGTCTACCGTATTGTACAGCTGCTGCGCGATATTTCCGATCAGCATGGGAACGGTAAATAACACGATTTTCTGCCAGGGAGAACCTTCCGTCATATCCACCGGTTCTGTCAGTTTTTTCAGTAAGTTCATAGGAACGATACCTCTCTTTTCAAGTCATCGGTATGAAGAACGCCGTATTCAGGAGTTCTTTAGTATGAGAACGGTTCGCTTTGCGAACCGTTCTCATACTATTATATAGAAAAACAGCACAAAGTTCAACCGGCGAAATTATGATAAAATTGAGGGTGCAAAATTTTTCCATATAGATTATAATGGGTAGGAAAGGGATACGGAAGAAAGGAAGAAACAGGTAATGAGCATCATCAGCAGCAAGGATGTATACGAAATTATCAGAAAAACGCTCGATATCATCAATGGAAAAATCATGAATCATGGCGAAATTACTGGTTATATTCTATATAAAATGCTGGAATGTGAACAGATACATACGGAACAGGAACTGGTGGACTATACGATGCTTGGCGTTCTTCATGATATTGGACTTTTTAAGGAGGATGATATCAAAAATGTCAGCGATTTTGAGACGAAAAATCTGTGGCCCCATTCCATTTACGGTTTTCTTTTTCTGAAATATTTATCTCCGATGGATGATAAAGCGGAGATTGTGCTTTATCATCATTTGGATTACAATCGTTATGGGTTGATTCAAAGCCGCTACAAACATATTATCGAATGCCTGAATCTGGCGGATAAAATGGATACTTTTCTGCATCTGAAAGAAGAAAAGATGGAGAAGGATTATTTTAACAGATACCGGGATATCAAATTTTCCGGCGCGGCGCTGGATTTATTTCATCGGGCGGAAGTAAAATACGGCATTACGGCCAATCTGGTAAGCGGCGCCTATAAGGAAGAGCTGACGGAACTGCTTTCCAAAAGAGCTTTTTCCGAACAGTATAAGAAGGGATTTCTGGAAATGCTCGTTTACACCATCGATTTCAGAAGCGAGCATACCGTCGTACATACGCTGGCGACCGTCAATTTCGGGCAGCAGATCGGGCGTCTGATGCGGCTGACGGGAAAAGATCTGCGCGATCTGTACTACGGCACGCTCCTGCACGACCTCGGTAAAATCGCGATTCCTCTGAATATACTGGAATCCACAGGCCGTCTGTCCGATGCGGAAATGAAGGTGATGAAAGCGCATGTCCGCATTACGGAAATGATTCTGGAGGGAGTCGTGGACGATGCGGTACTTCAGATTGCGGTCAGACATCATGAAAAACTGGACGGAAGCGGTTATCATAGAGGTCTGTCCGAGGCCCAGCTTACCCTGCCTCAGCAAATTGCGGCGGTGGCCGACATCCTGAGCGCCCTGTATGGGAAACGAAGTTATAAAGAGGCTTTTGACAGCGATCTGATCAAAAAAATCATGACGGGCGATGCGGAGAACAATAAGATCAACAAAGGTGCGGTCGATATACTGATGAAAAATTATGACAAGGTGATTGCGGCGTTTGAGAAAGAGAAGGTGGATACGATCGGCCTGTACCTCAAGATCAAAGAGCAGTATGCGGTCATGATCGAACGATTCCAGGCTTTTCATTAATAATACGGGAGGGTTGCCGGTGAAATTTAAAGGAAGTATCTCTAAAATATGCGAATTGCTGGAACGGGGTGTTGCGGTTCTGGTTTTAATCGGGATTCTGCTTTCGATATGCAGTCTGATTAAGGACTTTGCGATATTCCGCGAAATACTGGAAGATATGGAATCTTTCCGGGTGTATCTGGACGAGATTTTTGTGATCGTTATCGGCATTGAGTTTTTGCAGATGCTCTGCCGGCCCAATTCCGACAATATTATGGAAGTGTTGATTTTCCTCGTTGCGAGGCATATGATTGTCACCGAGACGACGGCGGTGGAAGATTTCATTTCTGTAATCAGCATTATATTGCTCTGTGTGCTGCGGCGGTATCTGCATGTTACAAGGGAAAAAATGAAAGCGGAAGGCAAAGTGTCCGCGGAAGAAGAGGAAGAGGGGGAATTATAAAATGGCATTTCAATTCAAAATCAATAAACTGCGTTTTCCGGAGGGAAAACGGAAAGCGCTGACGTTAAGCTATGACGACGGTATCGTACACGACCGGCGTCTTATAGCGCTTATGGACAAATACGGCGTCAAAGGCACTTTTAATCTGAATACGGCGTTGTTTGGAAGAAACTGTATGATTAAAATAGACGGAAGAGATGTGGAAGATTCCGTTATAACGGCGGAGGAAATTCCGCAGCTGTATGAAAAACATGAAGTGGCGACCCATGCGGCGAGGCATCTTGCGCTGACCGAATGCGGAAGTACCGCGCTTTATGAAATACTGGAGGACCGGAAGGTTCTGGAAGAACTTGTACCCTATCTGGTACAGGGTCATGCGTATCCTTTCGGCATATATGATAAGTCCGTCCTTTCCATGCTGAAAACGGCCGGAATCCGCTATGCCCGCACCGTCGTATCAACGGGAAAATTTGATATTCCGGAGGATTTTCTGGAGTGGCATCCGACCTGCCATCATGCGGATCCCCGTCTGATGGAACTGGCCGAATCGTTTTGTGAAGGCAGGGAAAATCCGCATATCATAAACCGGCCGCAGCTTTTTTATCTGTGGGGTCATTCTTATGAATTTGCGAGACAGGATAACTGGGATGTGATAGAAAACTTTCTGGCCTATGTGTCCGGATATCGGGAAGAAATCTGGATGGCGGCAAACGGTGAGATTGCCGATTATGTGGAAGCTTACCGCGGCCTTGTTTTTTCTGCAAAAGGGTCGAAAGTATATAATCCGTCGTGCCGCACTGTCTGGCTGGAGGCTGCGGGGGAGGTTTATTCTGTGGCGCCCGGCGAAACGGTGACGCTGAAAGACTATTAATGAGCGAATATGAAAATCAGAAAATTGGAGCGTTATCATGAGAAATAAATTCAATGAGATAAAGAACGACGTGTTCTACCGACAGATTTTTAAACTGGTGCTGCCGATTATCATCCAGAACCTGCTTAGCGCGGCGGTCAGCTCCGCCGACGTGGTTATGCTCAATTATGTAGGACAGTCGTCTATCTCGGCAGTATCACTGGCATCCCAATATGCCAGTGTTCTTTTTATGGTTTTTTACGGCCTGGGAACCGGCGCTACGATGCTGTGCGCGCAGTACTATGGAAAGGGAGATATGCGTGCGATTCAGATCGTGGAAGGAATTGCGATGCGTTTTTCCATCCTGATATCGATGCTGTTTGCAGGGCTGGCGGTTATCATGCCTGAAAATATGATGCGTCTTTTTACCAATGATGCGGAACTGATTGCGATCGGCGCTTCCTATCTGCGTTATATGAGCATAAGCTATCTGTGCTGGGGAATCATCGAGGTTTATCTGGCAGTACTTCGAAGCATCGGCAGGGTAGTCATCTGCACGGCGTTGAATGTGGCCGCCTTTTCCCTGAATATCTTTTTAAACGCGGTTTTCATTTTTGGTCTGTTCGGTGCGCCGAGACTGGGTGCAAAGGGCGTGGCGATTGCGACGTCGCTGTCCCGGCTGATCGAACTGGCGCTCTGTTTCGCGGTATCTTTTATGAGCAAAGATATCAAACTGGATTTCCGCTATCTGTTTATCAGGAATAAAGCGTTATTTTCCGATTTTGTCAGACTGTCTCTTCCGGCGCTCGGGAACGATATCAGCTGGAGCGTAGCGTTTTCCATGTACTCCGTCATCATCGGGCATCTCGGAACGGATGCGGTAGCGGCCAATTCTTTCGTCATCGTCGTCCGGAACTTCGGAACGATCCTTTGTTTTGGCATGGCGAGCGCGGGCGGCATTCTGATCGGAAACATCATTGGGGAAAACAAACTGGAGGAGGCCAGGACCGGTGCAAAGAAACTGATGAAGCTGACCGTTATTACGGGAGCCGTCGGCGGTCTGATCATTCTGGCGATCATGCCCTTTGTATTAAAATATGCGGCCCTGTCGGAACAGGCCATGCACTATCTGAAATATATGCTGCTCATCAATACCTATTATGTTATGGGCGCGGCTGTCAATACGACGCTGATCGCAGGCGTTTTCCGGGCGGGCGGCGACAGCAGGTTCGGCTTTATCTGTGACACGATCGACATGTGGTGCTATGCCGTGCCGCTGGGATTCCTGGCGGCTTTCGCGCTGAAACTGCCCGTAATGTGGGTGTATTTTCTGCTTTGTACCGACGAGTTTGTGAAATGGCCCTGGGTGCTGAAACGCTACCGGAGCGGCGTATGGCTGAAAAATATAACGCGGGATGATTTGTTTGAGGAAACGGAGCGGGCAGACTGAGAACAAAATGACTCAGGAAGAAAAAGACAGAATCAGGGAGAGTAATGAGGGATGAAAGCGTGGGTTTTGCATGGTATTCATGATTTGCGGCTGGAAAATGTGGAAACGCCTGTGCCGGCAGACGGCGAAGTGCTGGTCAGAGTCAGGGCGGCCGGCGTCTGCGGTTCCGATATACCGAGAATTTACCGAAACGGAACCTATTCATTTCCGCTGATTCCGGGACATGAATTTTCCGGCGTCGTGGCGGATGAGGGAACGAATAAGGGCTGGCTTGGAAAACGTGTGGGCATTTATCCGTTGATTCCATGCAAAAGCTGTGGGCCATGCCGGAAGAAACAGTATGAAATGTGCAGGAGTTACAGCTATCTCGGCTCCCGCAGAAACGGCGGCTTTGCGGAGTATGCCGCGGTTCCGGCGGATAATTTAATTGAATTGCCCGAAGGGGTATCTATGGAAGCGGCGGCGATGTTAGAACCGATGGCGGTAGCGGTGCATGCGCTACGAAGAGTTCGGCCCTGTGCTGACGATACGATAGTCGTATGCGGGCTTGGGACGATCGGGCTGTTGCTGCTGATGCTTTTAAAGGATACCATGAAAACACAGAATGTCCAACCCGGACGTTCCGGACAGGAGATTGGAAAAATTTTGGCTATCGGAAACAAAGAGGCCCAGAGACAGGCATTTCTGCGGATGGGATTTTCCGATGACTGCTATTGTGACGGCAGAAAACAGGATGTCGGCCGGTGGATCAGGGAGCGGACAGACGGTTTGGGAACGGATGTCTTTTTTGAATGCGTCGGAAGAAATGAAACGGTTTTGCAGGCAGTCGATTATACGGCGCCGGCCGGCCGGTTGATGCTGATGGGTAATCCGTACACGGATATGCGGTTTGAAAAGGCCGTATACTGGAAAATTCTGCGGAATCAGCTGACGGTTCTTGGGACGTGGAACTCTTCCTTTACCCATGATGCGGACGATGACTGGCATGATATTCTGGACAGGCTTTCCGAACAAAAGATTGTGCCGGAGAACTTTATTACGCACACATACCCGCTGGCGGAGCTGGAAACGGGGCTTCGCATCATGCGGGATAAAACCGAAGATTATGTTAAAATAATGGGAATTTTTGAGTAAATTCCTGGAACGCAGGCTGCCGAGCCTGCGTTTTAAATTTATAGAAAATTGCTGTAATCGTGGAGGGCTTCGATAAGAATTTACGCAGTAAATTCTTAGAACGCAGGCTGCCGAGCCTGCGTTTTTTATTCTATTAGGAAATTGCCGCAGCAGAAACCATTTCAGGGGAGAATGCG
>CAJUDZ010000010.1 GCA_910584965.1 uncultured Lachnospiraceae bacterium | reverse complement strand
TTTCATTGCTATTTGTGCCGCCAACCAAAGGCGGCGGAATGGAGATTTTTATGAAACTACTGATCAAACAACGTGTTTTCTCATGGACGGATTCGTATGACATCTACGACGAAGATTGTAAAGCGAAATATTTTGTAGAAGCGGAATTTCTTTCATTGGGCCATCAGCTCCATGTATACGACAAAAGCGGCAGAGAAATCGGCGTGATTCACCAGAAAATCCTGACGCTGCTGCCCGCGTTCGAGATCGAAATCGGCGGAGCGGTCAGAGGGATGATTCAGAAACAGTTTACGTTTCTGAAGCCGAAATATGAAATCGACTATAACGGCTGGCGCGTTGAAGGGGATTTTCCCGGCTGGGATTACGATGTTTACAGCGGATGCAGCCGGGTCGTTCATATTTCCAAAGAATTATTCCATTGGGGAGACACTTATGTGATCGACTTTACCGACCCTGCGGACGAACTGGACAGCCTGATGCTTGCGATCGCCATCGATGCGGCTAACTGCAGCCGGGATTGACTTTGCGGTTCGGACAGAAGTTTTATTATGGAATATGATTGTGCTGAGAAGTAAGAAACATGGAACAAGAGGATGTATGATGAAGGAATATATAAAGGAAACTACAATACCGAAGCTTATAGAAGCATTGCGGGACTTTGGTAAAGAGGAAATTGAAGATGCAATGATTTCGATTTATACCGGTTCTTTGCAGAGCGGAAACGGCAGCATAATAAAAGAAATATTCGGGCAGTTTTTTATCAACATGGATATAGAAATCCTGACATATATATTTGAAGCGCTGCTGGAAAAAGAAAATATTATAGAAAACGGTATCGTTTTTACACCGGAATACATTGCTTCTTTCATTGGAAAAAATGTGCTGGACAGCGTTGAGAAATGGAGCGAAGATCTTCATATTATTGATCCGGGCTGTGGGTGTGGTATTTTTTTGGTAACCGCAATACGGTATATGAAAAACAGGTTTCATGTTCGGACAAAAGATATCGTAATAAATAATATATATGGTATTGATCTGGAAGCCGATAACGTAAGAAGATGCAGGAAAATTATTAAAATGTTGGTTGCAATGGAAGGCGATGAGATCGCGGAGTCCGAAATTAATATCGTAAATGCGGATAATTTGAAACATGACTGGAATGAGCTGTTTTGCGTAGAGGGTTTTGATTTGATTATAGGTAACCCTCCTTATGTGAATGTTCATGACATGAGTAGAGAGACAATCAGCTTTCTGAAAGAAAATTTCAGAACGACTCAAACAGGGGTTTATAATATTTACTATGCTTTTATTGAACATGGAATAAAGTATTTAAAGAATTCCGGAAAGTTAAGCTTTATTATTCCCAATAATTTTCTGACAATTAAGTCGGCGGCGGATTTAAGAAACTATATTCAAAAGAAAAAAATACTGGATACAATTATTGATTTTGCGGATAATATGGTGTTTAAACCCGTGAGAACATACAATTGTATTATCGTACTGGATAAGAAAGAAAATAACATATTTAAGTATTCGGTACTGGAGAAAAGAGATGATCTGGAAAAACTGCCGGAGCAAATTATATATAATGTTATGCCGGCAGAACGTCTGGATAAAAATGGATGGAAGCTGGTTGATAAAGAGACATATGGTAATCTGGTTAAGATTGAAAGACAGTTCAGGACAATAAAAGAATATGTCCGTACCGGGATTGCTACACTGAAAGACAATGTTTATATGGTCAGCAAATCGGACGGAGGATATTATAAAATGGTCAATGGAATCAGGTATGAGATTGAAAGCGATATTGTAAAGACGATTTATAAAATACCTGAATTAAGAAAAAGCGATCGATTGGAAGAGGTATGCAGATATATTATTTTTCCTTATGAAGAATGTGAACAAGGCTGCCGCATAATAGAGGCAAGATAATTTCAGAAGAAATTATCCGAAAGCATATCAGTATTTACAGATGATGAAAGAAGAATTAGATAAGAGGGACAAAGGAAAGAAAAATCCGGTGGCGTGGTATGCGTATGGAAGAACACAAGGGTTAAACAGATATGGAAGGAAAATCCTGTTTCCGACATTTACCAATGTGCCCAAGTTTATGTTAGTTGAGGATGAGAAAGCTTTGTTTTGTAATGGGTATGGAATATTTGAAAATGACTGTCTTGATTTAGAGGAATTAATTGCTGTACTTAATTCAAAGATTATGGAGTATTATGTTGCAAATACCAGTTACGCGATTGAAGGGGGGTACTATTGTTATCAAAAAAATATATTGAGAAATTTTCAATACCTGATTTCAATGAAAATGAAAGAAATTTATTGAGAACAGGGAACAAACAAGTGATAGATGAAATGCTGCTGGAAAAATACGGATTGGTTATTTAGACTTAGGAGGAAAGATGGCATATATAGACGAACAGCTGATAATATTTAAGCACATGATAGAAAATGCAATTATGACCGGAGGAGCGGAGGGAAAGAAATCATGTATCACATCGTCTGCATTGATCAATCTTATACATGAGGCGGTAAAAACAGAACTGATAGCACATGGAGTGGATGCAAATAATATCAAACCGCCTCTTGGGGAAACAAGCCCGGAAATCAAACTCGCTGGTTTGTTGAAACAAAAAGATCAGGATGTATGTGTGCTGCCGGACAATATAGAGAAAACGCCGGTACCTATTAACTGGGGGCCTATGGCAGGGTTGGATTTAAGCCGGGTATGACAAATGTTGAAAGGTATATCAGCTTTTTGGATGCAATGAATGGAAGGTCTCCGGGGGAAGAAGATTATAAGTATGAGAGATGCGCTTTGCTGATAGTTGATTTCCGGCCCGAAAGGCCCATTTTGTATAGAAACAGCCGGCAGTTGAAAGAAGCGGGAATTATCTCCGATTCTTTTGGAATAGAATATGCGGCATTGGGATTTGATACCTTTGCGGAAGACATACTCAGGATATATGCGGACAGATATACACTTGAGAATATATGGGATATGGAAAGAGTCGGAAGAGTCATTTCCTATGAAAGAAAGAACGAAAGAATATGAAAAAAAGCCTCAATATTGTCTGGCATTGGATGACAATCTGGAGTATTATATTCCTGTGATAATACGATACCGGTAATCCCGGGCAGGCAGAAGCCGGAGAGTCCGGCAGCGTGCGGCAGGCGCGGGAAGCCCGGTATCAGGATATTTGAAGGGAGAAAAGAACAAATGAAAGCAGATGTAAAAGAAGTCAAACTGGAGATCTATGTTCCGGAAGAATATATTGAGGAGATGCGGGACGCCCTTGCTGACAGGGGTATCGGCAGGGCCGGCAATTACAGCCATGTTGTTTTTTACCAGGAAGCAAAGGGATATTGGAAGCCGCTGGAAGGCAGCAGGCCTGGCCGGGGAGAAATCGGAGAGCTGTGCGGCGGGAGTGAAATGAAGATGGAAGTCTGCTGTCCGGTGGAACGTGTGAAACAGGCCGTTCAGATCATCCGGACGATTCATCCATATGAAGAACCGATGATCGATGTGGTTCCTTTATGGAACGATCTGTTACTGTAATAACAGGGCCGAAAAAATATAACGGCGCTTTTCAAAACAGCTTCTGCTTTTTGAAAAACGCCGTTTTTGTTGCTTATTTTAAGCGAAGAAAGCGTTATATGCAAAGAATGAAGGAATCCTCTATTGATAATCCATCCATACCCGCATCTGGTTTTCGCCCCGATTGCCCCATGTATAATAAGGAACGGCCACGGCCTGACATGAGTTTGTGACGGGGGCTTTGTCCGTATACAAATCCGCGTCGTCCGTCGTCTGCGTGCGGAGGGCATCCGCCGTAATCGTTACCGTGCCTTCCGGAAGCGCTGACTGGCCATCCGATATGTTAAGCGCGCCGCCTTTCCGTAAGGAAAGGGAGAGTATGTCGTCCTGGTTGTCCACGCCTTCGAAACAGTATACGAGCGGACCGCGGCAGACTGCCGTTTTGCCGGTCAGTTCAGGGACTTTGGAGGAGGCATACTGGAAACGGGGTGTGCCGTCCAATGTCAGTCTGACGGTGTCGCCGTCCGAAACGGAAAGATATACATAGCCTTTCTTTGGCGTGACATCCGTTTGACTCAGTTTCCGGCCGTTTAAATCGATCTGCCAGGTTTTGCTGAAACCGGGAATCCGCAGGGCCAGATTTCCGCCTTTTTCAATCCGGTAGAGAATCTCGAAATCGTAAGGATAGTTTGTCTCGCAGGTGAACTTCATGCCGTTTTCAAGGCTGACTTCCCCGGCGGCGAACAGATGGCAGAAGGCCGTGTCTTCGTTTTCTCCGTAAGCGTATTTGCCGAAAGAAGAAACGAGCCGCGCCACGTTCGGCGGGCAGCAGGCGCAGGCGTACCATTTGGGCCGTACCGGAAGATCGTGTTTGTGAGTCTGAGCGGCGCCGGAGATTCCCGGAATCACTTCCAGCGGATTCACATAGAAAAACCGCTTTCCGTCGAGCTGCATGCCGGCCAGAACCGCGTTATAAAAGGCGCGTTCGCAGATGTCGCCGTATTCACCGTCCACTTCGTTTTCGAGCATGCGGGAGCCGAAGAAGATCAAAGCGATGGCGGCGCATGTTTCCGCATAAGCGGTATCGTTCGGCAGATCATAATCTACGGTAAAAGCTTCCCCGATTACGGTGGAGCCGATGCCGCCGGTCAGATACATCCGGCGCCTGGTAATGCTTTCCCACAGTCTGCGGCAGGCGGCGGACAGCTCTTTATCGTCCGTGGATGCCGCGAGATCCGCCATGGCAGTATAAAGATAGACGGCGCGCACCGCATGGCCGACCGCGTCTTTCTGTTCGCGGACGGGCGCGGATGCCTGCAGGTAATCCGTATCGGTGGGATCGTTGTTCCAGACGCTCCAGTCACGGCCGGCCTTTTCCTTTTCATAAAAATGCGGGTCCACACCGCGGATATTGATGAAATGTTCGGCCAGTTCCAGGCTGTGTGGATTGCCCGAAAGCCGGTAAAGCTTCAACAGAGCCAGCTCCACTTCGGGATGTCCGGGATATCCGTCATGTTTTTCGGTGATAAAATACCGATAGATATGTTCCATATTTTTTAACATGACCTGTAAGAGCTTGTCTTTCCCGGTCGCTTCGTAATAAGCGCAGGCCGCCTCCATCATATGGCCGGAGCAGTATAGTTCATGACCTTCCTGTAAATTGGTAAAACGTTTGTCCCTGTCCTTGATCGTATAATAGGTGTTCAGATATCCGTCTTCATCCTGTGCTGCGGCGATGATATCGATCAGCTCGTCAACGGTTTTTTCCAGTTTTTCATCCGGGAAAAGGGAAAGGGAATAGGCGGCCGCTTCAATCCATTTGGCGGCGTCGCTGTCCTGAAAGACCATGCCGTAGAAGCCGTCTTCCGGAATCTGATCGCCCCGGAGCGCTTTTCCGGCGTTGATGAAGTTTGAAATCACATGGCTTTTCTCGGTATCCGGCGCCTGGTCGCAGAGAACGCTGTACTGGTAAGGGATGACGACGTCCTTGACAAGCCGCTGGTATTTCCCGATAAATCCGTCAGCTTTATAGGCGCTGATCGATGCCTGGTGCTGTGTTTTCATAGCAGAAACCTCCTGTATTTAAATATGGTTTATGACCGGCGAAGGGCGAATACCGCCTGCCGGACCATAAGGTTACCGTTCTTCCGTGTTGGAGACGAGCGGATGCAGATACGCGTATTGCAAAGCCTTGTTCTCCGTGGTGACCATCGTCGTTAAAATGATATCGCCGTTTTCCCGGTACCAGACGCCGCCGTAATTGCCGACGCCGTTGGCATCATAGCCGCTTTCTCCGTATTTTTCGACGGTGGATGCGCTGATCGAATTATAGAGCGTTTCCAGTTCTTCCGCGGTTTCCGCGCTGTATGCCCAGGCGACGCTCATCAGCCGGTCTTCGGCGTCAAACATATATTTGACGGTTCCGGAACAGCCTTCATATTCTTTCGGATAAGTGTAGCAGAGCCCGCCGTACAGGGAATCATAAGTGGAATAATTTTCGCCTTCCGCTGCGGTCATGTCGTCTATCGTGCTGTTCCATGTCAGTTCGGTAAAGGGACAGTCCAGCACGGGTCCTTCATCCTGCCCGCATGCGGTCATGAAACAGAACAGCAGCAGAGCGGCCAGGACGGATAAAAAATATTTTGGTGCTTTTCTTTTTTTCTTCATAAATAATGTGCCTTTCTCGTGATCGCCGTCAGGCGGTGTTTTTTTCTATACTAATACTAAAATAATACTAAAATTCCGCTTTCATGAACTGCTTCGGGGTGATTCCCTTATACTTATGGAATGTTTTAATAAAGTAACTTTCGTCATTAAAACCACAGGAAATCGCGGCTTCCTTGATGGAGATGTCTTTCGTGGACAGCATTTCACAGGCGCATTCGATACGGTAATAATTCAGGTAATCGATGGGCGTGCGTTCCGTCATGCTGCGGAAATAGCGGCAGAAATATTTGGGATTCATTCCGGCGATTCTGGCCAGGCTGTCCAGGCTGATGCTGTTATTATAATTTTCCGCAATATAAGCGAGAACGTTTTTAATCGAATTGAGATGTCTTGCCTCTTTGACGTCCTTTACGTTTTCTTCATACAGATGCTCTTCCAGAATCGTGCCGATGAGCTGGTACAGATAACCCTGGGTCATAAATTCATAGCCGGTCCTTTTGCCGGATAAAGCAAGAATCAGGCTGTCCACAATGGGCAGAACGGAAGGGCTGTGCTCGGAAAGCAGATTGTGGATGGTGATCTTGTGATCCATGATGTCATGAATGTTTTTGGAACACGCGTGGTTATCCTGCAGCAGAATCTGGAAATCAAAAACGATGCAGTCATAGACGCAGGTGTGGTCGTGCGGGTTTCCGCCGTGCAGCGTGCCGTCCGTGATGAAAATGACGTCGCCTTCCCGGTAGATGCGGGTATCATTGTTCAGGGTCAGATGAAAGGCGCCGGAGACAATTCTGATGATTTCGTAATGTCTGTGCCAGTGATAAGGCATATAGTAACGGGGGCTGTGAGGCATTTCATGATAAAAAGCAATCGGAAAGTTAAAAGTCCCCTGCTGTCTCTGCTCCTTATAATCAAGATATTTCATCTTACTGCGGTATTTCCTTTCGTGGTGCAAACAGGTGAATATTGTTGTATTTTTTTATATTATATCACTTTTATTTTTTTTCGCCAGTATTTATAATAAAAAATAGCAGTAAATTGCAGCGTTTCTGTGGGCGTCCGCCGGAGAACCATGCTTTGGCCGAATGTGCGCGGAACTGTTATCATGAATATATCTAAGGAGGTTGGTTATCAAATGGCAGAGAACAGATTGGTTGGAGATTATCCGGTAATTGGCATCAGACCGACGATCGACGGTCGAAGAGGTGCATTGAAGGTTAGAGAATCTCTGGAAGATCAGACAATGAATATGGCGAAATCGGCAGCAAAATTGTTTGAAGAGAACTTAAAATATTCAAACGGCGAGCCGGTCAGAGTCGTGATTGCGGATACGACGATCGGACGCGTCGGCGAAGCGGCGGCCTGTGCAGCGAAATTTAAGAAGGAAGGCGTTGATATTACCCTGACCGTAACACCCTGCTGGTGCTATGGTTCGGAGACGATGGATATGGATCCGATGACGATTAAGGCCGTATGGGGCTTTAACGGAACGGAACGTCCGGGCGCCGTATATCTTGCTTCCGTGCTGGCGACCCATGCACAGAAAGGACTTCCGGCTTTCGGCATTTACGGACATGAAGTGCAGGAAGCGGACGATACTTCCATTCCCGAAGATGTAAGGGAGAAATTACTGCGGTTCGGACGTGCGGCTGTTGCGGCGGCTACCATGAGAGGAAAATCCTATCTGCAGATCGGTTCCGTAACGATGGGTATCGGCGGTTCCATTATCGATCCGGCGTTTATCGAAGAATATCTCGGCATGCGTGTGGAATCCGTGGATGAAGTGGAAGTAATCCGCCGGATGACGGAAGAGATCTATGACAAGGCCGAATACGAAAAAGCGTTGAAATGGACGAAAGAAAAATGTAAGGAAGGCTACGACAAGAATCCCGATTTTGTGAAGGCTTCCGATGAAGAGAAAGAGAAGACATGGGAATTTGTCGTTAAGATGATGGTGATCATCAAAGATCTGATGAACGGCAATCAGAATCTGCCGGAAGGCTGCGAAGAAGAAATGGTAGGCCACAACGCGATTGCGGCCGGATTCCAGGGACAGCGCCAGTGGACGGACTTCTATCCGAACTGCGATTTCCCGGAGGCGCTTTTAAATACGTCCTTCGACTGGAACGGCGCGAGAGAGCCGTACATTCTGGCGACGGAGAACGACGTTCTGAACGGTTTGGGCATGCTGTTTATGAAACTCCTGACAAACCGCGCGCAGATTTTTGCGGATGTCCGCACTTACTGGAGCGGCGATGCGGTGAAGCGTGTAACGGGTTATGATATCGAAGGACATGCGAAGGATGCCGACGGTTTTATCCATCTGATCAACTCCGGCGCGGCGTGCCTGGATGCCTGCGGCGAAGCGAAAGACGCGGACGGCAGCGGCGTGATAAAACCCTGGTATGAAGTGACACAGGAAGATCAGGATGCGATCATGAACGCGACGGAATGGTGTGCGGCCGATAACGGCTATTTCCGCGGCGGCGGCTTCTCCTCCAGATTCGAGACAAAGGCCGAAATGCCTGTTACGATGATCCGCCTGAACCTCGTGAAAAACTTAGGGCCGGTTCTTCAGATTGCGGAAGGCTGGACCGTACATCTTCCGGAGAAGGTATCCGATACCCTCTGGAAACGTACCGATTATACATGGCCCTGCACATGGTTTGCACCGAGATGCACGGGCGAAGGATATTTCAAGACCGCTTATGATGTAATGAATAACTGGGGCGCAAATCACGGCGCGATCAGCTACGGCCATATCGGCGCGGATATCATTACGCTTGCGTCAATCCTGCGGATTCCGGTATGTATGCACAATGTTCCTGAAGAGAAACTGTTCCGCCCGGCGGCATGGAATGCGTTCGGCTCCGACAGGGAAGGACAGGACTTCAGAGCGTGCGACGCATATGGTCCGATGTATAAGACGATTAAATAAAATTTGAAAAAAAGAAAATGAGTACAGTAAACGCCTCCTGTGATATAATGAATGGTATGAAACCGGATTTGAATATCATAGGGGGCGTTTTTTTACAACAGGCGGCTTTTTACAGAAAAACTTCCCCGATTCATTTCGGGCGGCTGTATTCGGAAAAAGGAGAATGAAGACCTATGCCGGCGACGATACGAGACATAAAAGAAAAGACAGGGCTGTCCCTTGCCACAATCTCCAAATATTTAAACGGCGGCAATGTGCTTCCGGAGAACAGAATACGGATTGAAGCGGCGATCAAAGAACTTCATTATGAAGTGAACGAGATCGCGCGCGGACTTGTGACGAACAGAACGAGGACGGTAGGCGTTGTCGTATACAGTGTGGAAAGCCTTTTCAGCGGAACGCTGCTGCATCATATCGGCAATGCGCTTCGCAAGGAAAAGTACGGTATTCTGATCTGCGATTCCTGTAACGACGAAAAAATCGAAGCGGAAAATATCCGTTTTCTGTTGAATAAGAAGGTGGATGGCATGATCGTTATGCCGGTATCCAAGAAAGCCCGCTTTTTAAAGTCTGCGAAAGATGCCGGCCTGCCGGTCGTTCTGATGGACCGGTCTATCAGGAATGCGGAGTTCGACTGCGTGCGTATCGATAACCGCATGGCGGCGTTCCGCGCGGTCGACATTCTGCTGAAAAATAATCACCGAAAAATCGCGGTGATCTGTTCGGACAGTGAACATGAATATACCGGGTACGAGCGATATAAAGGGTATCTCGACGCGATGGAACAGGCCGGAATAGCGGTCTTGCCGGAATATCTGAAAATGGGAAGACATTCGATCGAATTTGGGCAGGAAAGCATGCGGGAGCTGTTACAGTTAGAGGACCGGCCCACGGCGGTCTTTATGAGCAATTACGAGATTACGCTGGGAGCGGTTATGGCGCTGAACGAATCCGGCATACGGTGTCCTGAGGATATTTCCATGTTCGGTTTTGACGATCTGATCCTTTCCCATCTTTTGAAACCGCAGATGCACATGGTAGTTCAGCCGATGAAAGAAATGAGCGAGAAGGCCGTGGAAATTCTGCTCCATCACATTCAGGGCAAGAGCGGTAAGAACAAGAGGGAAGAAATCCCGGTGGAAATTATTATGGGAACCCGAATCAGGGAAGGAAATTCGGTGGCGCGGCTGCCGCAGGAATTGACTGTCGTGGACGGCTGACCGGACGAAATGCTGCGGGAAGCCGTGGAAGCGTCCGGCCTGAAACCTCTGTTTTTATGAAAAAGAAAGACAGCCCGACGGATATGGGGAAACATGAGGGTTTATGGATAAATCTGAGCAAAAGAACAAAACGTTTCGCAGATAAAACGTCTGAAATAAAACAAGCGGAAAAGGTGAAACTTCATTGACAACCGTAAAAACCGTGTATATAATGAATTTATGAGACTTTGAAATCTTTTATTATTTTTTTTCGTTAAGAGCGAAACGGTTCGCTCTGTGTGGAGGGATATGAAAGGACAATTATTGGGGATTGATATCGGAACGAGCGCCTGCAAGGTCGCGGTGTTTGACGAAGACGGAAAGGTGCTGGCACAGGCGAACAGGCCATATCAGGTTTATTATCCGCAGAGCGGATGGGCCGAACAGAATCCGGAAGAATGGTGGGAAGCGATCTGCGGCGCCGTCCGGGCTGTGCTTTCCGAACAGGAGGTAAACGCGGAACAGATCAGGGGCATCGGTGTGGACGGGCAGAGCTGGTCGGCCATTCCGGTTGACGAAAACGGAAATGTTTTACATAATACGCCGATCTGGATGGATACGAGGGCCAGGCACCTTTGCGAAAGCGTGAAAGAAGAAATCGGAGCCGATGAAATTTTCCGGGTGGCGGGCAACGATTTTCTCCCGTCTTATGTGACGCCGAAACTGCTCTGGTTTCAGCGGGAAAGGCCGGACGTATTTCGCCGGACATACAAATTCTTACAGAGCAACAGCTATATTGCGATGAAGCTTACCGGGGAAATGAGCCTGGAGTATTCCCAGTGTTACGGCATCCACTTCTTTAATATGGAAAAGCTGTGCTTTGATACGGCGCTGGCGGAGAAAATGGGCCTGCCGCCGGAACTGATGCCGAAGCTGTACCGCTGTGACGAAATCATTGGAAGCGTGACAAAGGAAGCGGCGGAGAAAACCGGATTAAAGGCCGGGACGCCTGTTGCGGCGGGCGGCCTGGATGCGGCCTGCGGTGCGCTGGGAGCCGGCGTGCACCGGACGGGCGAAACGCAGGAACAGGGCGGTCAGGCGGGCGGCATGAGCATTTGCACCGACAGGGCGCTGGCCCATAAGTCGCTGATACTCGGCGCGCATGTCGTTCCGGGCCGCTGGCTTTTACAGGGAGGAACGGTCGGCGGGGGCGGGGCCCTGAAATGGTTCTGCCAGGAACTCGGCGGCGGCCTGTCTTTTGACGAGTTGACGGCGGAAGCGGCGCGTGTGGCGCCCGGTGCGGACGGCGTGCTGTTTCTGCCGTATATGGCGGGAGAGCGTTCCCCGATCTGGAATCCCGACGCAAAAGGCGTTTTCTACGGATTGTCTTTTGACAGGACAAGAGCGCATATGGTCCGGGCGGTTCTGGAGGGCGTGGCTTTTTCACTCGAACATAATCTGCGGACTGCGGCGGAGACGGGTGTCTGCGTCGGTACGCTGAATGCGATGGGCGGCGCGTCCAATTCCGTTCTCTGGACGCAGATCAAGGCGGATGTGACGGGCAGGATAATACAGGTTCCTTCATCCGATACCGCGACAACGCTCGGCGCAGCGATTCTGGCCGGCGTAGGCTGCGGCGTATACGAAAGTTATGACGAGGCGGTGAGCCGGACGATACGGATTACGAGGACACAGGAACCAAATCCGGACAACCGGGGAATTTACGACCGGGCGATGGAGCGGTATCTGCGGCTGTATGAGGATTTGAAGGAAAGTTTTACGGCATAAAAGGGCGCTTATGATCTGCCTGTTTTGCATAACTGCTGTTTTGAAATAATGAGTTTCACAATTACCTGACAATAAAAAATTTAGAGGAGGAAGAAAAAAACATGAAAGCCGGAGTAGTACATGCGAAGAACGATATTCGTTACGAAGAGATTCAGAAACCGGAAGTGGAGCCGGGGAAGGTGCTGATTAAGGTGAAGTATACCGGAATCTGCGGGTCCGATATCCCGCGGGTAAACGGCGATGCCTGCCACTATTTTCCGAATGTGCTCGGTCATGAATTTTCCGGGACGATTGAGGAAATCGGGGAGGGCGTTACGTCTTTAAAACCGGGCGACCGCGTAGCGGGCGTACCGCTCGTGCCCTGCATGAAATGTGCGGACTGCCAGAAAGGGAATTATTCCCTGTGCAGACATTACAGCTTTATCGGTTCGAGAGAGTTCGGAAGTTTTGCCGAATATGTGGTCGTACCGGAGAAAAACGCGGTGAAATTCGACGATGAAGTGAGTTTTGAAAAAGGCGCTTTCTTTGAGCCGGCAACGGTTGCGCTGCATGGACTGCGCAGGGTGGAATACCGCGGCGGCAAAAGCGTTGCGATTCTGGGCGGCGGCACGATCGGCCTGATGACGATGCAGTGGGCGAAAATATTCGGTGCAAAGCAAGTGGTGGTTTTCGATATTCTGGATGAAAGGCTGGAGCTTGCCAAAAGGCTGGGCGCCGATTACGGCATCAATTCCGGCAGAGAGGATTTTATGGAACGGGTAAAAGAGCTGACAGACGGCCGCGGTTTCGATTATGTCTATGAAACGGCGGGCAATACGATTACGATGAAGCTCGCATTCCGGCTGGCGGCCAACAAAGCGCAGGTCTGCTTTATCGGAACGCCGACCAGGGATCTTTCTTTCAGTGTGGAAGAATGGGAAAATATGAACCGGAAGGAATTTATGCTGACCGGTTCCTGGATGAGCTATTCCGCACCGTTCCCCGGCGACGAATGGGAGCTGGCGGCGCATTATTTCAAAACGGGAGAATTACGGTTTGACGAGTCCTTTATTTATAAGAAGATACCCCTTTCCAAAATCGACGAGGCGTTCGAGATGTTTAAGACGCCGGGGCTCGTGAAAGGGAAGATTCTGATTGACAGTGAGGGATAAAAAAGACGCGGGGCTTTGAGCCGCGGCCGGGCAGGCGGAAAAGTTTCCTCTGCAAGGCGCGCTTTCGCTCCGCAAAAAGACGCAGCGGTACTAAGGATTTTGCGGCACGGGCGCCCCAAAATCCAAGTGCCGGCGTCTTTTAAAGGGCCTTGCCGAGGAAAGCTTTTCCGCCTGCCCGGCCGCGGCAGCGAAAAGATGGCCGGAAAGAGGACGGGGAAAAGAATAACGGAAAAGATAACGTAGAGAAGACAGCGAAAACATGGAAAGAGAGGATAACGATATGGGAGTTGAGGCTTCAAAGGTTCCACAGGTTACATTAAATACAGGGGAGAAAGTGCCGTGTATCGGGATGGGTACATTTGGTTCGGACCGTTTCAGCGCGGAACAGGTTGCAGCCGCGGTGGCGGGCGGGCTTCGCGCAGGCTACCGGATGTTTGACTGCGCGGCATGCTACGGAAACGAGAAAGAAATCGGGGAAGTATTTAAAGCCGCTTTTGACGAAGGCGTTGTGGAAAGAAAAGAACTTTTCATCATGACAAAGGTATGGAACGATATGCACCGCGAGGTGGAAAAGTCCTGTTTACAGAGCATTGCGGACTTACAGTGTGATTATATCGATTTGTTTTATATCCACTGGCCGTTCCCGAATTATCATGCGCCTCATTGCGGCGTGGATTCCAGGAATCCGGATTCCAAACCGTTTTCGGTGAAAGAATTCATGGATACATACAGACAGTGTGAAGCGCTTGTGGAGAAAGGGCTGATCCGGCATATCGGCATTTCCAATATGACGATTCCCAAACTGGAGGCCGTTATCGATCAGTTCCGTATTAAGCCGGCGGCCTGTGAACTGGAACTGCATCCCTGCTTCCAGCAACAGGAAATTTTTGATTATCTGACGGAGCACGACATCCAGCCGGTAGGATATATGCCGATCGGTTCCCCGCAGAGGCCGGAGCGGGATATGGAGCCGGAGGATATTGCGGATATGCAGGTTCCCGCGTTTGCGGCGATTGCGGAAAAATATGGCGTTCACCCTGCGATCATTGCCTTAAAATGGGCGATACAGAGGGGACAGATTCCGATTCCCTTTTCCACGCATAATTACGAAGCGAATCTGGAAGCGACTGTGACAGAACCCCTGACGGAAGAGGAAATGCGGATCATTTCCACGCTCGAGAAAAATAACCGTCTTGTCAAGGGGCAGGTATTCCTGTGGCCGGGCGCGTCGGACTGGCATGATCTGTGGGATGAAAACGGGGTAATTGTCGATTGCCCTGACGAAGGCAAAAAATATTTCTAAATACGAACGGATGCGGAATTGCCCGAAGAAATTCTGTTTTCGATGGAAAGGTTGGAAGGATAAGTAAATGGATGCGATGAGAGAAATGCTGGAAAAAAGAAAACGGGGCATGAAATTTGCCGGGATTCCTTCTTTTTGTACGGCAAATGATCTGGTGATAGAGGCCTGCCTGAAGCAGGCAATGCGGTTTGACGATCATGTGCTTGTGGAGGCGACGGCCAATCAGGTAAATCAGTTTGGCGGTTATACGGGGATGAAACCCGCCGATTATCGGGATTTTGTATATGAAATAGCGGACAATATCGGATTTCCGAGAGAAAGGATTATTCTCGGCGGCGACCATCTTGGGCCGCTGACATGGCAGAACGAACCGGAAAAGGAAGCGATGGAAAAGGCGGTCGAGCTGGTCAGGCTGTTTGTGCTGGCCGGCTTTAAAAAAATCCATCTGGATACCAGCATGCGTGTTGCGGACGACCCGGCTGACCGTCCGCTTGCGGATGAGAAGATTGCGGAAAGGGGCGCGGTTTTGTATGAAGCCTGTGAAGCGGCCTGGCGGGAACTGCTTCAAACGAATTCAAAAGAAGAGCGGCCTGTCTATATTATAGGAAGCGAAGTGCCGATTCCGGGCGGCGCGCAGGAGGCGGAAGATTCCGTTTCCGTAACGGAGCCGGCGGATGTGGAGAAAACGCTTGCCGTTTACCGGCAGGAGTTTGAAAAGCGCGGACTGAAAGACGCATTTGAAAATATCATCGGTATCGTCGTACAGCCGGGCGTGGAATTTGGGGATGAAGATATTTTTCACTATGACAGGGTGAGCGCGTCGAAGCTGACGAAGTCCTTGAAACGGTATAACAATATTGTCATGGAAGGGCACTCCACGGATTATCAGTCTCCCAGAGAGCTGAAGGAGATGGTGGAAGACGGCATTGCGATTCTGAAAGTCGGCCCGGCGCTGACCTTTTCGCTCAGAGAAGGTCTTTTTGCCCTGTCTCTCATGGAAAAACAGCTTGTTTCCGAGGAAAAACAGGCAAAATTTATAGAAGTCATGGAAGACGTGATGCTGAAGAATCCTTCCAACTGGCAGAAACATTACCGCGGAACGGAAGAACAGCTTGCGAATAAAAGAAAGTACAGTTTTTCCGACCGGTGCCGGTACTATTTTGCGCTTCCGGAAATGAAGGAAGCCGTTGAAAAGCTGTTTCAAAATCTGGATGAAACAGAAATTCCTCTCAGCATGCTCCGTCAGTACATGCCTGTGCAGTACATCAAGGTCAGGGATGGAATTTTGCCGAGAAATGCCAGAGAACTTGCGGAAGATTGTGTGGTACATTTAATTGAAGATTACAATTACGCGACAAAATTGAATTATATGACAGGAGATGCCTTTTGCTGCTGAAAAGTGAATATTGTTGCATAGAATTTCACAAATGTCTCATAGGCTTTCATTGTCATTGATACTATTTTTTGATATAATTAAAAAAATCGATTAGGGCGAAACGTTTTGTTTTACGAAAAACCAATAACAAAAGCAAGGGGGGATTTCAATGTCATTTGTTACAACGGAACAGATGTTGCAGACAGCGGATCGGGAAGGTTATGCGGTAGGCGCATTTAATGTGGAGAATATGGAAATGGTCATGGCGGTCATTAAAGCGGCGGAAGAGATGAAAGCGCCGGCGATCTTACAGACCACGCCTTCTACCATTAAATACGCAGGACTTCCACTATATTATGCCAATGTGAAAGCGGCGGCAAAAATGGCGAAGGTTCCGATTGCGCTGCACCTGGATCACGGTAACAGTTTTTCCCTTGCAATGCAGGCATTGCGGGTAGGCTATACATCGATTATGATCGATGGTTCCCATGAGGAATTTGCTGATAATATATTGCTGACGCGAAGCGTTGCCGAGGCGTGTGCGCCGTCCGGAATACCGGTAGAGGCGGAACTCGGCAAGGTGGGCGGCAAAGAGGACGATCTGGACTGTAATGATCCCGGTTATACCGACCCGGACGATGCGGAGAAATTCGTGAAGGAGACGGGAATCAGTTCGCTTGCGGTAGCAATCGGCACGGCCCACGGCATTTATAAAGGAGAGCCTAAACTGGACGTTGAGAGGCTTTCCGAGATTCGGAAAAGGGTCAGCATTCCGCTGGTGCTTCACGGCGCATCGGGCGTTCCGGACGAAGCGGTCAGGGAGTGCATCAGACGGGGCATCAGCAAAGTGAATTTTGCAACCGAACTGCGCATCGCTTACACGAACGGCGTCAGACAGTACCTGAAGGACAATCCGGAAGCATTTGATCCTAAGAAATACGGTATTGCCGGTATGGAATGCGTTACCAGAACCGTAAAAGAAAAAATAACGGTATGCGGTTCGGCAGGGAAGGCTTAAATGCCGCGAAGCGGGTATTAACGAAACAACTTGATCATGTAGTTGGGAGGAAGAAAAGTTGGAAAAAATCAAACAGAATCCAATTGTAAAAAAACTGGGGTTCAACAGAATCATCTTATGCTGCGTGCTTCTGCTGATGTATGCGCTTTTTGCGGTGCTCAGCGAAAATTTTACGGGTCTTCCGAGAATTTTAAGCGCGCTTAACTATGCGTATTTCCTGGGGTTTTTATCACTTGGAGTAACCTTTGTAATCGCTACCGGGGGCATCGACTTTTCCATCGGGCCGGTTATGTTCTGTTCGGCGTTGATATCGGGTTACTGCCTGACGTCTTATGGCGTGCCGGTGGCGCTGAGTCTGCTGATCAGCGTTCTGGTGGGCATGCTGTTCGGTGTGTTTAACGGTTATCTTGTGGCGTACTGGTCGGTTCCGCCGTTCATTGTTTCCATGGCGAGCATGAACATTGCCAAAGGCCTCGCATCCGTCTTTACGAAAACGCAGTCGGTCAGCTGGCCCCAGGGCGTGTCGGAACAGGGCTGGTTCCGCAATCTGGTAAAAGTAGGAGATATCCCGACAGGGCTCGTTATTTTCCTTGTGTTTGCGGTGATTTGTTCCGTTATTCTGAACAAGACCAAAGCCGGACGTTACATATTGAGCCTCGGAAGCAACAAGGAGGCGGTAAGGCTTTCCGGCGTGAATATTAAGAAATGGGAGATGCTGGCATATATAATCTGCGGTATTCTCGTAGGGATTGCGGCGATTTTCTATGTGGGGGCATATACGACTGTTCAGCCGGGATACGGCGATCAGTATAATAACGAAGCAATCGCCGGATGTGTTATGGGCGGCACCTCTATGGCAGGCGGCCTGGCATCCATCGGCGGTACGGTAATCGGCGTATTTATCATCGCCCTTCTGCAGGAAGGCATTCTGGCGCTTCACTTTACGAAAGATTACCAGCTTATCATTACAGGTATCATTGTTATCGTGGCGGTATATGCGGACGTTGTTGCAAGGCGCAGAAAGAATTAACGGCTGACCGTTAAGAAAGGTGAAGGTAAGAATATGGGCGAAGTAATCTTAACGATGAAAGAAATTGATAAATCTTTCCCGGGTGTTCATGCGCTGGACCACGTCAGCTTTGAAGTAAAGAAAGGCGAAGTACACGCTCTGATGGGAGAAAACGGCGCGGGAAAATCCACGCTGATGAAGGTGCTGACGGGTATTTATAAAAAGGATTCGGGCACCATTACCTATGAAGGAAAAGAAGTAGAATTTCATAATACAAGGGAAGCACAGGATGCAGGTATCGTTATCGTGCATCAGGAGCTGAATATGCTCGGCCATCTGACGGTCGCGCAGAATATTTTTATCGGAAGAGAATTTAAGAAGGGAATTTCCATCGATGACAAAAAGATGAATGAAGAGGCGAAAAAGCTTTTCGACAGGCTTCATATCGATATCGACCCGACGGAAACGATGAGCAATCTGACGGTCGGCAAACAGCAGATGTGCGAAATTGCAAAGGCGATTTCCCACAAAGCGAAGGTCATTATTTTTGACGAGCCTTCCGCGGCGCTGACGGAAGCGGAAATTGAAGAGCTGTTTAAAATCATTAAGGATTTGAGAAAACAACAGCTCGGTATCGTGTACATATCCCATCGTATGGATGAAATCAAAGTGATTACCGACAGGGTAACGGTTATGCGCGACGGTACTTATGTAGGCACGCTGATCACGAAAGACTGCACGAAGGACGATATCATCAACATGATGGTGGGACGCGTCATTTATGAAGACCCGAAGGAGCACAGCATGGTGGCTCCCGATGCGCCGGTCGTGCTGAAGGTGGAACATCTGAATGCGGGCAAGATGGTGCAGGATGTCAGTTTTGAACTCCACAAGGGAGAAATACTGGGATTTTCAGGCCTGATGGGCGCGGGACGTACCGAGACCGCGCGGGCGATTTTCGGGGCCGACCCGAAGGAGAGCGGCGACATTTATATCAACGGAAAGAAAGTGGAGATCAATTCGCCGGAAGACGCAGTAAAATGCGGTATCGGTTATCTGTCGGAGGACAGAAAACGTTACGGTATCGTCGTACAGAAAACAGTTGCCGAAAATTCCACGATGGCTACTCTCGAAAAATATATGAAAGGCCTGTTCATTGACAAGAAGAAAGAGAAAAAAATCACAGAGGAGTATGTGAAATCTCTTGCGACAAAGACGCCGAGCGTGGATCAGCTTGTCGTGAATCTGTCGGGCGGTAATCAGCAGAAAGTCGTTATCGCAAAATGGCTCGTAAGAGACTGTGATATCCTGATTTTTGACGAGCCGACGAGGGGAATTGATGTCGGCGCGAAGAATGAAATTTATAAGCTGATGAACAAACTGGCGGAAGAAGGCAAATCGATTATCATGATTTCTTCTGAAATGACTGAAATATTGAGAATGAGCGACCGCATCGTTATCATGTGCGAGGGCAGAAAGACCGGTGAAGTCAGCATTGAAGAAGCCTCTCAGGAAACGATCATGAATATGGCGACGCGAGAGATAAGTTAGGAGGAAGAAGACATGGGTAAAAGCAATGTATCGAATAAATCGGTAATTTCCAGACTGGGCGGTCAGAAATTCATTGTGCTTCTGGTAGTTATCGGGTTGATTATCTTTTTCAGCGCGATTAGTCCTGACTTTCGAAAATATACCACATTCATGAGTATTCTGGACTATTCCTATTACATAGCGCTGATGGCGATCGGCGTTACGTTTCCGCTGATTACGGGGGGCGTTGACCTTTCCATCGGTACCGGACTGATCTGTTATTCCCTGACGGGCGGTTATCTGATCGTACAGAAGGGCTGGCCGGTAGGAGCCGGCATGGCGGTTGCGCTTCTGCTCAGCATCGCAATCGGACTGCTGAACGGCGTTCTGGTCGCAATTATGAATCTGCCGCCGTTTCTTGCGACATTGTGTACCTGCATGATTACCCGCGGACTCGGTTCCATTTTCTCGAAAGGCTTCGGTATTTCCTGGCCGACGAGCGGAGCGCCGGGAAGCTGGTTCCGGAATATTTTCAAGATTACGGTGAACGGTACGAAGATCCCGCTTGGATTTCTGTGGGTGGTGCTCCTTGTGGTGCTGATGGCGTTTGTACTAAACCATACGAAGATCGGGCGTTATACGATCGCAATCGGAAGCAATAAGGAAGCGACGATTCTTTCCGGTATCAACGTGAAATTTTATCACATCATGGCGTATGTGATTTCCGGATTTTTCGCGGGCCTTGCGGCAATCGCTTATTCCGCGGTATTTTCGACGGTACAGCCCGGTACGGGAGCGGGATTTGAACTGGAAGCGATCGGCGGCGCGATCATCGGCGGCGTATCGGCGAGCGGCGGTGTCGGCAGCGTGGAAGGTTCCCTGATCGGCGTATTCGTTATCTGTCTGTTGAAGACCGGCCTTCCCTATATCGGGTTACAGGCGAACTGGCAGCAGATCATTACCGGTCTTGTACTGATCGGAGCGGTTCTGATCGATATCATGAAAAAGAAGAAAGAACAGGCATAGGATGAAAGGAAGTTCCGAAAACCGGCTCCGGCATCCGGAGGGCGGCGAAGGTACTTCACAAAGAACTTCCGTTCCGTAAAAAAGATATGAAACCGTCTCAGGCGGTTACATATAGATTCACTTCAAATCAAAAGGAGGACAAAAAATGAAAAAGAGAGTATTGGCAACATTGATGAGCGTAAGCCTTGTAGCTGCAATGCTTGTTGGATGCGGTAATTCCGATTCAACGCCTGCATCATCATCAAATGATTCATCCACGAGCAAGACAGAGTCTTCAGGCGACTCTTCATCCGCATCGACGGATGCGTCATCGACGGACACAGCGTCAACAGGCGGAGATTACAAATTTGAGATCATCGTTAAGAGCTATCAGTCATCTTATTGGCAGGCGGCCGTAACGGGTGTAAACCAGAAGGCAGAAGAGCTTGGCGTAACCGTGAACTGTACCGGCCCTAACGCGGAAAGCGATATTGCGGATCAGGTAAACATGCTGAACAACGCGATCAACAGCGCACCGAACGGCATCGGTCTTGCGGCTTGCGACCAGAAAGCATGTCTGGACTCTTTGCAGACGGCAATGGATAAAGGTATTCCGGTAGTATGTTTCGATTCTGGTATTCCGGACGCTCCGGCCGGCTCCGTATATGCGACAATCGCAACGGATAACTACGCAGCAGGCGCAACAGCGGCAGAGAATCTCTATCCGGCACTGAAAGATAAGATCGCAAGCGCAAGCGCACCCGTCAGAATCGGTGAAGTAAACCAGGAAGCTACTTCCGAATCCATCACGAGCCGCGGACTCGGATTCATCGACAAATTTATCGAACTGGCAACGGCAGACGGCAAGACGGTAGCGGTTATCGGTAACGAGTACTATGTAAATAACTGTAAAGACAAAGGCGACGAAGCAAGCGCAGATATCATCATCGAAGTTGCGGTACCGGCACAGACAACCGTTGAGTTGTGTGCAACAGAAGCATCCGTTATTCTGAACAAAGCTGATACGATCGGTATGTTCGGTTCCAACCAGGTTGCTGCAGAAGGTATTCTGACGGCCAATGAGAACCTCGACGTACTCGGAACAGACCCGGCAACATCCATTCTGGCAGCAGGATTTGACGCTGGTTCCGTAATCAAGGGCGCTATCACAAGCGGTAAGATGTTTGGTGCGGTTACGCAGTCTCCGCTGGCAATGGGTCAGATGACAGTAGAAGTTCTTACCAAGATCGCTAACGGCGAGACAGTATCCGATGTTCCGACACAGGGTTACTGGTATGATTCTACAAATATGGAAGACGCTTCCATCGCTCCGAACCTTTACGACTAATGTGAGAACAGCCAAAGCGGCATTCTCCATACAGCGTTGAATCGAAGATAAGCTGAGAGAACAATCAAAGCTGAAAACAAAGATGGCAGTTACAGAAAGGGAACAGGGATATTGAAGCCCTGTTCCCTTTTCCTGAATAAAGAGTTTGTCGTATTACAATACGAAAAGGAGGATTATAACATGTTAAAAGGTATACCGAAAATTCTCTCGCCGGAGTTGCTGAAGGTTCTGGCAGAAATGGGACACAGCGACAGACTGGTCATTTCCGACGGTAATTTTCCGGCGGAGTCCATGGGAAAAAATGCGATTGTAGTCCGCTGCGACGGACATGGGGTTCCGGAACTGCTGGAAGCGATTCTGCAGGTATTTCCGCTGGATACTTATGTGGAACATCCGATGAACCTGATGGAGGTTATGCCGGGCGATAACGTGGAGACGCCCATCTGGGAGACTTATAAAGAGATCGTCAGAAAATATGACAAACGCGGCGATGCGGCGGTAGGTACGATCGAACGTTTCAAATTTTACGATGAAACCAGAGACGCATATGCGATCATCGCTACCGGAGAGTCTGCGCTCTATGCTAACGTTATGCTGCAAAAAGGTGTGGTAACGGATTGACCGATAACGTTTATTGATGATAAAATAGTGTATGGAGAATGCCCCTGACGGGCATTTTCTGTATGGATTTGTCTGGGTTCCGATCGGGACGACTCCGCTTGGGCGGATGGAGGTTAGCATATGTTGGAAAATGTGGGCAGCATGTTTGACGGAATGCTCGACATGATGAAGAAACTGAAAAAAGCATCTTACGAGAGCAATATGAAAGCGTTTCGGGAGCGGAACGGTCATTTTTTCCGGGAGATGATTCAGTATGTGGAGCAGAGCGGAGATAAAGAGGCGGCGGCAAAGGAAGTGGCGGATATCTTTACCGATGCGGTGAAGGAGACATTTTCCGTCAGAGGGAAAATCAGATCACGTACACAGATTGATATGAATTTTTTTATGATCTACTATGTTTTTCCGGCGATTCTGCTGGAAGAGAGCGAAGTAAATGATCTGACGGCCGGAAGCATCCGGGACGCATGGGAAGCGAAATTTAAGGACAGCAAAATTCAATATGCTGATTATGACAGGATTTATGGCGCTTTTCGTGAAAAAATATTTGGTATTTTCTGATTGGCAGATGGAGAAAGGAGCATGGCGATGGGTAAGTATTTTCTTGCGATTGATATTGGGGCATCCAGTGGAAGGCATATACTGGGAAGCCTGGAAAACGGAAAAATAGCGCTGGAGGAAGTGCACCGCTTCTGGAATGGCATGGATGATATAGATGGAACGCTTTGCTGGGATGTAGACAGACTGTTCCACGAGATTATCGAAGGCATGAAGAAGTGCCGCGAAATCGGAAAGATTCCGGAAAGTGTCGGCATTGATACATGGGGCGTGGATTTTGTACTTTTGGATAAAGACGACAAACTCGTCGGACAGGCGGTCGGGTACAGAGACCACCGCACGGACGGTATGGACGAGGAAGTTTATAAGATCATCAAAGAAGACGATCTGTATGCGAGAACAGGGATTCAGAAGGCGATTTTTAATACCATTTATCAGCTGATGGCGGTTAAAAAACAGCACCCCGAATATATGGAACGGGCGGAAGCCATGCTGATGATTCCCGACTATTTCCATTACAGACTCTGCGGGAATAAAGTACAGGAATATTCGGAGGCAACGACGGGACAGCTGATCAATCCCGCAACAAAGGATTGGGATTATGAGCTGATCGAGATGCTCGGGTTTAAAAAAGAGATTTTTCAGAAGATGTATATGCCGGGTGCGGTAGTCGGAGCATTGACTGAAGAAGTCAAAAATATGGTCGGATATGACTGCCGGGTTGTGCTTCCGCCGACACATGATACGGCGTCTGCGGTTATGGCGGTTCCGTCCAATGACGAAAATGTATGTTATATCAGCTCCGGGACATGGTCTTTGATGGGCGTGGAGCGTGATGATGCGGATTGTTCCATGAAGAGCAAAGAGGCCAATTTTACGAACGAGGGCGGCTATCAGGGAAAAATCACTTATCTTGCGAATATTATGGGGCTGTGGATGATACAGTCGGTACGCGGAAAACTGGCGCCGGAGATGTCCTACGGCGAATTGTGCGATCAGGCTTCCAAAGAGAGCATCGCTTCGGTGGTAGACTGCCAGGACGAGCGGTTTTTATCTCCGGACGATATGGTAAAAGAAATTCAGGATTATTGCAGGGAAACCAATCAGGCGGTTCCGGAAACGCTGCCGGAGCTCGCATCCGTTGTATATAACAGCCTTGCCAAATGTTATGCGGAGAAACTGCAGGAGATCGAAAAATTAGTCGGCGTTCAATATGACAGAATCCATATTATCGGCGGCGGCTCCAATGCCGTTTATCTGAATGAACTCACCGCCAAATATACGGGCGTGCCGGTTTATGCCGGTCCGGGCGAAGCGACGGCAATCGGCAATATTCTGACACAGATGATTCAGAGCGGGGAATTTGAAGATTTAAAACAGGCGAGAGCATGTGTGGCGGAATCTTTCGAAATCAAAGTATATGAATAAATGAAATCGATGAAGGAATGCCTGAGATATGGCATTCTTTCAAATATTTCGGCATCAGCGGGGCGGGCGGAGAAAGACAGGCGGCGGAAAGCGGCCGCCCGCCCGGACTATGGGGAAACAGACAATGGACAATAACCGGAAAACCAGGACGATATGTTTTACCAATAATAAGGGCGGGAGCGGCAAATCGACTTCCTGTGCCAATCTGGGCTATGGGCTCGCGGCGGCCGGGAAGAAAGTTCTGCTCATCGACGGCGACATGCAGCTCAACCTGTCCCTGTCCTTTTTTGACGAAGACCGGGTGCTCGATATGGCGGAAAGCGAGCGGAACCTTTATGATGCCATCCGGAGCGGAGCGGATCTGAAAGACTATATTATTTCCACGGACTATGAAAATCTGGATTTGATTCCGTCTTCAACATTGATGAGCCAGGTAGAATATGAGCTTTTTACCAGAATGCAGAGAGAGTTTATCCTGAAAAAATGTCTGCGGACAGTCAGGGAAGAAAAAAGATATGATTATATTCTGATTGACGCGCCGCCGACTCTCGGCACATGGGTGATCAATATCCTCTGTGCCTCCGATTATGTGATCGTGCCGGTGGAAGCATCCCCCTGGGGATTTTTCGGACTGGCTAATATGTTTGATTTTCTGAACCGCATTCAGGATGTGACGGATGCGCAAATCATGGGCGTCCTGATTACCAAAGTCGATGAACGGAAAAACTATTACAGGCAGGCAAAAGAAATTCTGGAAGAGTATCAGGAAATCCATGTCTTCGATACGTTTATCCATGTGGATTCGGCGGTCGAATGGGCGCAGGATGCGTCAAAGCCGGTAGCGGTTTATAAAAAATCAACGAGAAGTGCAACGGAATTTAAAAAACTGACAGAGGAGGTCATCGGATATGGCAGTAGGTAAGGGAAGTATGAAGAGGGCGGCGAAGGCGGCCGGGGCGAAGACAACGGAAATGAAAACGCCGGAAGAAACAGCGGCGGGGACGAAGACAGCGGAAATGAAAACGCCGGAAGAAACAACGGCGGGGACGAAGACGGCGGAAGCGAAAACACCGAAAGAAAAGCCGGCCGGAGCGAAAAAAACATCGGAGTTCGAAAAAGAGGAAAACAAGGCGCCGGCTAAAAAAGCGGCATCGGCCGCGAAGGGTTCTTCGGCAAAAACGGATGTAAAAGCAGAAGCGGTTGCGGCGGCGGAAGTGATTGCGGCTCCTTCGGAAGAGGTTTTACAGAGAATCGTTTATCAGAAAAGCAACGGCATGCTGGAACGGGAACCCGGCTCAAATGAGATTTTCGGGCTTGGTGATGAAATGCCGGTTTATTATTTTTAATGTGGCTGTGTCATTACGGTGAATGCCGGCAGTTATACGATTATTACGGCCCATCGGGCATAATAATCGTAAACTGCAGATACTCCTGACCGAATGCGTTCCGCTTACCGGGCCATATAATAGATTTTTTCCATATCGTCCTGATACAGGACTCTGGCGGAGCCTTTACTGCCGCCGCAGGCTCTGGCGGCGCCGACCGCCATTTCATGAATCTGTTCATCCGTCGGCTGGACGCCGAGTTCTCTCATATTTGTCGGCATATTAATATCATGATAAAATTTTTCCATCGTCTCGATTCCTTTCAGGGCGGTTTCTTCGTCTGTATGTTCCCGTTCAATCTGCATGACATTTACCGCAAACTTCACAAATCTGGGTAAAGCATCCCGGTATACATATCTTGCATAGCTCGGCCATATGGCGGCCAGCCCTGCGCCGTGCGTCACATCAAACATGCCGCCGATTTCATGCTCCAGCATGTGTGTGGCGAAATCGCCGCCGTCGTTTCCGCATCCGGTCAGATTATTGTGCGCCAGGGAACCGGCCCACATGATTTCGGCTCTGGCATCGTAATTTTGCGGATTGCCGTGCAGGATGACGGCATTCGCGATGACGGTCCGCATCAGCCCTTCCGCAATCGAATCCGTGATTTCCATGTTTCCGCCGTTCGTAAAATAGCGTTCCATCGTGTGCATCAGAATATCCGTGCATCCGCTTTCCGTCTGATAATCGGAAAGAGACAGCGTCAGTTCGGGGTTCATAACCGCGAATCTGGGACGAGAAAGATCATCGTCGTAGGCGCGTTTTTCCTTTGTTTTCTCGTTGGTAATCACGGCGCTCATGCTGGTCTCGCTTCCGGCGGCCGCAATCGTCAGAACGGAAGCCGTCGGGAGGCATTTCTTCGCGGTGCGGGTGTGTTCAAAAAGCGTCCAGACATCTTCTTCCGGTTCCGCCAGACCGTATGCGACGGCCTTTGCGGTATCGATTACGGAGCCGCCG
The DNA here is from genome assembly GCA_910584965.1 of uncultured Lachnospiraceae bacterium. Classification (GTDB taxonomy): domain Bacteria; phylum Bacillota; class Clostridia; order Lachnospirales; family Lachnospiraceae; genus UBA3282. Next base: position 89,261 of record CAJUDZ010000010.1, on the reverse strand, counting down.
CCGACAGCCAGCAGAAAATCCGCCTGCATTTCCCTGCCAAGCCCGATCCCTTCATAAACTTTGGAAAGATGCGGGTTGGGAACGATGCCGCCTAAAAATGAAAAAGTCAGCCCTTCCTTTTTGATGGATTCCGTAATTTCCCCCATCAGGCCGGTTGTGAAAACCCGTTCGCTTCCGTACAAAATCAGTATTCTGCTTCCGCCGTATTTTCTGATATATTTTCCGGTTTCTCTGTGTGTGTCCTTTCCGAAAATCACTTCGGTTGGTGAATAAAAGTTAAAATTGTTTGCCATTTTTCCGCTCCTGTTTTCTCGCTCTGTTTGCCGGGCCTGTTTCCTGTGACAGGATGATCATATCATAAAAAGTGGTATTGAAAATATCAGTTTTTGGACGTATAGTATAAAAATAAAGACAGAAACGGGAATATTTTTTATATTTTCCTCCGACGGTCAAAGGGATACGCATTCCCCTGCTGCAGAGGATATGAGGAAAGGAAAACGGAGATGAATCTTTCTTTTATACAGGATGAAAACGCGGTGGAACTGATCGACGGAATCACCTACGAATTTCCGTATACCATGCACGAAAGGGACCTGAGCAATTATACGGTCCCGTGGCACTGGCACGAGGAACTGGAATTTAACTATGTCTTTCGGGGCGCGCTCATCGTGGAGACGGTAAACCGCGTTTATACCATTCATCAGGGCGAGGCTTATTTTATTAATACAAATGTTATGAATACGAAACGAAAGGCGCGCGAATCTTCCGTTGCGGTGGAACATGCGCACCTGTTTCACCCGATTTTGCTAACGGGACATTACCGCAGTATTTTTGAAACGAAATATTTCAATCCGATTTTGAAAAACCAGTCGATTGAAGTCATCATTCTGAAAGAAGATACGGAGAGCGGGAAAGCCTTTTTGAAGATTCTGCATACATTGACCGGGCTGTATCAGGCTGAAAATAAGGAATTTCAGATCAGGAACCTGTTATCCGAGGCATGGAGCGTTCTCGCACAGGAAATAACGGCGCAGAGGCAGAAAAGAATGTTTCAGACGCCTTCACATCATGAGAGGACAAAAGATATTCTGAGTTATATCCATCAACATTATCAGGAAAAGACCACGATTGCGGATATTGCCGCCAGCGTGGGAGTCAGTGCGAAAGAGTGCATCCGGTCTTTTAAGAATACCTTCCATCAGACGCCGATGGACTATCTGATTCATTACCGCATTGAACAGGCAAAACGGCTGCTGGCGGAAACGGACGAGCCGGTCACAAATATCGCGTTCATGACCGGTTTTCACAGCAGCGCTTATTTTGGAAAGATATTTAAGAAAAATTTGAATGTCACGCCGAAGGAATTTCGGCAAGCCCGTAAAAAGGATATTTCCGGCGGCCGTCCGGCACACCTCAGCCGTCTGCCTTCAAAATCCGATACAGCATATCCGCATCATGATTGATAATCAGCTCCCGCGGGAAATCACATTCCGCAAGCAGAGGCAGAATATATTTCATATCCCCGATATGTCCCTTTCCGTGACTGTCGCTGGATAAAAGGACCGGAAGCCGCATTTTTTTACAAAGCGTGAGAATCTGCATGGAATTGCGCCGTCCTTCCGTCCGGTAGGCGTCCGGCATCAGGGAGGCGTTGTTGATTTCGGGATAGACGCGGTTTGTTCTGGAGGCGGAAAGAAGCCGTTCATAATCCACCGGAAAACGTCCGTCGTCGGGATGTCCCAGAAAGCGTACGCCGGGATGTTCCATCGCATGAATGTAGGCGTTGGTGTTTGATTCCACCGTTCCTGCGCGGAAGGTAGGCGGATGTATGCTGACGAACGCGTAATCCAGCGCCTGAATCAGATTGTCATCCAAGTCTACGCTGCCTTTTTCATTCAGAATATTCAGTTCCGCGCCGTATAAAAGAGAAATGCCGAACCGTTTACGCGGTGCAAGCAGAAGGTTTCGGAAATAAGAGTTGTCGGCGGCACCGGGAGCGGCCGGCGCATGATCGGAAATGCCGAGTATCCGCAGAGAACGTTTCGCCGCTTCGCGCGCCATTTCCGTTATGGTGTCCCGTGTGCCGTGGCCGCTGGCGATACAGTGGGTATGGATATCTGCCAAAATGGGAATTGTCTGCATGAAGACTCCTTTCCGAAGCTGAAAATCTGTGCCCGTATCAACGGGGATAAATCCATTATGGCACAAATGATGCGATTCTGCAAAAGGAAACTGCGGGCAGTCAGAGCGGTCACAGAGCAAATCCTCACAAAACCAACAAAAACCAACCAAAAACAGAAAAGAACAGAATTTTTTTCCGGCTTCAAATCATAAAACGGGCAAAAACGGAAGGGTAAAGTGTTGTTTTGTGTTGAATTTATATTGACTTTCACGGGGACATACCGTATAATATGATATATCGGTAAAAGCAGGAAGGGCGTGGTCAATTTTTATGGAAGACAAACAGAGAATCATACAGGAACTTGTTCCGGGCAGACAGATTACGCTGGCGCATATCATCGCCAATCCGGACAGCATTCTTTATGAAAAACTGGGCCTGAATCCGGCCGTGGAATATGCGAAATCCGCGATCGGCGTGCTGACGGTCAGCCCCGCGGAAACAGCGATTATCATTGCCGATATTGCGATGAAGTCTTCCGGTGTGGATCTGGGATTCGTGGACAGGTTTTCCGGTTCGCTCATCGTTACGGGCACGGTTTCACAGGTGGAAGCGGCGATACAGGCGATTCTGCTGTATACGGAGAACACGCTTGGCTACACCGTCTGCAAGATCACAAGAACATGAAGAAACTGATTCTGATGGGACGCAGCGAAGCGGGCAAGACGACGCTGACGCAGGCGCTGAGAAACGAAACAATTACATATAAGAAGACACAGTATGTCAATTATTTTGACGTTATCATCGATACGCCGGGCGAATATGCGCAGACGGCGAAACTCGGCAGAGCGCTGGCACTGTATTCTTACGAGGCCGACGTGGTGGGGCTTTTGCTCGCGGCAGACGAGCCTTATTCCCTCTATCCGCCCAACATTACCTGTATGGTAAACCGGGACGTGATCGGCATTGTGACGAAGATCGACAAAGAGGGCGCCGACCCGGAGCAGGCGGCGAGATGGCTCAGACTGACGGGCTGCCGGAAGATATTTTACGTCAATTCCAGGGCAAATGAAGGCGTGGCCGAGATTTTGGACTATCTGAGAGAACCCGGCGATTCTTTGGAAAGATCTTTGCCGGGGGAAGCGGGGAACTAAAATAGGAGATACGCAATGCGGGGATTCTATTTGTAAATAATGATTAAGCAAAGAAAAGGAGAAAAAAATGGCATTGAACGAGTATGAAATCAAGAAACAGATCTGCGACATCGGTAAGAGAATTTATGACCGTAACATGGTTGCGGCAAACGACGGAAATATTTCCGTAAAGCTGAATGACAACGAGTTTTTATGCACACCCACAGGCGTATCGAAAGGATTCATGACGCCGGAATTTATCTGTAAGGTAGATGCGGACGGCAATGTAATCCAGGCGAACAAGGGATTCAGACCTTCTTCCGAAATCAAAATGCACATGCGTGTCTATAAGAAAAGACCGGACGTAGGCTCCGTAGTTCATGCGCATCCCACGTTTGCGACGAGTTTTGCCATTGCGGGCATTCCGCTGACACAGCCGATCATGCCGGAAGCGGTTATCGCACTCGGCTGCGTTCCGATCGCTCCTTACGGCACACCTTCCACGATGGAAATTCCCGATGCGGTAGAACCGTATCTGGAGCATTTCGATGCGGTACTGCTTGAGAGCCACGGCGCGCTGACATGGTCAACAGACCTTCTGGCAGCCTATATGAAGATGGAATCCGTTGAGTTTTATGCGGAACTTCTTTACAAAGCAAGACAGCTCGGCGGCCCGAAGGAATTCAGCCCTGAAAACGTTCAGAAGTTATATGAGATCAGAAGGAAAATGGGCCTGCCAGGACGTCATCCGGCTGATCTTTGCCAGAACAAAGGAAAGGCGAACTGCCATAACTGCGGTTCCTGTTCTTCTTCCGCAGGTTCCCAGGACAGCCAGGAACTGGTAGCGGCGATCACGAAGAAAGTTTTAGAACAGCTCGGCAAATAATCTATGGATAAATATAATCTTGAGAAAATAGTAAAGAACCTCGTTGACGAGGCGATCGTGAAAGAGATCATGTCTTTGCAGCTCGCCGTAAAACTGATTGAAGCGGTGGAGCAGAAAGCGCAGGAGATGGGAATGCGGGTCGTGATCGCCGTGTCGGATGCGGCAGGAAGACCGGTTGCGGTTCACTGTATGGACAACGCCTATCACGGGAGTTTTGACGTAGCGCTGAATAAAACTTATACGGCAACCGCGTTTCAGATGTCAACGAGCGAATTAGCACGATTATGCCAGCCCGGCCATGATCTGTACGGCCTTCAGTTTTCGAACGACGGGAAGGTGATGATACTCGGCGGCGGCGAACCGCTTTTGGTCGGCAGTACGATGATCGGCGCCCTGGGCGTGTCCGGCGGCACGGCGGTTCAGGACACGGAGCTGGCGGCTTATGGAAAAGCCATGTTAAAGGAGGTAATCAAGTGTCTTTAGATGAAAGCATGATTCATGACATCGTACAGAAAGTCATGGCAAATATGCAGATATCCGGTTCGGTGGAGGGGATGCACGGCGTATTTCAGGATATGAATGACGCAGTCAAAGCATCGATAGAAGCCCAGAAGGTTGTCCGCAATCTGAGTCTGGACCAGAGAGAAAAGATCATCTCTGCGATCAGAAGAAAAACACATGAAAATGCGGAAATCATTGCCAATATGGGCGTAAACGAGACCGGCATGGGTAATGTGGGGGATAAAATTTTAAAACATCATTTAACGGCGGACAAGACGCCCGGAACCGAGGATTTGAGCACGATTGCATGGTCCGGCGACAGAGGGCTTACGTTAGTCGAAATGGGGCCTTTCGGCGTGATCGGCGCAATTACGCCGGCAACCAATCCGTCGGAAACGGTTATCTGTAATTCCATCGGCATGATTGCGGGCGGCAATACGGTGGTATTCAATCCCCATCCCAATGCAAAGAAAACAACGATTTTTACCATCAATATGATCAATGAAGCCTCTCTGGAGGCGGGAGGCCCGGACAATATCGCGGTAACGGTGGAAGTGCCTACGATGGACACGAGCGCGGTCATGATGAAGCATCCGGCAATACCGCTTCTCGTTGCAACGGGCGGTCCCGGCGTCGTAACGGCGGTTCTTTCTTCCGGGAAAAGAGCGATCGGCGCAGGAGCGGGCAATCCGCCGGCTTTGGTCGATGACACCGCGGATATCAGAAAAGCGGCGAAAGATATTGTGAACGGCTGTACGTTCGACAACAATCTGCCCTGTATTGCGGAGAAGGAAATCGTGGCGATGGACAGCATTGCGGACGAACTGATGCACTATATGATTCAGGAGAACGGCTGTTATCTTGCAAGTAAGGAAATTCAGGATAAGCTGACCGCGACCGTACTGACTCCGAAGGGAGCGTTGAACAGAAAATGCGTCGGAAGAAGCGCACGGGCGCTGCTTTCCATGGTCGGCGTGGAAGTCGGACCGGAGATCCGCTGTATCGTATTTGAGGGTCCTAAGGAGCACCCGCTCATTGCCGAAGAACTGATGATGCCGATTCTCGGCATGGTCAGGGTAAAGAGTTTTGAGGAAGGCGTGGAGACGGCCGTATGGCTGGAGCACGGCAACCGCCATTCAGCGCATATTCATTCCAAAAATGTAGATAACATCACGACATATGCAAAGGCAGTCGATACGGCAATTCTCGTGAAGAACGGACCGAGTTATGCGGCGCTTGGATTCGGCGGCGAAGGATATTGTACCTTTACGATCGCATCCAGAACGGGCGAAGGACTGACGAGCGCGCAGACGTTTACGAAGAGAAGACGCTGCACGATGTCCGACAGCCTCTGCATCCGTTAAGAGTGTGAAGTGTGGGAAGAAGTTCTGAAGCTCACGCCATTGGGCGTTTCGCTAAGAACTTCTACGGTTCGCAGAGCGAACCTTTCTCACACTGCAGAATGTCCATACGGCCATTCTGCATGGATTGCTTATGCTGCCTTTGGCGGCACGGCGGGGAATATGAGAAGAATTTCTAATGCACATGTCTTAACAGACAGAAAGGAGTATGATAGAAATATGGCAGTAAATGAGAAGGAAGTTGAACAGATCGTCAAACAGATTCTGGGACAGCTTTCAGGAAACAGCGTCAGCGCACAGACAGCCGCGCCGGCCCAAAGCCGGACGGGAGCGGGTATTCCCGCTGTGGCACATGTGGCGATGCTGACGGAACTGGAAAAGTTTGAGGTAAAAGAATTTCCGATGCCGCAGGTCGGCGATGATGATATACTGGTTAAAGTGGAAGGCTGCGGTGTCTGCGGAACGGATGCGCATGAGTTCAAGCGCGATCCCTTCAGCCTGATTCCGGTAGCGCTCGGACACGAAGGAACCGGCGAGATCGTCAAAATGGGCAAGAACGTTAAGAAGGACAGCGCGGGCAAGGAGCTTCACATCGGCGATAAAGTCGTAACCTGCATGATCTTCCAGGACGACCCGGAAATCACCATGTATGATCTGAACAAACAGAATGTGGGTGCGGCGGATGTTTACGGACTGCTTCCCGATGATGACGTACATCTGAACGGATGGTTCTCCGATTATATTCTGATCCGCGGCGGTTCCACCGTATTCAACGTAAGCGATCTGGATCTGGATTCCAGAATCCTGATCGAACCCTGTGCGGTGCTCATACATGCGGTGGAAAGAGCAAAAACGACGGGAATCCTCCGGTTTAACAGCCGTGTTGTCGTACAGGGCTGCGGACCGATCGGCCTGATCTGTATTGCGGTGCTCCGCACGCTCGGCATCGAGAACATTACGGCGGTTGACGGCAACGATATGCGCCTTGATTTTGCGAAGAGACTCGGCGCTTCCCATACCGTCAGCTTTAAGGAGTATCAGGGAATCGAAGCGCTGACCGGAGCAGTCAAAGAATCATTCGGCGGGCATCTGGCAGATTTCGCATTCCAGTGTACGGGAAATCCGGCGGCACATGCGAATATTTACAAGTTCATCCGCAACGGCGGCGGACTCTGCGAACTGGGCTTTTTCGTAAACGGCGGCGATGCGACGATCAATCCGCATTTCGATCTGTGTTCGAAGGAAATTACGCTGGTAGGTTCCTGGGTATACACGCTGCGGGATTATGCGACGACTTTTGACTTCTTAAAGAGAGCAAAAGGAATCGGACTTCCGCTCGCCGATCTGATTACACATAAATACCCGCTGGAGGAGATTAACGAAGCACTGAAAACGAATCTCGCGATGACGGGACTGAAAATTGCAATCGTAAACAAATAAGCGCAGGCTGAAAGAAAGGCATGGTATCATTTATGGAAGAAGTAACATTGCGTAAGGAAGCGGAAGCAGTAGGGCTTTTGGAAGTATTCGGACTCGTATGCGCCTTTCTTGCAGCGGATGCGGGCTGTAAGGCAGCAAATGTCCGTCTGGAAGTTTTCGATAAAAACAAGCCTGCCAATGCGGATGCTCTGCCGGTACCGCTTCTGGTAACGGTCAAGTTCAGAGGCAGTATTGCGGACGTCGAAGAAGCCATGAGGGCTGCGGAAGAGACTGCGCTTGCCAATACAGGAGTTGTATGTAAATATATTATTCCGAGACCGACATCGGATACGGAAAAAATGCTGAAAATCAGTGCACTTGATAAAAATTAAACGTAAACGTATATTTAAGGAGGATTTAGTATGGCACAGGAAGCTTTAGGAATGGTAGAAACAAGAGGACTTACGGCTGCAATCGAGGCGGCTGATGCAATGACCAAAGCGGCGGAAGTCGTTCTGATCGGAACGGAAAAAATCGGTTCCGGTCTCGTAACCGTTATGGTACGCGGCGATGTGGGCGCGGTAAAAGCGGCAGTTGAGGCAGGAACGAATGCGGCCGGCAAATTAGGTGAGCTGGTAGCGACCCATGTAATTCCGAGACCGCACAGCGATGTGGAGAAGATTCTTCCGAAATTCAAATAAGACCGTAAGAACGCAGAAATACGGTGTTCTTACGGTGAAGGACGGCATGGATATGCGGCATGAAAAGGAGTAACGGCATGGGTAAAGCATATGGATTTATAGAGATAACCGGAGTCGTGGCGGCAATGGATGCGCTGGATATCATGTGCAAGGCGGCAAATGTGGAGCTTGCAACATGGGAGCGCAAACTCGGAGGAAGGCTGGTCACGCTGGTAATAGAAGGGGATGTGTCAGCGGTCAGACAGGCCGTTGAGGCAGGATCTGCGCAGGCGATAAAAAAACCTGCGGCGACCGGAGTGCTTCCCAACCCGCATCCGGAAATTGTCAGAATGGTGGAACTGTCTGCAAGCCGTTTTAAAGGAAAAACGGAGCCTTCATCCGGTGCAAAAATGCTGGGCGAAGATCCGCCGGACTTTGTACAGAATGAGAAGTAGTTCTGATGCAGTAAAGAAGGTTTAAAGCAGTCAGGAAGATATCTGGAACAATAAAACAGGATTTATCAAAAAGAAAACAGGAGGAAATGAATTATGGCATCACTCGAAGCATTGGGAATGGTAGAAACCAGAGGACTTGTAGCGGCGATTGAGGCGGCGGACGCGATGTGCAAGGCGGCAAACGTAACGCTGATCGGAACGGAGAAAATCGGCTCCGGTCTCGTAACCGTTATGGTACGCGGCGATGTGGGCGCGGTAAAATCAGCGGTAGAAGCGGGCGCAAGCAGCGCGGGCGCACTCGGCGAGCTGGTAGCGACCCATGTAATTCCGAGACCGCATAATGACGTGGAGATGATTTTACCGAAGATTGGTTAATCTGAAAGGTACGGGTAAATTATGGACACTTATAATGAGGTAGAGCGAATTACGAGAATGGTGCTCCAGACAATCGAAAACGCCGGAGCGGAAAAGAAGCGCATGACGGTTCCCGTCGGCGTATCCGCGCGGCATATCCATCTGACACAGGAGGATGTGGAAAAGCTGTTTGGAGCGGGTTATCAGCTGACGAAAAAAAAGGACTTGATGGGCGGACAGTTTGCGGCAAACGAACAGTGCACCATCGTCGGGCTGAAACTGCGGGCGGTTGAAAATGTTCGCATTTTAGGGCCTGTCAGGAGCAGATCACAGGTGGAGATATCCGCAACGGACGCGCGGACGCTGGGCGTCAGCGCACCCTTGCGCCAGTCGGGAGATACAAAAGGCTCGGCGCCCGTTGCGCTGGTCGGCCCCAAAGGAGCCATTTATCTGGAGGAAGGCTGTATCGTTGCGGCAAGACATATTCACATGACACCGAAAGAGGCGGCAGCCGCTTCCCTGCACGACGGGGATTTCGTTTCCGTCAGAATGGGAAATGAAAGGGGCGCGGTGCTCGATCAGGTGAAAATTCGTGTTGACGAGTCCTTTTCTCTCGAAATGCACATCGACACGGATGAGGCCAATGCCTGTCAGGTAAAGCAGGGCGATTATGCCGTGATCTTATAGGCAGCCCTGGCGGAGAGGGTCGTTATGATAATTGGAAAAGTGGTAGGAAGTTTGTTTTCTACGAGAAAAAGTGAGAAATTAGTCGGAAACAAGTTCATGATCGTAGAACCCGTCGAAACGATGCGGGAAAATGGAGACCGCCTTGTAGCGATTGATATTATCGGCGCCGGAATCGGAGAATACGTTATGGTAGCACAGGGCTCTGCGGCCAGAATCGGATGCGATATGGCAGACGCGCCCGTCGATGCGGCGATCGTGGGCATCATTGACGAGGGCCAGGATTGGAGCAGGTAATCATGTTGATTGATGAACTGAAAAAAATTGCAAAAGAGAGTGGCATAGTGGGGGCCGGCGGAGCCGGCTTCCCGTCCTATGCCAAAATGACAGACCAGGCGGATACGGTTATTCTTAACTGTGTGGAGTGCGAACCGCTTTTGAAGCTGCATAAGCAGCTGCTCGCCTCTCATGCGGAAGAAATCGTACAGATGCTGGATGAGGTAAGGAATACGTTCGGGGCAAAAGAGGCGGTCATCGGAATAAAGAGCGAACACCGGCATACGATTCGGATACTGGAGGAAGTCCTGAAAGACTATCCCAAAGTGCGGATCTGCTCAGTGCGTCCTACATATCCGATGGGAGATGAGGTGATTCTCATCTATGAGGCAACAGGGCGCGTCATCAAACCGGGAGGACTTCCGATCGACGAGCATGTTGTCGTTTATAATACGGAAACGATGTACAATCTGTATCGTGCGGTTCATTTAGGAGAACCCGTTACGGATAAACTGGTGACAATCGTCGGCGAAGTCGAGCGCCCCGTTACGATCAGCGTTCCGATCGGAACGACCGTGGGGGAAGCGGTTTTGCAGGCGGGGAAACTGACGGTGAAGAACCCGGCCTTCGTCATGGGAGGACCGATGATGGGAAGGCTCGGAACGGAAAATACCGTCATAACAAAGACTACAAATGCTATTATCATTTTACCGGAAGATCATAAAGTGGTAATGCGTATGAATAAAAATTTAGAGCTGGAAAGGCGCAGGGCCGCTTCTTCCTGCTGCCAGTGCCGGACCTGTACGGAAATGTGTCCGAGGCATGCGCTGGGACATCCGATCGAGCCGCACCGCATCATGCGTGCGGCAGCGAATCACGATACGAGTGATTTATCGGTATATACGAATACGGCCTATTGCAGCAGCTGCGGCCTGTGTGAAAATTATGCCTGTCCCCAGGGACTTTCGCCGAGAAGCGTGATTGCGGAATTTAAGAACGGTTTAAGAGCGGCCGGCATCCGCGGCGAAAAACTGGAACCCGCGAAAACGGCGGCGGACAGGGAACTGAAAAAGGTTCCGGTGGCGAGATTAAAAGCCAGACTGGGATTGTCTGATTATGACGTTCCGGCGCCGCTCACCGACGAAACGCCCGATGTCAGACGGGTGAAGATTCTGATGAGCCAGCATATCGGCGCGCCGGCAAGGCCTGTCGTGACGGAAGGCAGTCCGGTGAAAAAAGGGCAGAAAATCGGCGAGGCGGCGGAAGGCCTCGGCGCAGCGGTTCATTGTTCCATAGACGGTATCGTGGAAAAAGTGAGTGACAGGGAAATCGTTATTCGGAAAGCATAAAGAGGAACGCGGTAAAGGGGATGCCTTTGACGGGCATTTTCCGGAAACGGGAATCGGGAAAGGGAATGGTTAAAGCAATGGCGAAAGCAATCGGTATGGTGGAAATGACAACGGTATCCACGGGATATCTGGCGGCGGACGAAATGGCCAAAGCGGCGGATGTGGAAATTTTACAGGCGGAAGTTACCTGTCCGGGCAAGTTTGTCATTCTTGTGACAGGAGAACTGAGCGCGGTGCGGGCGTCCGTTGACCGGGCAGAGGGCAGATATGCGGATAAGGTCATAGATACTTTTGTACTCGGCAATCCTCATGAATCCATTTTTCCGGCGATTTACGGGACGGCACAGCCGGAGCGGATCGACGCCCTCGGCATACTGGAAACATATGACGTGGCCGCGCTGATCGTGGCCGCGGATATGGCTGCCAAAACGGCGTCTGTGGAGTTGATCGAGCTGCGTCTTGCAAAAGGCATGTGCGGCAAGAGTTACATGACGCTTACCGGAAGCGTTTCCGCGGTGCAGGCGGCGATCGACCGGGCAAAAGCGGAAGCCGGAGACAAAGGCATGTTCCTCGACAGCGCGGTTATTGCAAGGCCTTCCGATAAGCTGATGAAGTACATATTCTGATGAATGAGCGGCGCTTACGGATGCGGGATGGTTACAGGCGGCCGGAAGGCGGACGGCGCAGAGGTATGACAGACAAAAGACAGCAGGGATAATCATGGGGGCAGAATATGCTGGCAGCCGAGAGAAGGAATCTGATTTTAGAGAAAGTCCATGAAAATAAGAAAGTAATCGTCAGCGAGCTGAGCAAAGAGTTCGACGTTTCGGAAGAGACCATCCGGCGCGACCTGGATAAGCTGGAAGAGGACGGCCATGTCATCAAAAGCTATGGCGGAGCGGTGATCAACGAGAAAGGCAGCATTGATCTTCCTTTTAACGTCCGGTGGAAATCCAACACCCGGGGCAAGCAGAAAATAGCGGAGCTGATCAGCCGGGAGATCGAGGACGGCGACCATATCATTCTGGACGCGTCCACGACGGCGGTTTTTATTGCCAAGAACATCAAGCAGAAGAGGCACCTGACGGTCATCACCAATTCCATTGAGATATTGTTGGAGCTGTCGGATGTATCGGGATGGGATATTATCGCGACGGGAGGTCTTCTGAAGGCAGGTTCCATGTCTTTGCTCGGAAAAAAGGCGACGGACAGCATCAGCTCCTACTATGTGGACAAAGCTTTTTTATCCTGTAAAGGAATCGATCTGGAAAAGGGAATTACCGACGGAAGCGATGAGACCGGAGGCGTAAAGCAGAATATGCTTTCCGCCGCGGACAAAGTCTATCTGGCGGCGGATTCCAGCAAGTTTGGAAAAACGGCGCTCTCCAAAATATGCGGCCTGTCGGAAGTGGATGTTATCGTTACCGATCAGAAACCGGATGCCTCCTGGCTGGAGACGCTTCAGAAAATGGGAATAAAGTGTTTATACAAAGAATAGCGGCTAAAAACGCACAGACAAAAAACAGAGAATTTGAGAGAAGGGTATGGTTATCAGATTGAAAAATTATGCTGATGCACCGGTTTTCAATCTGCAGTTTGAGACTCTGACATGGAGGATAGCATGGTGAATACTTATTACAGGGAACCGATCGAAAAGACGGAGAGAATACCGAAACTGGTAGCGGATCTGTACGCGAAAATGCCGGAGATCGAAGCGGCGCGGGCGGAACTGATTACGGAATCCTATCAGGAAACCGAAGGCCAGCCCATCATGATGCGCAGAGCGAAGGCGTTTGCGCATATACTGGAAAATATTCCGATTATCATCCGGCCGGGAGAACTGATCGTGGGAAGTTCCACGATCGCGCCGAGAGGATGCCAGACCTATCCGGAATTTTCCTATGAATGGATGGAAGCGGAATTTGATACGGTGGAACACCGGGCGGCGGATCCGTTTTATATTTCCGATGAGACGAAAAAGCGGCTGAAAGCGGCCGACCGTTACTGGAAAGGAAAGACGACGAGCGAACTCGCATACAGTTATATGGCGCCGGAGACCCGCCGGGCGATGGAACACAACTTTTTTACGCCGGGAAATTATTTCTATAACGGCGTCGGGCATATTACGGTACAGTATGATAAGGTGCTGGCAGTCGGCTTTTCGGGCATTAAGGAAGAGGCGGAAAAGGAGCTTTCGGGTTGTCGGTTCGGGGATGCGGATTATGCTGTAAAGAGCGTCTTTCTGAAAGCGGTTATGTTATCCTGTGACGCGGTTATCGGTTATGCGAAACGATATGCGCGCCTTGCCGCAGAAATGGCGGGACAGGAACAGGACGCGAAGCGCAGGAGTGAGCTTCTTACGATTTCCGAAATCTGCCGGAAAGTGCCGGAGCACGGTGCGGAGGGCTTTCAGGAGGCCTGTCAGGCATTCTGGTTTGTACAGCAGCTTTTGCAGCTGGAATCCAGCGGCCATTCCATTTCACCGGGCAGATTCGACCAGTATATGTATCCTTATTACGAAAAGGATTTCAACAGCGGAAAACTGACGAGAGAATATGCACAGGAGCTGATCGACTGCATCTGGGTGAAGCTGAACGATCTGAATAAATGCCGCGATGAGGTGAGCGCGGAAGGGTTTGCCGGGTATTCTCTGTTCCAGAACCTGATCGTCGGCGGGCAGACCGTGGACGGAAAAGACGCTACAAACGATTTATCGTTCATGTGTATCACGGCTTCCAAACACGTCTTTCTGCCGCAGCCGTCTTTATCGATCCGCGTATGGAACCGTTCTCCGCAGGATCTGCTGCTGCATGCGGCGGATTTGACGAGAACCGGCATTGGGCTTCCGGCCTATTATAACGACGAAGTCATCATCCCCGCGCTGATCAACCGGGGACTGACGCTGGAAGATGCGAGAGATTATAATATCATCGGCTGTGTGGAACCGCAGAAATCCGGTAAAACGGAAGGATGGCATGATGCGGCGTTCTTCAATATGTGCAGACCGCTCGAAATGGTCTTTTCCAACGGCTGTGATAACGGCGTGCAGGCCAGCATCCGGACCGGCGATGTGGAAGATTTTAAGACTTTTGATGAATTTTACGATGCTTATAAAAAGCAGATGAATTACAATATTTCCCTGCTCGTCAATGCCGATAACGCGATCGACATGGCGCATATGACGCTCTGCCCGCTGCCGTTTGAGTCCTGTATGGTGGATGACTGTATCAAACGGGGCAGGAGCCTTCAGGAGGGCGGTGCGGTCTATAACTTTACGGGGCCTCAGGGCTTCGGCATCGCGAATGTGGCGGACTCTCTGTATACGGTGAAGAAGCTCGTGTATGAGGAGAAAAAAGTGACCATCGGGGAATTGAAGAAGGCGCTGGAGATGAATTTCGGCCAGGGATTCGATGCGGTTACGGCTAAAGAGATCGCTTTACAGGTCGCAAGGGCGCTGGAAGCACAGGGACAGACCGTTACGCCCGATATTATCGAAACGACAATCCGCAGCGTGCTTACCATGCAGATTCCGGCCGGGGAAAAGGCGCGGTATGAGGAAATTCTCAACATGATCGACGAACTGCCGAAGTTCGGAAACGATATCGATGAAGTGGATGAGCTGGCAAGAGATGCGGCTTATACATATACGAAGCCGCTTGAGACTTTCAAAAATCCGAGGGGCGGCATTTTCCAGGCGGGATTGTATCCGGTATCCGCGAATGTTCCGCTCGGTGCGCAGACCGGAGCCACTCCGGACGGAAGGCTGGCGCACATGCCGGTGGCGGACGGCGTTTCTCCGTCTTCCGGTAAAGATACGAACGGGCCGACCGCGGCCTGCAACTCGGTGGCGCGCCTCGATCATGGGATCGCCAGCAACGGGACCCTTTTTAACATGAAAATTCATCCGACGGCGATGTCCGGACAGAAGGGTCTTGAAAATTTCGTATCGCTTGTCCAGGGATATTTTGACCAGAAGGGCATGCATATGCAGTTTAACGTTGTGGACAGGGAAACGCTGCTCGATGCACAGAAACACCCGGAAAAATACAGCGGGCTGGTGGTGCGCGTAGCGGGGTATTCGGCGCTCTTTACGACGCTGTCCAAATCGCTGCAGGACGATATCATCCGCAGAACGGAACAGGCGGCGTACAGATGAGAGGCATTTTTCATCCGGATTTGAGTCACGGCAAAGCTGTGACGTGGAGGATAGTATGAACGATTATAGGAACGTTTCAGGCAGAATTTTTGATATACAAAGATATTCCATCCACGACGGAACCGGCATCCGTACGATCGTATTCCTGAAAGGCTGTGCCCTGCGGTGCAGATGGTGCTGCAATCCGGAGTCCCAGGAATACGGGATACAGACGATGATGGTAAACGGAAGGCCGAAGACCATCGGCCGGGATGTTACGGTGGCGGAGGTTATGGACGTGGTACGGCGGGATATGCCTTATTACGGACGTTCCGGCGGCGGGCTTACCCTGTCCGGCGGCGAAAGCCTTTTACAGCCGGAGTTTGCGGCGGCGCTTTTACGGGCGGCAAAGGACATCGGTATCAATACGGCGATTGAAAGCATGGGATTTGCGGAATTTTCCGTGATTCAGAAGCTTCTGCCGTATCTGGATACATACCTGATGGACATCAAACATATGAATGCGGCAAAACATAAGGAATATACCGGAAAAGAGAATGCGAAGATGCTCGAAAACGCGAAGAAAATTGCGGAAAGCAATCAGTGTGAGCTGATCATCCGTGTTCCCGTGATTCCGGGATTCAACGATACGGAAGAAGAGATTGCGGCGATTGCGGCTTATGCGGAGTCGCTTCCGAGAGTGGAGCAGATTCACCTTCTGCCATATCATAAATACGGGGAAGGAAAGTACGAGGGACTTGGAAGACCTTATCCAATGGGCGACGCGCCGATGCTGGCGGAAGGCCGGATGGAGAAGTTAAAGGCGGCCGTGGAGAAGAAAACGGCATTGTACTGCCAGATCGGCGGCTGATCGGTTTCGGCAGCGTCTGTGCCGCGGCAGGCGGCACGGCAGAAAAATAAAGTATGAAATGCAGGCGGCTGGGTATGATGCTGATGATCATGTCCAGCCGCCGTCTAATGTAATGATCTGCCCGGTCAGATAAGAAGGCGCATGAAGAAGGCTTTTTACCATTTGTGCCACGTCCGCGGTTGTCCCGATGCGGTCACAGGGAATTTCCTGCCGGAGCGCTTCCATTTCTTCCGGCGAAAAACAGCGGTTCATATCGGTATCGATGACGCCGCAGGCGATGGCATTGACCTGGATATTGCTGGGCGCGAGCTCTTTGGCGAGCGCTTTTGTAAAGCTGTTGACTCCGCCTTTGGATGCCGAATAGGCCGTTTCCATGGAGGCTCCCACATTGCCCCATACGGAAGAAATATTGATGATTCTGCCGCTGTGTCTGCGGAGCATCAGCGGGATTGCGAGTCTGCTCGTATAGAAAACGGAGTCCAGATTGGCGGAAAGGATTTTCCGCCAGTCCGAAGGAGACATTTCGCTCAACAGTCCCACATAGGAGATGCCGGCGTTATTGATCAGCACATCCAGCGTTTCAATAGAAGAAAAAAGCGCCTCCACATCCTGAGCGTTTCCCATATCCCCGGTAAAAGGGGTGCAGGAAACATTGTAACGTCCGGAAAGCTCCGCGGCATAGTCTGCCAGCATCTTTTCGGAGCGGATACAGGTAAGGTATAAATGATAGCCGTCTGCGGCCAGCATGTGAGCGATTTCACGGCCGATTCCGCGGGACGCGCCGGTAACCAGAGCATACTTTGACATAGGGCGGGAATACTCCTTTCTGAACGATGGACTTAAACCGGGCGAAGACGGTAACCGGAACAGGATACAGGGCACAGGGCAGGCCGCCGGGACGGAGCATGGTTCTCTGGCGGAGGCCCTTCAAAGAATGCCGGTCCCTGGCGAAAAGGCAGCCTGCTGCATTTGAGCCTGGTACCGCTGCATTCTTTGGCGGAGCGGAAGCGTGCCTCCAAAGAGAACCATGCTCCGTCCCGGCGGCCTGCCCTGTATCCTGTTCCGGCTTGCAGTCCTTCTTTTGACAAAATGTTATAACAGGAATTATACTATAAAAAAGGAAAGAAGAAAAGGAGTTCGTTATGGCACAGAAATATGATCTTATTATTATCGGTTCCGGCCCGGCAGGGCTTTCGGCGGCAGTCTACGGAAAAAGGGCCGGATTCGAAGTGTTGGTGATGGAAAAGAATCCGATGA
Organism: uncultured Lachnospiraceae bacterium; assembly: GCA_910584965.1. Lineage (GTDB taxonomy): Bacteria > Bacillota > Clostridia > Lachnospirales > Lachnospiraceae > UBA3282. The sequence goes on along the minus strand of CAJUDZ010000010.1, from coordinate 71,781 downwards.
GCGGCGGTCAGGTTTTGAATACGTATGAAGTGGATAACTATCTTGGGATGTCCGGAATCAACGGTTTTGAAATGGGAATGAAGTTCAGACAGCACGCGGAAGAGATGGGCGTTGTTTTCGATCATGCCAAAGTGACGGGGCTTGCCGATGCGGGCAGCCATAAAGTCATTACGGTGCTGGACGGGGACACGGAGAAAAGCTATGAGGCGGGCGCGGTTATCATTGCGACGGGCGCTTCCCACGCGCTGCTCCAGGTACCGGGCGAAGAGGCTTTTACCGGGCGCGGCGTGTCATACTGCGCAACCTGCGACGGGGCTTTTTTCCGGGATAAGGTGACGGCGGTTGTGGGCGGAGGCGACGTGGCGGTGGAAGACGCCGTCTTTTTATCCAGAATCTGTAAAAAGGTCTATCTGATTCACAGGCGGGACAGTCTCCGTGCGGCAAAATCCCTGCAGGATACGTTGTTTCAGTGTGACAATGTGGAAGTGATCTGGGACAGCGTGGTGGAAGAAATCTGCGGGCAGGAGAAAACATCTTCCATAAAACTGCGCCGGCTGAAAGAAGAGCGCACCGAAGAACTTCCCGTGGACGGCGTGTTTATTGCGGTCGGTATCCGGCCCAATACGGAATTGTTACAAAATATTGTAACATTTGACGAGAACGGTTACATTAAGGCGGGAGAAGACTGCGTCACATGCACGCCCGGTATTTTTGCGGCGGGAGACGTCAGAACCAAGCAGCTGCGGCAGATTGTTACGGCGGTTGCCGACGGCGCCAATGCCGTTGCGAGTGCGGAAAAATATTTTATCGAAAGAAAATAACGAAAGGAGGATGTCAGTCGGGGGATTTCGCGGTATTTTCTTCTCACATACACAAAAAACAGCCTTTTTTTTGTTTTTTTTATGCGTTACGACAGTTGACAAACAGCCCGGTTAGTGTTATATTTGTTTCATAAGTTTTAACAAATTTGTAATAAATGTAAAGAAGACGATAACGACTGAAAGAAAGGCCGGGTTTATATTATATGAGAAAAGAAAGCGTGAGAATAGCAGCTTGCACAATGGCGGCAGTCATCACATTTTCCGGAATGAAAATATCTGTTCAGGCGGCTGGAGATTTGAATTCCGTCCTGCCTTCGGCAGGAATTGAGTATTCTCTGTCTTCCGAAAGCACAACGTCCCTTTCCGATATGAAGGAAGAGATTGAGAGAGAGAACAGCAGCGGCCTGACGGCGTCCACAGCGGAAATCGCCGTAAGGGGATCGGGAGAAATTCCGATCGGAGGAATGTTAGAGAGCAATGCGCCGACGGCGGTCTCGGATAAGAAAATCGAAAGAACGATCGTTGTCAGCGAAGGATATACAAGAGATTTGCGGGAAGCTTCCAATGCGGCAAAGTTAAGAGAAGAGGAAGAGGGCTTTAAGAGCCTTGTTATTGCAAGAGTCAATAATTATGTAAATGTCCGCGATATTCCGAGCGAAGACGGAGAAATCGTCGGCAAGCTTTATGATAAATCCGTCGGTACTTTTATAGAAGAAAGTGACGGATGGTATAAGATCAGTTCCGGTTCCGTGGAAGGTTATGTTAAAGCGGAATTTTGTGTAACGGGCGACGACGCGGTAAGTTATGCGAGAGAAGTCGGAACGAGAATCGCGACTGTTACGACAACGACACTGTATGTGCGGGAACAGCCGGGAACGGATTCAACGATTCTTGGTATGGTACCGATCGAAGATGAGCTGATCGTTACCGAAGAACTGGACGGATGGGTTAAAGTAAATATCGAGGAAGGTGACGGTTACGTATCGACGGATTTTGTCAACATGTCCACCGAGTTCGTGAAAGCGGAATCCATCGAAGAAGAGCGCGCGAGACTGGCCAAAGAAGAAGCGGCCAGAGCAGAGGCGCAGAAGGCAGCGGCGAAAAAGGCCGCAGAGAATAAGGCATCTAATTCCGATAGTAATTCTTCCGGCGGAAAGACTTATGCACCGCCGAGCGGAAGCGCTTCCGGCCAGGCAGTTGTAGATTTCGCAATGCAGTTTGTCGGCAATCCTTATGTATACGGCGGAACCAGCCTGACGAACGGCGCGGACTGTTCAGGATTTGTTATGAGCGTATACAATAATTTCGGAGTAAGCCTGCCGCATTCATCGGCAGCGGACAGAACTGTAGGCGCTGCCGTAAACGGAATAGAAAATGCGCAGCCGGGTGATATTATCTGCTATTCCGGTCATGTGGGAATTTACGCGGGTAACGGGCAGATCGTTCACGCGTCCACTTCCAAAACAGGTATTATCGTATCCAATGCGACATATCGTTCGATTCTTTCGATCAGAAGAATCTTCTAAAAAAGATAACAAAACAATTTAAGCAGTAAATTCATGAAACGCAGGCTGTCTGGCCTGCGTTTATGTTTGTTCACATAAGCAGCGGCAATTTGGAAGTTTCAATTTTCTTAATTGTATAATATACATGATTTTGTTGATAAAGAATGTAAAAATATGGTATAATAATCCAAACAGTTTTGCAGGAGGCTGTTTTGGACATACAAAAATCCATAATAGAAGGGATGGGTGCTATGAAATTTATTATTGTTGGAAAGAACATTGAAGTAACAGAGGGTTTAAAGACGGCAGTAGAGGATAAAATCGGCAAACTGGAGAAATATTTTGCCGAGGAGACGGAAATACATGTTACGTTGAGTGTCGAGAAGGACAGGCAGAAGATAGAAGTGACCATTCCGATGAAGGGAAATATTATACGTTCCGAACAGGTCAGCAGCGACATGTATGTTTCGATAGATCTTGTAGAAGAAATCATCGAAAGACAGTTGAAAAAATATAAAACAAAATTGACGGACCGTCAGCAGGCGGCGGGATTTTTCAAACAGGAATATCTGGAAAAGGAATATATGGACGAGGAAGAAGTACAGATTATCCGGACGAAAAAGTTCGATATTAAGCCGATGTATCCGGAAGATGCCTGCGTGCAGATGGAGCTCCTCGGACATAGTTTCTTTGTATTCTGCAATGCGGAAACGGATCAGGTCAATGTCGTATACAAGAGAAAAGGAAACACATACGGCCTGCTTGAGCCGGAATATTGATTTCACAGGCATAGCCCGGCGGCGGGCGTCCGGTCTGTGCGGACAGTGTGCCGGGCGGACATGTTCCCTGTCACCTGCGGCGGAGAACATATTGTAATCTGGTAAGGAAAATCACCCTGTCACAATCTGACAGGGTGATCTTATGTACCCGCAGGATGCGTTCAAATGGAGGATTTTTATGGCAGTCGTTAATGTCACGGCGTTTTTCATATGCCTGTTTATGCTCGCTTATTTCTGGAAAGAAAGTCTGGTGGAAATTTTTCCGGTATTCACCTGTATGTTGGTTTTGCTGCTTTACGTGCTGGCCTTTTTTCATAGGCTGGATTGGATTGACGGAATCGGGGTTTTCATTATCGTCCTGTTTTCGGTCTGGCTCGCGGGCAGAAAGCGGGAAGAGAGGAATGCTTTCGGAAAGCAGCTGCTTAAAAATGTGACACAATCGTCATTTATTACGGCAATGTTTCTGCTGTCCGCCGTCAGCCTGTGTACCTCGCAAAAGGTGGTGACATGGTGGGATGATATCAATTTTTGGGCGACGGATGTAAAATCGCTGTATTATCTGAATGGTTTTGCGGGAAAATATGGGAATGTGGCGCCGGAATTTGGGGATTATCCGCCGGGCGGGCAGTTGATCAAGTGGTGGTTTCTGCATTTTGACCCGCATATGTTCCGGGAAGGGTTTGCCTTTGCGGGATATTATTGTATGAATCTCGTCTTTATGCTGCCTCTGCTCAGGAAAATGCGGGGCAGAAATATTGCGGTCATGTTCGGCATGGCGGTTTCGTTATGGCTTTTGCCCGGCATTGCGGAAGTATATGGGTACGACGGCTTTTGCGCGGATTTGACGCTGGCCTGTATCTATGGTGGTTTTCTGTTTGCGGTAATCGACCGGGACGGAAAAAAGGACAGTTTCTATTACGGAAGGCTGATGCTTTATCTGAGCGTGCTCGTTCTCGTGAAGTCGGTGGGCTTTATCTGGGCGCTGTTCGGAATACTCTTTTTTCTGGCTGACCGGTATGGCAGAGCGGGACGGCGCCGCCGGATATCCGGGGATAACCGAAGCGATTCGGCGGAGGGAGCAAGGGCTGGCGGGCTGAAAGACAGGCTCCGGACGCTGGCCGTAAAGGCGCCAGGGCAGACAACAGACAAGACAAGTGAGCTGAAAGACAGGCTTCGGACGCTGGCCGTCTGTGCAGTGCCCGTCGCGACGGGCGCGAGCTGGATGGTTTTCTGTCTGCTGATGCGGCGTGTGACGAAAACGACGACGACGGCGGTGAAATACATGACCACGGATGAATACGGCATTTCCGGATATACGGGTGATTTTGCCAGGGCATTTCTGGAGGCGTTTGTCCGCCTGCCCCTGCATAAGAACAGGACGCCGGCCGTCGATCTGACGCCCCTTTCCTTTTATCTGTGTATCTGCCTGCTCGTTATTTTCTTTTACCGCAAAAAACTGATGCCCAGACAACAGGAAAGGCTCGTGCTGTGGTTTGGCATCGTCAGCGGCGCGCTGTTTTACGGCATTATATTTATCGCTCATATTACGATTTTTGCTACGGAAACGCAGTATCTGGAAGCGTCCGGCATGATTTCCTCGATTGAACGTTACGGTGCGCCTTTTACGATCGGGACGCTGCTGTTTCTTTCGCATATCTGGATGGACAGCGGCGGGAATCTTTTTGCGGAAAAGAAACGGCTTAGCGGCGCTTTTTTTCAAAAATACGGCGTCTGCCTCTGCTTCATTCTTTTTGTAGGATTGACGACGGAGTGGCGGACCGGGTATCATGGACTTATCGGATATCGGGAAGACGCGGCGGAACAGCTTGCCGGGCGGGCGGAGATGACGGACGAAGACGCGGCTCTTTTTCTGGAGAAGATCAAAGCGCTCGGAACGGAGCAGAGCGCAAGAATCTGTTATGTGCAGCGGGATGATGAACCGCGCTGGGTCAGGAACAGCTATACGAATCTGGAAGCTTCCCCGATTTCCGTCGTTTATCACGCCGTGAATCTGAACGATGCGGTGCCGGACTGGATGGCAGAGGAAATCAGAAGTTCCCATGCCGGATACCTTTATGTGGAGGAGACGGATGCGGATGTGGGGAAAGTATTTAATAACATGACGGATGGAGGCGTATTTTCCTGTGAAACGCTGTACCGCATCGAGGACGACGGAGCGCGTCTGCGCCTGGCGGCGGTACGGTAACATGCTCCGAAGTCCTGTGCCGGAAGGCGCCGGCAGTATGATATAGAATTTAGGAAAGAAAGGAACTGGCTATGGAGTCTTATTATGGCATCCCGGTCATCATACCGGCCTATGAACCGGATGAAAAGCTGCTTATACTGCTCAATCACTTAAAAGAAGCCGGCATCCGGAATATGATTGTGGTGGATGACGGCAGCGGCAGCGATTATCAGACGTTATTTGCGCGGGCGGAAGCGACAGAAGGCTGTACGGTGCTGCATCATGCGGTAAATCTGGGAAAGGGAAGAGCGTTGAAAACCGCTTTTAACGCCTGTCTGCTGCGGTTTCCCACACAGTGCGGATGCGTGACCGCGGATTCCGACGGACAGCATACGCCGCAGGATATTCTGGCCTGTATGAAAAAATTGTGGGAGAATCCGGAAGCGCTTGTTCTTGGCTGCCGCAATTTTGACGCGGCGGATGTGCCAATGCGTTCCAGTTTCGGCAATAAATGCACAAGGAAGGTGTTCCGTTATCTGGTCGGACTGTCAGTTTCCGATACCCAGACGGGTCTCCGGGCAATTCCGGCATCTTTTATGAAAAGCCTTATGAATGTCAGGGGAGAGCGTTTCGAATATGAGACGAATATGCTGATCGAGACAAAAAATATGTCGGTTCCGATTCTGGAAGTTCCGGTGGAGACGATTTATCTGGAAGAAAATAAGACCAGCCATTTTAATCCGATCAAAGATTCTATCCGGATTTACATGATATTTGGAAAGTTTCTGTTTTCCTCACTGTCTTCCAGCGTGTTGGATCTGGCGCTGTTCGGCCTGTTTTGTAAAGTTCTGCGGGCGGCGTCGGGAATCTGGACGGGACTGCCCTATATTGTCGGAGCCACCATACTGGCGCGGATTATTTCGGCCATATATAATTTTCTGCTGAATTACAAGGTCGTTTTTCAGAGCAGCGCGAACCTGGCGGCGTCGGCCGCGAAATATTTTGCGCTGGCCGTCTGCCAGATGCTTTGCAGCGCTTTTTTGGTCAACGAGCTGTTCGGCCTGCTTGGCGGGTATGAAGTGGCGGTGAAGATACCGGTGGATGTGCTTTTGTTCTTTTTAAGTTTTGTCATACAAAGGGAGTTTGTATATCGGAAAAAGGAGAGACCTGCGGGCTGACATAACCCGGAGGTTTTTTTCATATATTTTTCATAAGATTTGCAAAGCGGGAAGACCGCTAGGCGGGCACGGGGTGTCATTATGCAAAAAATCAAATGGGGAATCAAGGCGGAGCTTGTTCTGCTTGCTGCGGCGGTCTGCGTTTTTATAATGCGGGAAATAAGCGATGGCAGACGGGCTCAAAAAGAGCCGGCACAGGAAGCGGCATCGGAAACCGGGGAAGCGGTCGAAGTCTCCGCCGACGGCAGTTATATCAAATGGGTGGACTTTAACGTCACCTGTGAAGCGATGAGTAAGGCTTATGAGCTGGATGTGGATTCTTATCAGGAAGAAGTGCATCTGGATTGGATAGAACTGTTAGCGTATGTGGGCGCAAAGCATGGCGGCAAGTTCGATAAAAAGAGCGTTTCGGAATTGCAGGAAACGGCGGAAAAACTGCGTTCCGGGGAAACGACTATGGAAAAACTGACAAAGAAGATGGAATACTACGACTATTATAAAGAGGCCTACGGTGCGGTTTTAAGCGGGATGGTGGGAGAGTTCTCGCTGGAAGTGCCAAAGAGCGAGGGCGGAGAGACGGAGTGGAAAAACTTTTACGGCCTGAAGGCCTTTTCACCGATCGCAAGGGGGTTCGATTACAGCCATTATGACGACTTCGGCTCTTCCAGAAGCTATGGATATTCCAGGCCCCACCTCGGGCATGATATGATGGGGCAGATCGGCACGCCGATCATTGCCATAGAATCCGGCTATGTGGAGGCGCTGGGCTGGAACCAGTACGGCGGCTGGCGCATCGGCATCCGCAGTTTTGACGGGAAGCGGTACTATTATTATGCGCATCTCAGACAGAATTTTCCCTATAACAAAGAACTGGAAGTGGGCAGCATCGTGACGGCCGGCGATGTGATCGGGTATATGGGACATACGGGTTACAGCACGCAGGAAAACGTGAACAACATCGAAGTCGTGCATCTGCATTGGGGACTGGAACTGATTTTTGACGAATCCCAGAAGGAAAGTAATAACGAAATATGGATAGACTGTTATGAGCTGACGAAGTTTCTGTACCAGAACCGCAGCCAGACGGTGAAGGACGAAGAGACGAAGGAATGGCACCGTGTGTACCGGATGAAAGATCCGGCGGTGGAAAAAGCGGGAGAATCTCCCCGGCCCGTTCCGGAGACGTAGCGGCGGCAGTCTTTGACGGAGCGAAAGCATGCCGTCCCAAAGCGCCCTGCCGGGACGGACACATAACCGATACAAATTTTCTGACGATGGCGAAATCATTTCCGGTTTCGCCATCGTCATTATATGATAGAAGGAGATGTTCCCATCGGGAGCGGAAATGGAAGGTTGTTGCTGTGGCGCGTGAAGATGAACTGATCGAGCAGATAAAAAACGGAAGACGGGAATGCCTCGACGAGCTGGTGGAAATTTATTATCCCGCCATTCTGCGTTATTGTCTGTGGCATATGCCTGACCGGGAAAGCGCAATGGATGCCGCGCAGGAAACGTTTCTGAAGCTGGTGCGTTTTCTGGACAGGTATGAGAAGCGAGGGGCATTCCGCGCCTTTTTGTACAGAATCGCGGCAAATACCTGTATTGATTTAAAAAGAAGACAACCTCAAACGGAGAATTTGTCGGAAATCATGTGCGAAACGATCAGCGTGCCGGAAGACGGATATCGGACGGCAGAGGACAGGCAGCTGCTCGCCGGCGCATTGACTCATCTGGACAATGACGGCCGGGAACTGATTCTCCTTCGGTACGGTCAGGAGCTTACGCTGCGTGAGATTTCCGCCGTTACAGGACTTCCGCTGCGCACTGTGCAGACCAGACTGCGCAGGGCGGTGAAGGTGCTGCGGGAGGCAATGCGGTAATAGGGAATTGCGATAAAAGAGAGGAGATATTATGCAAAGAAAAGAAAAAGAGCGGTGGAAAAATCTGTTTGCGGTGGAACGTGATTTTTCTTACGGAAAGCATCTTAAAGAGACGCGGCTGCTTTTGCGGAATGAACTGAAAACGGAGAGCCGCCGCTATCCCCTGTCCTTTTGGGGACTGATGGCAGCGCAGATCAGGTTTCTTGCCTGGAAGATATGGTTTTTGCAGGGAATGGTGCTGGCATTTTTGTGCTGCGTGTTTTTTAGTCTGTACAGCGGACTTACGGTGCAGGGGAACGAATGGGCCGCCGCCAGATTTTTGTGCGGAAGCGGCGGCGTGACTGCGGTCTGTGCGGTTCCGATTCTGCAAAGATCTCTGCGCTTCGGAATGTATGAGCTGGAATGCTCCACCCGCTTTTCTGTCAGGGGCGGACTGGCGGCGCAGCTCCTTTTTATCGGCATCGGGGATGCGGGGATGCTGACGGCGCTCGCGTATCTTACGGTGCGGTACGGGTGCGGCGTGCGGGTAGTCTTTTTGTTCGGCATCATTCCTTTCCTGACGGCGGCGGTTACGGGACTGATGCTCTGGATGCGCAGGGGAGCCGGAACATCCGCTTGTTTTCCGCTGGCCGTCTGCCTGCTGGCAGCGCCGGCCGCCTATGAGATGATCGTGGTTATGCGTTTTTTCCTGCGGGACGGCATCCTGTGGTTCGGCATTTTTTACGCGCTGCTGTGTGCCGGCATGATCGGGAAGATGTGCCGGAAATTATGTTTACCGGAAAGAGGAGGATTTTTATTATGGAAATTGTATTAGAACATGTTTCAAAAAGTTATCAGGACAGACATACGGTCAAAAGAGCGGTGGAAGACGTGAGCCTGCGCTTTACTTCCGGCGTCTGGGGGCTGTTAGGGGCGAACGGTGCGGGAAAGACCACACTGATGCGGATGATCTGCGGCATTATGAAACCTACCGGAGGACGTATCAGTTATGACGGGGTGGAAATCGGACAGCTGGGAGACGCTTACCGCAGCATAATCGGGTATCTGCCGCAGGAATTTGGCTTTTATCCGGAATTTACGGTGCAGCAATATCTGGAATATCTTTCCGCGATGAAGGGCATGAGCGCCGGACAGGCCAGAAGCAAAATCGACGAATTGCTGGTAAGACTTTCTTTGGAAGAAGTGCGGAAAAAAAGGATTATCAAGCTGTCCGGCGGCATGAAACGGCGGGTGGGCATCGCGCAGGCGCTGTTAAACGACCCGGAATTTCTGGTGCTGGACGAACCGACGAGCGGCCTTGACCCCGGCGAGCGCGTGCGGTTCCGCAATCTTTTGTCGGAGTTTGCCCAAGACCGCATCGTGCTGATTTCCACGCATATCGTGTCGGATGTGGAATATATTGCGACGCAGAACGCCATTATGAAAGACGGGAAAATATTGCAGACGGGAACCACACAGGAGCTTGTCAGGCAGATGCAGGGAAAAGTGTTTGAAGGATATGCTGCACCGCAGGAGCTTCATAAATGGGAAAAGAAGGTCCGGATCGTCAATCTGCGCAACGAAGCGGACGGAGGCGTATCGCTGCGGTATATCGGGAAACAGGAGGATATGCCGGGCGCTGTGCTCAAAGAACCGCGGCTGGAAGACTTGTATCTGCACCTTTTTCCGTCGGGAAATTATTTCGAGACAACTGATGCGGAAAAATCCGAAAAATGAAAAACAAAGAGAGGAGTCACGATGAGAAGATTATATATTGAAGAGATGAAACGTATTTTAAGAAGCCGGAGCACGATTCTTTTCCTGGCGGCCGCGCTCGCAGTATCGGTTTTTTTAGCCTGGGTTCCGGTGACATTTGAGCGGTATACCTATGAAGAAAACGGAGAGGAAATCATATTGACGGGAAAGGAAGCGCTTGCCATGAAAAAAAGTCTTCAGGCGCCCGCGGCGGGAGAGGTTACGCCGGAAAAAGTTGCGCTGGGGCTTGCGGCTTACCGGAAAAACCTCGCCTTATATGGTGATTTTTACGGAGATTTTCCGCAAAATATCTGGAACAGCGAAATTCTGCCTTATTCCAAACTGGTTACGAGACTGCATGAGGTGATGGCGGATTCCGAGAGCGGTCTGCCCCCGGACTATCAGGAGATAACGGAGGAGGACGCGTTTGCTTTTTATGAGCGCTGTCGTTCCCATCTTTCCGATCTGATGAAGCTGGAACAGAAGGATAATCCGGCGGCGCAGAAAATGGCGGCGGAAATGTATGAAAAAGTGGAAATGCCCTTTTATTTTTATCCGGGATACGGCACGAACATGGCGGAATACGAAAGCCTTTTCCTATTTACGATGATGTTTTTGTGCATTATGATAACGGCGCCGATTTTTTGCTGTGAATATCAGACCGGGGCGGACGACATTCTGCGCAGCACCAGGCATGGCAGGAAAGATCTGGCTTTTGTAAAAATTCTGTCCGCTCTGAGCATTGCCATAATGGTCTTTACCTTGTGTGCGGCGGTCTTTCAGGTCATTTCCAACAGTCTGTTCGGCTGGGAATGCAGAAAGACTTCCCTTCATGTTCTTTTTTCCGCGGTAAGCCTTTTAAACCTGAATGTGGGAGAGATGCAGGATTTTCTTCTTCTGGCGGGGTTCTGTTCCCTGATCGGCTGCGTATGCTTTGTCCTTTTTGTTTCGGCCGTCTGCCCCAACACGACGATTTCGACAGGGCTTACGATCGCGTTCAGCATTTTCCCTTCCGCATTTTATATGATGGCCGGAGGAAAGACGGCGTCTTATCTGCGGGTGCTTCTGCCTTCCGGCGCGCTGGGAGGAAGCAATGCTTTTTTGTATGCGATCACGGATTTTGAATTTCTGAAAGCCGGCCCCCTGACCGTCTGGACGCCCTGGCTTCTGCTGATCGTTCCGCTGTTGGAGATTCCGCTTTTTCTCTGGCTGACCGTGCGCAGCTACTGCAGGAGAGGGCGGGAATAAAACAGGCCGTAAACACCGCAAATCCGCGAGTGCAAAATCCGTAAATCCCATTCGAAAACCATTGCCAAAACAAGTCCCCTATGTTACAATAGTAACGGTGGGCAATGATAAAAAAATAACAATCATCCCAAAAGCCCGAAACAAAGGCATATATAGTAAATGGAGGAAAGAAAAATGGCAAAAAAAGTTGTTTTGGCAGGCGCATGTCGTACTGCAATCGGTACAATGGGCGGAGCGCTCAGCACGACTCCGGCACCGGTTCTCGGATCTATTGTTATTAAGGAAGCATTAAACAGAGCAGGCGTTTCTGCAGATGCCGTAGATCATGTATACATGGGATGCGTTATCCAGGCAGGACTTGGTCAGAACGTGGCGCGTCAGGCATCCATCAAAGCAGGTCTGCCGGTTACAACACCCGCCGTTACCGTAAATGTTGTGTGCGGTTCCGGTCTGAACTGTGTCAACATGGCGGCACAGATGATTATGGCGGGAGATGCCGACATTGTTGTTGCGGGCGGTATGGAAAATATGTCTATGGCTCCTTATGCTGCAATGCAGGGCCGTTATGGCTATAGAATGAACAATGCGACGCTGGTGGATACCATGGTAAACGACGCGTTGTGGGATGCTTTCAATAATTATCATATGGGCATTACTGCGGAGAACGTTGCAGAGCAGTACGGTCTGACAAGAGAGCAGCTGGATGAGTTTGCTGCGTGGTCACAGCAGAAATGTGAAAAAGCAAGAGCGGAAGGCAAATTCAAAGATGAAATCGTTCCGGTAGAAGTAAAGAAGAAAAAAGAAACCGTTATCGTAGATACGGACGAAGGTCCGCGTGCCGGCGTTACGGCGGAGAGCATTTCCAAGCTGCGCCCGGCTTTCAAACCGGACGGCGGTCTTGTAACGGCGGCAAATGCTTCCGGTATCAATGACGGTGCTGCGGCTGTTGTTGTAATGAGCGAAGAAAAAGCGAAAGAACTGGGCGTAAAACCGATGGCGACATTTGTTGCCGGCGCGCTCGGCGGCGTTGATCCTTCCATTATGGGTGTGGGCCCTGTTCCCGCGACCAGAAAAGCAATGGAAAAAGCAGGCATGAAGATCGACGATTTCGACCTGATCGAGGCAAACGAAGCTTTCGCGGCACAGTCTCTTGCGGTACAGAAAGATCTCGGATTCAGCAACGACGTGCTGAATGTAAACGGCGGTGCAATCGCGCTCGGACATCCGGTCGGCGCATCGGGATGCCGTATTCTCGTAACGCTGCTTCATGAGATGGAGAAACGCGATGCGAAGAAGGGTCTTGCGACACTGTGCATCGGCGGCGGTATGGGCTGCGCAACGATCGTTACGAGAGATTAATCATAACAAAGAAGCAGGACCGAGAAAGGAGCATGGTTATAGAATGGAATTTGTATTGTATGAAGTAAAAGGACAGGTCGGCATCATCACCATCAGCCGTGAAAAAGCATTGAATGCTTTAAATTCCGCAGTACTCGACGAACTGGATAAGACGCTTGATGCGGTTGATCTGGATAACGTAAGATGCCTGATTCTGACGGGTGCGGGACAGAAATCTTTTGTGGCTGGCGCGGACATCGGAGAGATGAGCACGCTGACCAAAGCCGAAGGTGAAGCATTCGGCAAAAAAGGAAACGATGTATTCCGCAAACTGGAAGTTTTCCCGATTCCCGTAATCGCGGCGATAAACGGTTTTGCATTGGGCGGCGGCTGTGAAATTTCCATGAGCTGTGATATCAGAATCTGCTCCGATAACGCGGTATTCGGACAGCCGGAAGTAGGCCTCGGCATTACGCCCGGTTTTGGCGGCACGCAGAGACTTGCGAGACTGGTAGGCCCTGGCATGGCAAAACAGATGATTTATACGGCCAGAAATATCAAAGCCGACGAAGCGTTAAGAATCGGCCTTGTAAACGCTGTTTACCCGCAGGAAGAACTGATGGCGGCAGCAGAGAAGATGGCGGCAGGCATTGCGAAGAATGCACCGATCGCCGTACGCAACTGTAAGAAAGCGATTAACGACGGCCTGGAAGCAGGAATGGACGATGCGATCGTAATTGAGGAAAAACTTTTTGGCGACTGCTTCGAGACGGAAGATCAGAAGTACGGCATGGCATTTTTCCTGGATAAGAACAAAGAGAAAGTGAAAGAGGCGTTTAAGAACTGCTAAAGGCAAAAAGAATTTCTAAGGCATCTAAAAAACGATGCCTAAGAAATTCTAAGTTTTGCCTGGCAAGAAGAATTTCCAGGGCATCCAAAAACGATGCCTGAGAAATTCTAAGTTTTGCCTGGCAAAAGGAATTTCTAAGGGTATCCAAAAACGATGTCTGAGGAATTCTGAGTTTTGCCTGGTACAAAGAATTTCCAGGGCATTTAAAAACGATATAAAGAAATAAAATACAAATCAAAATATTAACAGGAGGGTTTTACCATGAAAGTAGGTATTATCGGCGCTGGAACGATGGGTTCCGGTATCGCGCAGGCTTTTGCACAGACAGAAGGATATGAAGTATGCCTCTGCGATATCAATGAAGAATTTGCCGCAAACGGCAAGAACAAGATTGCGAAAGGTTTTGAGAAACGTGTTGCAAAAGGCAAAATGACACAGGAAGATGCTGACAAGATTCTTGCCAAAATTACGACGGGCGTTAAAACAATCTGTACGGACTGCGACCTGATCGTGGAAGCAGCTCTTGAAGTGATGGATATTAAGAAACAGACTTTTAAAGAGTTACAGGATATCTGCAAGGCAAACTGTGTTTTCGCAACCAATACATCCTCTCTTTCCATTACGGAAATCGGCGCAGGCATCGACAGACCGGTTATCGGCATGCACTTCTTCAATCCGGCTCCGGTTATGAAACTGGTTGAAATTATCCGCGGCGAGAATACGACAGACGAAGTGTTCAATAAAGTGAAAGCGATTGCGGAAGAAATCGGCAAAACTCCTGTTGAAGTAAACGAGGCAGCAGGCTTTGTTGTAAACAGAATCCTGATCCCGATGATCAATGAAGGTATCTGCGTTCTGGAAGCAGGCGTTGCAAGCGTTGAAGACATTGATGCGGCAATGAGACTCGGTGCGAACCATCCGATGGGACCGCTTCAGTTAGGCGATTATGTAGGTCTTGATATCGTGCTTGCTATTATGGAGGTTATTTATTCAGAGACAGGCGATCCGAAATACCGTCCCGCTCCGCTTCTCCGGAAAATGGTACGCGCAGGCAAACTCGGCTGCAAGACCGGAAAAGGATTCTACGATTATTCGAAATAAGCAGACCAACAGCGTGAAGAGAACTGTTCGTTCGGTAAAAGCCTGATTTTCAGGCTTGCCGGCCCGCGAAGAAATTCCGGGATATGCGAAGATGGTTTTCTTTACACTAATCATTCATGTCAGAGCAGTTTACTGCGATGACACGCGTCGGAAATTTCAAATTTCCGGCTGCGATTTAACAGTCCATAATAAAATAAGCATGGAGGAATAAAAAATCATGGATTTTACGTTAAGCAAAGAGCATGAAATGGCGAGAACTCTTTTCAAAGAATTCGCTGAAAAAGAAGCAAAGCCTCTCGCACAGGAGATCGATGAGAATCATCGTTTCCCAAGAGAGACAGTTGACAAAATGGCAAAATTAGGTTTTCTCGGAATTCCTGTTCCGAAGGAATACGGCGGACAGGGCTGCGATCCTTTAACCTATACGATGTGTGTTGAGGAGCTTTCAAAAGTCTGCGGTACAACCGGCGTTATCGTATCCGCACATACATCCCTCTGCTGTGATCCGATTCAGACATACGGCACGGAAGAGCAGAAACAGAAATATCTGATTCCCCTCGCAAAAGGCGAAAAGTTAGGTGCATTCGGCCTGACAGAGCCCGGCGCAGGTACGGACGCACAGGGCCAGCAGACAAAAGCGGTGCTTGACGGCGAAGAATGGGTATTAAACGGTTCCAAATGCTTTATCACAAACGGTAAGGAAGCGGATGTATATGTTATTTTCGCAATCACGGGAACTGTTGAGAAGCGCGGCAGAGTGAGCAAGGAAATTTCCGCGTTTATCGTAGAAAAAGGAACGCCCGGCTTTACATTCGGAACAAAAGAAAATAAAATGGGTATCTGTGGTTCTTCTACCTATGAATTGATTTTCACGGACTGCCGTATTCCGAAAGACAATCTGTTAGGACAGAAGGGCAAAGGTTTCAATATCGCTATGCACACGCTGGACGGCGGACGTATCGGTATTGCAGCACAGGCGCTTGGTCTGGCAGAAGGTGCGCTGGAAACCACCATCAATTATGTGAAAGAAAGAAAACAGTTCGGAAGAGCAATCGGCGCTTTCCAGAATACACAGTTCCAGCTTGCAGATATGGCTACGAAAGTACAGGCTGCACAGATGCTGGTTTACAATGCGGCAATGAAGAAAGCGGAATATGCTAAGAATCCTAAGATTTCCTATTCCGTGGAAGCGGCAATGGCAAAACTGTATGCAGCGGAAGTTGCGATGGAAGTAACGACAAAGGCTGTTCAGTTACACGGCGGTTACGGCTACATAAAAGAATACGATGTAGAACGTATGATGCGCGATGCCAAGATTACGGAAATCTACGAAGGAACCAGTGAAGTTCAGCGTATGGTTATTTCCGGAAGTCTGCTGAAATAAATTTTGAACCTGAAATAAGGTAAAAATTTGAACTGGATGTGCGCTAAAGCGCACTTAAATCAATGTAAAGGAGATAAAATCGATGAAAATCGTTGTTTGTATTAAACAGGTACCCGATACAAAGGGCGGCGTAAAGTTCAATCCCGACGGTACATTAGACAGAGGCGCTATGCTCGCGATCATGAATCCCGATGATAAAGCAGGTCTGGAAGCGGCGCTGAGATTAAAAGATGAATATGGCGCAGAGGTTACAGTTGTAACCATGGGTCTTCCGAAAGCGGAAGAGGTTCTTCGTGAAGCGATGGCAATGGGTGCCGACAAGGGTATCCTTGTAACGGACAGAGTGCTTGGCGGCGCTGATACATGGGCTACTTCCACAACAATTGCCGGTGCACTCAGAAATTTGGAGTATGATCTGATTATCACAGGCCGTCAGGCGATCGATGGAGATACCGCACAGGTAGGTCCTCAGATTTCCGAACACCTCGATATTCCCGTTATTTCTTATGCGCAGAATATCAAGATTGAAGGCGACAGCGTAGTTGTTGAACGTCAGTACGAAGACAGATATCATGTTGTAAAAGCGAAAATGCCCTGTCTGGTTACAGCGCTTTCCGAATTAAATGAGCCTCGTTACATGACGCCCGGCGGAATTTTTGACGCATATCAGAAGGAGATTACCGTTTGGGGCAGAGCTGATTTAAAAGATGTAGATGATTCCAACCTCGGTCTGAAAGGTTCGCCGACCAAGATCGCCAAAGCTTCCGATAAGGTAAGAAAAGGCGCAGGAGAAAAGGTCGTTCTTGATCCTGATGAATCTGTAAGCTACATTGTTGACAAATTGAAAGTAAAACATGTCATTTAAAAATGTGAAGAGAGCGAGAATGGAGGATTATGATGAATTTAGAAGAATACAAGGGAGTATATGTCTTTGCACAGCAGGTAGACAATGAGATCAGCAGCATCGCATTTGAATTACTTGGTAAAGCAAAAGACCTTGCAAAAGACTTAAATACAGACGTAACGGCAGTCCTTTTAGGCTCAGAAGTGAAAGAGCTGGCAGATAAGCTGGCAGAATACGGTGCGGATAAGGTTATTGTTGTGGATGATCCTGAATTAAAAGTTTACAGAACAGAGCCTTATGCACATGCGCTGTCATCCGTTATCAATAAGTATAAACCGGAGATCGTACTCGTAGGTGCAACGGCGATCGGACGTGATCTGGGCCCCAGAGTATCCGCAAGAGTGGCAACCGGTCTTACGGCTGACTGTACCGTTCTGGAAATCGGCGATTTCCCGTTACAGGCAATTCCGGGACAGGAGCAGAAACACAATCAGCTTCTGATGACACGTCCTGCTTTTGGCGGCAATACCATCGCTACGATCGCATGTCCGGATAATCGTCCGCAGATGGCAACTGTACGTGCAGGCGTTATGCAGAAAATTGAGCCGATCAAGGGCGCAAAGGCAGTTGTGGAAGAGTACAATCCGGGATTCACACCGGATAACAAATATGTTGAGATCCTCGACGTGGTAAAAGCCGTAACTGATACCGTAGATATTATGGATGCGAAAATTCTTGTATCCGGCGGCCGCGGCGTCGGCAGCCCGGAGAACTTCAAGATTCTGGAAGATCTGGCAGCGGTACTCGGCGGTACGGTAAGCTGTTCCCGTGCGGTTGTTGATTCCGGCTGGAAACCGAAAGATTTACAGGTAGGCCAGACAGGTAAGACCGTTCGTCCCAACGTATACTTTGCGATCGGTATTTCCGGAGCAATTCAGCATGTGGCTGGTATGGAAGAATCCGATATCATCATCGCGATCAACAAAGATGCGGATGCGCCGATCTTTGATGTAGCGGATTACGGTATCGTAGGCGATCTGAACAAGATCGTTCCCAAGCTGACAGAAAGTCTGAAAGCGGAAATTGCAGCAAAATAACAGTATGAAGAGAAGTTCCGGGATTTGCGGCGGATTTGCCTTACCGGGAACTTATGAGCAGACAGCGGCAGAACGTCGCTGTCTGTTTTTTGCTTTACAGGAAATTGCTGTAACCGTGGAGAGCTTCAAACAAAAATTTATGCACTATATTTTAATGGTAAAAAGACAGATCGATATGCGTTTTGAAAGGAAAACGAAAAACCGTCTATAATTTTTTGGAAAATTTATTGCAATCGAAAGAAATCTATGATACAATACCACCACAAAACAAATCTTGATTCTGATTTATGAATCTGTTTTCAGAAACGGTAAAGCCAATCTGTATATGGAACAGGTGGCTTTTGCAGATACATATTCCGGCAGTTCTGCCAGAGATTCACATTTGTTTGGCAGAAATGTCGTAAAAAAAAGACTGTCGGAAATGATGCCATTTAAATTGAAAAGTCTGTATGCTCCGGTGCCTCTGGCCGTCCTTTGTTTGTTTTCTTCGTTCTCTGTCTGGAAAAAGGAAATGTAGAGAGGAGGAAACAACGATCGAAACTTTTGAAGAACAGAAGAAACGGGCCGCGGAGTATCAGCTTACGAGCGATCTGTTTGCAGGGAAAGTTTTTGAAGATCTGGGAGCGGCGCAGGAGCTGTGCCGGATTCTTTTGCAAAATGACAGGCTTGTGTTACGCAGCGTCAAAAGCCAGTACGTCATCCGCAATCTGGAAAAACATTCGATTGAACTGGATATTCTGGCAGAAGATGTCTGCGGAAATTTTATTAATGTAGAAATCCAGATGTACCGGGAAAAAGCGCCGTTTAAGAGGAGCCGTTATTACAGGTCCGGCATCGATATGAGTATTCTTGAAAAAGGAAAACCTTATTACAGACTGCCTGACGTAACGGTGATTTATCTTACGAAAGAGGATTTTATCGGGGAAAAAAGAGGCTGTTATACGATATGCAGAAAGCTCGAAGGGCAGGATACGACAATGAGTCTGGACAACGGACTGCATGAGAAGTACTATAACCTGGAATATCCGACCGAAGATATGCGGGTGAACGAACTGTTGAGATATTTCAGAAACTCAGAGCCGGAATATGAGTCAGAGATTTTTCCAAGAATTGTGGAACGGGTCAAATTTTTTAAGATGAAAAAGGAGGGCGTTGCGATTATGTGTGAGATTGCGGACAGAATCCGAAATGAAGGAAAAGAAGAAGGAAAAGAAGAAGGAAGGAAAGAGGGGCAGGCTATTGGCAGAATCGAAGGAAAAATAGAAGATATTTTGGAACTGCTGGCGGATTTGGGAAACATTCCGGGGAGCATTGCCGGCCGTATTCGCCAGGAAACGGATCCGGAACAGTTGAACAGGTGGTTAAAATGCGCCGCGAAATCCTGCAGCCTGGCGGAGTTTGAGGCGAATGTCTGAAAAACAGGCATTTTTCATCCGGATTTGAGTCACAGCAAAGCTGTGACGTGGAGGATAGATTGAAAAATTATAGATTTTTCAATCGCGAATTTGTGCCGACGCTGATAGCGTCTTGGCTTCAAAGTTCGTGAGCTGGGAGAAAGGCGTGACTATTAGTATGAAAATGATTGAGATAGAAAACCTCACGGGTGCATATGGGAAAAAGAGAGTTCTGCAAGACGTGTCTCTGCATGCCGAACGCGGGGAATGTATCGGTATTGTCGGTCCGAACGGATGCGGAAAGTCCACGCTTCTTTCCATAATGGCGGGAGTGTTAAAGCCTCAGTCGGGAGCGATTCTTTATTACGGAAAAGATGCGCTTGCAAACCGTGTTGTTTTTCGAAAAATGACGGGTTATGTGCCGCAGGAAAATCCGCTGATGCCGGAGCTCAGCGTATACGATAATTTAAGACTGTGGTATCCCGATCGGGCGGAGCTTGCAAAAGAACTTGAGGAAGGGTTTCTGCAGATTCTGGGGATTCCGGCATTTATGAAAACGCCGGTGTCAAAGCTTTCGGGCGGAATGAAAAAAAGAGTCAGTTTCGGCATTGCCCTGTCCGGGATGCCGCCCGTTCTTCTGCTGGATGAACCGAGCGCGGCGCTTGATCTGGTCTGCAAAGAGGATATCAGACATTATCTGCAGATTTATCTGGAAAGGAAGGGAACGGTCGTTATTACAACGCATGAAGAGAGCGAGCTGTCACTTTGCAGCAGGCTTTATGTTATGAAGGATAAAAGACTGAGTGAAGTT
Source organism: uncultured Lachnospiraceae bacterium (assembly GCA_910584965.1). Classification (GTDB taxonomy): domain Bacteria; phylum Bacillota; class Clostridia; order Lachnospirales; family Lachnospiraceae; genus UBA3282. Next base: position 51,632 of record CAJUDZ010000010.1, on the reverse strand, counting down.
GATAAAAAATTGCGGGGGAAGGAATTAACGGACCGGTTTTGAAAGGTATAGTTATTAGTGTGAGAAGAACTTCTAATCACTCGCAGCAAGGGCTGCTTCGCGGAGAAGTTCTAAGTCTCACACCGAAGAATGTCCTCAAAGCCAGCATTTATTTTTCCCTAAGCCGCCCTTTTTTTGATTTTCAGCAATAAAAGAATGAGGCAGATGCCTGTGAGAATATGACCTATTCCCGCAATGCCGGAAATAGAGGCGTTCATTCCCTTACTCAACTCCGTTTCCCATACTTGGGTCAGACCTCTTATCAGAAAACCAAGAGCGGTAATATTCAGGCCAAGCTGGTAAACGATCAGAATTTTTCCGGTGTTCTGATCGGAAAAGGAAAAGGCTTTTTCGATCAGCATCAGTAAAAGTGAGAAGAACATGCCCAATAGAAAATAATGGGTATGTATAACGGATAGTGCGGTCTGTCCGGAAAAACCGCTGAACTTGGTAAATTCTCTGTAAAATACTCCAAATATCATGGCAGCGACGGCATAAGCCAAAGCCATATTTGCATAACGTTTTATCATATGTTTTCTCCTTCTGTGTTCTTACCGGTTTTGTGATTGTTTGTAAAGCCGCCAGCCCATGAGTACAATCCATACATAGGCGAGCGTTTTCGGAATCATGAGCATGCCGACAGCCGGTGCGATACCGCTGAACAGGACGACGGGCAGATAAAATCCGAAAGAGAGGAAAACTGCTAACGGCATAAATCGGAAAACAGGATCATTTGTTTTTTTGTTTTCCTGTGCAAAAATGACGATGACGATTATCCCCATAATGGCAAAAGGGATATTGCGGAGGATTCCGTATTGCAGAGGCTGGCGGTAAGAAAGCCACTGATTTTGCGGGAGCAGACAGAAAATAATGCGCAGCACGGATAATCCCCACATTGTGCCCGTAAGAATTTTTCGGTCTTTGATCTGATATCGATCCCGCCAGATGTAGTAAAGAATCAGATAAAAAACGGTCATTGTGATGGAAGTGATCAGTTTTCCGATTCCCAGCGCCGCGGCATTGGCTTCCAGCCCGTCTGTCCAGAGCGCATAAGAGCGGGGAATCAGATGAAAAGCGTCTCCGGCGCCGAGCAGCGCGGCCATCAGTCCGGCTTTTTTCACCAACGGGGCAGAGCCCTTTATGAACATCGTGAGCCCTGCGGTCAGAGCAAAGCAAAGATAAAATGCGTCAAAAACTGTTTCTGCGATTGCCTGTGGCATAATATTATCTCCTTTTTGTTATATGATTTCTTTTCGTGCTTTTGTTACCAAATTGCGTTTCATGCCTTTGTTTCATAGATTGTACGCCTGACGATTTCAAAGAAGAAATCGATATCAGGCTTTTCCGATTTTAACAACATCAGCATATTCATCATAAGAAAGCGTACAAATTGTTCTTTTGTAAAAGTTTCGTTCCAGATTTCTCCGCGCACTTTGCCGTCCTGTTCCAGACATTTCATAATTGCGGTTTCCAGTTCCGACTGCATGGAAGCCATGCGGGCGTATCCTGCCGTTTCAACATTGCCGAGGCTGTTCATGAGTCTTCCGGCGGACTGCTCGATTTGTTCTTTCAGAAAAGCGAATATTTCCAGCAGCTGGCCGCAAAAGGAATCGGCCGTTATGACCGCCGGCATCCGGGACAGCGTCTGACGCCAGTATTCTTCTGTCAGGGCGAGTAAGATTTCGTCTTTGTCTGAAAAATAATTGTATACGGTTCCTGCCGCAACACCGGCTTTTCCTGCAAGAGAACGGATATTAACTGCTTCGAGCCCTTCCGTGTCCGCAATCTGACGGGCCGCGTCCAACAGCGTACTGCGCAGAGTGTCATTTTTTTTCCGCATCATACCCCTCCGTCTTATTGTTCCGGCCCGTGTTTTAAATCGCAGAGGAAAAATACCGGGCCTTCATTGATGAACATGTTCATTTATATTATAGGTCTCATGAGGTGCTTTGTCAATCATTTTTTGAACGTGTTCATTTAAATTTATTATAAAATAATGCAGGAAAAAGAGACGGGAAAAAGAGGAAAAAGTAAGAGATTGTTATTTCGGGATGTTTACTCTATAATGAAAGGGAGATTTCAGAATGAATACAAAAGTGGACAGGGAGGCATACAAATGAAGTACAATTTTACGGACATGATAGACCGTCATGGTAAGGACGCGATCGCGGCGGAGGTGATTCCGTATGCGGATGCGCAGGTAAAAGAAGGGTTTGACAGGATTCCCATGTGGATTGCGGATATGAGTTTTGCCACGGTTCCGTCTGTACCGGAGAAAATTATGGAGAGAACGGCCCATGCGCTGTACGGATATTTTGAACCTAAGGAAGAATATTATAATGCGATTATCCGCTGGCAGGAAATGCGGAATGGCGTGCAGGGGCTGACAAAAGAATGTATCGGATATGAGAACGGTGTGCTGGGCGGCGTGGTCAGCGCGCTGAACGTGATTTGTTCCAAAGGCGACAAGGTGCTGCTTCATTCCCCGACTTATGTAGGATTTACCGGAAGCCTTGAAAATAACGGATATGATATTGTGCTGAGCCCGCTGAAACAGGATGAGAACGGCGTCTGGCGGATGGACTTTGAGGATATGGAAGCGAAACTGCGGGAGCAGTCCATTCATGCCGCGATTTTCTGCTCCCCTCATAATCCGTGCGGCCGGGTCTGGGAGCGCTGGGAACTGGAACGGGCAATGGAGCTGTTCCAAAAATACGATGTAATGGTGGTTGCGGATGAAATCTGGTCGGATATCATTCTGGGAGATAACAGGCATATTCCGGTGCAGTCCGTTTCGGAAGATGCCAGAATGCGTACGGCTGCATTCTATGCGCCGTCCAAGACATTTAATCTGGCCGGAATGATCGGAAGCTATCATATTATTTACAATAAGTGGCTCAGGGACAGGGTGCTGAAAGAATCTTCCCTTTCGCATTATAATTCCATGAACGTGCTTTCCATGTATGCGCTGATCGGCGCTTACAGCAAAGAGGGAGCGGAATGGGCGGATGAACTGCGTCAGGTGCTTCAGGAAAATGTAACATATGCGTGTGATTATATTGATAAATATTTTCCGGGTGTTTCTGTGGCAAGACCCCAGGGAACCTATATGCTGCTTCTGGATTGCAGTAAGTGGTGCGCAGAACACGAAAAAACAATCGATGAAATACAGAAAGCAGGCGTGGAGGTCGGCGTAATCTGGCAGGACGGAAGGCCTTTTCACAGCGCATGCGGCATCCGGATGAATCTGGCGCTGCCAAAGGCGCGGCTTGTGGAAGCGATGGAACGCCTGCATAAATATGTGTTTGTATAGGTGAAAATGCGGATGAAAGACAATTTTTACAGGCGGGTATTCGTGCTGGTTTTGCCGATGGCGCTGCAGAATCTGATCAATGTGGGCGTTTCCGCTGCGGACGTCATTATGCTCGGAAGAGTCGGGGAAAAGGTGCTCTCCGGCTGTTCGATGGGCGGCCAGATTTTCTGGATTCTGAGCCTTTTTCTGTTCGGAGCAACGTCCGGCGCGTCCGTTTTGATCGCTCAGTACTGGGGCAAAAAGAATTTGGAAGCGATCGAGAAGGTAATGGGCATTGTCGTGCTGCTGACGACGTCGGTCGGCTTTCTTTTTATGATCATTTCGCTGCTTATGCCGGAAAAATTGATGCTCCTTTTTACTAACGATGCGGAAGTGACAGCGCAGGCCGTTTTATATATCAGGATCGTGGCCTTTACCTATCCGATTTCGGCATTTACAATGAGTTATCTGAATATGTTAAAGAGCATTGAACGGGTGACGATTTCCACAATCATTTATGGAAGTTCCCTGCTGATCAATATCTGTGTGAATGCCGTATTAATTTTCGGTCTCCTGGGGTTTCCGGCGCTGGGCATTCAGGGTGCGGCGGCCGGTACGTTGATGGCCAGAATCATTGAATTGTGCATATTAGTATTTTATATAAAACGGTATAAGCCGGAAGTAAAATTAAAATGGAATTATATCATTCAGACAGATGCGGTTCTGTGGAAGGATTTTCTGCATTTTGCTTCGCCCGTCATTTTGAACGAAGTGCTGTGGGGAGCCGGTTATTCCGCCAATACGGCGATTGTGGGACGGCTCGGAAGCGGTGTTGTTGCGGCAAATTCGGTCGTTCAGACAGCAAGGCAGCTTTCTATGGTAGTGGGGTTTGGAATCGCGGCGGCTGCCGCAATCATGATCGGAAAAGCGATTGGAGAGGGCAGGAAAGATGTGGCGGAAGATTACGGAAAAAAATTTACCGTGTTAGGTCTTTGCTGCGGTCTCGGCGGTGCAGCGGTTATTTTGCTGCTGCGGCCTGTGATTGTGTGGGGAATGGGCTTTGAAGGGGAAACGGTCCGTTATCTGAATCTGTTTTTATGTATGATGTCGGCCTACGTGGTCGGACAGTCTCTCAATTCGACCTGGGTTGTCGGTGTGTTCCGCTCCGGCGGGGATACCCGGTTCGGCATGATTTTAGATATGACGACTATGTGGTTTGGGTCCATTTTGTTCAGCGCGCTGGCCGCTTTTGTTTTTCATTTCCCGGTGCCGGTTGTTTATGCGATACTGCTTGCCGATGAGTTTATCAAAGTGCCGTTTTGTCTGCTGCGGTATCGGAAGAAAGTGTGGCTGCGGGATGTGACAAGATAGGAGATCAGGGCGCGGCACGGTCAGAATGACCGTGCAAAGTCCCATTGAAAAAGAAGACCGGACACGATATAATTGCAATATGGTGTCCGGTTTTTTTGATATTTTTCCCGCGTCTGATGGCGCGTATTCCTGGCGGAGCCGGAAAGGGATGGGTGTTTCATGAATCAGTTTGAAGAAATTCAGATTCCGGAAATAGAAGAGAAGAAGCATTTTGGCCGGCCGTTCCGGCGGAACTGGAAAACGGCGGCGGGTATTTTTGCCGGCATCGCCGCCGCGGCCGCTATTGCGGCATTTGTTTTTGTAAGACTGTATTTTACGGAAGAAAGAATCATTCTGAGAGCGTTTCGGAATCTGGCGGAGGAAATATCGGAATGTCAGGAATTATGGGAGACGGCGGCCGGAACCGGGCCTGGGAACGGGCAGGCGGGAGACGGTCTTAACCGGATAAAACTGGAAACCGTTTGCAACCTGAGCGGAGAGGGACTTCCGTTTACGCTTGGGGTTGATACGACGCTGGCGCGGGATGCGGCTGCCCGGAAACTGGAAGCGGGCACGAAATTCAGTGTGAGCAATACGAAACTGGCGGAACTGGAACTCTATGGGGACGGCAGCGAATTGATTCTGCGGCTGCCCGATTTTTCCGAAAAGAATTTTGCCTTTGATGCGGAACGAATCGACGAGCAGTATAATGCTTCCCTGTTTGCCAATATATTCGGAACGCTGCAAAACCATGAGATTTCCGTGAACTTATTTTCAAAAAGAAATCCGGTTTCGTGGCTGCAATATCTGGACGGATGGCAGGAGAAAGTCAGTATAGAAAAGCTGGAGAATCCAATAGACATCAATGTTCCGGAAAAGAATGACAGGCAGTACCGATGCAGTCAATACCGCCTGACAATCTCCGCAGACTGGATGAATGCGCTGATGAAGGACTGTACGGAGGCTTCCGGCGGCACGCTGTCGGAAAAAGGGATAACCGTAGAGACTGCGGGAGATATTGCAGTCATCATTGCGGTTGAAGAAAAAAATGACCGAATCGTTCGGATTTCTGCGGAGGAACCTTTTCGTATTCGGGTGGGAAATGAAGAGGGCGGAATCGCTTTTGAAACTTCCGGAGAAATCTGTTTTCTGGGAGAGGCGCAGAGTATAGATGACATTTTTGTCAGCATGCAGACAAAGATGCCCATACAGGCGCTTGGGATCGACGAACGGCTGCTGGCGGCGTTTGGAAGCAAATCCGGCACGGAGGATACCATAACGGTCGATTTGCGTGCGGAGACCTTTTACCACGAAAATGACACGCGCGTTACGGCAGAACTCCACGGATTGACCGTTTCGGTTGACAGAATCGGCAGTTTTAAACTGACCGGAAAGGCGGAGCTGGAACCGCTGTCGGAAGAGCTGAAAGGTCCGGCGGGAGAGCGCATTCGTCTTTTTGAAATCACGGAAGACGAATATCGGGAGCTGAGAGATCAGATCATGAAAAAGATCTGGCGGTGGATGAAGGCCCTTTCGTTTTTTGGATAGAGAGGGAACCGCACTTTGGGGAAGTCCTGTCCACGGAGAACCGTAAAGTGATTTTGAACAGGAGGCGGACGATCATCGGACAAAGAACTTTAACTTTATGGAAGCTGGAACTGAAACGGACGATCAGACAGCTTCCGGTCATGCTGCTTGAAACGATTCTGCTGATGGCTGTTTTTGGAACAATCGCCTTAGGCGCTTCCAAAATTCTGTACCGTGATGCGCCGGCTGTCCGGATAACGATCGCGGTTGTTGAAGAAGAAGACGATCCGCTGACGGATTTGTTATTATATTATGTACAGGGCATGGAAAGCATTTCGGAACTTTGCAGGTTTCTGACCGTGTCGGAGGAAGAAGGGATTTCCATGTTACGGGAGGGAGAAGCGGCAGCCATGCTTGTTTTACCAAAGGGTATGACAGAGGGCATTATGAATGGCAGCAATGTGCCGGCGCAGGTCTTTTTTCCGGAAGATGCGGGCATGGAGTCGGCGCTGCTAAAAGAACTGACCGACGCGGGGGTGCAGATGCTGCGTGTCGCACAGGCCCAGATTTACGGCATTTATGACACGGCGGAGGCATACGGCGCGCTGGAGCAGCTGTCGGTGATGGAAATGGATGTCGACAAATATAATCTGGCATTTGCATTGAACCGGCTGGCCCTGTTCCGAACAGAGGAAATTTCCGCGGCGGGAAATCTGTCCATGCTGCAATACGGCATTGCGTCAGGAGCCGTATTTTTTCTGCTGCTGCTCGGCATGGCCTGTTATCCGGTGATGCGGCCTTATCCTCCGGCTTTGCAGAATAATCTTTACAGGGAAGGAATCGGCGCGGGCAGACAGTGCTTCGGGAAATGGCTGTGCGGGGTATGCAGTATGGGCTTTGGCGCTTCCTTTTTTTGGCTGGCTGCGAAAGCGGGAATGAAGGCGGCCGGCTGTGAAGCGTGGCTGCCAAAAGCGGGAGGAATGCGGACCGGCATCTGCCTTTTGATTTTATGCTGCGCGGCGTCTTTTGTTTTTCTGGTATTTCAGATTGCGGGAAACGGGACGACGGCGGTTCTGCTTCTCTTTTTTCTGACGGTATTCATGCAGTATTTTTCCGGAGGGTTTCTGCCTTCCGCTTTTCTGCCGGATACCGTGCGGCGGATTGGGAGGTTTTTTCCGACAGCTTATCTGATCGATGCCGCGGGAAGTCTGTACCTGGGGCGTTTTTCCGGAAAGACAGCTGCGATTCTTTTTGGTTTTACGGTGCTTTTCGGAGCTTCCGCATATGGAATCAGGCGTTGGCGGATGACGGAGGAGGTGTAGGGCGGTATGAAAACCTATGTGGTCTGGATTGGGCTTATGGGGAAGCGAATCGCGAAAAAGCCCGCATTTCTGTTGTTTTTGCTGCTTCTGCCATTGATGTCATTTATGGTTGACCGATTGGGACAGGGTGAAAGCCGGGGCGTGGAGATCGGCATTCTGCCGGAGGGCCGGAAACAGGAATTTATGACGCGTTTACAGGAACAGGAAGGTCTGCTGCGATTCCGGCTTTATGAGGATGAAGAAGCGATGTGCCGGGATGTGGAGAGCGGCAGGCTGGACTGCGGCGTTTTGCTGCATGCGGAGTTATGGGACGGACTGAGCACGGGCGAATGGCAGGAAACCATTACGGTTTATACTACGCGTTCTTCGAGCATGACTGAAATAGTCAAGGAAAAGATTGCGAGTGTCGTATTTACTCTGTATGCGGAAATGAATTATGTAGACTATATAGAGCATTCGGAGGCATTTGCAAAGGCGGAAGAAACGGATGTGAAAACCGATATCGTAGCCTTTGCCAGAGCGGCCTATGAACAGCATTTGCTGGATGGAAGCACGTTTGCATTCCGGTATCACGGGAATACCGGGGATGTGTTAAAACCGGACGATGACGGCGGATACGGGGAGGAAGAAGCCCTGCGCGCATCGGTTTCCCCTTCTTTCCGGCTGCGGGGAATACTGGCTGTCTGCATTTTTGTAAGCGGCCTGTGCGGTCTGCTGACGGATTGGAAAGACAGGGAAGAAAAGCGGTTCCGGCGCCTTATTCCGGCAGGAGTGACTACAATGGTCAATGTATGGATGCCGACCGTTTACACATCTGCGGCCGCTTTATTGTCCCTGTGGCTGACCGGAAACATTGCGGTTCCCGGCGAAGGAGGGCCGGCGGCGCTGCTGTGCGGGCTGGGAAAAGAAACGGCGGGCCTTATTTTTTATCAGTTCCTAATTGTCCTGTATTGTAGTATAATCAGAATAGTATTGAGAAAACAGGAGGCGATTGCGGCGGCAGTTCCGCTTTTGACGCTGCTTAGCATTATCTGTTGTCCGGTGTGGGTCCGGCTTGCGCTCTATGTGCCTCTGTTCCGGGTGCTGGAGAAGCTTTTTCCGGCAGCCTGGTATCTGTTGTTATAAAGTGTTATAAAGAGATGATTTGTGCGGACGCAGATTCGGGACTTGCGGCTTTGCATCAGCAAAGTGATGCCTCTGCCGTGCAAACGCTGCGGAATGGAGATCAGGATGAAAAGCAAAGAAACCAAAACCAATGCGATGCGGATTCTGGAGAGGGAAAAAATTCCGTATACGCAGTATACATATACCTGCGAAGAATTTGTTGACGCGATACAGATCGCGGATATGCTTTCCCTTCCTTATGAAAAAGTGTATAAAACGCTTGTGACGGTCGGGAACAGTAAAAATTATTATGTATTTGTCATACCGATTGCGGAAGAACTCGATTTGAAAAAAGCGGCGAAGGCGGTAGGAGAGAAGGCCCTTGACATGATTCACGTTAAGGATATCAATGCCGTGACAGGGTATATCAGGGGCGGCTGCACGGCAATCGGCATGAAAAAGCAATATACTACGCGCATCGACATATCGGCAGAGGGACTCGAAAGCATGATTGTCAGCGGCGGCCGGCTCGGTTCTCAGATCGAACTGAAGCCAGATGACCTTTGCCGGGCGACCGGGGCGGCATTTGCGGATGTGACTGCGGAGCGTTGAAAATGACAGATTTTGACTGGTAAAGTCAAACAGTATAATCTACGAAAGGACAGTGAATCATGAAAACGATCAGGGATTATGAGACGGTGGCTTTGGACGATGAGGACGGTGCGGTGGTGATCATCGATCAGACGCTTTTGCCCGGAAAGACGGAAATCATCCGTTTAAGGACGGGAGAGGAAATCTGGAACGCGATTTATCTGCTGAAAGTGCGGGGAGCGCCGGCCATCGGCGTGACGGCCGCTTTTGGAATTTATCTGCTGGCAAAACAGATCGAAACGGAGGATTTCGATATTTTTTACCGGGAATTTCAGAAGCATAAGGAATATCTGGATTCTTCCAGACCGACCGCCGTCAATCTGTCGTGGGCGCTGCGCCGGATGGAGCAGGTATGTCTTGCGAACCGGGAAAAGCCGGTGGAGCAGATCAAGGCTTTGCTGAAAGAGGAAGCAATCGGGATTAAAGAAGAGGATATCCGGGTGTGCAGGGCCATCGGCGAATACGGGCTCAGCCTGGTAAAGCCGGGAGACGGTATTTTAACGCATTGCAACGCGGGACAGCTCGCGGCCTGCAAATACGGAACCGCTACCGCCCCGATTTACCTCGGCCAGGAGCGGGGCTATCATTTCCGGGTTTTTGCGGATGAAACGAGGCCGCTATTGCAGGGAGCGCGGCTGACGGCCTATGAGCTTTTTTCTTCCGGCGTGGATGTTACCCTGATCTGCGATAATATGTCGGGAACCGTCATGCGAAACGGCTGGGTAAACGCCGTATTCGTCGGCTGTGACAGGGTTGCGGCCAACGGGGATACGGCGAATAAGATAGGGACTTCCGTTGTGGCGGCGGTGGCGAAGCGTTATGGCGTGCCGATTTATATCTGTGCGCCTACCGCAACGATCGATATGAATACGCCGACGGGAGCGGATATTACGATCGAACAGCGGCCGGCTCATGAGGTAACGCAGATGTGGTATCGGGAGCCGGTGGCGCCGGAAGGGGTGAAAGTCTTTAACCCGGCCTTTGATGTGACCGATCACGATCTGATTGCGGGCATCGTAACGGAATACGGAATCGCGCGGGAGCCCTATACGGAATCGCTGCGGGAGATTTTTGAACGGAAAAAAACACAGGGACTGCCCTGACAGACCGTATGGCATGGACGGCGTATTCCTCAGGAAAAAGGGGGGTAAGAAATGAACGAAGACGAAATGATTGCGGAGATCATGAATCATCTGGATGCGGAATCGAAACAGGGCGTTTACCGGATGAGCGTATTGATAGACCAGGACGCGGAGGAGGCGAAAACGGTTTCCAGACAGTGCTGTAATATGTACGGCCGCCCGGCATCGGAGACGGTCGGACTGCTCGATATGTATACGGATATGAACGCCGGAAAGCCGGACAATATATAAGGGATTCGGAAAGCGATATCGGAAGATGTCGGAAATATATAAGGTAAGAAAGGTTTGGTTATCAGAAATGACACAATTTCACTATGACAAAGTAAAAGACCCGATGTTTTTTAAGGAAAATGTGCTCCCGGCGCATGCGGTGCCGGTTCTTTACCGGAACAGGGAAGAATATGATGCGGGAAGCAGCTCGCTCAGAATGGCGCTTGACGGCGTCTGGAAGTTTTCCTATGCGGTGAATCAGGCTTCTGCGCCTGCCGGGTTTGAGAAAGAAGATTTTGACTGCAAGTGCTGGGAGAGCATCTGCGTGCCGGCGCATATCCAGATGGAAGGCTATGACGTTCCCCAGTATGCCAATGTGCAGTATCCCTGGGACGGGCGGGAAGAACTGGTTCCGGGGGAAATTCCGGTGCGGTTCAATCCGACGGCCAGTTATGTGAAATATTTTGAGGTGCCGCAGGCGATGAAGGGAAAAGAAATCCGCATCGCGTTTCAGGGCGTGGAGAGCGGCATGGCGCTCTGGCTGAACGGCAGTTATGTGGGATACAGCGAGGACAGCTTTACGCCTTCCGAATTTGATCTTACGCCTTTTTTGAAAGAAGGGGAAAACAAGCTGGCGGTACAGGTCTATAAATGGACTTCTTCGAGCTGGTGCGAAGATCAGGATTTCTTTCGTTTTTCCGGCATTTACCGAAGCGTCTGTCTGTATGCGCTGCCGGCCGTTCATATCGAAGATATCCGGGTGAAGACTTTGTTTGCGGGAAACGGCTTTGACGAAGCAACGCTGGAAGCCGTGGTGAAAACAACCGGTGCGGGAAAGATCAGGTACAGGCTGAAAGACGAAGAACAGGTTTTATTGGAACTGGAAAAAGAGATTGTGCCGGAAGGAGAGGCATCGGAAGCGGCCGGGCAGCAGGCGGGCGGCATTATTTTTCAGGAAAAGATACGGCAGCCCAGGCTTTGGAGTGCGGAACAGCCCAATCTGTACCGGCTGGAGATCGAGGCTGTCAGCCCTGACGGCAGAACGGAAGAATATCTGGTACAGATGGTCGGATTCCGCCGGTTTGAGATGAAGGATAACCGGATGCTTCTTAACGGAAAGCGGATCGTTTTTAAGGGAGTCAACCGCCATGAATTCAGTTCCGTTTCCGGCCGGCATGTTTCCTATGAAGAACTGGAAAAGGATATCGTGACGATGAAGCGGAACAATATCAATGCCATCCGCACCTGCCATTATCCGGATGACGCGGCGATATATGATCTGTGCGACCGGTATGGGATTTATCTGATTGCCGAATGCAATATGGAAACCCACGGCACATGGGACGCGTATATGCGGGGCGCTGCGGAAAAGTCGTTTGTGCTTCCGGGCGACCACGAAGAATGGGAAGATATGATGCTCGACCGCGTCAATTCCTGCTATCAGCGGGACAAAAACCATCCGTCGGTTTTGCTGTGGTCCTGCGGAAACGAATCCTTTGGCGGAAGGACGATTTTCAGGATGTCGGAACGTTTCCGGGAACTGGACGATACGCGGCTTGTGCATTATGAGGGCGTTTTCTGGGACAGAAGCTATGACGAGACGACCGATATGGAAAGCCGGATGTATACGAAAGTAAAGGAAATCGAGGAATATCTGCAAAACAGGGAAGCGAGGCCGATTATCTGCTGTGAATATTCCCATGCGATGGGAAATTCCTGCGGGGCCCTGCACAAATACACGAATCTGGCTGACCAGGAAAATTCCGGTTATCAGGGCGGCTTTATCTGGGATTATATCGACCAGTCCCTTTACCGGAAAGACCGTTACGGCCGGGAGTATCAGGCATACGGAGGCGATTTCGGAGACCGGCCCTGTGACTATAATTTCAGCGGCAACGGCATTGTTTACGGCGGAGAAAGGAATCCTTCGCCCAAAATGCAGGAAGTGAAATTCGACTACCAGAATTTGACCGTATTCATCCGCGAAAAAGATTTTGAGGTCTGGAACAAGAACCTGTTTGTAAACGCGGATACCTTTGCGGCCAAAGCGGTTTTACTGCGAAACGGTGTGCCGACGGCCGAAAAAGAACTGCATCTGTGCGTGGAGCCGGAGAGCAGACGTTCCTTCCCCCTGCCTTTTGAAATTCCGGCATATGAGGGCGAATATGCAGTTACCGTCTCCTTCCATCTGAAACAGGACGAATGCTGGGCCAAAGCGGGCCATGAAGTGGCTTTCGGACAGGCGGTTATCGCGAACGTGAAGGCCGAAGACGAATCCGAACCCGGCGGTACGAAAGGAATCACAGGCGGAAATCCGGGAGCGGGGACGGCGTGTGAAAAACCCTGTGTTCTGGTCCGCGGCAAACGAAATTTCGGCGTCCGCGGGACGGATTTCGAAGCGCTGTTTTCCATTGACAATGGTTTTGTATCTTACCGGTATGCGGGAAAAGAACTGCTGATACGCAGCCCGAAACCGAATTTCTGGCGCGCGCCCGTCGATAACGATGAAGGAAGAAATATGCCGGGCCGGTATGGACAATGGAAGCTGGCGAGCCTTTATCTGACGACGAAAGGAGCCGGCGAAGCGAGGGAAACGGCGCTCGGCACATGGTATGATAATCCGGTTGTTCATGAAGAAAAAGACTGCGTGGCCGTCACCTATTATTATTGTCTCCAGACTACGCCGGAGGCGGAATGTCAGGTAACTTACCGCGTTTACGGGGACGGACGGGTTCAGACTACGCTTGCCTATGACCCGGTAAAAGAACTGGGAGATATGCCGGAATTCGGTATGCTGTTCCAGCTCAGTGCGGATTACGATCACGTGGAATGGTACGGAAACGGGCCGGAGGAGACTTATGAAGACAGAAAAGAAGGCGCGAAGCTGGGCATTTACCGGAATCTGGTAAAAGATAATATGGCACAGTATCTGGTGCCCCAGGAATGCGGCAATAAAACGGGAGTACGTTATGCAAAGATCACGGACCGCAAGGGAAGAGGGCTGTTGTTTACCGGAGACCGGATGAATTTTTCCGCCCTTCCTTATACGCCGCATGAGCTGGAAAACGCGAGGCATTCTTTTGAACTTCCCGAAGTGCATTATACATGGGTGCGCGCATCCATGCAGCAGATGGGCGTCGGGGGCGACGACAGCTGGGGCGCTCCGGTGCATCCGGAATATCTGATCGACGTCGGCGGGAAGCTGGAATTTACCTTTACATTTCAGGGGATCGTGTAAAATAAATTACCAGGCGATTGCGAAACAATGTTTTCGAAGACTCCCGTTGTACAAAACAGACAATCACCGCAGGGCACGCTTTCGCTGCACTGTTCGGTGTATAAGACGCCGGAGTACGACGTCTAAACACCGGCGGCGACACAGCACCCTGCTTACGATTTGTCTGTTCTGCACAACTGCTGTCTTGCAATAATGCGTTTCGCAATCGCCTGAAAATAAATTACAAGAGGGAGGAAGAACAATGAGCAAAGCAACTAAAAATTACGAAGAGCTGGCAATGGCGCTTGGATTCAGACTGGACCAGGAAAGAAAAGCATTGTACGGGCTTCGGGAGGGATTCGAACTGCTGGTCTATGCTGAGGATGAAAGATATCCTTACAGCCTGACCGTCAGTCTGAGCGCCCGTTCACCGATGGGAGCGCTGGGCAAAGAAGATTACAAGCTGTTTGTAAAAAATGAAAAACCGGTGATATCGCTCGTGCAGGAAGGAAACCTGATTAAAATGGTTTTGAAAAACACGGCGAAACAGGAACAGCTCCGGAATAATCTCAATTACGGGATCGGCGCTTTGCTGAACTTCCTGCGAAGCAAGGGCTTTGCACCCTGCTGTCAGCTTTGCGGGCAGCAGATGGAGACGGCGGGTTATGATACCAAAGGCGGCTATATGCACCTTTGTCCGGACTGCGCAGGCAGAATGCGGCAGGATGTGATGATGGCAGCGCAGCAGAAGAAAGAAAAGGGCGAAAATCTTGTGGGTGGTCTTGTGGGTGCCCTGCTCGGTTCCATCATCGGCGTTGTCTGTATCGTCATTTTCGGACAGATGGGAAGAGTGGCGGTGGCTTCCGGCATCGTCATGGCGGTCTGCACGCTGAAGGGCTATGAAATGCTGGGAGGAAAGCTGACGAAGAAGGGCATTGTCATCGGCGTTCTGATGATGATTGTCATGACCTACATAGGCGACCGAATCGGATGGGCGATCATCATCGTGCGGGAACTGGGCGGCGACATTTTTTCCGCGTTCCAGATGGTGCCGGCCTTTGTACAGTGGGGACGGATAGAGAGCGCAAACTATTGGGGCAACCTCGTACTGCTGTATGTCTTTACCGTCATCGGTGCCATTCCGACCTGTACTTCGATCGTCAAAGACCGCAAAAAAGAAGGCGAATTCGGACAGATCGGTTCTCCGAGAATGTAGAATAAACACAGTCTGACAGCTGATCGGAAAAGCACCGCGGCTTTGTCGGGCCAGCCGGGAAAGGAGCATGGTTAAAATGCAGAAGATACCATATATGCCGTTGACTGCGGCTCCTTTCCGGCAAAACGGAGAATACCGGGAAGTGCTGCCCCATCACCCGGAACTGTGCAGGTATATCCGCTGCTTCTGGGGAAGTGAACATCCTTATGTCAGAAGGAGCGGCGACACCGGAATTGTGGTTCCGGATACCTGTGCGGATATCATTTACCGGATTGACTATACCGCCAACAGGATTACCGGTGGGTTTTGCGGAATTAATGATGTCAGTTTTTCAGAAACGGACAATTCGATGGACGGGCATCTGGTTTCCCTGTTTGCGATTCGCTTTTATGCGTGGGGGGCCTGTGCCTTTTCGGAGGATTCCATGAAGGGCACGCTGAACGGTTATTTTGATGTGCTGTCCAGATTCTGCTGGCTGGACAGGCTGATTCGTCCGCTGTTGTTTGAAAAATCCGGTTTGAAAGAGCGGGCGGGCCTCGCGGAAGGGATGTTTCTGCGGCGGTCAGCCGATGCCAGGGAACATCCTGCCCTTCATCGCGCGGTCATGGAAATACTGCTGCAAAAAGGCTCGTTGAATGCGGCGAAACTGGCGAAGGACTGTTTTATTTCGGAAAGGCAGTTAGAACGGCTTTTTCATGAATATATCGGCATCACCCCGAAAAAACTATGCAATCTGGTACGGTATCAGTCCGTCTGGGGCGACGTTGTACGGAATCCTTTTTTCACAGTGCAGGATGCGGTCTGGCAGTATGGTTATACGGACCAGTCCCACTTGCTGCGGGAATTTAAACGGTATCATGCGATGGACATACAAACTGCCAGAAAATATGCTTATGATGTCGGAAATATACAATATCCGCAGGAAATTTCATGCTAAAATAACCGTAAAAAACGGAAAGGAATGAACGAAGGATGAGTGTAAGCGTATGCGGAACGGATTGCAGTACCTGTTATTGCTTCGGAGGGATGTGCAAAGGATGTAACGAGTGCAGCGGAAAGGTTTTTCATGTGCCGGAGGGAGGAACATGTGCCATTTATGAATGCAGCGTTCATAACAAGGGCATGAAAAACTGCGGCGAATGCAGCGAAGCGCCCTGTGAAATCTGGATGAAAACGCGGGATCCCAAATTTTCTGACGAAGAGTTCGATGAAAATGTCAGATCGCGGATGCAGACGCTGCGGGAAAGAACGTAGAGAAAAAACTAAAAACGGAACAGATCGGAGGACGCTTCATGATAGGGAAGCGTTCTTTTATTACAGAAATATCTGCCTCATCATATTTATCAATGGATGCTTCAATCTTTGCAATCATCTTTTTCTAAAATCTCCGGATCTGCCATTTTGTATCACATTTCTGCCAATTTTTAACGAGCCAGGTATACCACCAATACGAATGACATTCAACCCTCATTTGCAGGTGCTGTCTGAAAAATGCGTATATCCCCGTGTCCACTGAGGGTATTATTCAAAGATTATGATTATTATCCGGGGCATTTCCGTTTGGAATGATACAGGCGATTATGGACTTTGTTATACAGAATTGTGATATAATGAGCGTTAGCGAGGAGAGCATGCTTGCATGTTAGACGAGCGGCGAATGGCGATCATGAATCGCAGATTCATGATATAATGAGCGTTAGCGAGGAGAGCATGCTTGCATGTTAGACGAGCGGCGAATGGCGATCATGAATCGCAGATTCATGATATAATGGAATCGTCACAAATGGAAGCTTGGGAGGGATACGGGAATATGCCAAAAGTGATGAAATTTACTACAGCTTTTTGCTTAATGATGTCGGTTTTTGCGACTATTTTATACCGCCGTTCTGACAGTGGGATATACATAACGCTGGCGGTTACTTTTGGCACAATTTTTTATCATTTAGGTATGAGACTGCTTGTCGGGCTGCTTTATAATATTGGAATGAAAAACAGAGCAAATTATACAAAGAAATGGTATCAGATCCGTTCATGGGAAAGCAGGCTGTATCAATTTTTGAGGGTTAAGAAGTGGAAAGATAAGATGCCTACTTACGCCCCGGATACTTTTTCAAACAAAAAACACACATGGGATGAAATAGCGCAGGCTATGTGTCAATCAGAGTTAGTGCATGAAACGAACGTTGTACTTAGTTTTGTTCCGCTTGCGGCTTCGGTGCATTTTGGTGCATTTAGCGTGTTTCTTATAACATCTGTATGTAGTGCCGTATTTGATTTGATGTTTGTTATTATGCAAAGATATAACAGATCACGTATCGTAAAAATGGTCTCGCGGGGTACAGCGGTCAGCGTGAAGTCACGGAGATGATCGCAAAAGTAAAAGAGCGCAAAGGCAGATTGGAGCAGCCGATTGTCAGTGGAAAACACCTGAGAAGAATATCCGGCAGAACCGCTTTGCAGTCAGCCGGCAATACGGAGAAATTCATCACGGCACGAATGGCGTACATTTTTCATTTTCAGACATAACTTATAGTAGATTCAGAAAAAAAAGAAGGAATATAATAATGGCATATGCGAACTATGAACCGATCATCGGTACCATTTTAAACATGACAAGAGGAAATGACTGTTGCAGTCAAACGATGTCGCTCCGAACGGAAAACGGAATTGTAAATTTTATGATAGGACCGGAGACGCATGTGATTGATAACAGACCGCTCAGGGCCGGACTCCGGGTGGCGGCGTTTTACGACGCATCCCTCCCTGTGCCGCTTATTTTTCCGCCGCAGTATCAGGCGCAGATCGTTGCGGTGCTCATGCGGGATGAACAGATTATGCTGAATGAGTTTGACAGGAATCTGACGGCGCGGGACGGTTCATTACAGTTGAATCTTGCGCGGAATACGAATATAGAGACACTCAATGGACAAAATGTATCCTGTAATCCGGCAGGCCGGACGCTGCTTGTTTATTATACGGCAACGACAAGAAGCATTCCGCCTCAGACAACGCCGAGGCGGGTTGTTGTATTTTGTTGAATGCTTCCGGCTAGTGCCTAGCGACAGCCATGCCCTCTGCCATGATGAGAGCCTGACGATGTTGTGGTGGTTCCGCAGTAACCGCAAGAGCAATCAGCGCGATATCCGCAGGAACCATCGCAATAACCGCCGTCGTGGTCATAGCTGCAGTAATAGTTGCCGTCGTGTGCATGATGTCCTGTCTCCGAGCAGTCTTCAACGGTACATACCGGGCAGCCGGTATTGACGGTGGTTGAGGCTGTCCTTGCTCTGCCATGATGCCCATGTGCAGAAACAGGCATTACGATAAGGCTTGCTATCAGCATGCTTGCCGTTACTGCGGTGAGCATTTTTTTAATACGCATAACATACGCCTCCTTTCCTATACCATTAGTATACTATCGGAGGCCTGTCTGTGCAAGGAAGAAAACGGGGATTTCCCCGTGAATTTGTGAATTATGTGTGAAGAGCAAAAAGGATGCACAGGAAAAGGGAAACAGGAATGGAAATGGAAAGTGCATGACACGGAAAACGGTTTATGCTAAGATAGTTTTACCGGAAAAGTATCCGGGAGGCGGAGAAGAGATGCGAAAAACATCTTTGCGGCATCAGCTTTTCAGAGGAAAATAAGAGAAAGGCAGGACTATTAGCGTGAGAAAGAAAAAATTGTGCATGACGGCATTGGGACTGACCGTACTGGTCATGAGCGCCTGCGGCCAAAAGGAAAGCGGAGCGGATGGGAGTGCCTCTGACGGCGCAGAATCGGGCGGCGGAACTGTTTCGGAACAGCATGCGGAAGAAGCGGATGCCCGTCGGGAACCGCCGGATATCGTATTTTATCCGCTATCGGGGGAAGGGGATTCCCTGACGGTACAAGCATGCGGGTATGACTGGAGCTGGCCCGAAGGGGCAGATCAGATGGGGGCGGCAATAGCGGACAGCGCGCATCCCTTATCGGAAGGGGCGCCCTGGGATACGCTGACGCTGTTCGAAAACGGGGACGGTTTTTCGGATTACAGTCTGACCATTGAAGTCAATCCTGATGAACTGGGCATTAATATGTGGAATCTTGAGGAGATCGGAAACAGCGGCGCTCCGGGCATCCAAACCGGCGTATTTCAGCGGGAGGAAATAGCGGCGGCGGATTTTTCCATTCCTTTGCAGGCCGGAAAAATCTATGAGATCTATGTAAAATGGGAAAAAGATAATGTCGGCGAAAACGGCGGATTCGGAATCGCTTACTATGTATTTAAGACATCCTGTCCGGTATCGGAAGAGACGGATGCCGATGGATTAACCCGGAAAGTCAGCGAAGAACAGGAAGTTTCGGAAGCGGTCTTTGGCGGAGCATAAACACTTCTTCTTTCTCATACAATATGAAAATGAACAAAGACAGAGGTTGTATATTTTATGGAAGGAAAATGTATTGGGGAACCCTGTAATTTCAGCGGTGTTAAACCGGTCATGGTGGATCTGCCTTATCCGCCGGTCCGGGTGAGAGAAAAAAATCCATCCTATGCAGATCTGCTCAGCATTGACTATTGCGGTTCGGTATCGGAACTGACCGCGATCGCACAGTATATTAACAACGAGAACCGTCTGGCAAGTGAAAAGTGCCCGATGGCGCAGGCGCTTCTTGGGATGGCGGTCTGCGAAATGATACATCTCCAGAAACTGGGAGAACTGATCGTTCTGCTGGGCGGGGATATCGGATTTTCCGCGAGAGGACGTAACGGAAGGCCGGTATTGTGGACGCCTTCATGCCTGAATATTCCGGCGGAATACAGCAAAATGCTGTCAGCCGATATGGAAGGAGAGAAAGCCACGATCAATCAGTATGAACTGCATATTTCCTGGATTGAGGACGAATGCGTCAATGCGGTTCTGCGGAGAATCATTCAGGATGAAGAGTATCATATTATGATGTTAAAGGCGCTGCAAAAAGAATAGATTGAAAAATCAAAGATTTTTCAATCGCGAATTTGTGCCTGCGGCCCAAAGTTCGCAAACTTTAAAGCTTCACAATCGGGGTTGAAAATGCCGCGGAGCGGCAAGGTGCCGGCTGGTGTGAAGGGATTTTTGGAGCGGCTTTTACAACATAAAAAGTTCTGTTTACAACATATCGCTGTGAAAGCGGAAACGGCTTGCCGATATACGGTATATACGGGCTTAAAATGTATCAGGTATCTGATATATCAGATATATATGGAGATAACGTGAAAAGTACTTCTCCGCAAAGCGGAATCATGTTGGTTTAAGGAAAGAGGATGCGGAACGATGCGGATTGCTGTGTGTGACGACGAAAAAGAGGTGCGGTCATTTCTTGGCAGTAAAATAAAAAAGCTGTACCCGGAGGCGGAAGTGTCTTTTTTCCGTTCGGGAGAAGAACTGCTGTGTTCCGGCGCCCGATTCGATATTCTGTTCCTGGATATCCGGATGGATGGAAGGAACGGAATGGAAACAGCGGCGGAGCTGAGGCGGAAAAACAAAAGCACGATTCTGATTTTCATAACGGCATTGGAAGAGTATGTCTTTCAGGCATTTGACGTAGGGGCTTTCCATTATCTGGTAAAGCCCTTTACGGATGAAAAATTTGAAGAGGTGCTGAAGGCGGCCGCGGAGCAGTACAGGAACCGGGCCGTTACGGAAAGCAGGGAGAAAACGAAGCCGGAAGAGCGTTGTATCGTAATCAAGACGGGGGGCGTGCATACCAGAATCCCGATTGGCGATATTGTGTATGCGGAAGTGTTTAACCGGAAAGTAATGATACACAGCGTGCACGAAGATATCGAATATTATGGAAAGCTGTCCGATCTGGAAAAAAAGCTCGGCGGGGATTTTTTTCGTTCCCACCGGTCAAATATTGTGCATTTTAAATATGTTGAAAAATATAATGTGTCCGAAATCTGGCTGGAAAAGGGCACGGCGCTTATGGCAAAACAGAACTACGGAGAGTTTGTGAAGCGGTATTTGCGATACAATAGTGTGAAGAGAAGTTCTAAAGACGTTTCACCATAGGATGAAACGCCAAGAACTTCTACGGTTCACAGCGTGAACCTGCTTCACACGGCAGAATGACAGAAAAGAGTCATTCTGCACCAAAGACATGAAGAGAAGTTCTAAAGACGTTTCACCATAGGATGAAACGCCAAGAACTTCTACGGTTCACAATGTGAACCTTTCACAATGTGAACCTTTCACAATGTGAACCTTTCACAATGTGAACCTTCTTCACACGGCAGAATGACAGAAAAGAGTCATTCTGCGCCAAAGACATGAAGAGAAGTTCTAAAGACGTTTCACCATAGGATGAAACGCCGGGGATTTCTGCGGGCAAATGCAGGAGATTATTATGGATTTTTACTGGGAACTGGCCTCGCGGCTGTTCGGCATAGCGGTGATTGTAATAAACGGCGTGCTTTATGGCCGTTTCATCACGCCTTTTTTATATAACAAAAAAGCTGTTCGGTCCGTAAAGCTGGTTTATATCGGTACGATGTCCGTATTGTACCTGATACCGTATGCTTTTCACGGTTTTCTGGCGTATGCGCTGGGGGCGCTGGCCTTTTTGGCGGTCATTTATCTGTTTGACAGAAGGAACATGGCGCAGAAAGTATTCCTGGTCATTTTTCTCTATCTGACGGAGTGGATTTCCCACAGCATTGTGTCTGTGCCGAGAGATTTTCTGTTCCAGGGAACGATGTATTTCGAGGCGGCTATGGGATCGCCCGAATGGGTCTGTTTAGTCCTTTATATTCTGAATCAGAGTCTTTTTATCGTACTCCGCTGTTGTGTGATGCGGATTCTGCTTGATATTATGGATCGGATTTATCTTTATAAAAATGAAAACATGAGCAGAAAAGAGCTCGGTCTGATGCTGGCGGTACCGTTATCGGCGTTTACCGGTTATTTTTCATTTAGTGTTTTTTCCGATTTTTATCTGAAGGACACAGGGCAGTATATTCAGGAAACTCATGCTTTTTTTCTCTGGATTTCCGCGTGTTATCAGATGATATCTTATGCCGCGCTCGTGGCGGCGGTCACTTTTTATCAGGATATGAAAAAAAATTACCGGAAAGAAAAAGAAAACGCGGTACTCGCCGGGCAGCTCGAAAACCTGAAAAAACATATTGCGGAAGTAGAAGCGCTGTACCGGGATATCCGGGGGATGCGTCATGATATGGGAAATCATATCATGATGCTGGAGAGCCTTTTTCAGAAGGACAGGCAGGAAGAGGCTATTGGTTATCTGGAACAGCTGAAAGAGCAGTTTCACGGTACCGAAACGGAAATTAAAAGCGGCAATCCCGTTACGGATATTCTTTTGACGGAAAGAAAAAAGGAAGCGGAGGGAAGCGGGATAACCTTCCGGAGCGAATTTTTTTATCCGGAAGAAGCGTCTGTTAATGCCTTTGATGTCAGCATTATTTTAAACAATGCGCTGAATAATGCGATAGAGGGGGCGGAAGCGGTATGCGGGAATCCTTTTATCCATGTTTTTTCTTACCGGGAAAAAAATGTTTATATGATCGTAGTGGAAAACAGCCTGAAAGAGCCGGTATACCTGGAAGAAGAAAGCGGCCTTCCGGTGACGACCAAAGAAAATAACGGGGAACATGGTTACGGCCTGAACAATATCCGCAGCGTGGCCAGAAAATATTTCGGCGATATCGCCATAGAGCAAAAGGACGGAACGTTTCTGCTGCATGTGATGCTGATGGTCGGGTAAAAAGGGACGATTCCCGGAAGCGGCGCCCTGTCTGCGCGGTCTCTTTACGGACTGTCATCGTATCCCCGGATATTTTGACAACGGAAAAAGTCAAATCCACAACAAATCGCTAATGTGGGTGAAATGTTGTTCCGAAATAGATTGAAAGACAACATATGCCGGCTGAATCGGTTATGATCAAGATGAGGTCCGCAGGAAAGGAATGAAATCTATGGTAGTAAATGGTGTAAACGGAGCCGGGGGAACCGGTATGCCGGCCGGAGTAAAGGGAAGCGGCCATGCAGAGGATGCTGTCAGCAAGAGGCTGATGCAGCAGATAGAAAACGCACAGAAAAGATTGCAGGAAATTTCCGGGAACAGCGAGATGAGCACGGAAGAAAAGATGAAAATGCGGCAGGAGATTCAGAAGGAGATCAGTAACCTGAACAATCAGCTGCGGCAGCATCAGATGGAAATGCGTAAGAAAGAAGCGGAAGAGGCGAAAAAGAAACAGGCAGAAAACGCTTCATCGATGGAACGTTCCGAAAACTCCAGGAAGGCAAAGGCGAAGAACGGGGCGGTAAACGTACAGCTTTCCGCCGAAGGGATGCAGGCGATGATTTCCGCCGACGGGGCAATGAAACAGGCAAGTGTGCAGGGAAGCGTTGCGAACCGGATGGAAGGAAAAGCAGGCGTGCTGGAAACGGAGATTAAGCTGGACAGCGCAAGGAATGGCGATACGGCGGCAAAGGAAGCGCAGCTTGCCGACGTGCAGCAGAAAGCACAGGAAGCGGCAGCTTCTCAGATGAGTACGCTTGCGGAGGCCGGAGAAGCGCTGAAAGAGGCGAATATGACGACAGAAGCCGGGGATGAAACAAAGAAAGAAAGTACGGATGAAGCGGAAACAAAGGAAGGACAGAAGTCCGGCAATTCCGCGGCGGAGGCCGAAGGAGACGACAGCAAAGATCACGGTGAGGCATCGGGTGTTCGTTATGCCCAGGTGGATGTCCGGCTGTAAACACAGAATGAAAACGGTTGAATAGGAAGAATAGGAATAAGAAAACGACGGGGCTCCCGGAAATATTGCCATTGGTTAATATTTCCGGGAGCCTGTTTTCATTTTATGGAAATGCTGCAATTGCGGCGGATGTGCCCGCAAGACTGCGCTTTCTGTATTCCTCAGGGGAACAGCCCACTTTTTTTAAGAACTGCCTGTTAAAATTGGAAAGATTGTTGAAGCCGCAGCGGAAAGCAATGTCCGATATTTTGTCCCCGGTGTTGGAAAGCGCTTCACAGACGGCATTTATCCGCAACTGCGCAAGGTGTTCGATGGCGCCGACGCCCGCCGTATCCTTAAAGCATTTCATAAAATAGCTTTTGCTCAGGTGTACAAGGCCGGCCAGCTGTTCTATCGTAATATCGTTCTGGTAATTTCCGGCCATGTATTCGAGAACCGGCCGGATGATTTCATCATGGCCGCTCCCGGAATCCTGTTGAAAAATAATATGGCCGCCGCATTCCAGTGTCCAGACCAACCGCATGAGCTCGCTTTTTAAAAGGAGGTCGGACCGGGGAGAATTAGCGTGCACACAGGAAAGTATCCGCTCCGTCATTGCCTTTATGGCGGCATAGCCTTCCGAATCCGGGCGGATATGGACGCAGCTTTTTACACAGCCGTTTATGATGGGGCGGATGCACTCCGCGGTACAGCGGTCGCTGCTGTTTGCACCGAGCAGAACAGGGCTGAAGACAAAAGCGTCATAAATCAGGACATGGCCCTTGCGGGGATAGGCGGTATGCAGCATGTTGGGAGGCAGGATCAGGATATCCCCTTTTGCGGCCTTCAGTTTTCGGTTTCCGCATATAAATTCCCCTTTTCCGTGATGAAGGAAGTTGATTTCAAACTCGCTGTGCCAGTGCATCGGCACGTTCGCAAAATATTCCGGAAGCCGGCATTCGTAATAACTGTATGGAATCAGTGTGGTGCTGTGTTGTCTTTTTTCCTCGGTTTCTCTGCCCGGCATTATGAAAGCCCTTTCCTTCTTCTGCTGTGAATCAGCAGACTAAAATAGTATCGTATCACAAAACAATAGTATTCCAATAGTAATATGCCTTAGATAATAGTATTATATCATCAGGGCATATGCTTTCCAAGAAAAGATTTTCCGGGCGGAGCCGGGAAGCGGATTTGGGGGATTTTGGGCGGCATAAAAACGGATTTTGAAAAATTGCGAGGAGGATGCGTATGAGATTTGTAAACGATAACGGGGCGCTGGTGTGTTACCACAACGGTGAGATGGTGAGAATCGAAGCATGGGGGGAGGATTCGCTGCGCGTGCGCGCGGTCATGGGTTCTTCTTTTACGGGAAAGGAATGGGCGCTGACTGAAAAAGTCAACAAATGTGATACGAAGATCACCGTGGAGGAAGAAGACCATTGGGTCGGCGACGGGACGATTGACCGGAAGGAAATTGCGACGATTGTCAACGGGCGCATCAGAGCGGTTGTTAATTTTGCGGGAGTCCTCTCTTTTTATAAGGACGACAGTCTGATTCTGCGGGAGTATTTCCGGTTTTATGACGGGACGCTTTCGAAAGAGAGCAGATGTCTGAAACTGCGGAACAGGGAATGGAAAGGCATTATCGGCGGGAGCGAATATTCCCTGAACCTGAAATTTGAAAGCAGCAGGGATGAAAAAATCTTCGGTATGGGGCAGTATCAGCAGGACTGCATGGATTTAAAAGGCTGTGTGCTGGAACTGGCACAGCGTAATTCCCAGATTTCCGTACCTTTTGCGGTATCGTCAATGGGTTATGGTTTTCTCTGGAACAATCCGGCGGTGGGGCGCGTGACTTTCGGACGGAACTATTATGAATGGATTGCCGGGGCGACGAAGGAAATGGATTATTGGATTACTGCCGCGGATACGCCGAAACAGATTCTTGCAAATTATACGGCCGTGACCGGGCGGGCCGACATGTTCCCGGAAGATTTAATGGGGCTGTGGCAATGCAAGCTTCGATACAGGACACAGGAGGAGGTTCTGAGCGTGGCGCGCAAATATCGGGAAGAGGGCATCAAAATCGATCAGATCGTGATCGACTTTTTCCACTGGACGCTGCAGGGAGACTGGAAGTTTGATCAAAAATACTGGCCCGACCCGAAAGCGATGGTGGACGAACTGCATGAGATGGGTATAAAAGTCATCGTGTCGGTATGGCCTTCGGTAGACCGCAGAAGCGAAAATTTTGGACCGATGATGGAAAGAGGGCTGTTAATCAGGACGGAACGCGGCGCGGCCCAGACTTACGATTATCAGGGAGACTGTGTGGAAATCGACCCGTTTAACCCGGAGACGAGAAAATATGTATGGGAAGTCTGCAAGAAGAATTATTACGACTACGGAATCGATGCGTTCTGGCTGGATAATTCCGAACCGGATTACGGGGTTTATGATTTTGAAAATTATCGTTACTGCGACGGACCGGCGCTTTCTCTGAGCAACATTTATCCGCAGATGTACAGCCGCGTGTTCTATGATGAGATGAGCAGAAACGGAACGGGAAGCGTTGTCAATCTGCTGCGCTGTGCGTGGGCGGGTTCCCAGAAATATGGCAATGTGGTCTGGTCCGGCGATGTGCCGAGCACTTTTGAAGCCTTTGCGGATCAGAT
This sequence comes from uncultured Lachnospiraceae bacterium, assembly GCA_910584965.1. Classification (GTDB taxonomy): domain Bacteria; phylum Bacillota; class Clostridia; order Lachnospirales; family Lachnospiraceae; genus UBA3282. The sequence continues at coordinate 25,165 of CAJUDZ010000010.1, read as the reverse complement.
TCAGTGCGGCCTGAACATGGGGCTGGCGGGGATTCCCTGGTGGACGACTGATATCGGCGGCTTTATGACGGATGATGTGAATGACGAAGATTTCAGGCAGCTCTTAATCCGCTGGTATCAGTTCGCGGTCTATTCTCCTGTGCTCCGGATGCACGGGGACAGGGGCCCGTATAATATTCCGCCGTTAGACGAGCGGGACTGGGGCGGCGGCTATCTGCATACCGGTCAGCCGAACGAACTCTGGAGCTATGGCGAAGAAAATTACGCCATCATGAAAAAATATTACGATGTCCGCGTATCCATGCACGATTATATCCGCGGATTATATGAAGAGGCGCATGAGAACGGGTCGCCTCTGCTGCGCGCGATGTTCTATGAATTTCCGGAAGATGCGAAGTGCTGGGAGCTTTCCGACCAATATATGTTCGGAGAGAAATATCTGGCGGCGCCCATCCTGCATCTGAATGCGTTCGAACGCGACGTTTATCTGCCGGAAGGAAAATGGAAGCTGACTTCGACCGGGGAGATTTATGAGGGGAAGCAGACCGTCCATGTGGATGCACCCATCGACTATATGCCGGTGTTTGAAAAAATATGACTGTACCGGTCAAACGAACTGAATATCATCAGAGAACTGCTGCGCCTGTAATTTTACGGCGCGGCAGTTTTTTTTTCGACCGCGAATTGAGCCTGCATTTTCAGGCAGAGTTTTTTGCGGAGACAGCAAAAACTGATTGGATGAAAAAAGGAGATATGCTATAATAGTGCAAGAAAATGAGCGACGCGGAGGAAGAAACATGACAGAACAATACAAAATTTTTGAGGCATCGCTGACCGGCACGGATAAGGGCAATCCTTATACGGATGTCCGGCTGAAGGCAGCCTTCGAGAATGATTCGGAAAGAATTGAAGTAAATGGTTTTTACTGCGGCGGGGGAAATTATAAGATACGGTTTATGCCGGGAAAGCCGGGCGTTTGGAAGGCGGTTACGAGTTCCAGCGACCCGGCTTTGGACGGAATAGAACTGACATGTGAATGCACGGCCGCCAAAGCGGGGAACCACGGACGGGTGCTTCCGATGGACGAAGTATATGCGCCGGAAGATTTGACGGAAGAAGCCCGGTTTCATTTTGCCTATGAAGACGGAACGCGGTTTTATCCTTTTGGCACGACCTGCTATGCCTGGGTAAATCAGCCGGAAGAAGTTCAGGAGCAGACGCTTGCAACGCTGAAAGAAGCTCCTTTTAACAAAGTCAGAATGTGTATTTTCCCAAAGTTTTATACATATAACGCTGTAAACCCGGCGCATTATGCCTTTGCGGGCAGCGAAGAAGAGGGGTTCGATTTTACGCGTTTCAATCCCGTATTTTGGGAAAATCTGGAGAAACGCATCGGGGAGCTGGATGATCTGGGAATAGAAGCGGATATCATTCTGCTGCATCCCTATGACAAATGGGGATTTTCCAAAATGGAAAGGGAAACCGATGTTTTTTATCTGAAATATGCGGTTGACCGATTGAGTCATTTTAAAAATGTCTGGTGGTCGCTCGCCAATGAGTATGATCTGATGCCTTCCAAATCCATTGAGGACTGGGAGCTGTATGCGCGTGTTATTATGCGGCGGGATGCGTATGGGCATCTGCGTTCCATCCATAACTGTCTGAAACTTTATGACCACACGCGTCCGTGGATTACCCACGCCAGCATTCAGCGCATCGATAATTATAAGACGGCGGAGGCGGTGACGGAGTGGCGTCAGCAGTATCAGAAGCCGGTCATAGTGGATGAATGTGCTTACGAAGGGAATATCAATTACGGATGGGGCAATCTGACGGGTGAGGAGATGACGAGACGGTTCTGGGAAGGCTGTATCCGGGGCGGATATCTTTCCCACGGAGAAGTATATGTCCAGCATGAGCAGATCTGGTGGTCACATGGCGGCGTGCTGCACGGAACAAGCCCGGAGCGGATTGCTTTTTTAAGAAAAATGATGGAAGAAGTTCCTTCCGACGGGGCGGCGATAAAGGTTATGCCCCATAACCGCGGGGAAAACTGGGATGTACCCTGCCTGCGCAAAGAGGACGATCAGTCTTTTTTCCTGTATTATTTCGGATTTTTCCGTCCGTCCTTCCGTACCTGGAAGCTGGCGGAAGGGCGCCGCTATGAGATCGAACTGATCGACACCTGGAATATGACGATCGAAAAGCTGCCCGGCGTTTATGAAGGGAATATCCGGATTGACATGCCGGAAAGACAGTATATGGCTGTCCGGTTTCGGAGCGTCGAAGGGTAGATATATGCCTGGCAGGGCCGCAGGGGGGCGGTTTTACCAAAGGCATGAGGAAAAAGTATGAGGAAAAAAGGGGTAAAATCATGAAAAAACAGCGTAATTTAAAACAGAAAATCAATTTTTACGTGATGTCTGTGGCGGTGTTGGTTTCCATTCTGGTTATGACGATTATATCCGTTGGCAGCATCCGTTCGACGAACAAAATTTTGCTTGATGAAATGCAGATCACAGCCCGGATTGCGGCCCAGAATATCAGTTCCAATCTGCATCTTTTGACGGAACGGATGTATAATTTTTCACAGGAAGCAGTCCTGTCAGACAGTACGGTATCCGGGGAAGAAAAGCAGGCGCGTCTCGATGAAATTAAGCTGCAGATAGAGTTTGTCTGGCTTTCCGCCTATGATGAATCCGGCAGCAAGTTGTATGGGGATGCGTCCGCGCCGGATACGATTGCGGATACGGACTATTATGCCGGGCTTGTGAAGACCGGCAGTCTGGTCATCGGAGAGCCTTATTACGCGGACGGTATTTTACAGCTTTGCGTGGGCGTCACGTTGAAGGAAGAGGGGGAAGCGACGGGATATCTGGTCGGCAGTTATAAATATGATCTTCTGAATGACGTGTTGAGCCAGCTTGTATTGGGAGATACAGGAAGCGCCTGTATCCTGAACAAAGACGGCGATGTGATCGGCGACAGAAATACGCAGAATATGCGCAGCCGGAATAACATCTACGATATGTATCCGTCTTCCGGCAATCGGGAGAAATTCGAAAAAGCGACCTCTTTCCAGACGGGATCGGGTATTGTATGGCTTGATTCTTTGAGAAATTATGCGGGTTATGCGCCGATTCCCGGAACGAACTGGGCGTTGTTTCTATACGCTCCGGTCAGGGAGTTTATGAACGATGTGTATTTTGCGATACTGCTTTCCATCCTGTTATCGGGAGCGGTGCTGATTATTGCGGGGGCGGTTATCGTTCCGCTTTCCCGGAAAATTTCGGATCCGATTTCCAATGCCACGAGCCGTCTGCAGGCTTTATCGGACGGAAATCTGACCGACGAGGTTCTCTTATCCGAAAGCGATGATGAAACGGGAATTTTGACGGACGCCCTTGCAAAAACGGTAACGAGCCTGAAAAATTATATACAGGATATCGACTCCTGTCTGAGCACACTGGCCGGCGGAGACTATACCGTCAAAATACCGGATGATTTCCGCGGAGACTTCGTATCGATACGGAAAGCGCTTTCCAATATTACGGAAGCTCTGAACCGTACCATGCTCAGGATGAACCGTTCTTCCGTGGAAGTATCTGACTGCGCAAGGCAGCTTCTGGAAGGTTCCAGGGAACAGGCCGTTATTCTGAGGGATATGAAGGAGAATATGGAGGCGATCACCTCATCCATCGATCAGAACAGGGGTAATGTTCAGGATATGGAGGAATGTGCTGAAATGGCCGGGCAGAAAACGTCTCTGGGCAGCGGCAATATGGAAAATATGCTGGATGCCATGTCTCAGATTCAGGCTACCGTGCAGGAAATATCCAAGATCAGCCTGATGATCGAGGATATTTCGAAACAGACCAATATTCTCTCTTTGAACGCGTCCATAGAAGCGGGAAGGGCCGGAGAGGCCGGAAAAGGGTTTGCGGTAGTGGCAGGCGAGATCGGAAATCTTTCCGGGCAGACGGCGGAAGCGCTGCGGCAGACAGGGGAGCTGATCGAGCGTTCTGCGGAAACGATTCAGGCGGGATTGACGACAGCCGGCCAGACGGCGGAAACGTTCCGGGAAATAGAAGAACTTACAAAACAATATCAGAAGATTTCTCTCCGCATTGCGGAAACGGTACAGCAGCAGACGGAAGCCGTTGCGGATGCGAATAACCGTCTCGAAACGCTTCAGAACATCGCCGGCAGGAACGACAGCATGGCGGCGGAGTCCATGTCGCAGGCGGAAGGTCTGAGAGACTATGTGGCACAGGTTAAAATAAAAGAAAACAGATAATTGGAGGTTTCCCATGAAAAGGAGCAGAAAAAAAACGGTTTGTTTTATCTTGTTGACGGCACTGTTATTGTTAAGCGGCTGCGGATCCGGGACAAAAATGCAGGACGGCTTTTATACGGCGGAAATGTCCGATTATTCCCATGGATGGAAAGAATATGTCTGTATTATGGTAAAAAACGATCAGATCGTTTATGTGGAGTTTAATGCAAAAGACCCGAACGGTTATATAAAGGCATGGGATAACGCCTATATGGAAAATATGATGACGGTTACCGGAACCTATCCGAATGAATATACCCGTTATTATGCGGCAAAATTGCTGGAGCAGCAGGGTTCTTCGGAAGTGGATGCACTGACCGGCGCCAGTTCTTCCGGCGGCAATTTTAACAGACTGACCGCCGCGGTGATGGAACAGGCGGTCAAAGGCGACCACGATGTATTTATTGTGGAAACGGCAGAATAAATAAAGCACACATTGAGTCTGCGCCGTCATATGACGGCGCAGCAGTCTCATCATCGCCGCCGCCGGGCGGCGGTTTTTGTTTTCGTCGGAAATGCAGCCGTCTGAACCAAACGTTCCGCGGCGGTTGTTTTGCCCGTCGTAATCCCGTTTTCGTTAAAAGCGTCTATTCGGACATAATATTGTGCGACGTCTGCCATGAGTGCGCGCACTTCCAACTGTGTCCGGTCAAAGACCCGGAAGCTGTGATACAGCTTATCGGGCGCATGTCCCCATAATACTTCATAGCCGACGGCGTCGCCCTGCCAGCTTATCTGCATGGACATGGCTTCGCTGCGGAGCGCATGGACTTCCGTCACCGGAGCGGGCGCGCTGCCGCGGCCTCTGCCGAATACCCGGAAGCCGCTGATGCAGGCGGCGGCGTGGAAGGGGGTATCGGTCACGGTCAGCCGGAGGTATCTTGTTTCGATGCCATCGGGCCTTACGATCAGGTCGTGGGGAAGGTCGGTACCGCAGTTTCTTTTGTCTTCCAGTATTTCCCATTCCGTACCGTCGATACTGGTTTCTAACAGCCAGCGGGTGGTAAAAGCGCGTTCCTCGATATAGCGTCCGCGGCCCGGCTCTCCGACGAGACATGCGCCCTCCGGCAGTTCTGCCGCAATCCCCATATCATCGGCAAAATTGACCTGTACCGCGTTGACGGTGCGGCATTCTTCCAGATCGATCTGCAGCCAGGGGGTGTGATCGTCGGCGGCAGCCTTCCACCATGTTTGAACGTTTTCATCGACCGCATCCGCGGCGGGCTTTTCTTGGCTGCTGGCGGTAACGGTTTTACGATAACTCAGCAGCATCCATTCGGGTGGGGCAAAAGGGTCTTTCTTTTCTCCGGTAACGGCCTGCGGCCAGTCGCCGTAACGCTGGTTGCAGAACAGTTCCCCGTCTTTGTCAAAACCGGCGGGCCAGATGCCCACGCGCCGTTCAAATTCATGATTGACGGAAATGCGCATCGTGCTGGTATGCCACCAGTTTCCGGACCGATCTTCCATTGTGGAGCCATGCCCCGCGCCGGGGCAAAATCCGCCGGGCGAGTAGGAAAAAGGATTATTCGGACATATGGTGAATGGGCCAAGCGGAGTATCCCCTGTATAGACGCCGTCGTTGTAGATATTAAACTGTGTGCCGGGACTTGCGTATTGCAGATAGTATTTTCCGTCATGTTTTGTCATCCAGGCGCCTTCGATGTAGGGATTGTCGGAAAGCGCGGCTTTTAACATCGGGCGGTACTGTTCCGGCGCTGCTTCGATGGCGGGCGTGATATCCGTGATTTCATCGGGACTGCATCCCAGATTCTGCGCCATCTGTGCCCTGAGAAGCGCCGCGATATGGCTTTCATCCGGGTTATAGTGGTGATTTTCGCCGGTGCGCTCGTAACCGTATTCCTTTTTATGATTTTCGATCAGGACAACCGGCTCTCCCAGCCGCTCCATCGTATCGGGATTCAGCTCCACGCCAAAGACCGGCGTCATGTTGCTGCAGCCCCAGTAAAAATACATCCGGCCGTCGTCGTCCAGGAACAGGTTGGGATCCCAGAAGTCAAACGTGCCGGGAATTCGTTCGAAGATTCCGCTTTCCGGGTCCGGCGTCCGGTAAAAGTCGCAGGCCTTTCCCCGGCGGCTGGCGCAGAAATACAGAAAATCTCCGATAACGCGCACGTCCGGCGCATAGTCGTATACCGGGACGCCTTCTAACGGATGCTGTTTCCAGTTTACCAGATCGTCGCTTACCAGAAATCCTTTTGTCATGCTCGGAAACAGATAATATTTTCCTTTAAAAAGGACCATGGACGGGTCGGCCGCCTCCCGGTTTAAGGAAAAGCCGTTCTCCTTCTGGTTAAACTGATAGCGGTAGGTGAAGTTGACGGGATTGCAAAAGTATTGTTTCATGGAATGCCTCCTCGTATTATATAGTCATAGCCTTTGCATTTTTTAATGATTCGTGAAAAAAGGCGTTATCGTCCGCAGTAACTTCCCAGAAAATCCAGGCTCGGTTTCGGAGAACGCTTCTGACTGGAACGGTCAACCGCAACGAGGCCGAAGGTCATGGAATAACCTTTCTGCCATTCGAAATTGTCAAGAAGGCTCCAGTAGAAATAACCTTTTACGGGAAGGCCGTCGGAAATGCAGGCATGAACGCCGGACAGGGCCGATTCGATAAAGGCCGTGCGGCGTGTGTCGTCGGATGAGGCGATACCGTTTTCCGTGACAATCAGCGTGCCTTTAAAGTCTTTTGATACTTTGCGCAGCACGTGTTCGAGGGCTTCCGGATAAAATTCATAGTCCATCTGGGTCAGCTCCGCGCCTTCCGGAACGGGAAGCGAGCCGGAGGCGTCCATCAGGGTACGGGTATAGTTCTGAACGCCGAGAAAATCATCGTCCGCGATGGCGGGCAGATAGTGGGTAAACTCTTCGGCCCATTCTTTGGCGGCCTTTTCCTCGCCGCCCGGAAGGGCCTGGATATCATGCAGACTCAGCGTGAGTCCCGTCCGGATATGGGGAGCCGTTTCGCGGATGACGGCGCGGGCCGCCTGATGGGCTTTTATAACGATTTCGTCGCCGTGGGGCGTGCGGGGGCTTGTGAAGCATTCCGTTTTGGAAACGCCGAAGATTTCCATGCGTTCTTTGGCAGCCGCTTCCTGATTGGCCATCATTTTTTCCAGGTTCAGACCCATCTGTACGGTGCCGTCGGTCTGCCCGGCCTGCATTTTTGCCATCATCTGTTTTTTGTATCGTTCGGCGATGGCGGCGACCTGAACGCCCATGTTCGCTTCGTTGATGGTGCAGACATAGCGCAGTTCTTTACCGAGTCTTTCCATGACAAAGCGGGTGTAGCGGGCAAAATAACCGGGTGTTTCGTCGGATTCCCAGCCGCCTTTGGAAATCAGCCATTTTGGGCTGGTGAAATGGAGCAGGGTGACGAAGGGTTCGATGCCGTTTTCTTTACAGGTGCGGATAACGTCCATGTAGTGGGAAATTTCCGCTTCGTCAAAATGCCCTTCTTCCGGCTCGATGCGCGCCCATTCGACGGAAAAACGGTAGGCGTTCAGACCGGCCTTTGCCATGAGGCGGATGTCTTCGGCATAACGGTTATAATGGTCTGTCGCGTCGCCGCTCGGCTCCAGAAAATCCGTATGTATCATCTGTTCCTGTGCCCAATAGTCGCTGTGGATATTATTGCCTTCTACCTGATGCGCGGCGGTGGCCGCACCGATGAAAAAGTCTTGTGCAAAAGTCATAAGAAAAGCCTCCTTCTTTTTATCGCTATTTTATATTAGCATCATTATTGCACAAAAAATATAAAATGAATGGGTAAAAAATATAGAAAATGGATAATAATTAAGACATATTTAAAATGGAAACAAATTTTTGTACATAAAAGCTAGTTTTTATCTTTCATAGTTATGGGACAGGAGCCTATAATAGGATCACAATCATTGTTTCGGAACATTGTCAGAGAGGAAGGAGACGAAAAGATGTCCAAAAAACTTACGGCCAGCGAAATCGACGGCGTTACATACCGCCGCGCCAAAACCTGGCAGATCATTCTGTATGCCTGCAACGGACTGGTGGGCATGAGCATGTATTCCCTGATCAATCTCGCCAGTTACAGCGCGAGCATCGGCTATGGCGTTACCACGATCGTGATCGGTTATATTTTAACCTGTACCCGGATTCTGGATGGTGTTACCGACCCGCTGTTAGCCTTTATTTACGACAGGGTCAATACCAGGTTCGGTAAACTCCGCATTCTGTTAATCGCCGGTTATCTCATCGAAGCGATTGCGCTGTTATGCATGTTCAGCTTGTTTTCCGGGAAAGGATTCGGCTGGGTTACATTTACTTTTTTCTATATTATTTATGTTATCGGTTATACGATTTCGAACATGACGGCCCAGACCATTCCGGCGCTGATGTCCAACGATCCCGGACAGCGTCCGCTCATCGGCGTCTGGACGACGGCTTTTAACTATTTTGTGCCGATGATTCTGATGATGATACTGAATATGGTGCTTCTGCCGATGTTTGGCGGAGAGTACAATCAGGCCTTTCTGACCGCGGCCTGCCTCGTCTGCCTCGCGGCGGCGGCCATTGGTACGATGCTTGTCTGCATCGGGGTATCGTCGTACGATAAGCCGGAATATTTTGAAGGTCTGGAGAGAACGAAGGAAAAGCTGAAGATAAAGGATATGCTGGATGTGCTTGCGCATAACCGTCCTTTACAGTGTTATATCGTTTCCAACGCGTCGGATAAGCTGGCACAGCAGACGGGCAGCCAGTCCGTCATCACCACGCTGCTGTTCGGCATCGTCATCGGGAATATGGGAATTTCCACGATGCTGACGGTGATCAGCATGATTCCTTCGATTTTGTTCGCCGCGGCAGGGGCAAGGTATGCAGGGAAACATGGAAGCCGGAAAGGGATTGTAACGTGGACCTGGCTCAGCATGATTATTTCTGTTGTCACGCTTCTGTTTTTTACGGTCGTCGATCCGGGGCGGATTGCCGTGATGATGAGCCCGGCCATGATTCTGTATGTATTGCTGACGCTTTTGCAGAACGGTTCCAATATGTGCATTACGACTTCCAATACCGCTTTTATGGCGGATACGATCGACTATGAACTGGATCGCAGCGGCAGATATGTGCCCGCGGTCGTTACGGGTACATACAGCCTGATCGATAAAATCATTACCGCTTTCAGCGCTACGGTGGCGGCGGGAGCGGCGGCGCTGCTTGGCTATACCGCAACGATGCCTCAGCCCGGTGAAGCCTGCACTACCGCCATTTTCTGGGTGACCATGGCGGTCAAATTCGGGATGCCGATCATCGGGTGGCTGTGTACGCTGGCGGCGATGCACTTCTGTAAGCTGGATAAGGAAGAAATGATTAACGTACAGAAACGGATTGCGGAAAAGAAGGAAAAGGCGCGCCACGAAGTGATTATGGAGCATTTGAAATAGCCTTCGTATTACGGAAGGCCGCTGACGGAGAATGGGCGCCCGGAGCGTGTTTCGGTGTGTTCTAGGGCGCCTGCTGATCGCGGAACTGTGTGGGCGTGCAGCCTTCGATTTCGGAAAAAATGCGGCTGAAATAGTTTCGGCTGCCAAAGCAGAGCTGATCGGAAATCTCCTGGACGGAGAGGTTCGTGCTGCGCAGCAGGATTTTGGCCCGCGCGATCTTGGCGTTCTGTACATAGCCGCTGACGCTGAATCCCGTTTCTTCTTTGAAACGGCGGGTCAGGTAATATTCCGTATAGCCGGCGAGTTCCGCCAGATCTTTTGCGCGGATTTTTTCGCCGGGGTGCATTTCGATATAATCCCGGCAGCGGGCGATGGGGGCCGAAAGCTTTGGATTTTGTCTGATCCGGTGCACCCGGCGGATGAAATCGTCGTACATCAGCGTGGGGATGCTGCGGATTTCGTCGTAAGTTAAGGCATTTTCGGCGGACTGCATGTAGGAATCGCCCAGAGAATAAGCCGCTTCCGGGGGCAGGCCGCCCTCGATGGCGGCGCGGCATACGATGGAAGTAAAAACGATCACGGAGGTTTTGGCCTGGCGCAGAGGGTCTTTTCCATGCACGGGTACGCCCTCGCTGATCAGGAGGGAATCGTTCAGCGCATCTTTATAATTCAGATCGCCGTTCCGTACCATATGAAGCAGCGCCTGTTCACTCATCCAGACCCGGTGCCTGTCCCGTTTGGCGTCAGCCGGAGCCGCGTTGGCAAAAGACTGCTGAATCGTTGTATCGGAGGCATCCAGCTTTTCTCCGGTGAGACAGTAGTGGAGCATCAGCAGGTATCGGGTAAAAAGGATATGCTGGACGATGGGGACTTCCTCATAGGCGTTGATGAGCCGATGCTTCCAGGAGAGCGGAATTTCTTCCCCCGCATAATGCAGGAAGCCGGTTTCCATATCCTGTTTGGAGACGTTGTGGGAAAAGACGGGACCGATCACATACATTCGTTCAGGCTCCTTTTCCCTGCGCACAAAATCCACGCCCCACAGAAGGCCGAAAGACGTGCCGACCGCCTGGGGCTGACCGTTTTCCCGCCCGGCCAGAAGCGCCCGCTCTTTGCAGCCGAGGAAAGAAAAGGCGGCGCCGAACAGGGATTCATGGGGACAGTTGGAACTGAGCAGATGCCCGCCGGCGTCATAACACCATAGATAAATATTGCTGCCGCAGCAGAGCAGCTCCTGAAAAAGGGCCAGATTTTGTTCGATGTCCATCGTGCGAAGTCTCCTCTTCGTTTTGAATTGCGTGATACGGGTAAATATACTATATTAAAAAAATATATCATATTTCTGACCGGATAGAAACCGCATAAATACCGGTTTGACAGAAAAATGTGAATTTCAGGCATGTTAAAGGAGGAAATTTATATGCGAAAAATAATTTCACTGAATCAGAACTGGAAGTTTTATCAGAATGATCAATGTAGTCAAATAAATCTGCCCCATACATGGAACGCGGCGGACGGGCAGGACGGCGGCAACGACTATTTCCGCGGAAGCTGCCGGTATGTACGCGAACTGGAAAAGCCGGAGACGGCGGCAGGAAGTCGTGTATTTCTGGAGATCAAAGGCGCGGCGATGGCGGCGTGGGTGAGCCTGAACGGCGAAGAACTGGCGGTGCATCAGGGAGGATATTCTGCGTTTCGGGTGGAACTGACGGAACATTTGCGGGAGCGGAACGAGCTCTGCATTACGGTGGACAACGGCGATAACGATATCGTTTATCCCCAGAAAGCGGATTTTACGTTTTATGGCGGACTGTACCGGGATGTGAATCTGATCGTCGTGCCGGAAGAACATTTTGATCTTTCTTACTGCGGCGCGCCGGGCATCAAAATAACGCCGGTCGTAAATCTGAAAGAGAAGTCCGCCCTCGTTACGGTGGAGACCTGGCAGACGGGAAAGGGAAACGTGACGGTCCGGGTGGATGGACAAAGCCAAACCGCGGCGCCGGAGAACGGCTATGCCTGTGTTGCGTTTGAAATTGCAGATGTGCATCTCTGGGACGGTATAAAGGACCCTTATCTGTATACGGCGTCCGCTTCTCTGGAAAGCGGCGATGAAGTTTCGGCCCGTTTCGGCTGCCGGGCGTTTTCCATCGATGCACAGAAGGGATTTCTGTTAAACGGCCGCAGTTATCCGCTGCGGGGCGTCAGCCGCCATCAGGACCGGAAAGGTGTCGGCAATGCGCTGACGATGGAACATCACAGAAAGGATATGGAGATTGTCCGGGAGCTGGGGGCGAATACGCTGCGCCTTGCCCATTACCAGCATGCGCAGGAATTTTATGATCTGTGCGACGAGAACGGCATCGTCGTCTGGGCGGAAATTCCCTATATCACCATGAATATGAAAAACGGCAGGGAAAATACGCTGCATCAGATGGAAGAACTGATCGCCCAGTGTTATAACCACCCGTCGATCGCGGTATGGGGACTGAGCAACGAAATTACCGCGGCCAGCGCGGTGAACGAAGACCTGCTGGAAAACCACAGGCTGTTAAACGAGCTGTGCCACCGGATGGACACCACCCGTCTTACGACGATGGCCAATGTTTTCATGCTGGAAACGGACAGCCCGATTCTGGAAATTCCGGATGTGAACAGTTATAACCTGTATTTCGGCTGGTATCTGGGAGAACTGGAACAGAATGATGAATTTTTCGACGACTTTCACAGAAAATACCCGGAACGGCCCATCGGCTTCAGCGAGTACGGGGCGGACGCCAATCCGCAGTACCAGAGCAGTCAGCCGGAAAAAGGCGACTATACGGAATCCTATCAGGCGCTTTATCACGAACATATGCTGGAAATGATCGAGAAACGCCCCTGGCTGTGGGCTTCCCATGTATGGAACCTTTTTGATTTTGCGGCCGACGGACGGGATGAGGGCGGCAAACACGGCGAAAACCAAAAGGGGCTCGTTACCTTCGACAGGCAGACGAGAAAAGACGCCTTTTACCTGTACAAAGCGGCATGGAACCCGGAACCGATGGTGCATCTTTGCGGAAGCCGGTATGCGGACCGGGCGGAGGATGTGACGCAGATCAAGGTGTATTCCAATGCGGAGGAAGTTTCCCTGTACGTGGACGGCGGACTGTTTGAAACGCAGAGCGGGAAGCGGATATTCCGGTTTTCCGTGCCCATCTCGGGAGAACATACGATAGAAGCGAAAGCTGCGGGACAAAGCGACAGAATGACAGTGCGCAGGGTGGAAACGCCGAACCCGGATTATGTGTTTGTGAAAAAGCAGGACGTCGTCAACTGGTTCGACCAGGACGAATTTGACCCGGACTGTTATTCCGTATCCGATACGCTGGCAGATTTGCGGGCCAACCCGGAAGCGGGGGCGATCGTCAATCAGATGATGGAAAAAGGCGCGGCTTCCCGCGGCGATGTGGCGGAGGCCGTAAAAGACAATCCCGGTTTACAGCGGATGATGGGACGGATGACGTTAATCAGCCTTTTAAAACAGGCCGGTGATATCGACGAAGAAAGCGTAAGACAGCTCAACCGGATTTTGCAGAAGATAAAGAAGAGCTGATTTGGTCCGCAATGAGTAAGCTAAAGAAGGGAGTGGGTGGCATGCCGGTAAAAGCAGTACAGCAGTTTATGCTCGGAACGGTCATGAATAAGGAAGCGCAGGCGCGCGAAACGATGGAGAAAATGAAAGCCGCCGGCTATGACGGCATCGAATTATGCGGATTTATGATTCATCCCAGCAGTTTTCTGGTAAAAATGATGACGAAGGCGGCGGGGATGAGCGTCGGAAACGGCGGGAAACTGGACTGGCCGCGGCTGGTCAGAGAAAGCGGCCTGAAGGTGGTGTCCATTCATCAGGATTTGGGCAGCATCGAACGGGACTTCGCGTCGGCGGCAAAAGAAGCCAACACATTTGGAACCGATAAAATTGTCATAACCGGCATGTACCGGTTTGCCTATGGAGAGACCGAAGCGGTCAAAAAACTGTGCGAACGGCTTAACAGGGCCGGAAAGGCTCTCAGGGCGGAAGGGATCAGTCTGCTCTATCATAACCATAACTGCGAGTTTCTGAAAAATGCTTCCGGGAAAAACGCATATCAGATCTTGCTGGAAGAAACGGACCCGTCCGCGGTGAATTTTGAATTTGACAGCTACTGGTGCGCCGAATGCGGCGAAAATCCGCTGGCCGTCATGGATGCGCTCGGCAGCCGGATGAAACTGTGGCATATTAACGACCGGGGGACACGACAGACGGGCCCCTGTATGACTCCCATAGTCAAAAGCGACAGCATGGAACTGGGGTATGGCGCTATGCCGTTGGAAGCCCTTTCCGAAAAGGCCGGAGCGCTCGGCGTGGAGGCGGTTATTCTGGAGAGCCACCGGAACTGGATTGAGAAAAGCCCGGTGAAGAGTTTTGAGAAGAGTGCGGTGTTTATGAGGGAACATTTCTGAGGGGAAATGCCCGGTTGATGAAGCGGCGTCAGCCGTGTGGCAGGAAAGGAGCGTCTATGTACGAACAGTTAAGAGAACAATTCATACGGGCGGACAGACCCTTTGCGGAGGGGGCTGTCGATGTATTCGAACAGGTGATTTCTACGGATGCCGGCGGTATTACAAAGGCAGAGCTGTGTATCACCGCGCTGGGCATTTACGAGGCGGAAATCAACGGGAAAAAGGTGGGCGATATTCTGTTTTCGCCCGGTTATACCTATTATCCCCGCCAGTTACAGGTGCAGACCTATGATGTAACCGAAATGTTGACCGAAGGAGACAATATATTGCGGGTCTATCTGGGACAGGGCTGGTACTGCGGCCGCTATACATTTGAGAACAAATGCCGGATATACGGAGAGCATTCGGCGGCGGCGTGGATTCTGACCGTAGAGCGGGACGGTGAAAGCCATGTTTATAAAAGCCGCGATCATACGGTGGCCGTACGGCAGAGCCCTTATGATTATGCGGGCTTTTATGACGGGGAAATTTATCATGCCGCGTCTCCCGATATGGCCGGGAGCCTGAGCGGAATCGTCCCTTATGAAGGAAAGCTGCCGGAAGTTCTGGAAGAAGGGATTCTGTATACGACGATGCAGGAGACCGTTCCGGTCAAAACCGTCACGGTGCATGACGGTGTGACGATCGCAGACTTCGGGCAGAACTTCGCCGGTTTTGTGGAAATCGACCCGGCGCATATGAACGGTGAAGTGCTGAAACTGCGGCATGGTGAAATCCTGAATGCGGACGGAAGCCTTTATACGACGAATCTGCGTAAGGCCAAAGCGGAAACCGTGTATTATAAAGGTACGGAAACGAAAAAATACCGTCCGCGATTCGCTTTTATGGGATTTCGTTATGTGGAGCTTTCCGGCGTGCCCTATGAAGAAGGGTTGTTGACTGGTGTAGTCATACATAGCCGGATGAATCGTACCGGTTATTTTACATGCGAAAACAAGAAAGTGGAACAGCTTTACAACAATCAGTTGTGGGGACAGAAAAGCAATTATCTGGAGGTGCCAACGGACTGCCCGCAGCGCGACGAGCGGATGGGTTATACGGGGGACGGACACGTATTTGCGCTGACCGGGGCATACAATTACGATACGGAACCTTTTTTAGCCAAATTTTTAAAAGATATCCGATATACGCAGATGGACAATACCGAGGGATATGTGGCTCCGGTGGTGCCGGCCAGAGGGCCGGAGGGAGTCGGCTTCATGAGCATGCTCGGATGGGGAAACGCGGTTACGATTCTGCCGGAAATGCTGTGGCAGCAGTACGGAACGGACCGATATTTACGGGAACAGTATGACAGCATGAAGAGCCATGTGGAATGTGAAATCCGCCATATGGGAAAAGGCCTGATGGGGAAAAAAGATCTCTGGACCGGTCCGAGCCTCGGAGACTGGCTGGCTCCCGGCAAAGACGTCAAATACATGGCGATGCACAACGGCCCGGTGTCCAATGCGTTTATCGTCAATGATCTGCGTATTTTATCCGAAGCGGCGCATCGACTGAATCAGTCAGAGGATGAGAACCGTTACCGGGAACAGCTTGAAAGAACGACGGCCGCCTATTTAAAAGCCTTTGTCAGAAAAGATGGGACGATGAAAGACAACTACCAGGGGGCTTATATTATGGCGCTCCGGTTTGTGATTCCGGAGGGCGCGCTGTGGGGTGCCTGTTTCGGGAAGCTGACAGAGAAAATACGGGAAGAGGGAATGCAGACAGGCTTTTTTGCCACCGAACATCTGCTGCCCCTGCTTGCCGACCACGGCCAGGCCGGGCTTGCCTATGATCTGCTTCTGAACGAGAAATGTCCCGGATGGCTTTATCAGGTCAACTGCGGCGCCACCACCACATGGGAGCGGTGGGACGCTCTGCGGCCCGACGGCACCGTCAACGAAAGCAAAATGAGCGGCGACAACATGGTATCGTTTAATCATTATTCCTTTGGAAGCGTGGGCGAATTTTATTACCGCTATATTCTGGGCATCAAACCGCTGGAGCCGGGCTATGCGAAAATCGATCTCCATCCGTTTATCGACAGACGGCTTGGCGGCGTGGAAGGCAGTTATCACAGCCGGGCCGGAGAGATACGCATGGCGTGGAAAGTACGGGACAATAAGGCCGTGATAAGCTGTACCGTGCCTGTGCCGGCCCGTCTGACGCTGCCAGATGGTTCGGTGCGGGAGCTGGAAGCCGGAAGCTTTGAATTTGAGGCGGAAAACCTCTGACGGGGCCTTGCGAAGCGGGGAAATATCAGGACGCGTGGATAACGCAGGAGATATTCAGGGCCGATATATACAATGATTTCGATCGGGATAAGCGGTTTCAGGATATTCTGCCGGGCTGGAAAACGGCAGGAATCCTGTGAACCGCTTTTTTTGAGTTCCAAAATATGCTATACTCGTTTCATACGACATACCCCGGACAGGAGGTGGATAAAATCAGTGTACCAGTATAAACTGACTTTTGAATTGGAAAATAACAGGCTTCCGCGTGAAATGGACCGCCTGATTGTCAGTTTTTTCAAAGCATCTGCACAGGCCTGCTCGCAGGCGTTTTACGAAAAGCTGTATGACAAAAGCAGATCGGTGCTCAAAAGCTATACCTTTTCTTATTATTTGCCGGGAGCAAAATTTGCAAAAGAGAAAATTGAGCTGGAAAGCAATGCCTTTTCTTTGTTCTTTTCCGATGCAGATCAACAGGAACTTCTCATGTTTTTTAATGGGTTTCAGCTCATGAAACGAAAAAAATACCCAATGAATGATAATTCCATGACGTTGGTTTCCGTCCGCGTACAGCCGCTTCCGGAAATACGGGAAGAACAGATCGTAATCCGTATGCAGAGCCCGCTGATAGTCAGAAGGCATAATCCGGAAAATAATACGGATATTTATTATACCTGTGAATCGGAAGAGTTTGAACAGGCGCTGCGGGAAAATATCGCTGTCTTTCTGGACAGGATGGGAATGGATGCCGCGGCGGAATCTTTTTCCATACAGACGGTTAAAGGAAAAAAAGTTGTCGTTCCGGTGTTTGGCCGGAATACGGACGCCTCTCTTGGGATTTTTAAGCTGACAGGTTCCCGCCGGCTGCTTACAATCCTGTATCATGCGGGGGTGGGCGCGAGACGTTCGGAGGGCCATGGGAAATTTGAGGTTATCGGATAGGAGGTGTTAGAATGGACGGAATGACAGGATTGCAGGAGCCGCGGCAGACGGATTTCTTTGATCGGCCGGACGGCAGCGCGGACAGAATAACGGTATCATCCGGCGATTTTCTGAAAAATGCGGGGATTGTCGGATTAAAATACCTGCTGACAACAGACGGAGCCGAAGAGAATCAGGACTATGGGGTGACCAGCGACGGCCAGGGGCTTTGGCTTGACAGAAATTATGTAAAAAAATCCGATTGGACGAAGATGTATTTTCAGGCATTTGTCAAAAAGTACGGTCAGCATACGGCTTACCGGGCGGCGCTTGAAAAAATAGATGCCATTCTGGAAAAAGCGGAGCAGGAAGATTTTCAGAAGAAGGACTGCAGGGAAGAACTCAAATTTATCAATGACAAACTACTGTCAAACAGCTATCGCTCAGGATTTGAAAATATCAGACAGGAAATTGAAAATCCGGAAGTATACGAAAGACTGCGGACAAGTAAATTAAAAGAAAATTTGGAGACGGAAGAACTGTGCGCCAGACTGGAGCAGCTCCGGACGTTTCTGGAACAGGAACAGTGCGAGGAAACTTTTTCCATGAAAAGCATTATTTATAATTATATCAACCGCTTCTGGGACGGAAAAAGTTTTCTGCTGCGGGCAAACGCCGCGAAAAATATGAAAGAGACGTTTGATGCGGATTTTTCCGCGCCGCTGCTTCGGTATGTTTCGGCCGGACATGAGAAGGCGAAAGAGCTGTGCATCGACTGCGGTGAAAAGATGGATGCGAAAGAGCGGGTTTCGATCGCTTTTATGAAAGATCAGGCGGACGATCTGACGAGAAAACGCTCTGCGTTCTGGAACTGCAAGGTGGACGCCTGGCTCTGTCCGGTATGCGCTTATGTATATGCGCTTGCGCCGCTGGGATTTACACAGGTGGGAAAGAACTTTGTATTCGTTAATATGAACCAGAGCCTGGAAACGCTGTTCGATGCCAATCCGTTTCGGGGCAGCCTGGTACAGGGTGCGGAACAGGAAGATGAGGAAAAATATGCTTCCTGGATTGCACGGACCATCGATCTGTTATTGAAAGAAAAAAGCCGTGAGCTCGGCAATATTCAGGTGATTACAAGAGGCATGGGGGAAAACGACAGGTACACTTTCGATGTGATTTCCAAAGATGTTCTTATGCTGTTACAGGATGAGAATATCCGGAAAGATCTGAACATGCTGAGTCATTATCCTTATATGAAGACCGGAAAAGACTTCTGGAACATTCATGAAAATGTTATTTTGAACATGTTGAGATATTGCAGTCAGTATGCGGTGATCAACCGGCTGCTGAAAATGGCGCTGGATAAAGTAAACGGAAGTGAAAGCGCTTTGTTCAGAGCGGCGTTTGTATATGATGTCCAGCTCAGGACAAGGCTGCTATCGAAAGACAGCGGAGAAAAAACAGGAGGTGCACTGATGAACCGTTACAGAGTGAGAGACGAGGGATATCAATTAAGGAATGAATTGCTGGGGGCAAAAGGGACAAACGATGACGCCTGTATCAGAGGAACGGTTTATCAGTTGTTAAATGCCCTGTCGGTGGGAAATGTAGAACATTTCATGGAGATTATCATGCGGGTATACTGTTCGACAAAACTTCAGGTCCCGAATGCGTTCATAGAGTTTTTGAAGGATAAAGATACGTTTACAGAGTACGGCTATGCTTTCCTGCTCGGTCTGCAGGGGAGCCATTATGAGAAAAAGGAGGAAGTAACAAATGAATAGACAGGGATTGACATTAACAATGGTTTTTCTGGCGGAAAGCGCAAACTATGGCGAGGGAGTCGGCAATATCTCCGCTCTGAAAAAAATGTCAAGGGGCAATTACGAACAGTATACTTATATTTCCAGACAGGCCATGCGCTACAATATGATGCAGCAGGCAGGATGGGATACCACGCCGGTCGACGGGAATAGCGGCGTGGTACAGTTTGCGCCGTCGGCGACGATTCGGGATTATCCGGAAATCGATTTGTTCGGTTATATGAAAACGAGCTCCAAAGAAGAAGGAAAAAATGAGAAAGGCGGCGCATCGACGAGAAGTGCGGTCGTAAGGCTCAGCAATGCGGTTGCGCTGGAACCCTATCAGAGCGATCTGGAGTTTTTGACCAATATGGGGCTGGCCAGAAGACAGAATCTTGAAAACGGTATTGCGCAGAGCGAAATCCACCGTGCTTTTTATGCTTATTCCATTACGGTCGATCTTGAAAGAATCGGTATCGACGGAGAGATTTCCATACCGGAAGCGGAACGGGCGGAGCGGATGAAAACATTCCTCGATACCGTTCAGTTTTTGTATCGGGATATTAAAGGCAGGCGTGAAAACCTGACGCCGGTTTTTGTGATCGGCGGCCGTTATGAAAGAAAAAATCCCTTTTTTGAGAACAGAATCTTTTTGGAAAAGGGAAGCATATTCGTAAAAACGTTGATGGAAATTCTGGAAAGCAGCGATGATATCAAAGAGAATACGCATGTCGGACTGACAAGCGGTATTTTTGCCAATGAATCCGAATTGAAACAGACCCTGAAAGCGGGTTCCGTTGCGGATGTTTTCCGCCAGTTGAAGAAGGAAGTGGATGATTATTATGGAGAAAGCAATTAGAGTTGAGTGTTTTCAAAATCTGGTCAATTACCGTAAACCGAGCAGTTTTATCATTAAAGAATCCTACCCCCTGCCGCCCTATTCGACGGTGCTCGGTATGATTCATACGGCGTGCGGTTACCCAAAGGGCGAATTCCATCCGATGAAAATAAGCGTTCAGGGGAAAAATGCAGGATCGGTGTCCGAATTATACACGAGATATTCTTTTTCTTTTGATACGAAATACGAAAGTGCGCGGCATCAGATCTGTATTCGGGAGAAGAACCGGGATTATGGGGCTTTTAAAGGCGTGGCCCATGTAGAGCTGATCTGCCGGAATGAGATGATTCTGCATATTGTGCCGGCGGAAGAAGATTTCGATACCGTCTTCCGGTCGCTGCAAAATCCGCCGGTTTATCTCGCGCTTGGCCGGCACGAAGATATACTGGATATCAGAAATGTGGAGATTGTGGAGCTTTGGAAAGAAAACGGGATAACAGCGCGCAATGATATTTATATCCCCGTAAATTCTGTTGATATCGGGAATAGATGTATGACTGCTTATACGCTCACCAGAGAGTATGAAATTACAAAACAGGGGCTGCGCCGCTGGAAAGCGGAGAACGGCAAAGTGCGGGCGTATTATTTTCCACATGGAGGAACGCTGGACAACGTGCTTGTGGATCGTTATAAAGACATCGCGGCGCTGGCATGAGAGCGGCGGGAATACAGAAGACGCGGGCGGTACAGAGCAGAAACGCCCGCAGGCGTCTGATGAGAGGATGCGTCGTAAGGCGAGGGAGAGCGGAAATGGAATATTATGCAAAATCTCCGGCAGGGACGGAGCATAAGACGCTTCGGGAGCATATCGAAGAAACAGTCCGGTGCGCGGAAGCATTTTTTGAACAATACGGCCGTTATTTCAGCGATAAGGAGAAGAAACTGATCTTGCTTGCCTGCCGTTTTCATGATATCGGAAAAGCAAATTATATTTTTCAGACATTGGTAAATCCGGCTCTGGAAAAAACAAAACAGGAACAGATTTCTCATGGTTTCCTGAGCGCGCTTCTTTTGTCGAAAGAGGCGTTTTTCAGTGAAAATCCACAGTTCACGCAGGCGGATTTCAGTGTGCTTCTTACGGCGGTTTATTATCACCATACACGCCCGGACGTTTATGACGGAGAAACGCTGAAAACGTACTGTGAACAGTTTTATCTGAGTCATGTGCGGGAATATCTGCAGGACGATACAGTCACTTTAAACATGGCCAACAGGAATTTTCTGCTGTTTTCAGACCGGAACCAAAACGCTTACATACGCCCAAAGGAAAGCGTATGGTGCGAATATATGCTTGTGAAAGGGATGCTGAATAAGTTTGACTGGACGGTCAGCGCCGGAAACGAAGCGGCGGAAACAGCCTCCGATCTGGCGGATAGAAGGCTTTGCGGCAATATTGAAGAAAAATGGGCGGGAAAATTTCGGCCGGCACAGAAATTCATGATGGAGAACAGAGAACGGAATATTGTCATGACAGCGCCGACGGGCTCCGGCAAGACAGAAGCGGCGCTTCTCTGGCTAAATGGGGAAAAAGGATTCTATACGCTCCCGTTAAAAGTTTCGTCCGATGCAATTTATCAGAGAATCCGGAAAAATTACCGGTATGAAGACGCAGCGCTGCTGCATTCCGACAGTCTGAACGATTATCTGAAAGAGGCGGAAGATTTGAAGGATGGCTATCGGAATTACGAAAAGGCGAAGCGATTTTCCTGTCCGCTGACGGTATGCACGGTAGACCAGCTGTTCCGTTTTGTCTATAAGGCGCTCGGTACGGAAATCTTTGCGGCGACATTAAAATATTCCAAAATCGTTATCGATGAAATTCAGTCATATGAGCCGAGAGTCGTTGCGGCATTGCTGTTCGGACTTTCGGAAATTAAGCGAATGGGAGGAAAGTTTGCTGTCATCACCGCAACATTTCCTCCGGTGCTGCAATACTTCATGAGAGAAAGCGGACTGATGGAAGACCGGGATTATGTTTGGCATGATTTTGCGGGGGAGGCCGAGTACATTCGGCACAGGCTGAAGATTGTAAAGGATGATTTTGATTACGAAGAGATAGCGGATGCGGCGCGTTGCAAAAAAGTCCTGGTGATCTGCAATACGGTTTCCAAAGCGCAGCATGTATATCAAAAATTAACAGGAGAGGGCCTGAACCCCGGTCTTTTGCACTCCCGCTATATCAGGGCCCACAGGAAAATACTGGAAAGAAAAATCATGGATTTTTCTGCCGGTGAACAGAAAACAGGCATCTGGGTGACGACGCAGATCGTTGAGGCGAGCCTTGATATTGATTTTGACATACTGTATACCGAAATGTGTACGGCGGACAGCCTGCTCCAGAGAATGGGAAGATGCAACAGAGCGGGGAAAAAAGATACTTCAGAGCCGAATATTATCGTATACCATAATCATTCCGGGCGGGGAATAATCTACGATAAAGATATTTATGACCGTTCCATAAAACTGCTGCAGGAAAAAGACGGGGAACTGCTTTCCGAAGCCGGAAAAACGGCATACATCAACGCGGTCTATGATGTGGACCGCATAAAAAGAACAAAATATTTCAAGCAGATAGAAAAGAACCTGGCTCATCTTGGTGATTTATGGCCGGCCGAATATAATATGGAAGAATCACGGAAAAATTTCCGCGGGATTCAGAGCATTACGGTGATTCCGGAGAATATTTACCTTGCTAATCTTGCGGAAATAGAGGAGATTCAGGAACTGTTCCGCACAGGGCATGCCGATAAAGGCATACGAAGCCTGAAAAAGGCCCGGCTGGCAGAGCTGACATTAAGCATCAATCCACGCAGCGGACTTCCGGGCGGCATCGATAAAGAAACGATTGCTTTGTTCGATATTCATCGGACAAAGCTGAAATATGATTTTAACGGCGAAACGGGGCCTGGCCTGTTGCTGGATAAAATGGAGGACGAGGAGTTTCTTTTGTGATAGGGCGGTTTTTTATTTCATAGGAAATTTCCGACCGGCCGAAGTCCTCCGATCAGTGATATATTTGCGCGTCTGAAAGCCGGCTGAGGAAAAAGTATGTGTTTTTCCGTATATGGGAGGTGTTGACATGGAAGAGCGAATTACGGGTGTCATGGTTTATTACTATTTTGTATGCAGAAGGAAATTGTGGTATTTTATCCATGAAATCAATATGGAAAATGAAAATGAAAACGTGATGCTTGGGAAACTGCTGGATGAAAACAGTTATCGAAGAGACGATAAACATATCAATATCGACAATGTGATAAACGTTGATTTTATCAGAGAACAGAAAGAGCTTCACGAGATCAAAAAGAGCCGTGCGATGGAAGAAGCGGGTATATGGCAGGTGAAGTATTACCTGTACTATCTGAAGCAGCGCGGGGTAAATGGATTAAAGGCCAAAATTGATTATCCTCTTTTAAAGAAAAATCTTGTTGTTGAACTGACAGAAGAAGACAGAGAACAATTGGAAAAAGTCATACGGGATATCATTGCAATGAAGGCACAGACCAAGCCGCCCCGGTTTACCTCCCGGAAAATCTGCGAAAAATGTGCATATTATGATTTATGCGTGATATGATGTTACTTAGCGATTATCGTATGAGAAAAGAAAGACGGGAAGGATTGGGGATTGTAATGATATAGGAGCGTCTGGCAATGATAGCGAAATTATGAGGGATAAATATGGGACAGAGTTTTTATGTTTATAACAATGGGGATCTTAGGAGAAAAGATAATACGTTACAATTTGTTTCTTCGGAAGGAGAAAAAAGAGATATTCCAATAGAGCGCATTGATGATATTTATGTGATGTCTGAAATGACATTTAATACGGCTTTTATCAATTACATATCGCAGTACGGAATACCTGTACATTTTTTTAATTATTATCATTTTTATACCGGGAGTTTTTATCCGAAAGAAAAACTGTTGGCCGGTCAGCTGCTTGTAAAACAGGCAGAGCATTATATTGACTATGAAAAACGGATGAAGATCGCCCGGAAATTTATTGAAGCGGCCGCTGATAATATCTACCGAAATCTTCGCTATTATAACGGGCGTGGAAAAGATGTTTCCGGTTATATGGCGGAAATGGATGATTTGAGAAAGAAACTTCCGTATACCCGGACGGTTGAAGAATTGATGGGAATAGAAGGAAATATCAGAAAAAACTATTATGCGGCTTGGAATGTCATTGTAGATCAGGAAATTCATTTTGAAAAACGCGTGATGCGTCCGCCGGATAATATGATCAATTCACTGATTTCTTTTGTTAATTCACTGATTTATGCAAAGGTTCTGAGCGAGATCTATCGCACACAGCTGAATCCGACAATCAGCTATCTGCACGAACCGGGTGTGCGCAGATATTCACTTTGTCTTGACATTGCAGAGGTTTTTAAGCCGCTGATAGGAGACAGATTGATTTTTGCCCTGCTGAATCGAAAGCAGATCACAGAAGAAAGTTTTACAAAAGACCTAAATTTTCTGCATTTAACAAAAGATGCGTCGGCGCTGATTGTGCGGGAATTGGAGGAACGCCTCAAAAAGACGATTAATCACAAGGAACTTGGAAAACAGGTGAGTTATCAATATTTAATTCGGCTCGAAGCGTATAAACTGATAAAGCATCTGATTGGTGAAAAGGAATATGAAGGATTTAAAATATGGTGGTAATGTATGTATGTGGTTTTAGTATATGATATCAGTAAAAACAATAATGGACAGAAACGTTGGTCGCATGTGTTTAAAATTTGTAAAAAATATTTGTCTCATATTCAAAACTCTGTTTTCGAAGGTGAAATCACAAAGGTCCAATTGACAAAATTACAACAGGAATTAAAGACGTATATTGACAAACAAGAAGACTCTGTGATCATCTTCAAAAGCCGCCAGGAAAAATGGCTTAATAAAGAGTTTTGGGGGAGAGAGGATGACAAGACGAGCTTCTTTTTATAAGTAAACGGTAGATAGTGCGTACCTCGACTGTAAAGGATAAATATGTGACAATA
>CAJUDZ010000009.1 GCA_910584965.1 uncultured Lachnospiraceae bacterium | reverse complement strand
TCCTTATTGAGAATGGCACAAAAGCTTTTGTTGACTTTATTATACTTGTGTATTTACTAAAAAACAATTGAGCAGTTGTTAACTTCAAATTGATTTTTTTAACTATAAGTTAATATTAGGGGCAAGATGTTTGCGCCCTTGCCCCTAATTCAGTGTTACAGTTTGATGCCGGAATAGTGGCTCACTCAAAAACGGAACGGTGGCTCACTTCGACCGGACAGGTGGCTCAAAACCACCCGGATTATTCAACTGCTTCTGCCTGGCGAGGCGCATATCGGCTGAACCGAAAATGCTGGTATCCCGATATTTTACATACCAGTAAGCGCTTTCTGCCGTAAGGTGAACGCGGCTGCCTTCTACCAGCAGCGGGTCTTTTTGCGTAAGATCCTGCAGGACGGTAACATCCACGCCGCCTATCGCATCATTAATGGCCGGAACTGCGCTGACATTGATGGCGGCATATTTATGAATTGGAAGATTGTAAAATAAATGCTGTACCGCCTCAAGCTGATATCGGCAGCTTTCTTCCCGGCCACCGCCAAAGCCGTGTTGTATGGCAATCTGCGCTGTTGTCGTCCTGACGTAGGTACCGCTTTCATCATAAATATCAATATCCGTCATCGTGTTCCGGTTGATGCCGATAATCCGGATGCTTTTATCTTTTGGATTCAGAACAACAAGAAAAAGAGCGTCGGCCTGCCCATAACCTTCATCTTCATAACCTTCTACCGCTTCCGTTCCCTTATCGATACCCATAACCAGAAATGTCATGATTTCTTCATTATATTGATAGACCCGGCCCTGATATCTGATAAAGTTTTCCTGCCATGCGGCGGCTCTGTTCTGCAGATGGTGTTTTCCCATTGCCGTAACGATATGAAAAGTGAAGAAAATCAATGCAATCAGAGAAGCGAGAACGCCGATCCCTATAAAAAGCCGTTTTTTTCCACCGTCTGTCATGGCGTGTGCGCTCCCTTCTGCCTTCTATATATAATATGCCTATATAAGTTTTTTTTACTTATATAGATTATACTAGCATATTCGGATGAATATTACAATTAGAATGTAAAAATATATATACAGACAAAACGGAGGTGTTTATTTGCAACAGGAAATTAACTATGCAGGACTGGGACTGAAAATAAAGGAAATCCGGCAGAGCAGAGGAATGACGCAGGACAGGCTTGCGGAACTCGTCGGCTGTAATACTTCACATATTTCCAATATTGAAAATAACCATACGAAAGTTTCGCTTAATGTGCTTTTGGCAATTGCCAATGTGCTTGATACTTCCATAGACTATCTTTTGTCCGAACAATACGAAAACTCTGCGTTGGCATTGGATAATGAAATCATGAGAGCGCTGACAGGCTTTGATAACGAAAGAAAAGAAAAAATACTGAAAATTATCGAGATATTGTAACCGGCCCCTGCGCCGGCAGGGCATACGCGTATAAAAGATTCCATAAGTGTTGTGAAATATGCTTTTGAGTGCATGAAAGGCTGTTAATAAAGACTGCTCTGTTTCCGATACTAATTATATAGAAGAAAGACTTTTCGATCACAGAATACAGGAAGGGGCACGGGTACTGAAATGAACATAAACGTACAGAACATTACCGGGACTTTTTTTGGCAGTTACTCCGTTTTTTCTCATAAAGGTTTGAAAAGCACGGAAGAAAAACTGGAACGTCAGGAAAAACGGGACAGCGAAGTGGCTTTTTTTGAAAAACAGAAAGAAAATCTGAAAAACAGAAAATGCGCTACGGTGGAAGAAATTGCGGAAAAACTGGATATGCTGCAATCTTATGACGATCAGATTGCCGGCATCAAGGCCGCTTACAACAACGAGCAGATGTGGCACATTCTGGACGAAGCGAGGGAGATCGGAGAGAAGATCGCCGAAGCGGCGGAAAAAATGGAGCCGAAGACGCCGGAAGAACGTCTGGAAGAACTCGTGGAAGAAGCGACGGGAACAGAAGATACGGACGGATTGCTGGACGAGATTCTGGACGACGCTGCGCAGATGCAGGAAGAAGTTCAGGAAGCGATGCAGGAGGAAGTCGAAGAGCAGCTTTCGGAAACGATGCCGGAGGATTTACAGGAACAGCTTTCGGAAGAGGTGCAGGAACAGTTCCAGGAAGAGGTGCAGGAACCGCTTTCGGAAACGGCGGCAGATATGGAAGAACAGTTGGAGAAAACGCTGACGGAACAGATCACAGAAGAGCTGGAGAAAAAGCTGGCGGAAAAAATTCCATATAAATCCATTGATCTTATGATTTAAACGGGGTTAAGGAAAGCAGTATACATGCCGATAATTATATATAGCATGGATGCTTTGAACCAGAACGGATGGAACCGTTCTGGTTTTTGTACCGTAAATTATAAAAAAATTATGAAATCCCTTTGAAAAACTCTTTCTTTAGGTTATAATGTATTAGCATACTGCGCAAATTGTTTCGATTTGGCGGGTTTGGACGTTTAGATTGATGGCAAATGGAGATTATGTAATATAGATACCGCGAGAAAGGGGATCACAGAAATGCAGTACACAGATATAGGGATTGATTTGGGAACGGCCAGCATTCTGGTTTATATCAGAGGGAAAGGCGTTGTTTTAAAAGAGCCTTCAGTCGTTGCTTTTGATAGAGATACGGACAAAATTAAAGCGATCGGAGAGGATGCGAGACTGATGCTCGGAAGAACGCCGGGTAATATCGTAGCGGTCAGACCTCTTCGCCAGGGTGTTATTTCCGATTACCGGGTGACGGAAAAGATGATGAAATATTTTATCCAGAAGGCGCTCGGGAAGAAAACATTCCGGAAACCCCGCATTGCGGTGTGTGTACCGAGCGGTGTTACGGAAGTCGAGAAGAAAGCGGTAGAAGATGCGACTTATCAGGCGGGAGCCAGAGAAGTATCTATTATAGAAGAACCGATTGCGGCGGCTATCGGCGCCGGAATCGATATTTCCAAGCCCTGTGGGAATATGATCGTGGATATCGGGGGCGGTACATCCGATATTGCGGTAATCTCCCTGGGCGGCACGGTTGTCAGTGCTTCCATCAAAATTGCGGGAGACGATTTTGACGAGGCGATCGTGCGTTACATGCGTAAGAAACACAATCTGCTGATCGGTGAAAGAACGGCGGAGGATTTAAAGATTAAAATCGGTTCCGCCTACAAAAGGCCGGAAGTTGATTATATGGATGTAAGGGGCCGTAATCTTGTGACAGGCCTTCCGAGAACGGTTAAAGTGTCTTCGGAAGAAACGGAAGAGGCGCTGCACGAAACGACGGTACAGATCGTGGAAACGATTCACAGCGTACTGGAGAAAACACCGCCGGAGCTGGCGGCAGATATTGCCGACAGGGGAATCGTGCTGACAGGGGGCGGAAGCCTGCTGCGCGGACTGGAAGACCTGATTGCGGCGAAGACGGGAATCAATACGATGACTGCAGAAGATCCCATGACCGCGGTAGCGATCGGAACGGGCAAGTATGTGGAGTTTCTTGCAGGTTACAGAGAGGATTAACTGAAACGGGGGAGCTAAAATGCTGAAAGGTTTGTATACTGCCTATACGGGCATGATTCATGAACAGCACAGAATGGACGTCATGACGAACAATCTGGCGAATGCAAATACGAACGGATTTAAAAAGGAAGGCGCGACGAGCCAGTCTTTTGACAGCGTGCTCGCATATAAAATAAAGGATACATCACAGGCCGGGAATCTGCCGAAACGAATCGGAAATATGACACTTGGCGTAAAGACCGGTGAAAACTATGTGGATTATTCCGAAGGACCGCTTAAAGAGACCGGAAATCCGCTCGATATGGCATTGTCCTCCAACGGATTTTTTACGATCGAGTATACGAATAAAGCCGGAGAAACTTCCACTATGTATACGAGAGACGGTAATTTTACGATGAATACCCAGGGGTATCTTGTGACGCAGGACGGTGATTATGTTCTGGGAGAGAGAGGAAGACGGATACGTCTTGACCCTCTGCAGCCGGTCAGCGTAGACAGAGCGGGTAATATTTATCAGGACGGCGCGTCGGTTGCATCGCTTCAGCTGACGGATTTTGAGGATTATAATTATCTTGAGCGTTATGGAGAGAATTTCTTCTACCCGGTGGACGGCGCATCGACGGTGGAAGCGGATACGGAAGTGCATTCGGGATACCTGGAACTGGCGAATATGTCCGTTGTAACGGAAATGGTTAATATGATCGCTATTCAGAGACATTACGATGCAAACCAGAAAGTCATTACAACGTATGACGATACACTGGATAAAGCTGTAAACCAGACGGGCAGGCTGGCATAAATAATATAGTATAGGGTTTGATACAGGAAGGTAAAAGGGAGGAACGGTAAAATGGTCAGAAGTTTATGGTCGGCGGCAACAGGCATGAATGCACAGCAGACGAATGTGGATACGATTGCAAACAATCTTGCAAACGTCAATTCGGCTGGTTATAAGGCGCAGAAAGCGCAGTTCAAATCGTTGCTTTATCAGACACTGCAGAGCACAACGACAACGGCAAACGGGGAACCTAAGCCTACGACTTCACAGGTCGGGCTCGGTGTAAGGACATCATCGATCAATAACATTTATACGCAGGGAAGTCTTCTGGAGTCACAAAGCGATACGTCTTTCGCGATCGAAGGGGACGGATTCTTTGCGGTACGAGGCGATGACGGCACGACTTTTTATACGCGTAACGGCGATTTCACATGGGCGATCGGAACGAACGGCGGCATGACGTTGACAAATCAGGATGGTCTTCCGGTACTCAGTTCTGCGGGAAGGGCGATTACTTTAAACCGTACATATATCGCCAACAGAATTTCGATTTCACAGGAAGGGGAAGTGTGTTACCCTGACGGAGACAATAATCCGCAGCCGATCGGCGTAAAGATCGGCGTGTATCAGTTCAGCAATGCGGGCGGCCTTGAAAGATACGGCGATACGCTTCTGATGGCTACCGACGCGAGCGGAAGGGCAATCAACGAAGACACGAATAACAACGTCCGCAAGAGCCGTATTTTACAGGGATATCTGGAAGGCTCCAATGTTTCGGTAGCGGATGAAATGGTAAATCTGATCGTGGCGCAGCGTGCTTATGAAATGAACTCCAAAGCGATCACAACATCGGATTCCATGATGGAAACGGCTAACAGCCTGAAACGCTGATAAAACCGGAGTTTTTGGCCGCAGGTCTGAGAACGGACCTGCAAGTTGAGAGGCAGGAGGAAATACGATGGATTTGGGTATGTCGGGAATCGGTAATTATATTTTATCTTCCAATAAAAGTTCGACGGATGCGCTGGAAAATAAATTAAATTCCGCAGCGGTAAAAGACGCCGGACAGACACAGGAAGCGGCGGAAGCAGAACTGCTCGAGGCCTGTAAACAGTTTGAAGCATATCTCTGGGAACAGGTTTTAAAGGGAATGGAGAAAACCGCGAAAATGTTCAGCGATGACGACGATGAAGAAGGCTATGCGGGCAACATGGTAGGCGTATTCCAGGACACTTTTGTTCAGGAGATGGCTTCACAGGTAACTTCGGAAAGCCAGGGCGCCAATTCTCTTGCACAGACGCTGTTTGAGCAGATGAAGAGGACTTACAGTGCGGAGAACTACTGATAACGGGTAGGACTTTGGGATAGAAAAAGGATAAAGTAGGCTGCTGTTTTCAGCAGTCTATTTGTGTATATATCATGGAAAAAATCAAGGGCTATATAGATCATATTATTTATCGGAATACGGATAACGGATATACGGTGCTGAACCTGATAGCCGATGAAAAAGAAATAACCTGTGTGGGAACTTTCCAGACCATCGATCAGGGCGAGAATATCGAAGCGGAAGGCGATTATACGGCGCATCCTGTTTATGGGGAACAGTTTAAAGTGTCGAACTATCAGATCACGGCACCGGACGATGCGCTGAGTATGGAGCGTTATCTCGGTTCCGGGGCGATCAAGGGCATCGGGGAAGCGCTTGCGGCGCGTATCGTTAAACGGTTCGGGAAAGATACCTTTCGAATCATTGAAGAAGAACCCGAACGGCTTGCGGAGATAAAGGGAATCAGCGAGCGCAAGGCAAAAGAAATCGCCGTACAGGTTTATGAAAAAAGAGATGCTAGGGATGCGATGACCTTTTTGCAGAAATACGGAATATCAAATACGCTGGCGATACGCATTTACGAAGCCTATGGAATGAATCTGTACGGCATTATGAAAGAAAATCCCTACCGGCTTGCGGAAGATATCGACGGCATAGGATTTCGGATTGCCGATGCGATCGCTTCCAGAATCGGCATCCATACGGATTCGGATTACCGTATCAGAAGCGGGCTTTTGTTTACGCTGATGCAGGCGGGCATGGACGGGCATTGCTACCTGCCGGAGAGCCTTTTGCTGCGCAGAGCCGGGGAACTGCTGGAACTTGCTCCTGCTCTGATGGAAGCTCAGCTTCAGAATCTGGCGATGGACAGGAAACTCGTCATCAAGATGCCGGATGAGGCGGGCGGAGAACGGAAAGTATACGGAATGACTTATTATTATGCGGAGCTGAATTGTGCCAAAATGCTGCATGATTTGAATATATCCGTTCAGAAGGAGGACTATCTTCCTTCTGAAGAACGTAAAATTCTGGGGAAAATGGAAGCGCTGGAAAAAGAACTGCAGATAGAACTCGATGAGCTTCAGAAAAAGGCGGTTCTGGAAAGCATTAAAAACGGCATTCTGATTTTGTCCGGCGGGCCTGGAACCGGAAAGACTACGACGATCAACATGATAATACGCTATTTTCTTTCGGAGGAAATGGATATTTTTCTGGCGGCGCCGACGGGACGCGCGGCAAAGCGGATGACGGAAACGACGGGTTACGAAGCGAAAACGATACACAGGCTGTTAGAGTTGAACGGGGCGGTATCGGGTGAGGCCAAATCCGCCCGATTTGAAAAAAATGAAGAAAATCCGCTGGAAGCGGATGTTATCATTATTGACGAAATGTCGATGGTCGATATTTTTCTGTTTCAGTCGCTGCTTCGGGCGGTATCCGTCGGAACGCGCCTGATTATGGTGGGCGATGTCAACCAGCTTCCTTCGGTAGGGCCCGGACAGGTTTTGCAGGATTTGCTGAGAAGCGGACAGTTTCCGGTGGTGATGCTGGAAAAAATATTCAGGCAGGCACAGGAAAGCGATATCGTTCTGAATGCACACCGCATTCATGCCGGAGAAGATATTGTGCTTGACAATAAAAGCAGCGATTTTTTCTTTCTGGAAAGAAACGACGTAAATGTTATATACAAACATATGATTCAGCTGATTCTTGAAAAACTGCCTCCCTATGTGGGGGCACAGCCTTATGATATTCAGGTGCTGACACCGATGCGGAAGGGAAAACTGGGTGTGGAAACGCTGAACGGCATTTTGCAGCAGTATCTGAATCCGCCGTCGGAGCAGAAGAAGGAACATATGGGTGTTAGTACGTTATTTCGTGAAAAAGATAAGGTTATGCAGATTAAAAATAACTATCAGCTGGAATGGGAAGTTGTCAGCAAGTACGGAATACCGATCGACAGAGGAATGGGAATTTTTAACGGCGATATAGGCATGATTCTGGAAATCAGCGAATATACTCGCAGTATGGTCATCGAATATGATGAACACAGACGGGTGACATATTCTTTCGACCAGCTGGACGAAATAGAGCTCGCCTATGCGGTGACGATACACAAATCCCAGGGGAGCGAATATCCGGCGGTTATTATGCCCCTGCTGTCCGGACCGAGGATGCTTTTTAACAGAAATCTGCTCTATACGGGCGTTACACGCGCAAGAAACTGTGTCACAATCCTGGGGAGCAGCATGACTTTACAGGAAATGGTCGATAATAATTTCGAAAACAGACGATATACGGGGCTTGCGAACCGTATCGTCGAGCTGTCCGCGTCAGGAGACACGGAATAATTCAAATGGTGAATGTCTATGAAAAATCTTTTCTTTGGGATGCTTCTGGATTTGTTCTATCCGAGAAGATGTCCCGTCTGTGACAGGGCTGTAAAGCCTTTCGGAAACCTTATCTGTGAGGAATGTGTGCCCGAAATCAAATATGTCAGGGCCCCGTATTGTTTGAAATGCGGTAAAGAACTGAAGGATACGAGAGCGGTATTGTGCCATGACTGCGCGCACAGGGAACATGTTTATGACGGAGGAATGGCGCTGTTTTCCTATCGGAGCGCCGCGGATTCCATTTATCGTTTCAAATACCGGGGAAGGCAGGAGTATGCGGCATATTACGGAGAACGGATGGCGCGCATACTCGGAAAAAGGATTCTCGCGCTGCATCCGGATGCGCTCGTGCCGGTCCCGATTCATGCCGAAAAGAAACGGCAGAGGGGATACAATCAGGCGGAGCTGATCGCGGCAGAGCTCGGGAGGCTTCTGCATGTTCCGGTAGAAACGAAACTGATCAAAAGAGTGCAGAAAACAAAACCCATGAAAGATTTATCGGCGCAGGAAAGACAAAATAATTTGAAAAGGGCTTTTAAAATCTGTAAGAATGATGTAAAATTAAATACGATTATAATTATCGATGATATTTATACGACGGGTAGTACCATCGATGCAATGGCGCACGAACTGCGCCTTGCGGGAGTAAAATATATTTATTTTGCTGCCCTTGCGATCGGAAATGGAATGTAAAATGCGGAGACGTATTTTCCGCATGCAGATTTGCTCTTACGTCCGGAATGACGGGCGGAGAAAGAATGGAGGAATATAAATTATGAACGTGCGAAATTGTAAGAAATGCGGGAAGATTTTTAACTACGTATCCGGGCCGCCGATCTGCCCTCAGTGTAAGGATGCGCTGGAAGAGAAATTCCAGGAAGTAAGAAAATATATTCAGGATAACCGTCATGCGACGATTCCCCAGGTATCGGAGGCGTGCGAAGTTTCGACAAACCAGATTCAACAGTGGCTGCGCGATGAGCGTCTGGAACTGACGGAAGGTTCCGGCATTACGCTGTTCTGTGAGAATTGTGAAGCGCCGATTATGTCCGGTCGTTTTTGTGAAAAATGTAAAAATTCCATGGCAACCAGACTGAGCAGCAGCATTAAGAAACCGGAAGCACCAAAACCAACGCCCAAAAAGGATACGAAAGAGAATCCGAAGATGCGCTTCCTGAATTAAACGGGACAGGAGAATGTCATGTTGAATGAAGAACGCGTGATTCTGATGACGAAACTTGCTTCATATGAGGCAAATGACGGAAAACGGAATGTAGCGATAGGAAGTTATTTTCGAAGTGATTATATCGGATGGCAGGTATTAAAATCCATTATAAGTGCAACCATTGCATTTGTAGTGGTATTTGCCATGTATATTTTTTATGATTTTGAATTTTTTATGATGGATATTTACAAAATGGATTTACTGGAATTTGGCACGAGCGTTTTAAAAACATACCTCTGGGTGGCAGGAGCTTATGCAGTATTATCTTACTTTGTATATTCCTGGCGGTATGCGAGAGCTCATAAAAGCCTGAGACTATACTATATGAATTTGAGAAAATTATCCGGTATGTACAGTAATAATCATACAGTATGAGAGGATGAATGATGACAACGTTACTTGTTGCAAAGCAGTATATTAAGCTGTTTTACAGTAAATTTGAGATTTATATTACGCCCTTTTTAAAGTTTCTTCTGGCATTGGTCGTATTACTGCAGATTAACTCCCGGCTGGGTTATATGGCGGCGATTGAAAAAATAACGGTTGTTCTGGTTGTGGCATTGATGTGTTCTTTTATGCCGTCGAACTTTACGGTGATCATGGCGGCGCTGTTTGTGCTGCTGCACCTGTATTCGTTCAGTCTGGAATGTACCATTGTAATAGGGGCGGCTTTTTTCCTTATGTTTTTGCTGTATTTCAGATTTTCACCGGGAGATACGGCGGTAGTCGTACTGACCCCGATCTGTTTTCTGTTGAAAATACCGTATGTGATTCCGATTTCCATGGGCCTGATTGGAACGCCGGCCTCGGCGGTATCCGTGGCCTGCGGCGTTATCGCATATTATATGATTCACTTTGTATGCGCCAATACGACGGTACTGAGCGGAATGGCGGAAGAAGAAATGGCAGCCAGATTTAAGTTTATCGTCGACGGCCTTCTGGACAATAAGGAAATGGTTGTGACGATCGCAGCCTTTGCGGTAACGCTGATTCTGGTCTATCTGATTCGCAGGCTGAGCATCGATTATGCCTGGACGATTGCGATGGCGGCCGGCGCGTTTGTCAATGTCATGGTTATTCTGATCGGCGACCTGATGTTTGACACGAACGTATCCATATTCGGCGTTATTGTCGGAACGGTTATCTCGTTTCTGATCACAGGAATCTTGCAGTTTTTTGTATTCCATGTGGATTACAGCCGGACGGAAAAAGTACAGTTTGAAGATGACGAATATTACTATTACGTGAAAGCGGTCCCGAAAGTGACGCTTGCCAGACCCGAAAAAAAGATAAAGCAGATTGCCGGACAAAAGAGAAACAAGACGACGCATTAGGCGTCCTGTTTGTTATGGAAAGAATTAACTATATTTCAAATAGTAAGGAAAAGCAATTATGCAGCTGGTGAATGACTTAACAGAAAAATATCTATCCAAATTGCATATCCCTTCGATTATCTGGACTGATGTTGTGGAAGTTTTTATTATTGCATTTCTGCTGTATCACATCATGTTGTGGATTAAAAATACGCGGGCCTGGGCGCTTTTAAAAGGACTTCTTGTCATAGGAGCTTTTGTGCTTATTGCGGTATTTTTCAAGATGAATACGATCTTGTGGATCGTCACAAATCTGTTCAGCATCGCGGCAATCGCGATCGTTGTCGTGTTACAGCCGGAGCTGCGGAAGGCGCTCGAAGAGCTGGGGCGGAAAAACCTGTTTTCGTCCATTCTTACCTTCGATTCTTCCAAAGCGGATGGGGGACGCTTATCGGACCGAACCATCAATGAAATTGTAAAGGCTTCTGTGGAAATGGGCAAAGTAAAGACCGGCGCGCTGATTGTAATTCAGAATGAGCAGCCGCTGAATGAATACGAGAGGACTGGAATCGATGTGGACGGCATTGTATCCAGTCAACTTTTAATCAACATTTTTGAGCATAACACGCCTTTGCATGACGGCGCGGTTATTGTCAGGGAAAACCGGGTGACGGCGGCGACCTGTTACCTGCCGCTGTCGGATAACATGGCGCTCAGCAAAGATCTTGGAACAAGGCACCGGGCCGGCGTCGGCATTTCGGAGGCAACGGATTCCATGACGGTTATCGTTTCTGAGGAAACCGGAAAAATCAGCGTTGCATTCCTGGGAGAACTGTCACGCGGCCTGGATGCGGAAAAACTGCGGGAGAAGCTGAGAAGCATTCAGAACAAGGCACCGGAAGAGAAAAAACGAAAGTTATGGAAAGGCAGATCCAAAGTTGAATAAAAATGCGTATTCAACGATTGATTTCATGCGCGCAGCAGCGCGAAGATGGGTGTGGAAATGAGGAATAGACTATTGCGCAACTGGGGATTGAAGCTCTGTTCTTTCCTGATTGCTGCTGTTTTATGGCTTATTGTAACGAACATCAACGATCCGGTCGGAACATTCAGAGTTTATAATGTTCCTGTTACCATTCAGAATACCGATTTGATTACGAACAGCGGGCAGGTTTATGAAGTGCTGGATCATACGGATGTCATCGATGTCGTCACGATCTCGGCGAAACGTTCGATCATCGATTCTCTGGATGAAAGCAATATTATTGCGGTCGCCGATGTAAATGAGCTGACGAATCTGAACACGATTGCAATCAAGCTTTCAACGAATAAGTATAATGACAAACTGGAAAGCATCAGAGGAAACATCGACAATGTCAAGCTGAACATTGAAGCCGAAAAAACCAAGACGCTGCCGCTTCGGACAGTGACGATCGGTACGGTAAAAGAAGGTTATATGATCGGTGATATCACGACGGAACAGAATCTTGTCGAGATAACAGGGCCGGAATCGGTGGTTTCTCAGGTGAAAAGAGCTGCGGCAACGGTAAATGTTTCGGGATTTACCAACAATATCGGGACCGATTCGGCGATCCGCCTGTATGACGAAAATGATAAAATCATCGATGTGGACAGCATCGAGAAAAATATAAGCAAAGTGCGCGTTACCGTAGAAATTCTTGAGCTGAAGAGCGTGGATATCATCTGGAAATCAACGGGGACTCCGGCGAGAGGGTATATGGCGACGGGAGAAATACAGACAGGAAAGAACAGCGTGACCATTGCCGGTAAATCGAAGGCTGTTGCAAATATCAATTCCATCGAGATTCCGGAAACCGTTCTGGATATAACCGGCGCGGCGGAAAGCCTGGAAAAGATAGTGGACCTGACGGATTATCTGCCCGACGGTGTTATTATTGCAGAAGAAGACTTTAAAGGAAAAGTTGATGTGAAAGTTCCGGTGGAGCCGGTCGTGGAGAGAGTCGCGGCGATGGCCGTAAACAGAATCCAGATCGTCAATCCGCCCGAGGGATTTGAAGTGGAAATCGATGCGGAAGAAGACTCGTTTGATATCACGCTTGTCGGTTTGGAAAGAGATGTGGACGCGCTGGATCTCGGCGCGGTTCAGGTATCCGTGGATATAACGGAACTGATGGAAAAGGAAGGATTAAGTTCCATGAGCGCCGGTGAGTATATGGCAAACCTGACTTTCAGCCTGGGAAATAACGCCGTTACGGTAAAAGGTAATCCCAGCGTAAGACTAAGAATAACGGAGGCAGAATGATGAGCAGATTATTTGGTACGGATGGCGTCAGAGGTGTGGCAAACGAAGAACTGACCCCGCAGCTGGCGATGCAGCTGGGGCAGGCGGGGGCCTATGTGCTTTCCAAAGAGAATCAGCATAAACCGACTATTATGGTGGGCTGTGATACGAGAATTTCGGGCGATATGCTGGCGAACGCGCTGATGGCAGGAGCGTGCTCGGTCGGTGCAAATGCGGTTTTTGTAGGTGTGGTTCCTACGCCGGCAGTCGCGTATCTGACGAGAAAATATAAAGTGGATGCGGGAGTCGTGATTTCGGCGTCCCATAATCCCGTTGAATTTAACGGTATCAAGTTTTTTGACGGAAACGGTTATAAGCTTCCGGACTCTCTGGAAGATGAAATCGAATCGCTGATACGCAACGGCATGCAGGGGATTAAATTTCCGATTGGTGCCGGGGTCGGTAAAATCAAATATCGTACCGATGCCAGGGAGGAATATATTAACCATGCAATTCAGGCGGTAAAGGTAGATCTGTCCGGTATGAAAATCGTTGTGGACTGTGCGGAAGGCGCGGCGTTCTATACATCTATCGAAGCGCTGAAGGAGTTGGGCGGAGATATCGTTGCGATTCACACCAATCCGGACGGAACCAATATTAATGCAAACTGCGGTTCAACCCATATGGAAGAGCTGCAGGCAAGGGTCGTTTATGAAAAAGCCAATCTGGGTCTTGCTTTTGACGGCGATGCGGACCGACTGCTGGCTGTAGATGAAAACGGCAAAATTGTGGACGGCGATCAGGTAATGGCGATTGTCGGCAGCCACATGAAAGCTCAGGGGAAATTGAAACTGGATACGATCGTTGCCACAGTCATGAGTAATCTCGGATTTTTCCTGATGGGAGAAAAGAACGGTATTCACATGGAGCAGACTAAGGTCGGAGACAGATATGTTCTGGAAAGAATGCGTGAAATGGGCGCAAGTCTTGGCGGCGAGCAGTCGGGACATATTATTTTCCTGGATGAGAATACAACGGGCGACGGCCTTCTCAGCGCGCTGCATCTTCTGCAGGTTGTTGTGGAAACGCAGAAACCCCTGTCGGAACTGTCTAAGATCATGGAGGTTATGCCTCAGGCGCTTTTGAATGCCAAAGTACCGAACCATAAGAAAGAACATTACATGGAATACCCGGAGATTGCAGATGCAATCGATGCGCTTAATAAAAAGTTTGCGGGTGAGGGACGCGTCCTGATCAGACCGTCCGGAACGGAACCGCTTGTACGCGTCATGATCGAGGGAAAAGACCAGAAAATGATCGAAGCGGAGGCGCGCAAACTGGCCGATCTGATACAGAATATTATGTTGTAATCATGTTCGGAAAATGGTATAGTATTGAATAAAGAGAAAGTATATCAAAGAATTGGGAAAAGATTCGCGAAGATCGGATAGATAAAAAAATTGGAGGTATTGAGGGTATGGTAAGTCAAAAAGTAGTTATTAAAAATCCTACCGGGCTACACCTGAGACCAGCAGGCATCCTATGTAAGGAGGCAATGAAGTTTAAGTCTTTAATTACATTTTCGTTTAAGGAAAATACAGCGAATGCCAAGAGCGTATTGAGCGTGTTGGGAGCATGTGTTAAGTGCGGAGACGAAGTTGAGTTTGTTTGTGATGGCGAGGATGAAGAAGAAGCGTTAAAAGCCCTTATCAGCGCCATAGAAAGTGGTCTCGGAGAATAATGCTCAGGATTAAGCCCGTTGTATTAACGGGCTTTTTTTACTTTACAGGAAATTGCTGTAACCCACAGCATCGAATTTTTTTTAAAATGAAAAACGGAGGAGAGATCATGTTGAATTATCAGAGATATCAGAAAAATCCGGTTATCGACTATCCGGAAAGAGAATGGCCGAACAAAGAGATTACAAAGGCGCCCGTATGGTGCAGCGTGGACTTGCGTGACGGGAATCAGGCCCTGATCGATCCGATGATCGTGCAGGAAAAGATCGAGTTTTTTAATTATCTGATCAAACTCGGATTTAAAGAAATTGAGATCGGTTTTCCGGCGGCGAGTCAGATTGAGTTTGATTTTCTGCGCCAGCTTATAGACCGCAGAATGATACCGGACGATGTGGTGGTACAGGTACTTACCCAGTGCCGGGAAGAACTGATTGACAGGACTTTTGAGGCGATCGAAGGCTGTAAGCAGGCGATCGTGCATATTTATAATTCGACTTCCACTTTACAGAGGGATGTTGTCTTTCATATGAACAAAGAGCAGATCATCAATATAGCGGTAGAAGGCACGAAGATGGTGAAAGAACGTGCGAAAAATTTCCCGGGTAAAATTATTCTGGAATATTCACCGGAGAGTTTTACCGGAACGGAGCTGGATTTTGCGCTGGAAATCTGTACGGCGGTTCAGGAAACATGGGGAGCGGACAGGGAAAATCCGATCATCATCAATCTTCCGTCCACCGTGGAAATGAATACGCCCAATGTCTATGCCGACCAGATCGAATGGATGAACAAACATTTTAAAAACAGGGAGAGCATTATCCTGAGCGTTCATCCGCATAACGACAGAGGAACCGGCGTTGCCAGCGCGGAGCTCGCACTTTTGGCCGGAGCGGAACGCGTCGAAGGCACGTTATTCGGAAACGGTGAGAGAACCGGAAACGTGGATATTTTAAACATTGCGTACAATATGTTTTCACAGGGGCTGAATCCCGAATTGAAGATCGAACATATTAATGAAAGCATCGAAATTTATGAAAGATGCTGTAAAATTCCGATTCATCCAAGACATCCCTATGCGGGGAAAATGGTATTTACGGCATTTTCCGGTTCGCATCAGGATGCGATCAACAAAGGCGTAAAGGCCATGAAGGAACGGGACAGCCAGATCTGGCAGGTGCCCTATCTGCCCATCGACCCGGCGGACATCGGCAAAGAATACGAACCGATTGTCAGAATCAACTCCCAGTCCGGCAAGGGCGGCGTCGCGTTCATTATGGATACTTATTTCGGATTTAAACTGCCTAAGGCCATGCACAAAGAATTTGCCAATGTGATTCAGGCGATTTCCGAGAAACAGGGCGAGGTTTCGCCGGACCAGATTATGGACTGCTTCCGCAGAGAGTATCTGGACCAGAAAGAACCGATTCATTTCCGGAAGCTGCGCATGGATGACCTGAGCGATCATACAAAGACCGAATTTGATACGCGGGTGGCGGTTACCTATACCGATCACGGCGTTGAAAAAGCATTTGAGGCAGTCGGAAACGGGCCGATCGATGCGGCAAAAAGAGGCTTGCAGGAAGAGCTTGCCGCTGATATCAAGATTCTGGATTACGAAGAGCATGCGCTGCAGAGCGGTTCCAATTCCCAGGCGGCGGCTTATATTCATCTGCTGGACGTAAACAGCGGCAAAGTTACTTACGGCGTCGGCGTCAGCTCCAACATAACGAGAGCATCTATCCGGGCTATTTTCTCCGCCGTCAACAGGCTGGGTCTCGGAGAAAAATGATCGAATAAAACCAGAAACGGAGGTATTATTATGGGGCGCGAAACTGAACAGTTAAACGAAATGATTCGGAACAGCAGCAACATCGTTTTTTTCGGCGGCGCCGGCGTATCCACCGAAAGCGGTATTCCGGACTTCCGGAGCGTGGACGGATTATATAATCAGAAATACGATTATCCGCCGGAAACGATTCTGAGCCATACTTTTTACAGACAAAACACCGTGGAATTTTACCGGTTTTACAGGGATAAGATGCTCTGCCTCGATGCGAAGCCGAATGCAGCGCATTTAAAACTTGCCGAATGGGAACAGAAGGGTAAACTGAAAGCGGTCATCACCCAGAATATCGACGGTCTTCATCAGGCGGCAGGAAGCAGAGTCGTACTGGAACTGCATGGTTCCGTACTCCGTAATTATTGCGAGGACTGTGGGAAATTCTATGATGTGGAATATATTCTCCGTTCGGAAGGGGTGCCGGCCTGTACCTGCGGCGGCAGTATCAAGCCGGATGTTGTCTTATACGAAGAAGGCTTAAATCAGAAAACGCTGGAGGATGCAGTACGTTATATCAGCGAGGCGGATGTTCTGATAATCGGAGGGACTTCGCTTGCGGTCTATCCGGCCGCGGGGCTGATCGACTATTACCGGGGAAATAAACTCATATTGATTAACAAAACGCCGACGCCCCGCGACCGGATGGCAGATCTGGTGGTACAGGGAAGCATCGGGGAAATTCTGGGCAGTTTATCATAAAGGCGGGTATGGAATGGATATTCAGGTCGGCGATATCGTAAAATTGAAGAAGCAGCATCCCTGCGGCGCAAAAGAGTGGGAAGTGCTGCGCATCGGAGCGGATTTTCGCTTAAAATGCAAAGGCTGCGGGCATCAGATTATGATTGCCCGCCGGCTTGTTGAGAAGAACGTGAGGGAAATCATCCCGGGACATTGAGGAATCCGCATGTTTCTGCATGTTTCTTTGTAAAAATTTTGTAAAAGTAATTGAAAATTTCAAAAGACTATGGTATTATTATAGTCCGTGATGTTATAATTTAACAAACAGTCAATTATCCTTGCTCCTTCCGCATAAGGAGGGGCCAGAGACCAAAAGGAGGTAACAGGCATGAACAAATATGAATTAGCCGTTGTTGTTAGTGCGAAAATCGAAGATGACGAGAGAGCTGCCACAGTAGAGAAGTGCAAAGCTCTTGTTGAAAGATTCGGTGGACAAGTTACGAACGTTGATGACTGGGGTAAGAGAAGATTAGCTTACGAAGTGCAGAAAATGAAAGAGGCATTCTACTACTTTATCCAGTTCGACGCTGAAAGCACTGTCCCGGCAGAGATCGAAAGCCGTATTCGTATTATGGACAATGTGATCAGGTACTTGTGCGTGAGACAAGACGAGAAAAAGTAGAAAGAGGTACTTATGAATAAAGTTATCCTTATGGGGCGTTTGACAAGAGATCCTGAAGTAAGGTATTCTCAGGGGGAAAGCGCGACGGCAGTTGCCAGATATACATTAGCTGTAGACCGCAGATTCAATCGCAACGGAGACGAGAACTCTGCAGATTTCATCGGTTGTGTTGCCTTTGGCAGATCGGCTGAGTTCGCAGAGAAATATCTTCGCAAGGGAACCAAGATTGCGGTAACGGGACGCATCCAGACTGGTAGTTATACAAACAAGGATGGTGTTAAGGTATATACAACGGATGTCGTCGTAGAAGATCATGAGTTTGTCGAGAGCAAAAACAGCAGTTCCATGGGTGATGGAGGGTTCTCCGGAGGAAACAGCAGACCGGCGCCGGCAGCGGCGGGCGATGGTTTCATGAATATTCCTGATGGAATAGACGAGGAACTGCCATTTAACTAATTTTTGATAGGAGGTAAATGATATGGCTTATAATAAAACAGAAAAGCCTGATTTCCCTGCAAAGAGAAAAGGCGGCATCCGCAGAAGAAAAAAAGTCTGTGTATTTTGTGGAAAAGATAATTTAATCGATTACAAAGATGTCAATAAATTAAAGAGATATGTATCCGAGAGAGGCAAGATTCTGCCCAGAAGAATTACCGGAAACTGTGCAAAGCATCAGAGAGCATTGACGGTAGCGATCAAACGCGCAAGGCATGTGGCATTGATGCCTTATGTTCAGGATTAAGCGGAAGGTTACTTCTAAAGAATCAATAAAACAGTTTATAAAGGCGGAGCGGTAAATCGCTCTGCCTTTTTGTTATAAGAAATTGCAGAGGCAGAAGAGCACTATATGATGTCAAAAAATGGGGAAATGAAACTACATATTGATGTGGCACGAACTGTCAAAAAATGTTATACTTATGGTGTTGTGTAATCGAAACTGGGGAAGTATGTATACGGATAAAAATACGAATAAGAGGCTATTATGAAAAATAGTGTAAAATTAAAGGGAAGAATGAAATCCTATTTACAGTCTTCTTTGTATTTGGGGTTCTTGCTTGTTGCGGTAGATATACTGATTTATTTTATCGATATTCGCGCCGGATTGGTACTTAGCTGTTTTATTATTTTTTATCTTGCAATTATTCTATCTCTGATGTTTTATAATAAGCCGATCATTATCAATGAGCTGATCAGTTTTGCAACGCAGTACGGACAGATTCAGAGGAGATTGCTTCGCGATCTCGACCTGCCGCACGCCCTTCTCGATGAAAACGGTAAAATCATCTGGACCAACATTGCTTTCGAAAAAGCTGTGGATAAGGAAAAGGGCTATCGGAAATCGATTACTTCACTTTTTCCTTCTATTACGAAAGACAGACTTCCCGGATCGATCGAGGAAGAGGAGGTTGAATTTGACGTTGATTTTGAAGAACGCAATTATATTGCGAGACTCAAGAAAATCTCCTTAAAGGAAATGGCGGAGAACAGCGATATCATTGAGGCGAAGGATTATGACGGCTATTTGATCGCCCTGTATCTGTTCGATGAAACGGCTTTGAAGATCGCGCTGCAGGAAGTGGATGACCAGAGCCTTGCAGTAGGGCTGATTTATCTGGATAATTATGAAGAAGCGCTGGAAAGCATAGAAGAGGTCAGGAGGTCGCTTCTGATTGCGCTGATTGACAGAAAAGTGAATAAGTATATAGCGGCGCTGGACGGCATTTGCAGGAAGATGGAGAAAGACAAGTATCTCGTTATTATGAAGAAAAAATCCGTTTCCCTGTTGCAGGAAAATCGATTTGATCTGCTGGAAGACGTCAAAACGGTTAATATCGGCAATGAGATGGCCGTTACGATCAGTATCGGCGTAGGGTTAAGCGGGCTTACTTATGCACAGAATTATGAATTTGCCAGAAACGCGATCGATCTTGCGCTTGGGCGCGGCGGCGATCAGGCGGTTATGAAGATGCCTGAAAATGTC
This sequence comes from uncultured Lachnospiraceae bacterium, assembly GCA_910584965.1. Taxonomy (GTDB): domain Bacteria; phylum Bacillota; class Clostridia; order Lachnospirales; family Lachnospiraceae; genus UBA3282. The sequence goes on along the minus strand of CAJUDZ010000009.1, from coordinate 102,896 downwards.
ATTTATTACGGCGGCAAGAGCCAGCAGATTGAGAAGAGCACCCGTGTCAAAGCGAGGGTTAAGGCGCATGCTCTGAAAGAAATTATTTCCATCAAAGATGAGATTTACGTTATGGGCCACCGGATGGGAGATACGGACAGTTTCGGCGCCTCAGTCGGAATTTACCGTATTGCGAAAACGCTTGGCAAGAAGGCGCATATCGTCCTGAATGACGTAACGGTATCCATGCAGCCGATGGTCGATATGTTCAGGAACAATAGTGAATATGAAGAAAATATGATTGTAAACGGCACACAGGCGCTTGAAATGATAGGGAGCAATGCGGTGCTTGTCGTAGTCGATGTGAATAAACCGAGCATTACGGAGTGCCCGGAGCTGTTGAAACACTGTAATTCCATTGTTGTATTCGATCATCACAGACAGGGGTCGGAAGTGGTTGAGAATGCGACATTGTCATATATCGAAGCATACGCTTCCTCCACATGCGAGATGGTTTCGGAGATCCTGCAGTATACGAGCGATACGATGCGTATCAGGCCGGAAGAGGCGGACTGCCTGTATGCAGGCATTATGATCGACACGGATAATTTTATGGCGAAAGCCGGCGTCAGAACCTTCGAAGCGGTTGCTTTTCTGCGGCGTAACGGCGCCGATGTGACGAGAGTACGCAAACTGTTTCGCGATGACGCCATTGAGTATAAAACGAAGGCGGATGCGGTCAGCCAGGCCGAGATATACAGACAGTCGTATGCGATTACGGTCTGTCGGGGCGAACATGTACAGAACCCCACGATTGTAGGCGCACAGGCGGCCAATGAGCTGTTGAATATCAAAGGAGTCAAAGCGAGTTTTGTGCTGACGGAATATAACGGAAAGATTTTTGTTTCCGCGCGTTCGATCGACGAGGCGAATGTGCAGGTTGTCGCGGAGCGGATGGGCGGCGGCGGTCATTTGAATATGGCGGGCTGCCAGCTGGAATGCGATATAAAGGACGGAATCGCGATCGTGAAGAGAACGCTGGATACCATGATAGAAGAGGGAGAACTCAGCTGAGGGAATACCGATTCTCCGGAGCGGTTCTTCATAAACTCTGCGATAGAGAAAGAGAGGTAGGAAGATGAAGGTTATTTTATTACAGGATGTAAAATCTTTGGGAAAAAAGGGGGAGATTGTTGAGGTCAGCGACGGTTATGCAAGAAACTTTGTATTACCGAAAAAATTGGGCGCCGAAGCAAACTCTAAAAATATGAATGATCTGAAACTGCAGAAGGCAAACGAAGAAAAAATTGCGAAGCAGCAGCTGGAAGCGGCACAGGAACTGGCGAAGGTACTGGAAACGAAAGAGGTTATTGTGAAAATGAAGTCCGGCGAAGGCGGCAAAACGTTCGGCTCCATCTCTTCGAAAGAAATAGCCGAAGAAGCAAAAAAACAGTGCGATCTGAACCTGGACAAGAAAAAAATCCAGCTTCCGGAAGCGATTAAGTCTCTTGGCGTTTACGAAGTGAATGTGAAACTCCATACGAAAGTAACGGGAAAACTGAAAGTAAAAGTAGTTGAAGAATAGAAAAAGGGATGGGAACTGAAATGCCGCAGATTGTGGAAGAAGCCCTGCTCAAGAGGATATTGCCGCATAGCATTGAAGCGGAACAGTCGGTTATCGGTTCCATGATTATCGACCGGGAAGCGATCGTTGTTGCTTCGGAAGCCGTAACCGGGGAGGATTTTTACAGCAAGCAGTACGGCGTCCTTTTTGAAACGATGGTGGAGCTGAACGACGAAGGAAAGCCGGTTGATCTGGTAACGCTTCAGGACAGGCTGAAAGAGAAGGACGTACCGCCTGAAGTCAGCAGCCTGGAATTTGTCAGAGATTTGATTACGGCGGTTCCGACTTCCGCAAATATCAAATACTATGCGAATATTGTCGCGGAAAAATCCACGCTTCGCAGGCTGATTAAGATCAATGAAGAAATAGCCAATACATGCTATGTCGGAAAAGAAAGTCTGGATGTTATTCTGGAGGAGACGGAAAAACGCATTTTTAATCTGGTACAGCGCAGAAATACGGATGATTTCGTGCCGATCAGACAGGTAGTCATGAACGCGATGGACAGGATTGAAAAGGCTTCTCACAATAAGGGAAATGTAACAGGTGTTGCAACGGGATTTATCGATCTGGATTATAAAACGGCCGGCATGCAGCCTTCCGATCTGATTCTGATCGCGGCAAGACCTTCCATGGGTAAGACCGCATTTGTACTGAATATCGCGGAATATGTGGCTTTCCGGCAGAATCAGAGCGTAGCGATTTTCAGTCTGGAAATGTCCAAAGAACAGCTTGTCAACCGTCTGTTCTCTATGGAGTCCAAAGTGGATTCCCAGCACCTGCGTACCGGAAATCTGTCGGATGACGAATGGGAGAAACTCATCGAAAGCGCAGGAATGATCGGAAAATCCAAACTGATTATCGACGACACGCCGGGTATCAGTATTTCGGAGCTTCGTTCCAAATGCCGCAGATATAAACTGGACGGACAGCTGGATATGATTATCATCGACTACCTGCAGTTGATGACCGGAAGCGGCCGCAGTACCGATTCCAGACAGCAGGAAATTTCGGATATTTCGCGTTCGCTGAAAGCGCTTGCCAGAGAACTGAATGTGCCGGTTCTGGCGCTTTCACAGCTCAGCCGTGCGGTAGAACAGAGGCCGGATCACCGGCCGATGCTTTCCGATCTGCGTGAGTCCGGTGCCATCGAGCAGGATGCCGACGTGGTGATGTTTATATACCGCGATGACTATTATAATAAAGACACGGAGAGAAAGAACATTTCGGAAATAATCATTGCAAAACAGAGAAACGGTCCTATCGGCACGGTAGAGCTCGTATGGCTGCCCGATTTTACCAAGTTCGGAAACCTGCAGCGTTAGTAAGCGGGATAAAATAAACAGCAGGCAATAAGAGAAAAATAAATAGAGCGATAACAGAAGGATACATTATACAAAAGAGACAGGCCCGGACAGGCTTGTCTCTTTGCGCTTATCCGGCAGTTTTTAACTTTTGGTTGTGTGTCTGTATGAACAGACAGAAGGGAGCAGAAATGAAACAGGAGACATTGTTGATTTCGGAAGCGGCAAAACAGGTACAGGTGGAGAGCCATGTTCTGCGGTATTGGGAAGAAGAACTGGGACTTCCGATCAAAAGAAATGATATGGGACACCGCTATTACACGATGGAGGACGTCAGTCAGTTCAAGGAGATCAAACTGTTAAAAGAACAGGGACTGCAGCTCAGGGCGATCAAAAATATCCTGCAGAAGGAACAGAACGGAGGGGACGGCACGGACAAACAGGCGGATGGCACGGAGCTTTCGGCAGAAGCGGCTTTGGCGGAAGAAAAAGCGATGGATTATATTATCGGCAGAAAACAGAAATATATCGTCTCGCTGTCGGAAGACGCCAGCAGGGAAGAAAAAGCGAGCCGCCTGCAATATCTGCTCCAGCACATGATGGTGGAGACAGTGAAAAATGCGAACAGAGAGCTTTGCACGGAAATTAAGGAAAGTATTTTAAAGGAGCTGGATTATCAGTTCCGTGCGAGAGAGGAACGCGAAGAAGAGCACTGGAAAAAGGAAGAAGAACATTACCGCAAGGTGGACGAGATGCTCAGACAGCATTATAAACTGAAAGAGAAACTGCCCAAAATTAAAAAAGAGAGAAGAAAAGGAAAATTTCTGAAGCACGAAAACGGGAAAGGCATGCGGACATAAGGGGGGCATGAAAAGATACGCCCCAAACAGGCCGATATGGAAGAAGCGGCGATAGAGAAGCATATGGATAAACATGCGTGTATGGAAAGTACGTCAGAAAAGAGCAGATAAAAGAAACGATGACAGAAGGGCATGCGTATATGAAATACGCGTGCATAGAAAAAGCATTCAGCCATACAAAGATGCAGTCATGCAGCCTTTGCGGCGAATGCTTTCCGGTGTATTATCTGATTTTGTTCTGCGTATTAACCCTGAGAAATAGCACCTGTCGGGCATGTTCCAGCGCAGGAACCGCAATCGATACATTTGTCGGGATCGATCTCAAATTTGCCGTCTCCCATGCTGATCGCACCTACCGGGCACTGTGCCTCGCAAGCGCCGCAAGCTACACAAGCATCACCAATTACATAAGCCATAATCTTCATCCTCCTTTTATCTACAAATCATTTTGATATAAAAATGTCAATACCATTATAATAGCAAAAGCAAGAATATACAAGTCTATTGTGTTAATTCTTTCCGCCGTTCCCGGATGCCTTTCAGAATGACCTCTTTTTTCTCAAGCAGATCTTTCTTTTCCATGGCAGGGACGCCTTTCAGCCTGTATTCCATGCCCAGCTTTTCATATTTGTTTTCGCCCATTGTATGATACGGAAGCGCATCCAGAGCCTTTAGATTTTTAAATGCTCCGATAAAATAACCAAGCTCATATAAATATTTGTCATCGTCGGTCAGGCCGGGTACGATAACGTGGCGTATCCACATATCGACGTTTTTCTCATTCAGGTATTCGGCAAAAGCAAGAATACCATCATTTGGCTGGGAAGTCAGATCTTTGTGTTTCTCCGGATTGATGTGTTTGATATCCAGCATGACGAGATCTGTCAGCGTCATCAGTTTATCCAGCTTCGCAAGCCATTCAGGATTGCCGTTCGGTTTATAGGCAATGCCGGAGGAGTCAATACAGGTATGGATATTTTTCTTTTTGGCGAGTGTAAAAAGATCGAGCAGAAAATCGACCTGCATCAGCGGTTCACCGCCTGTTACCGTAATGCCGCCCCCTTTATAGAAGCTGATGTTCCGCTCATACTGTTCGATGATATAAGAGGGTTCCATTAATGTACCGCCGTTCATGTCCCATGTATCCGGATTGTGGCAGTATGCGCACCGCATGGGGCATCCCTGTACGAAAACGACGAATCTGACACCGGGGCCGTCTACGGTTCCAAAACTTTCCAATGAGTGAATTCTTCCCTGCATAATAACGCCTTCTTTCTGTCATAAATATTCTTAAAACCCGTCGCAGAATAGCTGCCGGATGTATCCTTTTGAGGATAGATATAGTATAACCTGTGCAGAACAAAAAAACCAGTCTTTTATGAGATTTGCACTGACAGCCGGGAATAAAGTGCATAAAACAGGACCCTGAATGATTCAAGGCCCTGTGCTGTGCTTTCTGTATATCCCGCGTCAGAGATTAGATGCTCTCATGGAAAGTACGGGAAATAACGTCTGCCTGCTGTTCCGGTGTTAATTTGATGAAATTAACCGCATATCCGGAAACACGGATTGTCAACTGAGGATAGTTCTCGGGATGTTTCTGAGCATCCAGTAAAGTATCTCTGTTTAATACGTTGACATTGAGGTGATGGCCACCCTTTGTTGCATAACCATCCAATAAAGATACCAGGTTATCTACCTGAGCTGTATTTTCTGCTGCCATGATCTGTTTCCTCCTTGAATTTTGGTAGTAATCTAGTGGAAGTCATCCAACCCCTGTTCCAAAGTAGGCACGCTGCAGGCCAGGGGCGTTCTGGAACAATCCGTACATCCCATGGTCTGTACCTTTTTGGAATCGTTGGACTCTTCATCGACATTGACGTTGACATGACCTACGCCCTGTGCCATACCGGAATCCAACATTTTAACAAAATCATCAATCATTTGCTTATCGTCCATAACATCCACCTTACTTTATAAACATTATTATTGATTCAGTTTGCCGGAAGAATCGCATTAAGCGATTCTTTCTATTTGTTTAAATCTAATTCGATATCTCCTGCGAATACCTGATCTTCCTTGCCAAGAGCACCGGGAATGATGGTAAATGTATTGGAGATACCATCCTGTGCATCCTTGAACGGAAGTTTGGATACGGAAGACAGGGAAGCTACCGCACCGTGAGTATCACGTCCGTGCATCGGGTTAGCACCGGGTGCAAACGGCTGTCCTTTTCTACGTCCGTCAGGTGTGTTACCGGTAGCCTTACCATAAGTTACGTTGGACGTAATGGTCAGGATAGAGGTTGTCGGAACACCGTCACGATAGGTGTGATGTCTTCTGATCGCTGTCATGAATTTATGAACAACTTCCTGCGCGATCGTATCAACGCGGTCATCGTCATTACCATATTTCGGGAAATCGCCGGTTGTTTTGAAGTCAACGATGATACCGTCTTCATCTCTGATCGGCTCAACCTTCGCATACTTGATTGCGGATAAGGAGTCAGCAACGATCGAAAGTCCTGCAACACCGGTAGCAAAGTAACGTTTTACGTCTCTGTCATGAAGAGCCATTTCTGCTCTTTCATAGCAGTATTTGTCGTGCATATAATGGATAATGTTCAGCGTATTTACATATACGTCAGCCTGCCATTCCATCATGTCGATGAATTTGCTGTAAACATCGTCAAAATCAAGTACATCGCCTGTAACCGCACGGTATTTCGGGCCAACCTGCTTCTTGGTAACTTCATCAACACCGCCGTTTAACGCGTAAAGCAGACATTTTGCAAGGTTTGCACGAGCGCCGAAGAACTGCATTTCTTTACCGATTACCATAGAGGATACGCAGCATGCGATACCGTAGTCGTCGCCGTGTGTTACTCTCATCAGGTCATCGTTCTCATACTGGATGGAAGAAGTCTGGATGGACATCTTCGCACAGTATTTCTTCCAGTTTTCAGGAAGTCTTGTAGACCAGAGAACTGTCAGGTTCGGTTCCGGAGAAGGTCCTAAGTTTGTTAATGTGTGCAGATAACGGAAGCTCATTCTGCTTACCAACGGACGTCCGTCAACGCCGACACCGCCGAGAGATTCTGTTACCCATACCGGATCGCCTGCGAAAATCTGATTGTATTCAGGTGTACGTGCAAATTTGATCAGACGCAGCTTCATGATGAAGTGGTCAACAAATTCCTGAATTTCTTCTTCTGTAAAGGTTCCGTTAGCAAGGTCTCTTTCTGCATAGCAGTCAAGGAATGTAGAAGTACGTCCAAGAGACATCGCAGCGCCGTTCTGCTCTTTTACGGCACACAGATAACCGAAGTACGTTGCCTGAATCGCTTCCTGTACGTTTGTAGCAGGTTTGGAAATATCGCATCCATAGGAAGCTGCCATTTCTTTCATCAGTTTCAGAGCTACCATCTGCTCGGAAAGCTCTTCACGAAGACGGATAACATCATCGGTCATAACACGGCCTGTAGAATCTTTCTGAGCCTGTTTGTCTTCGATCAGGTAGTCGATACCATACAGAGCAACACGTCTGTAATCGCCGATGATACGTCCGCGTCCGTAAGCATCCGGAAGACCTGTGATGATATGAGAAGAACGGCATGCTCTCATTTCAGCATTGTAAGCGTCGAAGCAGCCTGCATTGTGTGTTTTTCTGTGAGTTGAGAAAAATTCGCTGATTTCAGGGTCAACTTCATATCCGTTGTCGGAGCAGGCTTTCTCAGCCATTCTGATACCGCCGTAAGGCTGTAAGGAACGTTTGAACGGTTTGTCTGTCTGGAAGCCGACAATTTTCTCTTTGCTCTTGTCCAGATAACCGGGTCCGTGGGATGTAATGGTGGAGATAACTTTTGTATCCATATCCAGTACGCCGCCTGCTTCACGTTCCTGTTTCTGTAAATCAAGAACCTGTGCCCATAAATCTTTTGTGTTCTGTGTAGGAGCAGCTAAGAAGGACTCGTCGCCTTCATAGAGGTGATAGTTTTTCTGAATGAAGTCACGTACATTTACTTCATTCTCCCATTTGCCGCCTACAAAATCTTTCCATTCTGGTCTCATTTTGAAATAGCCTCCTGTTTTATTATTTTGTTTGATATATTCAGCATATCTAATGGGGAAATATGCCTGAAAATATGCTTATCCTGTAAGATCATTATATGTTAAAGAAGGAAGTTACGTCAAGACGGCCAGTGTACTTTTTTGCATACAAACTATAAACTTTCAAGTAATTTTTTGTGAAAATTGTATGTATTTTACAGAATCGAGATATTATGATAAAATATAGTAAATTTTGGGATGAAAACGGTCTGACAGGACAAAAAATGCAAAGAAGCGGACGGGAGAATTGTTGTGAAAGAATTGGAGTACCCTTTTGATTCGGAATATATTTTAAAAAAAAGAAAGGCGCTGAAAAAGGCTTTGCTTGGAGAGACGGGACAGAACCGGTTAAAGAAACGCATTGCGGTTCTGGGAGGTTCGACGACCCATGACGTAAGGGAAATGCTGGAGCTTTTTCTTCTGAATGCGGGAATCGAGCCGGTGTTTTACGAGTCGGAATATAATCAGTACTGGCAGGATGTGATGTTCGACTCTCCGGAACTTGCGGCTTTTTGTCCGGATGTGATTTACATTCACACGAGTTCCAGAAACATCAGCGCGTTTCCGGGAGTAAGGGTTCCGGCGGAACAAACGGAAGAACTGGCGGAGTCGGTTTATGCTCCTTTTGAACAGATGTGGAAAAAAATCGAAGAGGTATATCAATGTCCGATTATTCAGAATAATTTTGAACCTCCCGCTTATCGTCTGCTTGGAAACGCGGATTTTTCGGATCCGCACGGACGCGTTCATTTTATTAACAGGCTGAACGGGAAGTTCGCCGCCTATGCGGCGTCTCATAAAAATTTTTATATTCATGATATTCATTACATGGCATCCTGCTACGGCGTTCAGAAATGGGCTGATCCGCTGTACTGGCACATGTATAAATATGCCTGCGCGGTGCAGGCGATACCCGAGCTCGCTTATAATCTGGCCAATATTATCAAATCTCTTTACGGGAAAAATCAGAAAGCGTTTGTGCTCGACCTCGATAATACGCTCTGGGGCGGCGTCGTCGGAGATGACGGCGCAGACAATATCGAAATCGGACAGGAAACGCCTCTGGGCCAGCTGTACAGCGAGTTTCAGACTTATTTGAAGGCGCACGGAGAGCTGGGCATTCTCCTGACGGTCAATTCCAAAAATGACGAAGAGAATGCGCTTGCAGGGTTAAACCGTCCGGACAGCGTCCTGAAGCCGGAAGACTTTCTTGTGATCAAAGCAAACTGGGAGAATAAGGACAGAAATATAGCGGAGATTGCGCAGGAGCTGAATATCGGTACGGACAGTCTTGTATTCGTCGATGATAATCCGGCGGAACGCCATATTGTGGAAGCGCAGGTTCCCGGCGTCAAAGTGCCGGAAGTCGATGATCCGGCCGGATTCATTACGACGCTTGACAGAGCGGGATATTTTGAAGTGACGGGGCTTTCCGAGGATGATCTGGCGCGGAACGCCATGTATAAAGCGAACGCGGAGCGGAAAAAACAAGAGGCGGGTTATACGGATTATGCGGATTATCTGCGCTCCCTCGATATGGATGCGCAGATTCGGCCGTTTGCGCCGGTATATATGGCGCGTATCGCACAGCTGACCAATAAGAGCAATCAGTTTAATCTGACGACGAAGCGGTGTTCCCAGGCGGAGATAGAAGGATTTGCGCAGAATCCCGCATATATTACGCTGTATGGGAAATTAAAGGATAAATTCGGTGATAACGGCGTGATTTCCGTTGTTTTCGGTCATTGTGAAAAGGAGGATGAAACGCTTTTCCATATTGATCTTTGGCTGATGAGCTGCCGCGTCCTGAAACGGGACATGGAGTACGCCATGATGGACGAGCTGGTATCGCGGTGCGCCGGACGAGGGGTGCGGCGCATAAAGGGATATTATTATCCGACGGCCAAAAACGGGATGGTAAAAGAATTTTACGCGAAACAGGGTTTTACGAAAACCGCGGAGGACGGCGAAGGAAATACGGAATGGGAATTTGTTATTCCGGAGCGGTATGAGAAAAAGAACCGGGTGATCAGGGTGAATGCACAGGAGGAAGAGGCCTGACGATAAAAGGCCGCATGTCCTTCGGGCCGTAAAAACAGAACTTGCAGTAAATACATTTTCGGCTTATACTGTATAAAGCATAAAACGGGCACGGCAGGAAAGACTGATACCGTGTAAACAACCTTCACCGGACAGGGAAAAGGGTTTCTTGCCGGACGGGAGGAAATCAGAGAAAATCGGAGGTATGAATGATGGCAGAAATTACAAAGGATATGACGATTGGCGAAATTTTGAGAACCAACCCGGATGTGGCTCCCATTCTGATGAACGCCGGGATGCACTGTCTCGGATGTCCGTCGGCGCAGGGAGAATCTCTGGAAGAGGCGGCAATGGTGCACGGGATGAATATTGATGATCTGATGGCACAGATTGCGGCGTTATAGGAATGCAGTCAGGCGGACACTTCCGCAGAATCATCAGAAAAACCCACCGGAATGGATGTACACAGCATTCCGATGGGTTTTTTCATTTGATAGAAATTTGATAGAAAATTGCCGTAATCGCAACGGCCTTCAGACAGGAATTGTGATCTAAATCGCGGCCAGCGACTGAAGCGCGCTGTTTCGGATGACCGATTCACAGTGTTCTTCCAGATAGGATTCCACGGCGGCGGAAAAACGTTCCTGCCTGCCGTATTCGGTAAGCATATTGCAAAGCCGGTTAAAATCCGCAGCGGAGTCGGCCGGACTGACTAACAGCAGATAGGAACCGTCGTTTTCTTTTCTGTATAGAGAATTAGCATTATGGCACAGCGGTGCGGCAATATGAGCGAACCGCATGATGTCGTACAGAGAAGAGAATGCGAACATACGGGGCGTATGCGCCGCCTGCACGGTATCGTTTGATGCGGCAGGCTGTTTGCTTCCCGCTCCGGAAACGGAAGAGGAGCGGCTCTGCTGGTCCATTTTCCGCAGCATATCCAGCATTTCGTCGGCGCTGTCGGCAAAGGCTTCCATGATATCTTCGGAATCCTCAGGCTCTTCATGATGTACGGAAGGCGCAAACTTGGAAAAGCGGGTATCCAGTTCTTCCGGATCTTCTACTTTGGTAATAATCAGAACGATACATTCCGCGTTTAACGGAATCGCTTCAATCATCAGCGGGATATCTTCCGCTTCAAAACCGCATTCGCAGGCGGCCTGCTGCATCATGTCGCGAAACAGGCTTTTGGCTTTTTCCGTGCCGTAGGCGAGTTCACTTATTTTCAGTTCTCTATCTGCAAGGTCTTCCCTTGTGAGCGTGCAGCGAATCTGGTGCTCATTTACTTTTTCGATTTTCATAATATCACGTCCTTACTATAAGATACTGATACTGTTAATGTATGTGAAGACGAAACTAAAAGTATCTTATACTTTGTATTAATTTTAGTCAATAGTATGACAAAACTCTTTAAAAAATTTTTATATTTTTGGATTTTGCTTGCTTTTTTGTCAAATCGTGGATATAATGATCACAAGATGTCTCCTGACAGTCTGCATGGGAAGGGGGCAATGTGCAAATTAAAATTTTTTCAGGGAAATCTGTTTCTCATATTCGGAATGAAGAGGGTTTATGTTCATTCTTAATATAGTATGAGGAAGTCTTACAGGCTTATGTGCCTGATCGTAGAATAATTTTTTTCATTCGTTTTCACAATTATAATTCACAGGGATTGAAAAGGTTATACAGGTATTTTTTAAATTTTTATGCGCGTCGGAGACGTCTTGATTATTCTTTTTAAACCTGCCAGCCGGTTATCCGGCCGGTACCGTTTGTTGCTGCATCACGGAGTGCCTTTTGGAGTGACGGCCGGATATGGGCGGGGGTGTCTGGACTGTTATTTTGCGGATATACTTTTTAAACAGGAAGTCCCCGCTTCTTTTGACACAAAACGCAAAAAGAGTCAAAAAAAGTAAAAATATTAATGACGCTGAAAGAATAGTCTGGTATAATAAGGGCGGTCAGAAAGGAGCTGGATGAATGAAAAAAATAATTCCGGTGATTGTCGCGATCGTCCTTATTTTGGTTGTCGCGGCAGCAGGATTGGGAGCAAAACTGATAGAGAAATATTCCTATTCGAAAGAACGGGCGGATCTGGAAGCTTATTTCGGACTTATGGAAGAGGATGACGCGGCGATTATCATGCAGGACGCTCAGGTCGAGGAATACGCGAAGATCTGGGATGGTGTCTGCTATTTTGATTTTGCCACAGTGCATAAATACTTTAACGACAGATTTTATGAAGACAAGCTGGAAAGTCTTCTTATATATACGACGCCGGATTCCATCATCCGTTCGGAAATCGGCACATCCGTTTACAGCACCAGCGCCGGAGACGCGAAGGACGTCGGGTATGTGATTGCGAGATATGAAGGGGATGTTCTTTATGTCGCGGCGGATTATATTAAAAAATACACGAATTTTTCCTATAAGGTTTTCGGAGAACCGTACCGTGTACAGGTCTATACGGAATGGAATGAACGGCAGGCGGCGGATATCATAAAAGATACACAGGTACGATATCAGGGCGGCATCAAAAGCGAAATCCTGACGGATGTGGCGGCCGGAGACAGCGTTATCATTCTGGAGGAGATGGAGAACTGGACGAAGGTAAAAACGCGGGATTCCTATATCGGATATGTGGAGAATAAGCGGCTGTCGGAGAAGTACAGCGAGAATCCCGTTCCGGTAACGGATTATGCGGAGCCGGAGTATACGAGCATCGCGAGAGATCACACGATCAATCTGGGATGGCATGCGATATACAGCATGGCCGGAAATGATACGTTAAACGAAGTTCTTATGACAACGCAGGGCATTAATACGATTTCTCCGACCTGGTTTATACTGACAGGCAGTCAGGGAGATTTTACAAGCCTTGCTTCTAAAGAGTATGTTAATGCCGCCCATGAGAGAGGGCTTGAAGTATGGGCGCTGATCAGTAACATTACGGATGCGGAAACGCTCGATATGTATGAGATTCTTTCCCGGACGAGCGTGAGGACGCGCCTGATCGACAATCTGATCGCGACGGCGCTGGAATATGATCTGGACGGACTGAACATCGACTTTGAAAATATCGGCGTGGATGCGGGAGAGGGCTTTATTGAGTTTATCAGGGAACTTTCGATTCCGTGCCGGGCGAACGGCATCGTTTTATCGGTGGATAATTACGTGCCGATGGGCTATAACAACTATTACCACCGCAAAGAACAGGGCGTGGTTGCCGATTATGTAATTATCATGGGTTATGACGAGCATCACGGCAACAGCGAGGAGGCCGGTTCCGTGGCGTCGATCAATTTTGTGGAAAACGGTATTGCGAACACCGTTGCGGAAGTCCCGCCGGAGAAGGTTATTAACGCGGTGCCTTTCTATACAAGAATATGGGAGACGAACGGTACGACGGTGACGAGTCAGGTTGTCGGCATGGATATGGCGCAGGAATATATCCGGAATCACGGAATCGTGACAAGCTGGGATGAAGAGACCTGTCAGAACTACGGTGAATATCAGTCCGGCAACAGCTATTATCAGGTATGGCTGGAGGATGTGGAATCCCTCAAAGTCAAGCTGAACATTATGAAGAAATATAATATCGCCGGTGTTGCGGAATGGAGACTCGGACTGGAATCGCCCATCGTCTGGGATGCGATTGCAGAATACGTAAACGGGAACTGAATATATGGCTTTTGCCATTCGCGGCGGGAACCCGTTCGGAACGGCGAAAGTTTCATATAGATCATGGCCATAAAGGATGGCCGTGCAATTATGAAGGAGGAGAAGTAACATGAAAAGTAAGTTTGGCATTAAAGAGGTAGTAGCGATCGGTATCGGAACCGCACTGTTCGTTGCTTTGACGGAAGTGCAGATCCCGCTCGGTTTTATTCCAAATACGGCTTTACAGCCGAGGGCGGCGCTGATGGCGTTCCTGGCGGCAGTATTCGGCCCGGTTGTCGGCGGTATTGTCGGTCTTTTGGGACATGCGCTGGGCGATGCCCTTTTCTATGGCAGCATATGGTGGAGCTGGGTATTCCCGGAAATGGTAGCAGGCGCTGCGATCGGTATTTTTGCGAAGAAATTCGCGATCAAAGAAGGTGGCTTCGGAGCAAAGGAAATTGTATTATTTAATATAGTACAAATCATCGCGAATGCGGTGGCATGGATTGCGGTAGCGCCGATTCTCGATATCGTGATTTATGCGGAGCCGGCCGGAAAAGTTTTCGCGCAGGGCGCATGGGCGTTCCTCGGTAATATCATTATCATAGGTATTCTCGGTACGCTGATCGCTGTCGGTTATTCCAAGATCGGCGGGAAATCGTCGAGCCTGAGTAAAGAAGACTAAGGTGGGAAAGGCCTGTACAGCAGGTCCTTTTCAACTGAAAGAATGCCCGTTTTACGGGCATTCTTTTGTGGAATTTTTCATACAGGGGCATTTTTGGTGTATGGAGAGGGTGGAAAGAGGGCATCTTTCTACGGCGCGTTCGGAAGAAGAGAAAGAGGAAGCAGGAGAACGAGAGGGATTCATGGAACCGATTATTGAATTTAAAAATTTTTCATTTAAATATCGATCTCAGAAAGAACCGACGATCAGGGATATCAATCTGTCGATTTACCCGGGGGAAAAGGTGTTGATCGTGGGGCCTTCCGGCTCCGGAAAATCCACGCTGGCGCATTGTATTAACGGCCTTGTGCCTTTTTCCTATAAAGGGGAGATTACGGGGACTTATTCGGTTGCCGGACGGAATCCTGAAAAACTTGGAATCTTTGGATTATCCAAACTGGTCGGAACGGTGCTTCAGGATACGGACGGGCAGTTCATCGGACTGACCGTTGCGGAAGATATCGCCTTTGCGCTGGAAAACGATATGATACCGCAGAAAGAGATGTTCGAGCGGGTGGCCAGAGTTTCCGAAACGGTGGAGGTACAGTCGGTGCTCGGCAATGCGCCGGGGGCGCTTTCCGGCGGGCAGAAACAGAGAGTATCCATGGCGGGCGTTATGATCGATCAGGTAGATATTCTGTTGTTTGACGAACCGCTGGCCAATCTCGACCCGGCGACGGGAAAGCGGGCCATTGAGCTGATCGACCAGATTCACAGAGAAGAAAAAACAACAGTTGTTATTATAGAGCATCGTCTGGAAGATGCGCTGACCTGCGGAGCCGACCGGATTGTCGTAGTCGGCGAGGGCAGAATCGTGGCGGATATGACGCCGGATGAGCTTTTGTCGGGCGGGATACTGCAGAAGGAAGGGATCAGAGAGCCTTTATATGTGACGGCTTTAAAATATGCCGGGTGCCGGATTACGGCGGACAGTTTTCCTTCGGATATCCGAAAGATGAAGGAAACGGGGCGGCTTGAGAATTACAAAGGACAGGTTGGCGAGTGGTTCCGGCAGACCGTCATCCCGGAGCGGAAATGGGATGAGGAAGTCATTCTGGAAGTGAAAGACCTGGACTTCGCCTATACGCCCGGCAGACCGGTTCTGAAGGATGTATCGTTCCGGATACATAAAGGGGAAATGCTCAGTATTGTGGGAAAAAACGGTGCGGGGAAGTCAACGCTTTCCAACCTGATCTGCGGTTTTCTGATGCCGGACAGAGGCAGCATTTCCCTGCATGGAGAAGACCTTCTGACGCGTTCGATCAAAGAAAGAGGAGAAAGCATCGGTCTTGTCATGCAGAATCCGAATCAGATGATCAGCAAGACGATGATTTTTGAAGAAGTGGCGCTCGGTCTGCAGGTGCGGGGTGTGGAACCCGAAGAGATCGAGAAAAGAGTACATGAGACGTTAAAAATCTGCGGCTTGTATCCTTTCCGAAACTGGCCGATATCGGCGCTCAGCTACGGACAGAAGAAGCGCGTGACGATCGCTTCCATTCTGGTAATGAATCCCGATGTGATTATTCTGGACGAACCGACGGCGGGGCAGGATTACAGGCACTATACGGAAATCATGGAGTTTTTGAAAGAAATCAATAAAAACAGTGGAATAACGATAGTTATGATAACGCATGATATGCACCTGATGCTGGAATATACGGACCGTGCGCTTGTTATCGCGGAAGGACAGCTTCTGGCGGACGAGAAGCCGAGCGAGGTATTGACGGATGATGTGCTGACGCAGAAAGCGTATTTGAAGAGAACGTCGCTCTACGATCTTGCGGTAGGGTGCGGCATTGAAAAACCATCTGATTTTGTAGACTGTTTTATTTACTATGAACGGGAAAACGGAAGGGAAAAGGAGGCGGAATAGTGTCGCGGGTATTGTCCTATGAAGAAAAAGATACATGGATTCACAGACTGAGCGGTGTCACGAAACTCATTTTTTTTCTGCTGTGGTCGATCACAAGCATGATTTCCTATGATACAAGAGTGCTGCTGGTGATGCTTGTGCTGAGTCTTGTGATATTTGCGATGTCAAAGACCAAATGGAAGCAGGTCGGAACGGTGTTCAAATTTATTATGCTGTTTTTGTGCATCAATCTGATCGCCATATTTTTCTTTTCTCCCGGACAGGGAACAAAGATTTATGGAACGGAGACGCCGTTATGGCATTTATTCGGCCGCTATACGGTGACAAAGGAGCAGCTTTTTTACGAATTTAACGTGATGGTTAAATATCTGACGGTTATTCCGGCTGTTTTTATGTTTATCGTGACGACGAATCCGAGCGAGTTTGCCGCGTCCATGAATAAGGTGGGAATCCATTACAATATCGGTTATGCCATGGCGATTGCGCTCCGGTATATTCCGGATGTGCAGGACGATTTCGCAAAGATCAAACATGCACAGGAGGCAAGAGGAATCGAGATGTCGAAAAAGGCGCCGTTTGCCAGTCGGATCAGAAGCATGGCTTCGATTATTTTTCCGCTCGTTTTTTCCAGCATGGATCGGATTGACGTGGTCAGCAATGCCATGGAACTTCGCGGATTCGGCAAGCATAAAAAACGTACCTGGTATTCCGAAAGGCCTTTTAAGAGGAATGATTACCTGACGCTTGTGGTTGTTGTTCTTTTTACGGCTGCGGCCTTTGTCATCACATTTTGGGATGGCAGCCGTTTTTATAATCCGTTTCTGTAAGAAGTGAGGGAGTTATGCCGGAACAATTTACAAGAACAGAACTTTTACTGGGACAGGAAGCGATGGACAGGCTGCGGCATTCGCATGTGGCGGTCTTTGGAATCGGCGGCGTCGGCGGATATGCGGCGGAAGCGCTGGCGAGAGCCGGCATCGGCCGACTTGATCTGATCGATCATGACAAAGTGAGCATAACGAACATCAACAGGCAGATTATCGCATCTTTTGACACGATTGGTAAAGATAAGGCGGATGTGATGAAGGATCGGATTATGTCTGTCAATCCAAATGCTGCGGTAAGTGTATTCAAGTGTTTTTATCTGCCCGAAAATGCGGATGCCTTCGATCTTGGAAAATATTCTTATGTGGTGGACGCCGTCGATACGGTAACGGCCAAAATCGAACTGGCTGTGCGCGCGAAGGAAGCCGGCGTGCCGGTCATAAGCTGTATGGGAACCGGAAACAAGCTGAATCCGTTCAGATTTGAGATTGCGGATATTTACAGCACTTCCGTCTGCCCGCTTGCTAAAGTCATGCGCAGAGAACTGCGGAAGAGGAACATCCCGCGGTTAAAAGTCTTATATTCTAAAGAAGAACCCATTAAAAAATATTTGTCCGAACAGGGACGCGCCGTTCCGGGAAGCATATCTTTTGTTCCCTCTGCGGCGGGTCTTATGATTGCGTCTGAAGTTGTCAGGGATATCATTGGGATTCATGTTTAACATAAAAATTTCAATAACCTATTAACAAAGTAGGATATCTGTGCTAAGATAGTAACAGCAAATCATATTAAGGCGATAGGAAAACTGGAAGTACAAGCGTTTCTGCACGGTATAGATTGCGGACCGGGCAGGAACGGGACAAAAAAAATTAATTTTTCACAGGCGGGTTCGCGCCGGTGTTCAAAGCGGCGGGCATGCGGATAGCGCGGGATGTGAGAAAGGCATGGTTATTTTATATGAAAATTTCAACGAAAGGAAGGTATGCGCTGCGGCTGATGCTGGATGTGGCGACGCACAGCATGGATGGCCCGGTCTGTCTGAAGGATGTGGCAAAGAGGCAGCAGATATCGGACAAATATCTGGAGCAGATTATAGCGACTCTGAATAAGGCCGGTTATGTGAAAAGCGTCCGGGGCGCGCAGGGCGGCTATCTTTTAAAAAAAGCCCCTTCTGATTACACGGTGGGAATGATTCTGCGGCTGACGGAGGGCGATCTGGCGCCGGTGAGCTGCGTCGGGAAAGAAAAGGAAGAATGCGGACGGAAAGCGGGCTGTGTAACGACCCGCATCTGGCAGCAGATCAACGATGCCGTCAATCAAGTTGTAGATCATATAACGCTGGCAGATATGCTGGCGTGGCAGGCGGAACTGTCGGACGGGGAACCGGATAACGCAGACTGACTGAAATGCTGCGTAGAAATGGAGGACATGGAGAATTAGAATGGACAAACTGATTTATCTGGATAATGCGGCGACAACACAGACTGCTCCGGAAGTGCTGGACGCTATGATACCGTATTTTACGGAATATTACGGAAATCCTTCCGCCGTTTATTCTTTTGCGGGAGAGGCAAAGAAGGCGGTTGAGAATGCAAGAAGAACGCTGGCGGCGGGAATCGGGGCAAAGCCCGAAGAAATTTATTTTACAGGCGGCGGAAGCGAGTCCGATAACTGGGCGTTAAAGGCTTCGGCAGAAGCATATGCCGCAAAAGGAAAGCATATTATTACGACGAAAATAGAACATCACGCGATTCTGCATACGGCGGAATATCTGGAAAAAAGCGGCTTCGAAGTGACATATCTGGAAGTGGACGAAAACGGGTTCGTCAGTCCGGAAGCGGTGGAAGCGGCGATAAGGCCGGGCACAATCCTGATTTCCGTGATGATGGCCAATAATGAGATCGGAACGGTCGAGCCGGTGCGGGAAATCGGTGCGGTTGCGAGGAAACACGGTATTCTGTTTCACACGGATGCGGTACAGGCTTTCGGGCATCTGCCGATCGACGTGGAAGCGATGAATATCGATCTGCTGAGCGCCAGCGCGCACAAGCTGAACGGGCCCAAAGGCGTTGGATTCCTGTATATCAGGCAGGGCTTAAAGCTGCGCGCTTTTCTGCATGGAGGCGCACAGGAGAGGCGGCGGCGGGCGGGAACGCATAATACGCCCGGCATCGTAGGCTTCGGTAAAGCGGCCGAAATGGCGCTTCAAAGCATGGAGCGGCGTACGGCATATGAGACGGAACTGCGGGATTATCTGATCGGACGTGTTTTGACGGAAATTCCCTATACGAGGCTGAACGGCGACCGGGAAAAACGGCTGCCCGGCAACGCAAGTTTCTGCTTCCGTTTTATTGAAGGGGAATCCCTGCTGATTCTGCTGGATCAGAGCGGCATCTGCGCTTCCAGCGGTTCGGCCTGTACTTCGGGTTCGCTGGATCCCTCCCATGTTTTGCTGGCGATCGGTCTGCCCCATGAGACCGCGCACGGCTCGCTGCGCATCAGCCTGTCCGGAAAGACGACACGGGAAGAGATCGACTTTACCGTGGACAGGATTAAGGAAATTGTGGAGCGGCTCAGAAATATGTCTCCGCTCTATGAGGATTTTGTCAAAAAGTCCGCGGGAGAAAACAGGGAGGTGTAAAACGTCTATGTATAGTGAAAAAGTAATGGATCATTTTAATAACCCAAGAAATGTCGGAGAGCTGGAACAGGCAAGCGGCGTCGGAACCGTCGGCAACGCGAAATGCGGCGATATCATGCGCATTTATCTGGATATTGACGATACGGGCATCATCCGGGATGCGAAATTCAAGACATTTGGCTGTGGTGCGGCGGTAGCTACGAGCAGTATGGCGACGGAACTCGTAAAAGGAAAGACCGTAAACGAGGCTTTGCAGGTAACAAATAAGGCGGTAATGGAAGCGCTGGACGGTCTGCCGCCGGTGAAAGTACACTGTTCCCTTCTGGCCGAAGAAGCGATACATGCGGCGCTTTGGGATTATGCGGAGAAGAACGGAATACAGATCGAAGGGCTTAAAAAGCCGGTGACGGATATTGAGGAAAAGGAAGAAGCGGAAGAGTATTAACTCTTCCGCGTTATTTTTGACGGCGGCACATCATATTTTTTCTTAAAAAGCTTGCTGAAATGATAGGCATCGTCATAGCCCACCTGTGCGGCGACTTCCTGTATGCTCGTGTAATTTCCGCTTTCCAGTATTTCTTTGGCATGTTCCAGACGGATATCGATCAGGTAACGAATCGGCGTGTCCCCCGTTTCGCTCTTGAAGATTCTGGAAATATAAAAGGGGCTTAAATACATGTTTTCCGCAATCTGATCCAAAGATATCTTTTCGGCATAATGGTCTGAAAAGTAGTTGATAATCTGCTCCACCACATATTTTTTGCCCGCCGATTCAAATTCATAACCTTTGTGCTGCGTCAATGGCGCGCTCTTTTCCCGTATAATCAGCAGAAGCATTTGAATCAGATAAGAACGGAGCATAAAATAGCGGCCCGGTCTTAATATTTCGTTTTCCGCCTCCATGCCGGAAACAATCCGAAACAGCTTCTGGCGGAAGTCACCTGACGAATGCAGAACCGGCCCGCCGGGAATATCAAACCGGTTCGGCGCCATTTCCCGGAAAAACACGTCGGTAAAGCCGACAAAAAATTCTATCGTCGGTTTTCCGTTCCCATCCGAAAGCGCCTGATGGTGTACGCCCGGATTCAGAATAAGCAAATCGCCTTCTTCCACGGTATAAAGCGTATCGTCTATCTTATACCGGCCTTTGCCGGAGAGAATAAAAGCGATTTCAATATGGTCATGGCTGTGATATTTTTTCTCATCGCACAGCCTCGTGCCCTTCCACGTGAACAAAAAGGTGGGATTCAGCTCGTCGCCGACAATTTCTTTTCTATCTTTCATAATAATAGCCATGCCTTTCTCTCAGCTTGCGAACTTAAATTCGCGATTGAAAAAGCTGCATCAGCCTGATTTTTCAATCTAAGTTGACTCCTGTTATTTTATTGTACTGAATATCTCCCGAAAAGTAAAATACAAAATGAAAGGGAAATAAAATCCGTCAGAACGTACGGCATGGGGCCGGGGCATGTGTATGTCCCTGGCGGGGCCCTGGAAAAGCGCCGGTACTTAGTGAAAAAGTTGTTTTAAAACTTTTGAACTTAGTACCGCTGCGGCTTTTCGCGGAGCGGAAGCGTGCCCCAAAGGGACATACACATGCCCCGGCCCCATGCCGTACGTTCTGACGGATTTTGCTTTGCGGTACAAAATTATACAGGAAGGCCGCAAGATATTACATTTCCTTTTCGCAACAGAATCGTATACTGAAACTAAACAGGAGGTGTACCATGACGGCGAATAAATGGTTCTTTTCTTTTTTGAAAAAATACAGATGGATGATGGGGGCGGCATTGTGCCTGACGACGCTGATTGCGGCGCTGGCCATCGTGAACCCTTATATTTCAGGGCTGATTGTGGATGATGTTATCATCGGAGGAAAGCATGCGCTTTTGCCGAAGCTGATCGCGGCGCTGCTTATGGTTACCGGAATACGGGGGATTCTGCGCTTTTTTTACCAGGTCATCTTTGAGACCTGTTCTCAGGGCGTTTTATATGAAATGCGGGATAAAGTGTACCGGAAGCTGCTTCAGGAGGATTTTGCCTTCTATAATAAGAAGCGGACGGGCGATCTGATGTCCAGACAGACGGGCGATATGGATGCCATCCGGCATTTCGTAGCATATGTTATTTATAGTCTGTATGAAAATGCGCTGCTCTTTCTGTTTGCGTTATTTATGATATTCACGGTAAATGTGAAGCTGGCGCTCTGTATGCTGGCGGTGCTGCCTTTTACCGGACTGACCACTTATTTACAGTCCAAAGCGGTGAGGCCGGCTTTTCAGCGGAACCGGAACTGTTTTTCATCCCTGAATGCTTTCGTGCAGGAGAATATCAGCGGTAACCGCGTGGTGAGAGCGTTTGCGAAAGAAGATTTTGAGATCAGCAAATTCAATAAGGAAAACGACGCTTTCCGCGCGTCGCAGCTGGACGCTTCGAAAATCTGGAAAAAATATCTGCCCGTTTTTGAAATACTGTCTCATCTTTTGACGGTGATCCTTATGCTGTATGGCGGTTATATGGTTATTCAGGGGGAGATTACAATCGGAAATCTGGTAACGGTGAACGGATATCTCTGGATGCTGACCGTACCTCTGCGGATGGCGGGCTGGTGGGTAAACGATATCCAGCGTTTCACGACTTCCGTTGAAAAAATTTATGCGACTTACAAAGAAGAACCGAATGTGAAGCCGCCGCGGAAAGGAATCGAGAGAAAGCACTTCGACGGCCGGGTGGAGTTTCGGAATGTTTCCTATCGTGCCGACGATGAAGAAATCGTACACAATATTGATTTTATGGCCGCACCGGGCCAGACGATCGGCATTATCGGTTCCACCGGTGCGGGCAAATCCACGATCATGAATCTTTTATGCCGTTTTTATGATACGACGGGCGGAGAAGTGCTTGTGGACGGAATCAATGTCAAAGATCTGGATTTGTATGAACTGCGGGATAATATCGGAATGGCGATGCAGGATGTTTTCCTTTTTTCTGATACGATCGAAGGAAACATCGCCTATGCCAGACCGGACTGTTCTTTCGAGGACGTGAAGAAAGCGGCGATTATGGCGGATGCCAATCATTTTATCCAGACGCTTCCGGAAGGATATGATACGATCGTGGGAGAGCGGGGCGTCGGGCTTTCGGGCGGCCAGAAACAGAGAATATCTTTGGCAAGGGCGCTTTTAAAAGATCCGGCGATTCTGATTCTGGATGATACGACTTCTGCCGTCGATATGGAGACGGAGAGCTACATACAGGAGCAGTTAAAGAAAATCGAAAAGAACTGTACAATTTTTATCATTGCCTACCGTATTTCGTCCATCCGGGACTGCGATCTCATCCTTGTTATGAACAACGGACGGATTATCGAGCGCGGCACACACGATGAACTGGTGGCAATGAACGGTTATTATGCGGCGGCATTCAGGAACCAATACGGAGAAATTCCCGAAGAAGTGAAGGAAGGTATGCGATATGGCACGGAACAGATATGATGTGGATGAAATACTGGAAGATCATTTTGACGTAAATCAGCTGAAACGTCTCGGAAGCTATATGACGCCATATAAAAAGGAAATGGGAACGGTTATTTTTGCCATGCTTTCGGCATCGGCGCTTACGATGCTGATTCCGCAGTTTTTTATGAAGGTGCTGGACGAGTGCATTCCGGCAAAGGATATGAGGGCGATCGGCATGTACTGTGTTCTGACCCTGGTGATCGCTCTGTATTCGGCGCTGAGTCTCCGCTATAAAATCAGGGTGACGAACGAAATCGGGCAGAACATTATTCATAAACTGCGCTCGGATATTTTCGGGCATTTGCAGGAACTGCCTTTTTCCTATTATGATGACAGGCCGCACGGCAAGATTCAGGTCCGGGTGGTAAACTATGTCAACAGCCTGAGCGACCTGCTTTCCAACGGCATCATTAATACGATCACGGATTTATGCAACCTGATATTTATCCTGATGTTTATGCTGTTTATTAACGTGCGGCTGACGCTCGTCTGCCTGTGCGGACTTCCGGTATTAGCGGCCGTTGTGGTGCTGATCAAAAAGAAACAGCGCCGGGCCTGGCAGATTCAGAGCAATAAGCAGTCGAATCTGAATGCCTATATTGCGGAAAGCATTAACGGCATCCGGGTTACGCAGTCTTTTACGAGGGAGAAGAAAAATTCGGATATTTTCAATTATCTGAGCGGGAGCTACCGTCAGGCGTGGATGCGTGCCGTTAAATTTAATTTCCTGATGGGGCCGAGCGTGGATATTATCTCTGCCGTAACGACTTCTTTCGTTTATGTGATCGGCATTTATTATATGCTGGACGGCGGAAAAAGCGGCATAACGGTAGGTGTGCTGACTGCTTTTACGGCTTATATCAGCCGTTTCTGGAATCCGATCAACACGCTGGCAAGCTTTTATAATTCTCTGCTGACGGCGATTTCCTATCTGGAGCGTATTTTTGAGACGATCGACGAAGAGGTTCTCGTAAAGGATGCGCCCGGTGCGGAAAAGATGCCGGAGATTGTGGGAAAAGTGGAGTTTCGTGATGTGACGTTCAGCTATGAGGAAGGACACCGGATTCTGAACCGGATTAACTTTACGGCGATGCCGGGTGCGTCCTTTGCGATTGTCGGTCCGACCGGAGCGGGAAAAACAACTATCGTCAATCTGCTCAGCCGCTTTTATAATGTAGATTCCGGACAGATTTTCATTGACGATACCGATATTTCCAAAGTGACAATCCGTTCTCTGCGCGAACAGATGGGTGTTATGATGCAGGACAGTTTTGTATTTTCCGGCACCATAATGGATAACATACGTTACGGAAATGCGGAAGCATCGGACGAAGATGTTATCCGCGCCGCCAGGACTGTCTGTGCCCATGATTTCATTATGAAAATGGAAAACGGATACGAGACGGAAGTAAACGAGCGGGGAAGCCGCCTTTCCGCGGGACAGCGGCAGCTGATCTCTTTTGCCAGGGCGCTTCTCGCAGACCCGAAAATCCTGATTCTGGATGAAGCGACGTCAAGCATCGATACGGAAACCGAGCTGATTCTGCAAAAAGGTTTGCAGGAACTGCTGAAAGGGCGTACGTCCTTTATCATCGCGCACAGGCTGTCAACCATTCAGAACGCGGACTGCATTATGTATGTGGATAAGGGTGATATTCTGGAACGGGGCACTCATGAAGAGCTTCTGGAAAAGAAAGGAGAGTATTACAGACTTTATATGTCGCAGTTTGATTTCCTGAAAACGGCAAAAGTCTGTTAAAGAATGATATTTTGCTCATTTCCCGCATAGAGTATAACAACATCGTATGCGGGAATGAGCGGATGAAAAGAGAAGGAAATTTAAAAACGGCAATCAGAATTATGACGGCGCTTGTGGGAATTGCGGCCGTCTATTTTGTGTTATACGGGAGAAGTGAACAGGCATCTTCCGGCGGGGTGGAACAGAAAAAGGATAGGCCCTGCGTGGTGATCGATGCGGGACACGGGGGCGCGGATCCCGGAAAAGTGGGAATCAACGGCGCACTGGAAAAAGACATCAATCTGGAGATCGCGCAGAAGCTGAAAATGTTTCTGGAACAGCAGGGCATAGAGGTGGTTCTGACGCGGGATTCCGATATGGGGCTGTATGACGAAAATGCGACGAACAAAAAAGTACAGGATATGAAGCGGCGGGTGGAAATTATTGAAACAAGCAGACCGGTACTGACAGTCAGCATACATCAGAACAGCTATCATGAAGAATATGTGCACGGCGCACAGACTTTTTACTATGCGTCCAGCGAACAGAGCAAGATTCTTGCGGAAAAAATACAACTGTTATTATTGGACAAAATCGATGATGACAACACCCGGCTCGCAAAAAGTAACGACAGTTATTATTTGCTGAAAAAGACATCCACGCCGATCGTGATCGTGGAGTGCGGCTTTTTGTCCAACAGCGAAGAGGCGGAAAAACTGGAATCGGAAGAATATCAGGAAAAAATGGCCTGGGCAATTCATTTGGGGATTTTGCAATATATGAATAGTCAGAACTAAAAATGTATGATATAATCAAGTGCAAAAGAAAAACAAGCGACGCGGAGCGTCATTTGTTTTTCTTGCACGATTAACGAGCAAACGTCCGATGAAATCGGACAGAGAGCGCCGAAGGCGCGAGTTTGCGAGTCTCACAGCCGGTAGGTATGCGTGCGAGCCGAACAGAGAGAGCGCCGAAGGCGCGAGTTTGCGAGTCGCACAGCCGACAGGTATGCGTGCGAGTCTGTATTAAATTAATTTGGGAATGAGGAAGCGCTGTGGAAACACGGGTTATTCAGGTGGATGAACAGCATATTCAGACGGGATTACTGCGTCAGGCGGGAGAAATTATCAAAGCGGGCGGTCTTGTCGCTTTTCCGACGGAAACGGTTTATGGTCTGGGCGGCGATGCGCTGAATCCCGATTCTTCGCGAAAAATATACGAAGCCAAAGGCAGGCCTTCCGATAATCCGCTGATTGTTCACATATGCCGGATGGAAGATTTGGCGTATATTGTAGAAGAGATACCGGAAGCGGCCCTGAAACTGGCGGAAGCGTTCTGGCCCGGGCCGCTTACGATGATTTTTCATAAATCTGCGGCTGTGCCGCATGAAACGACGGGCGGTCTTGACACGGTGGCGGTGAGAATGCCGTCTCACAAAACAGCGCTTTCTTTCATCAGGGAAGCCGGCGGATATGTGGCCGCACCGAGCGCTAACAGGTCGGGAAGGCCGAGCCCTACCTGCGCGAAATACGTGACGGAAGATCTGGCGGGCCGCATTGAAATGGTTATTGACGGCGGCGGCGTGGAGATCGGGCTGGAATCCACGATCGTGGATATGACGGAGGAAGACCCCGTGATTTTACGGCCTGGTTATATTACAAAAGAGATGCTGGAAAGTGTACTTGGCTCCGTCAGGGAAGACCGGACGATGATGTCGGATTTAAACGGTCAGGCTCCCAGGGCGCCCGGCATGAAATACCGGCATTACGCACCTAAAGGGATTCTGACGATTGTGGACGGCGAAGAAGAACGGGTGACGGCGTATATCAATGAACGGCTTGACTGTTTAAAACGGGAAGGGCACAAAACGGGGGTTATCGGTACGGATACAACAATCGCCCGTTACCGCGGGGATGTCTGCAAGAGCGCCGGAAGCAGAGACGATGAAAGAACGGTAGCAAGAGAGCTTTACCGGATTCTGCGGGAATTTGACGACGAAGAGGTTACGGCGATCTTCTCGGAATCTTTTGATACGGCGGGAATCGGACAGGCTGTCATGAACAGGCTGCTCAAAGCGGCCGGTCATCATATTGTGTATTTATAATAGCTTATGTTATTTATATAATGGAGGGATTACAAATGGTAGGACTTGGAAGCGATCATGGCGGTTATGATTTGAAACAGGCGGTAATTGCGTATCTGGAAGAACAGGGAATTGCCTATAAAGATTTTGGCTGTACCGATAAAAATTCCTGCGATTATCCCATTTACGGCAGAGCGGTTGCGGAAGCGGTAGCCGACGGCATATGCGAGAAAGGAATTGTAATCTGCACGACGGGAATCGGTATTTCCATAGTGGCAAACAAGGTACCGGGCGTCCGCTGCGCTCTGTGTGCGGATACGGTAACGGCACAGCTTACCCGGCTTCATAATGATGCAAATGTGCTGGCAATGGGAGGCGGCATCATCGGAAATAATCTGGCGATCAGCATCGTGGACGCCTTTTTGCACACGAATTTTTCCGGAGAAGAAAAACATTGCAGAAGGGTTGGCCTGATCGAAAAATAGTAATCTATATGAGGGGGTTACTGTGAAAAATAAAATTTGCAAAGGCCGTGAGAAGGGCATGGTCAATTTTATGAAATTCAGGCAGAATACGGCGGCGGCTCTATCTTTGATCCTGCTTGCGTCAATACAGTTTTCCGTCTATGCGACTGAGGAAACGAGACAGCAGATCGAAGCGGCAGAGCGTGAGAAAGAAAATACGGAATCGCAGCTTGATGAAACGAAAGATAATCTGGATATCCTGAATGAGCAGAAAGATTCTCTGGAAGGAACTTTGTCGAATTTGAACACAGAGTTGTCTCAGGTCAGCAATAATCTGAGTGAGCTGGAAGGTAAGATTTCGGCAAAAACCGCGGAAATCGAAGAGACAAACCAGATGATCGAGATTACGAATCAGGAACTGGAAGAAGCGATTGCCATAAAGGACCAGCAATACGAGAGCATGAAAATGCAGATTAAGTTCATGTATGAAAAGAGCGATAATCTGTATATGGAAATGCTCTTTTCGTCGGGCAGTTTTGCGGAAATGCTGAACCGGACGGATTATATTGAACAGCTGTCCGCGTATCAGCAGAAAACACTTCAGGAGTATAAAGACACGCAGGCCCAGATCGAAGAGATCGCGGCCGAACTGGAATTGGCGAAGCTGAAACTTGAAAGTGATAAGAGCGAGCTGGACAATTATAAGGTTCAGGTGGTGGCGGAACAGAGCCGTGTTTCCGGTCTGGTCAGTCAGGCGAATAATTCTCTTGCGGCTACTTCCAACCAGATATCCGATGCGGAAGCGGCGGCACAGGCTTATGAGCAGCAGTTAAAAGAGCAGGAGGAAAATCTGGCGGCGCTTCGGGCAAAGCTTGCCGAAGAAATCCGTATGGCGGAACTGGCGGCGCAGTCGAGCTGGCGGGATATTTCCGAGGTGAATTTCGCGGAGGGGGACAGATATCTGCTTGCCAATCTGATCTATTGTGAAGCGGGAGCCGAGCCGTACAGCGGGCAGGTCGCGGTAGGGAGCGTCGTGATCAACCGGGTGCTGAGTTCGGTTTATCCGGATACAATAGTGGGTGTTATCTATCAATCGGGTCAATTTTCTCCGGTGGCGAGCGGAAGACTTGCGCTTGCACTGACGGAAGGAAGGGCGACGGCAAGCTGTTATCAGGCGGCAGACGAAGTGATGTCCGGCACGACAAATGTCGGAACATGCGTATACTTCAGAACGCCGGTAGACGGCGTTACGCCCAGATATACGATCGGCGGGCATATTTTCTATTAAAACCGCCGGTTACTCATTCCGTATAAAACGTTCGACGGGCATTTTCAGTCTGTCGAAGTTTCCGGAATAAATGGTATCCAGAAGGCGGCTTAAACTGCACAGAGATTTTTTGAGCGTATCTTCGGAAATAAGATTTTCATTGAGCGCGGTAACGAGTTCGTCAATATCTACAACTTTGACAAAACCGTCAGGATAGACGATGACGTCGGCGAGAAGATCTGTAACGATACAGGTATTCGATTCCGGCCGGAAGTCATATTCTACGATATCACAGTACCAGTAGAGCAGGGAATTATCTTCCCGGTAAAATTTGCTGACTTTACAGCCTTCTTTCAGGAAATAGCAGGAGAAGCCGTGATGAAGGTCTTTCCGGGGCTTTAAAGAGTGCCAGCCGGTAACGATGATTTCCTCATCCTGGTATAAAACCTGGTCATCTTTTAGCAGGACGCATTCTGCGGGGATGATTCTTTTACGGTATAAAATGGGTGCTGGCATGGTACCTCCTGAAATATTGGAATCCGTATCTGCATATCATGAAGTGTATAATAAAAAAGTACACTGACAGAGGAGAAAAGTCAACGGGAATTTGTCCGGATTTTTTCGCTTCTGTCTGATTTTACAATAATACTGGACATTACGGCAAAAAATGGGTATAATTTATTCTGCGTACAGTGTAAAAGAAGGGGAAGAGCTGTGAAATTTAATCGTAACGTCTATCACTCGCTGATGATGATCAGCCAGTTTGGCATCAATATGCTTGTTCCCATATTCCTGTGCTCTTTTATCGGAATCGAAATTGATAAAAGGTGTGGGACTTCTTTTTGGGTGGTCGGCCTGTTTTTCGTGGGTGCGGCAGCCGGGTTCAGAAATGTCTTCCGGTTTGCCAGAAAAATCTATGAGAGACCCGCTGAAACGCGAAAACGTATGAACATCGAACAGAAAGAAGTGCAGTATGGAAAAAGACAGGAAGATAAAAATTGATGCGACATTGTTTGATCTGTGTCTTGGTATTTTTCTATATGGCGTCGTATGCCAGATTATCGTTTTGTTTTTTTCCCGAAAACCGGAATACAGTATAGGATTGTGGATCGGTGTCGTTCTCGCGGCGGCCGGTTCCGTTCATATGTGGTGGACGATCGACAGAAGTCTGGATATGGCTTCCAGAGACGCGTCCAAAACAGTGGGGACGCAGTATTTTTTGCGTTATTTTCTGTTGGCTGCCATTATGGCTTTGCTTGCGGTAAGCGGGTTTGCCGATCCGCTTTTTGCCTTTTTAGGCTATATGGGAATGAAGGCGTCTGCGTATATGCAGCCCTTTACCCGCAAGATCAGTTCCAAAGTTTTTAAAATATGACAGGTAGACGAAAATTCATTGATAAGGAGGTGAGAATATGGGACAGGGAATTTTATTGTCCGGGGGTGCGGATATTGACTTTATGATACATGGTATCTTTTCATATCAGATCTTCGGGCAGACAGTCTGGATTACGACAACGCATGTATGCGTTCTGATCGTTATGCTGGTGATAATTGGTTTCTGCCTGGCATCGAACAGAGCGGTGAAACACGCGTCCGAAGTACCGGGAACTTTTCAGAATATTGCGGAAATGGTCGTGGAAATGCTGGATAATATGATTGGCGGCGTTATGGGTAAATTTTCTCCCCAGTTCCGCAATTATATCGGAACCATTTTTATCTTTATTCTATTAAGCAATATTTCCGGTCTGTTCGGCCTGCGGCCGCCTACTGCAGATTATGGAGTTACGCTTCCTCTCGGTATCATGACCTTTACGCTGATTCATTTTAATAAATTCCGATATCAGAAAGTAAAAGGCGTTATTGCCGGACTCTGTGATCCATGGCCGATCTGGGCGCCTATTAACGTGATAGGTGATGTGGCGGTGCCGATTTCGTTATCGCTGCGTCTTTTTGCGAATGTTCTTTCGGGTACGGTAATGATGGCGCTGATATACGGGCTGCTGTCGAAGATCGCGATTATCTGGCCGGCAGCGCTTCATGTTTATTTTGATTTGTTCTCAGGAGCAATTCAGACGTATGTATTCTGTATGCTGACGATGACGTATATTACGGACGCCTGTACAACATCAGAAAGTTAAGTCGGAAATCTTTGATTTTCGACTGCGGGTTTATATGCACGAATACCGCGGTTTGAAAAATAATTCATGTTTATTTAACCTGTAAAATCAGGTAATTAATAAGGAGGAAATGAAAAATGGAATTTAACACTAATTTTATCTTGGGATGTTCGGCAATCGGAGCAGGTCTTGCGGTTATCGCAGGTATCGGACCAGGTGTTGGGCAGGGTATTGCGGCGGGACACGCGGCTGCAGCTGTCGGCAGAAATCCGGGTGCAAAATCTGACGTTACTTCTACGATGTTATTAGGTCAGGCGGTTGCCGAGACGACAGGTCTGTATGGTCTGTTGATCGCAATGCTGCTGTTATTCGTAAAACCTCTTGTACCTTAAATTCTCTGAAAAATAAAAAGGGAGAAAGGAGGCTAAGGGCTTGAATACGATAGTAGGCACGAATCTGGTACTGGCATCGGCGGAAATGACGCCCAGATTGTTTGATCTGGATTTTCAGTTGCTTCATGATGCGGTTCTGATGATTATCGCTGTGTTCGCATTGTTTTTGATAGCATCGCATATGTTATTTAATCCGGTCAGAAGCATGCTCCAGAAAAGACAGGATAAAATCAAGGGCGAACTTGACAGCGCCGCAAAGGATATGGCGGAAGCGAAAAACTTAAAGGCCGAGTACGAGACCAGGTTAAAAGAGATTGATAAAGAAGCGGAAAACATTCTTGGCGAAGCTCGCAAAAAAGCATTAGCGAATGAAAATAAGATTGTGGCGCAGGCGAAGGAAGAAGCGGCCAGAATCATTGAAAGAGCGAATGTGGAAGCCGAACTGGAGAAGAAGAAGGCGGCTGACGAAGTGAAGCGGGAAATGGTGGTATTGGCATCTTTGATGGCAGGAAAGGTTGTAAGCGCGGCGATTGATACAACTGTGCAGGACAGTCTGATCGAGGAAACGCTGAAAGAAATGGGTGACAGCACATGGCTAAGCTGATTTCAAAAACATATGGCGATGCGCTGTTTGAACTTGCAGTAGAAGAGAACAAAGTGGACGATCTGCTTGAAGAAATCGGGCTGCTTCAGAAAGTTCTGAGAGAAAACGACGATTTCGGAAGGCTGATGACGCATCCTAAGATCAATAAGGATGAGAAGATCAGGGTTGTTACGGATGTTTTCAAGGGCCGGATTTCCGATGAATTACTGGGATTTCTTACGATTATTATTTCCAAAGACCGCTATCAGGAGATAGACGGTATTCTGGAATATTTTCTTACGGAAGTCAAGAAGTATAAAGGAATCGGCGTTGCTACTGTGACGACGGCCGTGCCGCTGAGAGCGGATCAGTGTAAAAAAGTGGAACAGAAGCTGCTCAATACGACGGATTATAAGTCGATGGAAATCCATTATGAGCAGGATGCTGCTCTGATCGGCGGTATGGTAATCCGCATTGGCGACAGAGTTGTAGACAGCAGTATCAGCACAAAGTTAAACGAACTTCAGAAGGAGCTTCTGAAAGTTCAGATATAATGCCGCGGGCGGGCGACAGCCTGTGGTGAAATTCAAAAAGAAAGGTGCGAATGACATGAATTTAAGACCAGAAGAAATAAGTTCAGTCATTAAAGAGCAGATCAAGAGATATTCCTCTGCGCTGGAAGTATCGGATGTCGGTACGGTTATTCAGGTAGCAGACGGTATTGCCCGTGTACACGGACTTGAAAACGCGATGCAGGGAGAACTGTTAGAGTTTCCCGGCGATGTTTACGGCATGGTACTTAACCTGGAAGAAGACAATGTCGGCGCTGTACTTCTTGGAAGCCAGCACAATATCAATGAAGGCGATATTGTAAAAACGACAGGCAGGGTTGTGGAAGTACCGGTCGGCGACTGTATGCTTGGCCGCGTTATTAACGCTCTTGGTATGCCCATTGATGGCAAAGGGCCGATTCAGACTGACAAATATCGTAAGATAGAAAGAGTTGCATCCGGTGTTATCACGAGAAAATCCGTTGATACGCCGTTACAGACAGGTATCAAGGCGATTGACTCCATGGTACCGATTGGAAGAGGACAAAGAGAGCTGATCATCGGCGACAGACAGACCGGTAAGACGGCGATCGCGATCGATACGATTATCAACCAGAAGGGACAGGGGGTAAAATGTATCTATGTGGCGATTGGCCAGAAAGCCTCTACGGTTGCTTCGATTGTTAAAACGCTGAATGAATTTGGAGCAATGAGCTATACGACCGTTGTTGCGGCTTCGGCGAGCGAGCTTGCACCGTTACAGTATATCGCGCCGTATTCAGGCTGCGCGATCGGTGAAGAATGGATGGAGAACGGAGAAGATGTACTTGTTGTGTATGACGATTTGAGCAAGCATGCCGTTGCATATCGTACACTTTCCCTGCTTTTAAGAAGACCGCCGGGACGTGAAGCTTATCCGGGTGACGTTTTCTATCTGCATTCGAGGCTGTTGGAGCGTGCGGCGAGAATGAGCGACGAATACGGCGGGGGCTCCCTGACGGCGCTTCCGATCATCGAAACCCAGGCGGGCGACGTATCGGCTTATATCCCGACAAATGTTATTTCCATTACAGACGGACAGATTTATCTGGAAACAGAAATGTTCAATTCCGGTTTCAGACCCGCTGTTAATGCCGGACTTTCCGTGTCCCGTGTAGGTGGTGCGGCGCAGATCAAGGCGATGAAGAAGATTGCGGCGCCTATCCGTGTAGAGCTCGCGCAGTATCGTGAACTTGCGGCTTTCTCACAGTTTGGTTCCGAACTCGATGCGGATACAAAAGAGAAACTTGCACAGGGTGAAAGAATTAAGGAAATTCTGAAACAGCCTCAGTATAAACCGATGCCGGTACAGTATCAGGTAATTATCATCTTCGCAGCGACCAATAAATATCTGCTGGATGTTCCGGTAGAAGACATTACCCGTTTTGAAACAGAGCTTTTTGAGTTCCTGGATACGAAATATCCCGAAATTGCCAGTTCCATTGCGGAAGAGAAGGTCATTTCCGAAGAAATCGAAAGCAAGCTCAGAAAAGCGATCGAAGAATGCAAAGCACAGTTCAAATAAAGTAGAAAAAGTGGAAGGTAAGGTGATGCTATGGCCTCAATGAGAGACATAAAAAGGCGTAAAGGCAGTATTCAGAGCACTCAGCAGATTACCAAAGCGATGAAACTTGTTTCTACTGTGAAACTGCAGAGAGCGAAACAGCGTGCAGAGCAGTCCAAAGCATATTTTAACTGTATGTATGAGACGGTAACTTCGATGCTAGCCAAAACAGGAAACCTGAACCATCCTTATCTGAACGGAGGAGATTCTGCCAAAAAGGCAGTCATCGTGATAACTTCTAACAGAGGGCTTGCAGGCGGATATAATTCCAATATCGTAAAGCTTGTAACACAGCAGAGCGGTTTCCGGAAAGAAGATCTGCGCATCTATGCGATTGGTAAAAAAGGAAAAGATGCGTTAAACCGGCACGGCTATGAGATCGTGGAGGAAGATTCCGACATTATTGAAGAGCCGCTTTATGTCGATGCGATGGCATTGAGTTCAAGGGTTCTGGAGGCTTATACCAAAGGGGAGATCGGAGAAATCTATATCGCGTACACCTCGTTTAAAAATACCGTGGTACATGAGCCGACTCTGCTGAAACTTCTTCCGATAGAAGCGGAGAAGAAAGCGGATACGGTACAGGAAAAGGAAAGCAAGGCGCTTATGAGCTTTGAACCGAACGACGACGAGGCGCTGGAGATGATCATTCCCAAGTATGTAACGAGTTTAATATACGGAGGTCTGATAGAAGCGGCAGCCAGCGAAAACGGCGCAAGAATGCAGGCAATGGATTCCGCAACGAGCAATGCTGAAGAAATGATAGATCACTTATCGCTGATGTATAACAGGGCAAGACAGGGCTCTATTACACAGGAGTTAACAGAGATTATCGCCGGAGCGAACGCAATTTCCTGACGGCATGGCGGTTAAGATGAAATTGGAAATTTCACCGTCCTGATTCGGACGCCCGTGAGAGCGGGCGGACAGGGGCCAGAGTGAAATAAAAGAATTAGAACATAGAAAGGAAAAGAAGATGGCAGAAGTGAAAAATGGCGAAAGCCGTGGAAAACTTACCCAGATTATCGGCGCCGTACTTGACATCAAGTTTGATGAAGGAAATTTGCCTGAAATCAACGATGCAATTAAAATTCCGTTAAAAGACGGTTCGGAGCTGGTTGTTGAAGTATCGCAGCATCTGGGCGACGATACAGTCAGATGTATTGCGATGGGTTCTACCGACGGACTGGTCAGAGGCATGGAAGCAGTTTCGACAGGCGCTCCAATCAGTGTTCCGGTCGGCGAGAATACATTAGGACGAATCTTTAATGTTTTAGGACAGCCGATAGATAATATCCCTGCTCCGACAGGAGTAACTTACGAGCCGATTCACAGAGCAGCGCCCAAGTTTGAAGAACAGGCTACCGAGACGGAAATGCTGGAAACCGGTATTAAGGTTGTAGACCTTCTCTGCCCTTATCAGAAGGGTGGTAAGATCGGATTATTCGGCGGAGCCGGCGTAGGTAAGACGGTTCTGATTCAGGAGCTGATCAGAAATATCGCGACGGAGCATGGCGGATATTCCGTATTTACCGGCGTAGGGGAACGTACAAGAGAAGGTAACGACCTGTATTACGAAATGAAGGAATCGGGCGTTATCGATAAGACGACGATGGTATTCGGACAGATGAACGAGCCGCCGGGAGCGAGAATGAGAGTCGGCCTGACGGGTCTGACAATGGCGGAATACTTCCGTGACAAAGGCGGAAAAGACGTATTGCTGTTCATTGATAATATTTTCCGTTTTACACAGGCGGGTTCCGAAGTATCCGCGCTGCTCGGCCGTATGCCTTCCGCAGTAGGTTATCAGCCTACGTTACAGACGGAGATGGGCGCTTTACAGGAAAGAATTACATCCACAAAGAACGGTTCCATCACATCCGTTCAGGCGGTATATGTACCGGCCGATGACCTGACAGACCCTGCTCCGGCGACGACGTTTGCGCATCTGGATGCGACGACGGTATTATCGAGAGCTATCGTGGAACTCGGTATTTATCCTGCGGTTGATCCGCTCGAATCAACGTCCAGAATCCTTGACCCGAGAGTCGTTGGAGAAGAACATTATCATGTAGCCAGAGGCGTACAGGAAATCCTTCAGAAATACAAAGAATTACAGGATATTATTGCGATTCTTGGTATGGATGAACTTTCTGAGGATGATAAGCTGGTTGTTTCCCGTGCCAGAAAGATACAGAGATTTTTGTCACAGCCGTTCTTCGTAGCAGGCCAGTTTACCGGTCTGGAAGGTAAATATGTACCGATTGCGGAAACCATCAGAGGCTTTAAGGAAATACTGGAAGGAAAGCATGACGAGATTCCTGAGAGCTATTTCCTGAATGCAGGAAGTATTGACGACGTACTTGCCCGTGTAAAATAAATTCACAGGCTGAGAGAAAGGCAGGGGTAAAGTATGGCTGAAAATGATAACAGGTTTACATTAAAAATCATCACACCCGACAGAGTATTTTATGAGGAACAGGTTTCGATGGTTGAATTTAATACGGTGGAAGGCGAAGTCGGAATTTATAAAGAACATATTCCGATGACGATGATTATTGCACCGGGTATCCTGATGATCACACAGGAGAATGGAACAAAAGAAGCGGCGCTCCATGCGGGTTTTGCAGAAGTGCTGCAGGATAAAGTGACAATCCTTGCGGAAATCATTGAATGGCCGGCAGAAATCGATTTAAAACGCGCGGAAGAATCCAAAGAACGTGCGGAAAACCGAATCAGAGAACATGCGCCGGGGACGGATATGAAACGTGCCGAAATGTCTTTAAAGCGTGCAGTCGCAAGAATCAATGCAATCAACGATCAATAATGTTATCCATAGGACAGGCGAATGCCTGTCCTATTTGAATCCTGTGCGCGATTCAACAAAGCGCTTCCATGCGCATATGATAAAATAAATCAGGTCAGAAGCTGGAATCATATGAATCAATCAAGAATCCTTCCTTTTTATATGGCATATCCGCTTCCCATGTATTATCAGGAAGAGGATACCGTAACGAGAGATTTGGAATACTTACAACAGATGTACCCGTCGGAAGCGAAACGCTATCAGAAAATCATTGCGGAAATACTGAATCAGATAGATTATGAAGGAAGCTGTATTTATGATGAATATCCGGATAAATGGCAGCTGTACCGCCTGACAAAGACGATCATGGATAAGATCAGACGAATGGAAAAGACCGGAGAAGATTTTACAGGTTTTTCGGGCGCCGCGGACAAAGCGGCGGGCAGGATGGAGGCGGCGGAAATGGCCGTTCCGGAAATGGCAGGCATGCAGGAGAAGCCCTGGGAGTGGATAGAAGAGTTTGTACAGGTGCTGCTTTACTACGAAATTTATAAGAAAAGACATGCAAATCATAATGGAATACTAAAATTTTAGTTGAGGTTTTGGAAAAATCTCTATACAATAGGAATAAAACAGGCGGAAAGAAGTCTTTTCCGCCTGTTAAAATAAAAAGGTGTTATGAAAATGCAGGAAGAACTCAGGAAGTTGATAGAAGAAACCGTCAATGACGGCCTGTACCAGATCATTCTGAGCAACGCCCGGAACAGGGAGAAGGCTTTCAAGGTAAAGATCAGGCCGGTCATGCTGCGGGAAGAACTGATGTTTCAGGAAACGGTGTACCAGGGAACGAAGGTATTTCACGAAAATTATCCGGCCGGGGAAATGATTCCACGAATTGGAAATTATCTGCTTCAGGATTTTAAACAGTGTGAAATAGAGCATACTAATGAAAAGGCGGTCATTCTTGTCAGCAAAAAAGGAAAGATGACTGTCAGGAAGAAAGATACCGCGCAGCAAAGGGCGAAAACTGCGGAAGCGGCGCAGGGAGACTGCCGGGAAGCGGTCAAAATGGGCCGTCCCCAAATTTCCATGACACATAACCGGGTAAAAAAATATATTCTGGAGGAAGGCACGGCCGTTCCTTTTTTGGTGGATTTGGGCGTTCAGGGGAAAGAGGGACAAGTTGTCCGCGCGAAATATGACAAATACAAGCAGATCAACCGTTTTCTGGAATTTATAGAAGATATTCTGCCTGCGCTTCCGGCAGACAGAGAAATACGGATTGTGGATTTTGGATGTGGGAAGTCTTATCTGACGTTTGCCATCTATTATTACCTTCACGAGTTGAAAGGACTCGATGCGGCGATCACAGGCCTTGACCTGAAAGAAGATGTGATAGAACGCTGTAACGGGCTGAGCGAAAAATACGGTTATCGAAAACTGCGGTTTATCCGCGGCGATATCGCGGAATATGAAGGAATTGCCGCGGCGGATATGGTCGTAACGCTGCATGCCTGCGATACGGCGACGGACTACGCGCTGGCCAAAGCCGTAAAATGGGGGGCAAAGGTGATTTTATCGGTTCCCTGCTGTCAGCACGAGGTGAATAAACAGATTTCCTGTAAAGAGCTGAATCCCGTTCTTCAATACGGAATTGTCAAAGAGCGGATGTCGGCGCTGATAACGGACGCGCTCAGAGCGGATATCCTGAAGGCGGAAGGATACGAGACGGACTTGCTTGAGTTTATTGATCTGG
Organism: uncultured Lachnospiraceae bacterium; assembly: GCA_910584965.1. Classification (GTDB taxonomy): domain Bacteria; phylum Bacillota; class Clostridia; order Lachnospirales; family Lachnospiraceae; genus UBA3282. The sequence continues at coordinate 64,379 of CAJUDZ010000009.1, read as the reverse complement.
AGCATACGCCGAAGAACATACTGATCAGAGCGGTAAAAAACGGAAAAATAAATGCGGAGCGGAGACGGGAAGAAATAAATAAAATATCGGATGTTACGGAATTTCTTCGGATTGAACCGTCATTATGGAATTTATTAAAGCCGGCAGAAGAGCAGGGCAATTAGATAAAAGGACTTGGAGTTTATGAAAAAAACGGTTATAAAAAGCATTTACCTGATCGTTATTTTTCTGGCAGCATTATTCGGCGTCAGCGCGGTCATGAATAAAGGAAATACGGATATGACGATAGAGATGGGAGAGGCTTCTTTCCCCATCATCACGATGCGGATAGGCGATTGTCCGGTCAACCGGCTGCACGGCTATGCGGGCGATATGGACACCAGTTATCTGCGGGATACGCTGCTGCCGATCGGAAGCCGCAGAAATGTAGCTTTTACGGTAGATACTTACGGAAATAAAATAGAATCTCTGTCCTTTGAAGTGCGCAGCATCAATGGAGAACGTCTGGTAGAAAGCACAAAAATTGAAGATTACAGAGAAACGGAAGAACAGCTTCGATGCGAGATTACGTTAAAAGATTTGATCAGCGAAAACAAAGAATATATGCTGGTTATTTTTCTGACGCCTGCAGGAAAAGATACCATTCGTTATTATACAAGAATTATTCAGTCGGAAGAAATGTATATCCAGGAAAAGCTGGAGTATGTGCTGGACTTTCATAATCGGACTTTCGACAGGGAAGCGGCGGCCGAACTGACAAAGTATCTGGAATCCAATGCGGAAGGCGATAATTCAACGCTTCACAAAGTGACGATACACAGCAGTTTTCACCAGGTAACATGGGCGGATCTCGATGTGGAAAAGATTACGGAGCCGGTTGTCGATATCAAAGAGCTGGAAACGCGGACCGGCTCTTTTCAGCTGGAATACACGGCGGCCACGCGGAACGGCCGGGAACGGACGTATTATCACGTCAAAGAATACTACCGCGTGCGATATACGCCGGAGCGCATGTATCTTTTGGATTTTGACCGGGAAATGACGCAGATTTTTGACGAAAACGCGGATGTTTACGCCAACGATAAAATCATGCTCGGCATTGTTGGCAATGATGTTAAAATGCAGGAAAGCGACGGCGGAAATGTTTTTGCCTTTGTCTGTTCCAATAAACTGTATAGTTATAATGTGACAGATCAGAAACTGGCGCGTCTTTTTTCCTTTTATGAAGAGGATATTACGGATCCGCGCAGCAGTTATACGAGACACCAGATCAAGATTATGAATGTGGATGAAGCCGGCAATGTGGTATTTATCGTGTACGGTTATATGAACAGGGGCAGACACGAAGGCGAAGTGGGTGTTTCCGTTTACTTTTATAACAGCATGACCAATACGGTGGAAGAGCAGATATATATTCCCTATGGGCGTTCCTATGAATTGCTGAAAAGCGACGTGGAAAAGCTCTCCTACATTAATAAATCGGCGATCTGTTATCTGATGCTGGAAGGAAATGTCTATGCGGTCGATCTGAGGGCCAAAGACTACACGGTGGTCGTTTCCGGGCTGACCGAAGAAAATTATAAAGTCTCCCAATCCAATAAAATGCTCGTATGGCAGGAAGGCGGAGAGCAGTACAGCAGTACCGTATTAAAGCTTCTGAATCTCGGTACGGAGCAGGAAACGGAAATTACCGCCGGAAACGGCGAGTATATAGCGCTGCTCGGTTTTATGGGGGAAGATCTGATATACGGTCTGGCAAAACGAGAGGATATTGTCATTAAGCATACGGGAAACACGACGTTTCCGATGTACTGTCTTCGGATTCAGGGAGACAACGGAAACTTGTTGAAAACGTATCATGAAGAGGGCATTTATGTGGTGGACAGCGCAATCTCGGATAACCAGCTGACCTTGTCCAGAGTGGCATGGGATGAGGAGAGAGGCGAATATGTGCCCGCCAGCGACGACCAGATTATGAGCACCGAAAAAGCATCCACCGGCAGCAACGAAATCAGCAGCGTGGTAATTGAAAAATATGAGACTGTTTATGAAATTGTAGTCAAAGAAATGATCGATACCAAAGCGTTGAAAATACTGACGCCCAAAGAAGTCCTTTTTGAAGGAAAGCGGGAACTTGCCGTGGAAGAGGGCGAGGAGGCCGGAAAGCGGTATTATGTATACGGTAAAAACGGAATTGAAGGCATTTTTTCAGATCCCGGCAAAGCGGTTATTTATGCTTACGATAATGTCGGCGTGATTGTGGATGATGAAGGCGATTATATCTGGAAGCGGACTGCGAGAAGCACGCGGAATCAGATTATGGCAATCGAAGGTGAACAGGTAACGGAACTGAACACGAGCCTTTCCGTCTGCCTGAATACGATCCTGAAGTACGAAGGGGTATCGCGGCGTACGGAATATATGCTCGAACAGGGCAATACGATTCCGGCCATTCTGGAATCGAGTCTGAAGGACATACAGGTGCTTGACCTGACCGGAAGCAGTCTGGACGCCGTATTATACTATGTGAATATGGACATTCCGGTGCTGGCGACGTTACAGGATGGAAACGCGGTTCTGATCGTGGGATTCAATGAGCTGAATATCGTCGTAATGGATCCATTGACCGGAACGGTCTATAAAAAGGGAATGAACGATTCCACACAGTGGCTTCTGGAAAACGGAAATCATTTTATCACATATGTCAGAAAAGAAGAAGACTAGTGTATGGCCGGAAAAACGGAGGGTATAATGGACAAAAAGGTTGTTATTTTTGATATGGACGGTACTATTTTTGACAGCGAACTGCTGATACTGGATATCTGGGAAAAGATCGGTGAAACATATGGGATTGCGGATGTTCGACAGACGCTGACGGAATGCATCGGTACAAATAAGAAGAAAACGGAGGAAATCGTCTACGCGCATTATGGAAAAGACTTTGATTTTGCGAAATACAGCGGTGAAGCTTCTCTCCGGTTCCGAAAGCATATCGCGGAGAACGGTCTGCCTTTGAAAAAGGGCGCCAGAGAACTTTTGCAGTATCTGAAAGCGGAAAATGTTCCTGTCGGGCTCGCTTCCTCCACCAGACTGGCAGTCGTGGAGGAAGAACTGCGACAGGCCGGATTATATGAGTATTTTCAGGTGGTAGTGGGCGGCGATCAGCTGAAACGGAGCAAACCCGAACCTGACATCTATCTGATGGCCTGTGAGAAGATGGGCGTTCCTCCACGGAACGCCTATGCGGTCGAAGACTCTCATAACGGCATCCGCGCGGCATACAGCGCCGGCATGATGCCCGTTATGGTGCCGGATTTGCTGCCGGCGACGGAAGAGATGTATGAAAAAAGCGTTGCTGTTTTCGACGATCTGCTCCAGGTAATGCGGTTTTTTGAAAGAAACGGTTTCCGCAGGCAGCCCGAAGGGGACACTGTCTGACGACAGCGTGAAGCGGCCGGCTATAATCTGCCGAGAAGATATTCACAGGCATTTACGATTGTATTTGGCCGTTTTCCGCAGATGAAATAGTAATCAACAGCGGCTTCTTCCGTGTAAAGATAAGAACCGTAAGTGGAGATATCGCAGCAGACAGCAGGGCCTTCCGTGGCCAGAAGGAGCCCGTAGCCGTGGTCGGAGAGCAGTAAAGGAAGTTCTCCGGCACCGGAGGCATGGGAAATATACTTTGCACAGCCGCGCAGTTTTATGCTGTCCTGCTCCTGTCCGCCCATGGCGTACAGCGTTTCATTTTTTTGAAAATCCAGGAAAAGCCATGTTCTCATGCTGCCGCCCGGTCCGATTTCGATCTGGCGGCATTCTTTGTTTCGCTCAGAAAGCAGCAGCTTTTTATCCCTCGTCATATATTGAATGGCCCCGGTGGTTTTATCGACCCGTAAACACAATTCGTCGGTCAGCAGATCCACCGCGCCGCTGCTGTCCCGGTACATCCATGTCCTATCGATATGGCTGACTGCAATCGCAGGATGCGGGGCGGCCGGCATTTGCCGGTCTTTTACGAAAGTAATCCGAACGATAGCGTTTCCAACCGGGCTGAGGCGCAGGGTACCATAGCGGCTCTGCAGGTAAAGGCCGTCTGCTTCTTTTGCGGCCCAGCGTACGGCGAGGTCGATTTTGGAATGGCCGGCCGGCCGCAGCGTTTCCGTAGGCGGCATATCTCCAAAGGAAAAACCTGCTGAATATTTCGCACCGGAAGCAGTCACACAGGCCCTCTTTCCGGGACAGCCGTCCGGCCTGCGGATAACGGGTTTTCCCACTGTGACCGGCCGTGCGATGTTTTTCTCCGGGACGGAAAGCCGTGCGATGCGTTTTTCCGGCGCAGAGGGCCGGGAGATGTTTTTTCCTTCTGCGGAGGGACGTGCGGTATGTTTTTCCGGCGCGGAAAGCCGGGCAATGTGCTTCCCGGATGCAGAAGGCCGTGCGATGTTTTTTTCCGGGGCGGAGGACCGGGGCTTTTGGTGACCGGAAGGAGGAGCGGCGGTCCGTCCGGGTGCGGAAGACTCGCCGGGGGTTTTGACAGTGGATTTACCCGCCGCGGTCAGACGGTCTTTTACTGCAGTTTCGACATTTTCAATAACATTAGTTATTCTTTCGGGAAGCGGATCCGCGATCAGTCCGGTCAGGTTACCGTCGTGGAGAATGCACAGTTCATGCAGCGCGCGGGTCGCAGCCACATACAAAAGCCGGGCGTGTCCGTCATCGACAGGGTATTCTTCTCTTGTCGGATTCAGGATGAGTACCGCGTCAAATTCAAGCCCCTTTGTATATTCGACCGGAAGCGTCATGATGCCGCTCCCGAAAACGGCTTTTTCCAGATCGCTTTCTATGACGTCAATGTATTTACGCAGATGGTCTGCGGCAGTTTCGGCGGCATTTTGGTTCCTGCATATGACCGCGATTGTATCAAGGCCTTTTTTCTGCCATTCTTCACAGATCGAAGCGGCTTTTTGAAACTGCGCTTCTTTTTCCGCAACATACAGAAGACTTACCGGACTGCCGTGACGGATGATCGGTTCGGCCGGATAGATGGAAAACTGCCCGTGATGCAGAATTTTTGCCGCAAACTCCGAGATTTCCACCGTATTGCGGTAGCTTTTTTTCAGGATGCCGAAATTGTCCATTGCGTCCGTGATCATCAGGTTTTTCAGCTCTTCCCAATCCGCAAGGCCATATCCGAAATGAATATTCTGGGAAACATCCCCCATGATCGTATAAGTGCAGTCTTTGATGCAGAATTTCAGAACGCTGTACGCCATCATGCCAAAATCCTGAGCCTCGTCGATGACGACGTGATGCGCCTCGCTGATGACTTCCGTTTCTTTTACCCGCTTATACAGATAAGCGAGGGCGGCCAGATCGTAAACATCGAACGCCCTGTCCGGGAGTCCCACGTCATATCCCTTTGCGGATTGTTTTATGAGAAAATCATGGTACAAATCGTAAAGGGATTGTTTCCAGACCCTGCCGCCATACCGTCCGCGGTAGGCTTTTCGAATCGCTTTTCTCTCATTTTCCGTGTAAGAGACTCCTTTTCCGAGAAATTCGTCTTTTATTTTTGTGAAAAGCCGTTCATTTAACATATTGATTTTGCTTTGAACGGATACGGACGGATTTTGTTGGATATAGCGTTCGATAGTCTCTTTGGAAACAAGCTCTTTTAAATCTCCGGGGAGAACTTTTTGACCGACGGTCATATCAAAAACACCTGTTTTTCCATTCTGTATGCCTTCGACAAACTGGCGGGGATTCAGAAAAACGGATTCCCGCGGTATGGTTTTCCATTCCAGCTCCCGGCAGTAAGCTTCCAGGTCGCGAAACCACAGAAGCGTGCCTTTGATGTTGTTTCCCATGCGCTGGCCGACGTTCGCAATGCTGTATTTTTTATCATCCCAGTCTTCATACAGGAGGCGTACAAAGAGCTGCTCCATCGTCATTTGCCGAATGCCGTAAACATCCAGATCAGGAAGAACGCCCGTTATATAATTGAGCAGAATCCGGTTGCTGCCGACAATGTAGAAATCATCCGGTTTGAAGCGATCGGCGTAATTATACAGGATAAAGGAAATCCGGTGCATGGCGACGGTGGTCTTACCGGAACCGGCAACGCCCTGCACGATCATATTGTGGTAAGGCGATTTACGGATAATTTTATTTTGTTCTTTCTGAATGGTTGCGATGATTTCGCCCAATACGGCCTGTTTGTTTTTGGCCAGATATTTTGTCAGCAGATCATCGTTTGCGATCACTTCCGTATCGAAAAAGTCGAGCAGTTTTCCGTTTTCGATCTCATAAGTGCGTTTCAGTTCCAGATCGATGGGAATCTGCACATCGTCCGGTGCGGAATAACTGCATTTTCCAAGCCCGTTTTCGTAATAGACGTTGGCAACCGGGGCGCGCCAGTCAACGACCATCCAATGGGTCGTGTCCAAAGAGATGCCGCCCTTGCCGATATAGATGGATTCTTTTTTGCGCAGTTTTTCGTCCTGAAAAATAATTCGTCCGAAATACGGTTTGATAAGGGCTTTTTCGTTTCGCAAAAGAGCCCGTTTCATATGATCGTGCAGAGTGACCGTATTGTTGAGAATTGTGAGAACTTCGGTATCGTTATCGTGATAATGCGCCAGCATTTCATCAATATCGTCCTGCATTCTTGAAGCCTCTTTGCGATAATTTTCCACATTGCTGCGGACGACGGAAAGCGTTTTGGCGAGGTAAGCTTCTTCGTCCTGTTCAGATAGTCCCATTTTCATGTGCGTTATCCTTTCTTTGTGCTGGTTTTCAGAGATTCCCGCGAGAACCGGTCCAGGCTGTTTGCCGAACCGTTATCTTTATTTTATAGAAAAGCAGAAAAAATAGTAGACTGTAATTTTAAAATGTGGTAAACTACAAAATGAAGTGTGGGCAGAAATCCACACTTCATTTTTTATATAATAGGAAATTGCCGCAGCAGAAACCATTTCAGGGGAGAATGCGAAGCATTCTTGTAATCGCCGCTGCCGAGCGGCGATTTTTTATAGGATATTGCACTTATACGCAGATGTATCAGACGTTCTGTTTCGGGAAAATCTTCCCGGTATATTTTTCCAGTGTAAACAGTAAACCCATGCCCAAAAAGCCGCAGGAAATAATCTCACCGATGCCGACCGTAATGACATAGTAGAGATAGCAGTAAAGCAGAGATGCACCCTCGATCAGAAAACCGTATCCGTAGATTAAAACGAGCGGTACGACCAGGATATTGGCCAGAATTGGGGTAACGGGTGCGCACCATTTCCATCTTCTGAGCGCATAAGTACCGAGCGCGCCGGCCAGAGTGGCAAGGCTGCCGAAAATAATATCGGGCAGTATGCAGCCGGTCAGGATATTGCTGATCAGACAGCCGAGGAACAGGCCGGGTATGGCGGCCGGCGTAAAATAGGGCAGAATGGTGAGCGCTTCGGAAATGCGCACCTGGATTGCATGATTTGCGAGCCCGAACGCATTGGCAATAAAAGTCAATACGACGTAAAGGGCGGCGATCATTGCGGCCTGAACCATTGTGGTCACGGAAAGGGAAGGGACGATTCGGACAGGAACCGTCTGGTTGATAGATTGTTTTTTCATGTTTTGTTGTCTCCTTTAGTTTTGTTTTTCGTCAGGAAGGTCTCGAACTGACGTTATGATTTGGAAAAACGTTGGTTCGTGAGTTTTTCCGAATTTTTATTATACAGGGAATTGGAGAAATGTCAAGCCTTGATGTAACATGAACTCAAAAGGAAAATTTCCCGAGAAAATTTTTGAGTAAATTCCTTAGAATTTTCTCTTTTGCTAATGCCTTTTTATATGCTAAAATAGCCATATGCGAAACACGGCGGACATAATAACGGTATATTACGGAGAAAGGTATTGGCAGCGATGGAGACTCGTCATAAACATTGGTCAACATTTGATATTTTAAAAGGAATTGCGATCTGGATGATCATTCTGGTGCATTCGAGACAGAAATTTGACGGCATAAGTTCCTGGCTGGAAATCTTTGCTGTCGGCCAGATGGGATGCCAGCTGTTTTTTGTGATCTCCGGGATGACGTCCATGATGTCTCTGGAACGGCTTGCGGACGGGGAGCATACTTGCCGGAAGTTCTATAAAAAACGGCTTATGGCAGTCATTCCGGGATGGTATATATCCATTTTCCTGATTTATGTTTTAAATACCATATCTCTTGCCCTGTTCGGAACAAATATTGGGTTTGCGGTAAACAGAGAGCCGCTGTCTGTTTTATGTAATCTTTTGCTGTTACAGGGACTTCTTCCTTTCTGCAATAATAATGTGGCGGGCGGAGGATGGTTTCTGGGAACGCTCGCCGTATTTTATCTGGCGGCGCCGTTTTGCTATCGGTTTATGGCAAAGAGACGGCAGAACTTTGTAAAATATATTCCGTGGTTTGCAGAGACGGCAGCGATTGTCTGCATAACCGGTCTGTATGTGCTGACCAGGGAAAAGTATGGATATGCCGTACTGAATAACAATGGATTTGTCTATTTCAGTTTTGTGAACCAAATGGGCTGTTTTCTGCTCGGGGCTTCGCTGTATTTTGAGAAGGAACCGGAAAGCATCACAGCGGATAAAATACTGAGCGTTTTGGATGCGCTGCTGCTTCTGATCGTATTTTTTTCGGAATGGAAGCTGGCTTTCGTTACAGCGCCGTTCATAATGGGGCTTCTGGGCTGTCATTTGCTGAAATGTCTGCGGTTCATGGAAAAACGAAATGAAGACAGCTTTGGAAAGAGCCGGATTATGAAAATTCTGAAGGCGTACGGCCGCTCTTCCTATTACATATATCTCATGCACGGCCTCTTCGTATGGAGCATGCCGATAGCGGTTCAAAACCTGCTGCATATGCGGGGATGGCAGGTAAACGGTACTCTGTTGTATTTGTGTCTGATTGTACCTATTTTTATTCTGTCCTATTATGCGGCGATATTGCTGGGCAAAATGTCTGCGGTGATGAGAAAATTGTTTGTAAGAATCTAAAACAATGGCGAATACTTTCGGAACCGGAAGCTTTCCGCCCAGCCATGTCAGCATGCGGTATTCGTTGAAGGCTTCTTCATTGCTCTCCTGTATTTTCAGCACTTTGTCCTCAAACAGGAGGACGGAAGCATCGGACATGCCGATCTCATCCGTCTGATAAGTTTCTCCTGAGATCAGGGCGGCAATTTTTGCCGGAAATGATATGGTATTCATTCTGATTCCCATCTGTCTGCATCGGCAGATGTTCCAATCTGTTTACCGGTTTGTTTTACTGCCGCATTTGGGACAGACATTGCCGGTCTTGTATACAAAGCCGCAGCGGTAGCAGCATTTTACGTCATGCGTTTCTTTTGCCATATATTCAAGGCTTCTGGATTCCGGCCGCTCCTGAAGATAGATGATAAAATCATACAGCACAGCCGCAAAAGCGGGCCAGTCCTTAGAGGCAATCGGATTCGGAAGTTTTTCTTTGGAACCGTCAAAATATTTCACGTAAACGCCTTTGGCAAAGAGTTTCCGTCCGGGATGTATTTCTTCGATATCCGCGATATTGATAACACCGGAACGGAAAAGGGTATGGTAGAAAATATGGTCCGGGGTAAGGACAAAACCTTCTTTGCCGTTTTGGTTCCGGGAGGTATCGCATACCATCAGAGGATATTCGTAGGGGCCTCTTTGTGCGGCATAACCGTTGATGGCGCACAGCATGGCTTCCCGGTGATTTTCCGCATCCAGTTCTTCGTCTTTTCCATAGAGGTCGGCCTGTACGGAAGTGCTGGCGGAAGGTTCCGGTGTCCGCTTCATCTCTTCCCGCGCGTTGTAATAATAGAAAGTGTAGTCAGGCGGGAGGCTTTCTTCCAGATCATGTTTTATTTTTCGCATTAACTGGACGCTTTCATCGGTTTTCAGTCTGGTAAGACGCCTTTTGATCATTTCCAGTGTATTGACTTTCAGCTCAGGAAGAAACATGCCTTGACTGATCCGGTCATAGGCTTTCAGGGCATTGGTGTAGGAAAGCGTCATAATGCTGGGGCAGATCTGTTCGATTCTGGCCTCGTCCATCTGCTGGATTTTGGCATATATTTTTTCAAGGAAAGGTGCTTTGTTTTCCTCTTTATAATCCTGTTTCTGCAGCTGTTCGTACAGGTTCCATAATGCGTTCCGGTCTTTTTTGCCGCCGCGCCTGATCATGGCGGTGATTTCTTCTTTTTCCGCCATGTCCTTTCGCTGTTCCAACTGTTTCCGGTAAGGGGTAATGTCCACATCCTGATATTGGTTAATTTTATCAAGGTATGAGGCGAGCTGCTTTCTGTCCAGATGGAGCGGCAAATGTTCGATCAGCTGTGCAACTTCCTGTTCGGCGCGTTCTTTTTGGAACTGCTTTAATTTTTGAACCGTTTCCTGTTTCAGCTCGTCCGGAAGGCTGCGTTTTTCTATATCTTCTATCATGCGCCCGATTTCGGCGTAACTTCTGTTTCTGCACAGTTCTACTTTTTGCGCCAGTGCCTTTTCCTCTTCCTGAAAAAGGCGGCCGTTGATTTTCTGGAGATACTGCTTCTTTTTATCTTCGGAAAGAACCGCTTCTTTTTCAATCTGCGTCTTCAGATCGGAAAGCTGTCTGGACGAGAGATTGTTCAGTGTCCGGACGCGGGCGTCGTATTTGGCGGTCAGTTTTTCGGCAAGCACTTCTTCTACGACTTTCCGGTAGCGTGCGTCGCTTTCTGCCTGTTCCGGGGAACTGTTCTGCTTACGGGACAGGCCGGACAGGATAGTCCGCAGTTCGTCGGTAGTTTTTCCGGCGAGGCGGAAGGCGGCGGGTAAGGGATCCGGCTGCGGCGGTTCAGGTTCGGCCGGCGCGGCAGCCTTTGCGGGATCCGCATCCTGTGTCTGTGTCCGGTGATTATCCGGCGTCTGCACGGTGTCTGCCGCCTCAGGGGCCGGTTTGCCGCCGGTATCGCTTTTTTGGGCATCTGCTGCCTGGGAAGCCGTCGAAGCGGTTTTTGAAGGAACAGCCATTTCCGGTTCGGACGAAGCGGCCTTTCGGGGAGCAGACTCCGGTTCGGCCGGGCCGGGCGCAGGGCTTTTTTCCGTCCGTACGGCGGTATCATCCGTCTTCTTTATTTCAGGCCTCTGGTTTTCCTCTTCCTGCGCCTTCTTGTTTTTGGCGCCGGAGGAGAGACGTTCGGCGAGGTGTTCTTTCAGGCTTTTTTTCTCCGACGCTTTTTTGGAACCGGCGTCGTTATTGTCTTTACCCTGTTTCCGGTTCCGTTCGCTTTCAAATTCGTTAAAATTGGAGTTGGAAGTCCGCTCGGCATTGCGGCCGAGAATGTCGAGATAATCTTCGAAAGCGGTCCGGTCTTCGTCGAATTTCAGACAGTATGCGTCCCCTTCCTGAATCAGTTTTTTAGGACAGGGGGTATAGAACAGATTACAGGCATCACAGGCATAGGTACGCGCCATGAAGACACGCCCTTCATCTGTTTCGATCAGCATTTCTTTTCCAGGAGGATAGATACCCAGATATAACCTGGATCCGCATTTCGGACAAAGATAATTGCTCAGATAAAAGTTATTACCGATGCGGGTTCTGGAGGCGTCTGCATTTTCGAAGCCGGTTTTTCTGAAATCGGCGGCTTCGGTTTTCCAGCACATATTGTGCCAGAGGCCGAGCATGTAGTAGTCATCGTCCGGCTCATCCGGTTCTTCGGCTTTGGCATCGTTTTTTCCATGTTCCGGCGCCTCGTTTTTGTTCCGGACGTCCGAAGTCACAAGGCTCTGGCCTTCTTTCAGTTTGCCTTCCTGTTTCAGCATTCTTAAAATGGCGAGCGCCGCATCTTCATAAGTGACCTGAAGCCCTCCCTTAAAAAAATGGAAGTTTTCTTTGGTAAACCCCGGTTCGATTCCGACCGGGCGGAGCGCATCCGCGAACAGCGCGTTGAGCGCGGTGTAGTCCTGTTCCACTTTCAGGCCGTTTATGACGCCCCACTTGCCGAAAGCATACAGAGCCATATTCATAATATTGGTTAATATATAATCGGCGGGCATGCTTTGCAGACGTGCGCCTTCTTCGGGAATTTCAATGATGTTCGTATAAGATTTTCTGTTATCGAAATTGAAAATCAGGGAACGGACATCTCCGGCAAGAATCAGGGTATTGTTCGATATGACAAAAACATTGTTCCATGTGACGGGAACTTTCATTGTTTTAATGAGTTTTCCAAAAACTTTCTGTAATTCAGGATTTGCTTTTAACAATAACATGGCGTCCACCTCTTGAAAGCATTGATAAAGATATCTTCTACTTATTGTATACCACAATCGGAGAAAAAGAAATTCTTTCTTTTAAAGATTTCTTAGAGACTGGTCTGTTATGCTGATACTTGCTAAGGGCACTTCCGGCTTTCGCCGGAGACGCCCGTACTATTTCATGAAAAGAGGAGAATGCGTATGAAGAAGAAATGCGGAACAAAAGGACAGGTAACGGCAATTCTGGGGGCAGCAGCGCTGCTGTGTGCGGTGACAGGATGCGGGAAGACGGACGGAAATACCGAAGCGGATGCGGGGGATGCAGTCCGGCTGGAAGCTCCGGCAGAGGATGAAGGGCAGACACCGCCGGAGCAGGAGATTGCCGAAGAAGAAAAAGAAACGGCACAAGGAGGTCAGCAGCCGGAAGACGGAGACAGCAAAGAGCAGGAAAACAGTCCGAAAACAGGAGGAGATGACGAATGGCAGGAGATCGAAAGCGACACGGAACTGGACGGGATCGTCAAAAGTGTTGGAGAGAACAGCATGGTGGTCAACAGGATACATAATTATGTGGAACAGAACGGCGGTACGGCAGCGGTAGCAATAGCGGTTGAGGGTACCGAAGACAGTGAACTTGAACTGATTACCGTTTATTTTTCAGAAAATACCCGTTTCATCGTAAGAACGGTAAAGAATGGCGGCGTCAACGGAGATGCCGACGCAGAGGATGAGGACGGTTCGATATCCAGTATTCAGGAAAACAACAACGTTAAAATGACAGGCAGCTATGAGGGAGCGGATTTTCATGCGGAATCCGTAGTAATTTACCATTTCGTATAAATGATATCGCGTGCGGCGGGAAGTATTCTGCCTTAGGATGCTTGTTATTTTCCGGTACAGGTAGTATAATTTACTTGTTCTTATCAAAGTGTGATTATGGAGGCAGGCATGAAATATCTGATCGTAGTGGATATGCAGAAAGATTTTATTACAGGAAGTCTTGGAACGAAAGAAGCGGAGGCCGTTTTACCGAAGGTGGTCGACAAGGCCGGGCACTATGACGGGCGGATCATCTTTACAAAGGATACTCACACGGAGGATTATCCGAATACACAGGAAGGACGGAAACTTCCGGTGAAACACTGTATTTTGGGAGAAGAAGGCTGGCAGCTTGCCGATGAGCTGGAAGAGATGGCAAAGAGCGGCGGTTTTCAAATTTATCAGAAACCGGCGTTTGGCAGCACGGAGCTGGCGGAAGCGTTAAAGCTGGAAAACGAAAAAGAACCCATTGAAGAGATTGAACTGTGTGGATTGTGTACGGATATCTGCGTTATTTCAAACGCATTGCTTCTGAAAGCATTTTTGCCGGAAGTTCCGATATGCGTGGATGCCTCCTGCTGTGCGGGTGTAACGCCGAAGAGCCATAAGAATGCGCTGGAGGCGATGAAAATGTGTCAGATCCTGATCAAAGAGGAAGAAGGGGAATCCAAATAATGAAAACGCAGTTCAACGAAAGAAATGTTTCTATGGTCATGGATATGTACGAGCTGACCATGTCAAACGGTTATTTAAATAAAGCCTGCCATAATACTATGGCGGCTTTTGATGTATTTTACAGAAATAACCCGGATAATGCCGGTTTCGCGATCTTTGCGGGACTTGAACAGGTGGTCGAATACATTCAGAATCTGCATTTTGAGGAAAAGGATATTGAATACCTGCGCTCCGCAAATTTGTTTACGGACGAATTTCTGGATTATCTGCTGCATTTTGAATTTAAAGGTGATATATATGCGATGCCGGAAGGGACGATCATGTATCCGAACGAGCCGGTCATGACGGTAGTTGCGCCGCTGATCGACGCGCAGCTCATCGAAACGGCGGTTTTGCTGCAGATCAACCACCAGTCGCTGATTGCGACGAAGACGAACAGAATCGTGCGGGCGGCAAACGGAAAACCGGTATCGGATTTTGGGGCAAGGCGCGCCCACAATGTGGATGCGGCCGTATACGGAGCGAGAGCCGCTTATATCGGCGGAGCAGTGGGGACGGCGACCGTACTTGCGGGACAGCTTTTTCACATCCCGATTTCCGGTACGATGGCGCATAGCTGGGTTATGTGTTTTAACAGCGAATACGAGGCTTTTAAGGCGTATGCGGAGAGCTATCCGGATTCCACGGTGCTGCTTGTCGATACATATGACGTGTTAAAAAGCGGCGTGCCCAATGCGGTCCGTATTGCGAAAGAAGTGCTGGAGCCGATGGGAAAACGGTTAAAGGGCATCCGTCTGGATTCGGGCGATCTGGCTTATCTGTCAAAAGAAGCGAGGAAGCAGCTTGACGAAGCGGGGTTAAACGACTGCATTATCGTCGCGTCGAACAGTCTGGATGAATATACTATCACGTCTTTAAACAGACAGGAAGCCAGAATCGACAGTTACGGCGTCGGCGAAAAACTGATTACATCTTTCACAACGCCTGTTTTCGGTGCGGTGTATAAGCTGGCAGCAATCGAGAAGGACGGCGCGTTTGTCCCGAAAATCAAAATTTCCGAAACGATAGAAAAAATTACCAATCCGGGGATCAAAGAGATTTACAGGGTTTATGATAAAGACGGAAAAGCTATCGCGGATTATCTGACCGTAAAAGGGGAAGAAATCGATACCGCTCATCCGGTGCGTTATGTGGACCCGAAGCATTACTGGAAAGACAGAAACTTTGTTGACTGTACGTTTAAGCCTTTGCAGAAGCAGATCTTTAAAGACGGAAAGCTTGTTTATGAACTGCCGGGCCTTGAAGAGATCAGAAGCTATGTAAAAAAACAGCTGGAACATGAGATCTGGAAAGAAGAACAGCGTTTTGAGAATGCACATCCGCATTACCTCGATATGAGTCCTGCGATGTTCGAATTAAAGATGGGGCTTTTGCATGAAAGCTCCGCTTCGGATAACGCATGATACATATAAAAAGATTGTTGAGAAGGGAGATGGCTGGACATTGAATGCGATAAAGTGGAATGATCGGTTCAATATTGGCGTGGAAGTAGTGGATAAGGCGCATCAGAAGCTGTTTTCAATCGTAGGCAAACTGATTGTGCTGAACGAAGAGGAAAAGAAACAGCAGCATGCGTGCAGGGAGGGCATTAAGTACTTCAAAAACTATACGTTGAAGCATTTTGCGGAGGAAGAAGCCTACATGCAGTCCATAGGGTATCCGGGATATGAGCTGCATAAGAAACTGCATGACAATATGTGCCATAATACGCTTCCGGCACTGGAAGAAGAAATGGAAGAGCAGGATTATTCCAGAGAATCGGTAGGGCATTTTATCGGCATCTGTATCGGATGGCTGAACGAACACATTATGATCGAAGATCATGCGATTGTCGGAGGATATTCGCACAGATGGGTGCATCAGTCTTCTGAAGATGCAATACTTTCATTGCAGAAAGCGATCGTACAGGCGGCAAAGAACCTGTTTCGGGTGGATGCACGGCTTGTCAGCGACCATTACAGCGGCGAGGATTTCTGCGAAGGCAATAAGCTGTGCCTCAGGCTGACTTACGGAAGGCCGGAGAAAAAAGCACAGGTTTATTTTATTTATGAGGAAAGGCTGATTTTGGCCTCTCTCAGTGAAATGCTGGGCAGGCAGATTCCATATGCGGATAAGACGGTGATTTATACGGTCAAAGTTCTTTCCCAGAATTTCATAGAGCAGATGGCGGTACATTTTACGGACGGGGAGCCTGCATGGGAAAAGACGGATGTGATGACCTTCGATCAGGTGCTGAACACTTTTTATAAAGAATATCCCCCGTACAGTATGTTGTTTGGAACAGGAGGAAAAGGCTATTTTGCAATCTGTATCAGAAACTAACGGGAAATTATATGTATCTTCCGGTAAAGTAAATGCGGATGACTTTACATCCGTTACGGAGGCGCTTTGCAGTATTCCGGAAGATTATGACGCTCCGGTGACAATTTTAATTGCGCCGGGCCGGTATCATGAAAAAATCACAATAAACAGGCCCTTTGTTACGTTGGAGGGGACCGGGGAAAACAGCGCGGACACGATTCTGACGTATGACGATTACGCGAATTTCAAAATGGAAGACGGCATGAAAATGGGAACTTTCCGTTCCTATTCTGTATTTGTCGACGCCCATGACGTAACGTTAAAGAATTTAACGATCGAAAACGCTTCCGGCGATTCGCTGACGCACGGTCAGGCGATCGCTCTGTATGCGGACGGTGACAGGCTTATTGTGGATTCCTGCCGCCTTCTCGGGCATCAGGATACGCTTTTTACCGGGCCGCTGCCGCCGAAGGAAATCGAGAAGAACGGATTTATCGGGCCGAAACAGAACGCGCCCCGGCTTCATGGGCGGCAATATTATAAAAACTGTTATATCTGCGGCGATATCGATTTTATATTCGGCGGAGCGACTGCTTATTTTGAGGAATGCGTCATTGAATCCCTGCGGCATTTTCCGGAAGAAAAAGCCGAAAAAAGCGTGCTTTCGGATTCTGACGCCGCGTCCGCCAAAGCGGACAGGGAAACTAAGGCCGAAACGCAGATTCAGGGATATGTGACGGCAGCTTCAACGCCCGAAGACGAACAATACGGTTATGTGTTTTCAAAATGCCGGCTGACATCGGAAGAGTGCCCGGACGGAACGGTCTATCTCGGCAGACCCTGGCGGAATTTTGCGAAAACGGTATTCATAGAATGCGCTTTCGGAAAACATATCCATCCGGCGCTTTTCCACGACTGGAATAAGCCGGACGCCAGAGAGACCATTCTGTATGGACTGTACCATGAGAATTTACAGGAGTCCTATCCCGGCAGAGCGGAATTTGTACAGGAGCTGGAGAAAGCACAGCTGGAAATATACGCGAAGGAAAAAGTTCTGGCAGGAGAAGATAACTGGAACCCGTAAGCAGCGGGCGATGCGGCTCCGTCAGACAAAAAAAGACCATATAAGTCTGTATAATGCGCAGGCTTATATGGTCTTTCTGCTTTGAATTTATCAGAGTTCCCCGGCATGGTACCTTGCCACAATCGAATGGATCCGTTCTACCGGATTCAGCAGATCGCTGATCGAGGAATCGTGGTTTAAGGTATCGATGATATAGGCGATATATTTGCTCAGATCGCAGTCGATATACCATTCTCTTTGCAGAAGTTCCGGCGGCTGATAGATGAGGTTGGTCGTCAGGATTCTGTCGAAAGTGCCCTTGTCATAAGCTTTATCGAACCGGTCGAGTCCGGCGGTAAAGAGGCCGAAGGTGGAGCAGATGAAAATCCGTTTTGCCTTTCTCGCTTTCAATGCTGCCGCAACTTCCAGTACGCTGTCGCCTGACGAAATCATATCGTCGATGATAATCATATCCTTGCCTTCCACGCTGCTTCCCAGAAACTCGTACGCGACAACGGGATTCCGGCCGTTTATGACTTTGGTGTAATCTTTTCGTTTATAATACATGCCGACATCCAGACCGAGGACATTGGCCATATAAATTGCCCTGCCCATACCGCCTTCATCCGGACTGATAACCATCATATGATTGCTGTCGATCTGCAAGCCTTTTACGTTGGTAAGCAGACCCTTGATAAACTGGTAGGCGGGCTGTATCGTTTCGAATCCGTGTAACGGAATCGCATTTTGTACACGGGGGTCATGCGCGTCAAACGTGATAATATTATCGACGCCCATGTTGACCATTTCCTGTAAAGCCAGCGCGCAGTCAAGGGACTCTCTGGAAGTCCGTTTGCTCTGCCTGCTTTCGTACAGGAACGGCATAATCACGGTGATTCTTCTGGCTTTACCGCCGACGGCGGCGATAATGCGTTTTAAATCCTGATAGTGATCGTCGGGAGACATATGGTTCCGGTGCCCGCATAAAGAGTAGGTCAGACTGTAATTTGCAACGTCAACCAACAGATAAAGATCGGTGCCGCGAACAGATTGATTGATGACGCCTTTGGCTTCACCGGAACCGAACCGGGGCACTTTGGCGTCCAGAATATAAGAATCTCTCTGGTAGCCGGTGAATGCGAGACTGTCTTTATGTTCGCTTTCCCGCTCGGCCCGCCATTTGACGAGAAAATAGTCGACTTTTTCACCGAGCGGCTTACAGCCTTCTAACGGAATGATGCCGAGAGAGCCGACGGGGATGGTTTCCAGATTCCTTTTTTCTTCACGTTTTGCCATGCAAAATCCTCACTTTCTGTTCGATAACCGTTTCTTGTACATGCGGATGTCAGGACCGGTCAGTTTGCAGAGTTCGTAATGACTGGTAATGCGGGAAAAGATGCGGTCGGAATACCGGTTGCGCAGCTCTTCCAGAGAAAGATTTGTAGAAATGACGGTCGCTTTTTTTCCCATATGGCGTTCATTCAGCAGGGAGAAAAGCCGGGATGCGACAAACTGATTGGTCAGTTCCGTTCCCAGATCGTCGATAATGAGCAGATCGCACTGATACAGATCGGCGTAACACTCCCGTTCATCTTCTTTGCTTTTGTAGTCGAAAGAATAGCGCGATAACAGATCAAAAAGGCCAGCGGCGCTGAAGTAAATAACCGAATGCCCGCTTTCGATCAGCTCTTTTGCGACACAGTTCGACAGGAAAGTCTTTCCCGTACCCACTGTACCATAAAAAAACAAATTATGGTAGTCGGAATTAAAATTTCTGATAAAATTCTGACATGTTATTACGGCGTTTGAAAAACGCGACAGGTCATCGCCTTCGTAATATTCGTAAGACAAAGATTGAAAATTTTCATTCTGAAGCATTTCCTGTATGTGAGACTGTTCGTAGAGAAGCGCGATCATGGCCTGCCTGAAACAGTGGCATTTTTGGCCGTCGATATAACCGGTATCACGGCAGTCGGGGCAGGTATAGACCGGCTTGAGATAATCTTTCGGAAGCCCGGAGTCGGCCAGAAGCCGGGCTTTTTTGAAAGAAAGCTCGGCGATCAGAAGCTTTAATTCTTCCATGGCCTGTTCGTCGCCGGCAAGATATTTTTTGCCCTGGGATACGGAAACGGATGCAACGCGTTCTTCCAGTTCCCGGTATCCCGGGATATGACCGTAAACGTAGGCGGTTCTTTTTTCCAGTTCGCGTCGGTTCTGAAGCTGTCTTTTTTCATAGTCGCGAAGGATGAGATCATACTGAGTATTTGTCAGCGGCACGGCGGTACTCCTTTAATTGCTTAACAGTTCCTTTTCCAGCTCGTCAAAATTATAGGAATTTTGTTTAAACTGATTAAATTTATTCGATGTAAATGTTTTGGCGGCTTTCGTCTGACGAAAATGATTATCCAGCGTTTTGATTTCGTTTCGGTGATGAATGCCGGCTTTATGCCAGCTGCTCAAAATGCTGTCCGCGTATTCAAAGCGGTGCTTGTCCGTCGCAAGGACGGTTCTTTCGCAGGCCGCGGAAATGATGTCAAATTCGAAGTCAAATTCTTTAGTCCAGCGTGTAATGTACGAGATTTCAGCCTGGGTCGGCATGCTGGTGCGGCCGAGCGCCTTCATAATATCGTAGACTGTTTTATCATATTTATGCGCATAACCTGAAGCCTGTTTTGGCGTTATAATGCCTTCCTGAGCCCAGTTGATTGCTACTTTTTCTATGTATCTTAAATCCTTCTTGCCCCGGCCCACACAATACTGTATCAGATGGTCGATCAGGTCTTCCGAAAACCCGAGCCTGTCCGAAATAAAAAGAATGGATTTGATTTCGGAGGCGCTAAGCGTTTTCTTTAAATACTGTTCCGCGATAAAGAGCAGTCTGGAAGTGGCTTCGTCGGATTTAAATGCCTTCAGCTGTTCCGTCGTATAATTGGGCTTAGCATAAGCGTTTTCTTCTTCTGCGGGCGCATTAGGAACGGTCGGATGCGAAGAAATAGGAACCACACATCCGGGAGCCTGTACGGGCGGAGCAGTTGCATTTTCCGGTACTGCGGCAGCCGCCGGAACGGCCGGATTTAAATCCCGCAGATGAAGGCCGGTAAGATTCCTGTTTTCATCATAATCGAGCGAAAGGAGCTGATTCTGTTCCCAATATTTTAATGCGCGCAGAACGTCTTTTTCGGTATAATTAAAGACATCCGCGATTTCGGAAACGCTGGTGGAAAGGCCGGCGCTCATCATGCGTATCAGATACAGATAGATCTTGAGCTGTGCATCGTTTGCCGCCTTCATGTATTCGTCGATAAAACGGTTTGATATCACCGTAGCGTTTGTGTAATTGTCCTGATAAATAGTCAAATGGTTCATGTTCAAAATTCTGCTCCTGTCAAAGTAAGATGAATTATAGCATGATGAATTTTAAAAAGATATAGTCAATTTGACAGAAACAAAATAACGTATATCGGATTCCACAATGTGGAAAATGTGTATAACACAGGAGTATATCGAAACGTCAAAGGAAAATATCCACAGTCAAAAGAAACGAGACAGCATCCTTTTGATGTGGATATTGTGGATAATTATTTTGAAAGCAGGTTTTCCCCGATCTTTACGACATCTCCGGCCCCCATAGTTATCAACAAATCATCTTTTGTGCAATTTTCAAGCAGGAAATTTTCGATCTCCTCAAAGGAAGGAAAATAGAAACATTCGTGTCCGAGCTTCCTGATTTCTTCCTGCAGAGTTCTGGAACTGATTCCGAGCGTATCTTTTTCCCTTGCCGCAAAAATGTCGGCCAGCACAACCTTGTCGGCAATCGACAAAGCTCTGGCAAATTCGGAAAGAAAAGCTTTGGTACGCGAATAAGTATGGGGCTGAAATACGCACCATATCGTTTTATGCGGATAATTTTCCGCGGCATGTAAAGTTGCGGTAATTTCTGTAGGATGATGTGCATAATCATCTATTATAGTGATTCCGTTCATCCGGCCTTTGTATTCGAAGCGCCTGTCGGTGCCCCTGAATGCGGACAGCGCTTCCCGGATGATATGATTGTCAATGTCGAGAAGCCTTGCTGCGGCAATGGCGGCAGCAGCATTGTATACATTATAAAGACCCGGGACATTCAGCGCATAAGACGATGTTTTTCCGCCGGGTTCCTTCAGATCAAAGGAAGGATGGCCGAATTCGTCATAGGCGATGTTTGACGGAACATAATCGCAGGAAGCGGAAGCGCCGAATGTGATGACCCGGCAGGACAGGGCGTCCGTTATTTCCCGGACATCCGGAATGTCTCCGTTTATAATGAGCGTTCCGTCCGAAGGCAGCAGTCTGGCAAACTCGTGGAAGGAATGGCGGATATCATCGATATCTTTGAAGAAATCCAGATGGTCTTCTTCTATATTAAGGATGATTCCGATTTTAGGAAAAAAACTCAGAAAGCTGTTTGTATATTCACAGGCTTCCGTTACAAAATAATCGGCGCCCCCGACCCGGATATTGCCGCCGATAGCCTGAAAAATTCCGCCGATGGACAAGGTCGGATCTTTATCGGCATCCAGCAGAATCTGGGACAGCATGGAAGTCGTGGTGGTTTTACCGTGTGTGCCGCTGACGGCGATGGGGATTTTATAGTTTTTCATCATCTGTCCGAGCAGCTGCGCTCTTGTAAGAAAAGGAATGCCCAGCTCTTTTCCGGCGATAAATTCCGGGTTATCCTTTTTAATGGCGCTCGTATAAACGATCAGATCGGGATTGGAAACAAGATTTTCTTTTTTCTGCCCGTAATAAACGACGGCCCCTCTTTTGCTCAGAGCCTCGGTAAGATGGGACTTCTGTCTGTCTGAGCCGGACACCTGAAAGCCTTCCGAAAGAAGAATTTCGGCAAGCCCGCTCATGCTGATGCCGCCGATGCCCATAAAAAATACGTGAATCGGATTTTTAAAATCAATTTGATACATGCTTATGACTTCCTATCTTTATAGATTGTTGGATATTTATTATATAAATATTATACGCATTTGTTCCCAAAAAACCAATAAGAATTTCCAAATCATGGGATTTATTCGAAAGTATTTCCTGAAAAAAGAACAATATGACGTTCCGCATCAAAATTTATTAAAATTTTTTCAAAATGATAACAGAGACAGGCCGAGAGAAGCGGAACATATCAAAAATTAACAAATATTATGAAAAATTTGCGAAAATATTGTAAAATATAAATAAACTCGAAGCCATAAAAAGTGAATAATTTTGTAAATAATATTCACTTTCTGATTTAGTTGTGATATACTTATAGAACCAAATAAGATTTCTTTTTAAAAATATATTATTCAGAAACAAGAGGTGAGGGATATGGTTAAGAAAGAAATGATTGCCATGCTGTTAGCTGGCGGTCAGGGAAGCAGATTGGGTGTGCTGACATCCAGGGTGGCAAAACCGGCGGTATCATTTGGCAGTAAGTACAGGATTATTGATTTTCCTCTGAGCAACTGCATTAATTCCGGTGTCGATACCGTAGGCGTTTTAACACAGTACCAGCCGCTTCGCCTGAATACCCATATCGGAATTGGTATTCCGTGGGATCTGGACAGAAATATAGGTGGTGTTACGGTACTTCCCCCCTATGAGAAAAGCGTGCACAGTGAATGGTATACGGGAACTGCAAATGCGATTTATCAGAATATCGCATATATGGAAAGCTTTCATCCGGAATATGTATTGATTCTTTCAGGGGACCATATCTATAAGATGGATTATGAGGTGATGCTGGACTTTCATAAGCAGAACGGCGCGGAGGTTACCATTGCGGTTATGCCTGTGCCGATGGAAGAAGCCAAACGCTTCGGCATCATGATTACCGACGAGAACCGCAGGGTAGTTGACTTTGAGGAAAAACCGGAGCATCCGAGAAGCAACCTTGCATCGATGGGCATTTACATCTTTAACTGGAAAACGCTGAAGGAAGCGCTGCTTCTGAATGCGGAACAGTCGGGACTGGATTTTGGTAAACATATTATTCCATACTGCCATAAAAAAGGCGCGCCTCTGTTTGCTTATGAATTTAACGGATACTGGAAAGATGTGGGAACCCTGCATTCTTACTGGGAAGCGAATATGGAACTGATCGATATCGTTCCGGAATTTAACCTGTATGAGGAATACTGGAAAATTTATACGAAATGCGAAACGCTTCCGCCGCAGTATCTTGCACCCGACAGCGTCGTGGAAAGAAGCATTATCGGCGAGGGCGCGGAGATATACGGTAAAGTTTATAATTCTGTAATCGGCTGCGGAGTCGTAGTCGGTGAAGGAACGGTTATCAGGGATTCTATCATCATGAATTCGACAGAAATAGGCCGGAATTGTGAATTATATAAAGCGATTGTTGCAGAAGAGGCAAGGTTGGGCGATAATGTGAAGCTGGGAATCGGGGAAGAGGCTTCCAATGAAACAGACCCCAATATCTATAACCACGGCCTTGTAACGATCGGCGAGAAGAGCGTTATTCCGAAAGACGTCTCAATCGGGAAAAATACTGTTGTATTTGGCGTAACTTCCGCAGAGGATTATCAGAATGGTTATCTTCCGGGCGGCAGAACATTGATTAAGGCAGGTGAAGAACAGTGAGAGCAATAGGAATTATTTTAGCCGGTGGAAATAACCATAGGATGAAGGAACTGACCCGGAAACGTGCTGCTTGCGCTATGCCGATTGCAGGAAGTTATCGCGGTATCGACTTTGCACTCAGTAATATGACGAATTCTCATATTAATAAAGTTGCGGTATTTACCCAATATAACGCAGGAAGCTTAAATGAGCATCTGAGTTCTTCCAAATGGTGGAATTTCGGACGCAAACAGGGCGGCTTATACGTGTTCACCCCGGCGGTAACGGCGGAAAGCAGCGTCTGGTATCGTGGTACAGCCGATGCAATAGCCCAGAATCTGTCTTTCTTAAAAAACAGTCACGAACCTTATGTTGTAATTTCTTCCGGTGACTGCGTTTATAAGATGGATTATAATAAAGTGCTGGAATACCACATTGAGAAAAAAGCTGATATTACAGTCGTATGTAAGGAAATGGAACCCGGCAGTGATATCGAGCGTTATGGCACCGTTAAGATGAACGAAGAAAGCCGTATTGAAGAATTTGAGGAAAAACCGGTTGTTGCCAAATCCAATACGATTTCCTGCGGCGTTTATGTCATCAGACGGCGGCAGTTGATTGAGATGATCGAAAAAAGCGCGGAAGAAGACCGGCACGATTTTGTCAAAGATATTCTGATTCGCTACAAAGGTATCAAAAGGATTTTTGGCTATAAGATCAAAGAGTATTGGAGCAATATTGCGACGGTCGAAGACTATTTCAGCACCAACATGGATTTCCTGAAACCGGAAATCAGAAATTATTTCTTCAAACAGTACCCGGACGTATATTCCAGAGTGGATGACAATCCGCCGGCGAAGTACAATGTAGGGGCAAAAATCCGGAACAGCCTGATTTCAAGCGGCTGTATAGTAAACGGGACTGTGGAAGATTCGGTTATCTTTAAAAAGACTTATATTGGGAATAATTGTTATATCAAGAATTCCATCATTTTAAACGATGTTTACATCGGAGATAACACACATATTGAAAATTGCATTGTTGAGAGCCGGGGGACAATTCGTGCCAACTCTTATTACAGAGGGGAAGACGGCATAGAAATTGTTGTAGAACACAATGACAGATATGTTATATAGTGTTATAGAAAGTTTTATTATCACCCGGAGTAGCGTCTGATGATAAAGCAGTAATAGTGTTGATTACAAGCTGCGTGGCTTGATAAGTATGACTTGTGTGGAAAGCTTGTGAAAGCCGACGGGAATCTGTTCGGTATCATATGATAAGGAGGCTGAGCTTCATGAGAATTACTGATGTCCGCGTGCGTAAAATGACTCAAGACAGCAAAATGAAGGCAATCGTATCAATTACCATTGACGATGAATTTGTAGTGCATGACATTAAAGTAATTGAAGGCGAAAAAGGGCTTTTTATTGCTATGCCAAGCAAGAAGGCAACTGATGGCGAATATCGGGACATTGCACATCCGATTAATTCTGTCACCAGGGAGCATATTCAGAATATCATTCTGGATAGTTATGAAAAGGCGCTTTTAGAACCAAATGACGAATAGTGGATTGTATGAGTAATGACAGAAAGGATGCGCAGGCATCCTTTTTGTTTTGCAGAAATGGTAAAATTAGAAGGTTTTGGAAAAACTACTTGTGGGAGGTTCGGGATATTGATACAATAGATAGCGTCGGTGGACAAGTAAAACAGAAAGATCAGGAGCGGCTATGTATGTAATTGCAGGCCTGGGAAATCCGGGCGAGAAATATGAAAATACAAGACATAATATCGGGTTTATGGTTATTGATGCCATCGCAGGGAAAAATCACATTTCCGTGACGGAGAAAAAACATAAGGCGCTTATCGGAAAAGGAATCGTCGGAGGCGAGCGGACGCTTCTTGTGAAACCGCAGACTTTCATGAATCTGAGTGGTGAAAGCGTCCGGGAAATCATAGACTATTATAAGATAGAAGAAAAAGCGGAGCTTATCATCGTATCGGACGACATCAGTCTGGCGCCGGGAGCGCTGCGCATCCGGAAAAAGGGAAGCGCCGGAGGACATAACGGGCTGAAAAATATTATTCTTCATCTGGGTCATGATGAATTTCAGAGGATCCGCCTCGGCGTGGGAGAGAAACCTTCCGGCTATGATCTGGCGGATTATGTTCTGGGTCATTTCAGCGGAGACGAACGCGAACTGATTGCCGGGAGTGTGGAGCAGGCGGCCGAAGCGGTGGAAATTATGATAACGGAAGGCGCCGATAAAGCGATGAACCAATTTAATAAAAAAGGAACAGGAATACAGGAATGAGGGCATTACTGGCTCCCTTGCAGGAATTGGGAGAATATGAAGAGATTAAGAAGATGCTTGGGAAGGAACGGGCGGCGGTAACGGTAAGCGGCTGTGTCGATTCCGAGAAGCTTCATATGATATACGGGCTGAGCGATGGTTTTCGTCATAAAATCATCGTTACTTTCAGTGATTTAAAGGCGAAAGAGCTTTATGAAGATTATCAGTTTTATGACAGAAACGTGATGATCTATCCGGCAAAAGACCTTATATTTTTTCAGGCGGATATTCATGGAAATCAGTTGATTATACAGCGTATGAAATGTCTGCGCAGGCTGATGGAGGGCAGGCCGACAACGATCATTACTACTTTTGATGCGTTGATGACGCCGCAGATTCCGCTTTCCGTACAGAAAGAAAATATTGTTTCCGTGAATAAGCAGAGCCATATCGACGAAAGATCGCTGGCGGTCAGACTGACGGAACTCGGGTATGAAAAGAATTATCAGGTGGAAGCGCCCGGCCAGTTCAGTATCCGGGGCGGGATTGTCGATGTATTTGACCTGACGGAGGAGAACCCGTACAGAATCGAACTTTGGGGCGAAGAAGTGGAATCCATCCGCAGTTTCGATATTTTAAGCCAGCGTTCGATCGAGAAGCTGGAATCCGTTTCCATTTATCCGGCGACAGAAATGGTTTTAAGCAAAGAAGAATTGCAGGCGGGTCTTGAGGCGATTGAAAAAGAAGGAAAAGAATATGCGGACCGGCTGCGTGCGGAAATGAAAACGGAAGAAGCACATCGTGTCACACAGCAGATCAAGGAACTGAAGGAACAGTTATTGGAACTTGGCGTTTCTTTGAATGCGGTCAATCTGGAAAGCTATATCCGGTATTTTTACAGGAACCTGTCGAGTTTTCTGGAGGTTTTCCCGGCGGAACAAAGCTGTGTGTTCATTGATGAACCGATTCGCGTTAAAGAACATGCGGATGTAGTGGAGATGGAATTTCGGGAAAGCATGCTGCATCGGGTGGAAAAGGGATATATTCTGCCCGGCCAGATGGATGTTCTTTTCCGGGGAGAAGAGATTGCGGCCAGCCTGGCCGGCCGGCGGACGATCGCCATTTCCATGCTGGATGGAAGGAACCCGCTGTTTAAGGCGGACAGAAAATTTGACATTCAGGTAAAAAGCCTGCCTTCTTATAATAACAGCTTCGATGCACTTGTTAAAGATTTAACGAGGTATAAGAAGAACGGATACCGTGTGCTTCTTTTATCCGGCTCCCGGACGAGATCCCGAAGGCTTGCGGAAGATTTACAGGAACAGGGCCTTGCGGCTTTTTACAGTGAAGACCCGGAACGGGAAGTACAGCCCGGCGAAGTAATGACTTATTACGGAAGGGTATTAAAAGGTTTCGAATACCCGCTTTTGAAGTTTCTCGTTATCTCGGAGAGCGATATTTTTGGCTCTCAGAAGAAAAAAAAGAAGCGGAAGAAGGTCTACGAAGGACAGAAAATCAATGACTTTGCGGAGCTGAAAGTCGGGGATTATGTCGTGCATGAAAGTCATGGGCTGGGCATTTACCGTGGAATCGAAAAAGTTGAAGTAGAAAAAATTACAAAAGATTATATTAAAATAGAATACCGGGACGGCGGCAACCTTTATATTCTGGCGACCGGGCTTGATGTTATCCAGAAATACGCTTCAGCCGATGCCGGAACGCCGAAATTAAATAAACTCGGAACACAGGAATGGAATAAAACAAAGACGAAAGTGAAAAGCGCGGTCAATGAAATCGCGCAGGATCTGGTGGAGCTGTATGCGCACAGACAGCAGAAAAACGGTTATCAGTATGGCACGGATACGGTCTGGCAGAAAGAATTTGAAGAGATGTTTCCGTTTGAGGAGACGGAAGACCAGTTAAACGCGATTGCCGATACGAAGTCGGATATGGAAAGCACAAAGATTATGGACCGCCTGATCTGCGGCGATGTGGGTTACGGTAAGACAGAAATTGCGATTCGGGCAGCTTTTAAGGCGGTACAGGAAGGAAAACAGGTGGCTTACCTTGTGCCGACGACCATTCTGGCGCAGCAGCATTACAATACTTTCATACAGCGTATGAAAGATTTTCCGGTACGCGTCGATCTGATGTCCCGTTTCCGGACGGCGGCGGAACAGAAAAAAACCGTCGAAGATCTGCACAGAGGCATGGTGGACATTGTGATCGGAACCCACAGAATTTTATCGAAAGATGTACGGTTTAAAGATCTGGGCCTGCTGATTGTGGATGAAGAACAGCGGTTTGGCGTCACCCATAAAGAAAAGATCAAAAAGATGAAGGAAGATGTGGATGTCCTGACATTGACGGCGACGCCGATTCCAAGAACTCTGCATATGAGCCTGATCGGCATCCGGGATATGAGTGTTCTGGAAGAGGGGCCGAATGACAGGCAGCCGATTCAGACTTTTGTATGTGAATATAACGAAGAACTGGTGCGGGAGGCGATTTCCAGGGAACTGGCCAGAGAAGGACAGGTCTATTATGTTTATAACAGGGTTGCGCATATTGCGGATGTGGCGGCAGCCATACAGAACCTTGTGCCGGAAGCGGCAGTGGAATTTGCGCACGGTCAGATGAATGAACGGGAACTGGAGCGCATCATGTATGATTTTATCAACGGGGAAATCGACGTTCTGGTATCGACGACCATCATTGAAACGGGGCTGGATATTTCCAATGTAAATACGATGATCATCCACGATTCCGACAATATGGGCCTGTCCCAGCTTTATCAGCTCCGCGGGCGGGTGGGCCGATCCAATCGGACCGCATATGCGTTCCTTATGTATAAAAGAAACAAGATGCTGCGGGAAGTGGCGGAGAAGAGGCTGGAAGCCATCCGGGAATTTACGGATCTGGGAAGCGGCTTTAAGATCGCGATGCGCGATCTGGAAATCCGGGGCGCGGGCAATATTCTCGGCGCCAGACAGCACGGGCATATGCAGGCGGTGGGATATGATTTATATTGCAAAATGTTGAATGAAGCCGTCAAAAATTTAAAAGGAATTTCCACCGTGGAAAGCTTCACGACCAGCATTGATCTGGATGTGGACGCCTATATTCCGCCTTCTTATATCGTGAATGAGATTCAGAAACTGGATATTTATAAAAGGATTGCGGGAATTGAAAACGACAGGGAATGCGACGATATGAAAGAAGAGCTGCTGGACCGTTTCGGAGAGATCCCCAAATCCGCCGGCAATCTTCTGCGCATTGCGCTCATCCGGGTCAGGGCACATCAGCTTTATATGTCGGAAGTAAAGGGAAAAAATGAACTGCTTCAGTTTATCATGCGGCCGGATGCGCCGATCGCGGTGGAAAATATACCGCATCTGCTGAACCGTTATAAGGGAAAACTTTCTTTCGACCCAAAAGGCGTACCTGTTTTCCGCTACCGGTACAGGAAATTCGATCTGGTGGAAAAAAACGAGGAATTTCTCCTGACCGCCACGGAGCAGCTGTTGGATGATATGCTGCGGATTTTGATTTCCGAATCACAGTGAATAACCGGGTCGAAAGCCGGAAATTTTAAATAAAAGAACAAATGTTCAACAAAGACCGTTTTATCGGACTGTATAAATGTTATTCTGTTTTCAGAAAGTAAAAAGATTCTGAAAGGAGAATATAATATGAAAGGATATACGGTGGAAAGCGGTTATATGGGTTATGTGAACGGAGATTATATGCTGTTTGCGAGTGAAATGGATTATGAAGAGTATATGGAAGCTTAGAGACAGAGCGCGAAAACTTGTGCCGCATGGCGGTCAGGCATCCGTTATCCTGTGCTGAAAGAGCATTTATTGCATAGTAACGGGCACATGATATGCTTTTCATGTCATATGATCTATTTTAGAATATGATAAATCAAAAGAGTCTCACGATTATTTGTGATGACTGCGTTGACATATCCGGAAGAGTAAAAGGCGAAGAGCAGAATATTTCAGGAACAGGAGTTTTGCGGTGATTGTTAAAATCGATCAGATTGCAGTTAATTATATAGAAGAAGGCGAAGGCGATGTTATTCTTTTACTGCATGGATGGGGGGCGAATATTACCCTGTTTAAAGGGATAATCGAAACGCTTTCCGAAAGGCACCGGGTCATTGCGCCCGATATGCCCGGATTCGGCAGGACAGCGGAACCGCCGGAACCGTGGTATGTGGATGATTATGTTGATTTTATCATAAAATTTCTCGACCGTTTGCAAATCAGGGAATTTAGCGTGATTGTGCATTCGTTTGGAGGCCGGGTGCTTTTTAAACTGAATGCGCGGGAAAATCTTCCGTATATGATAAAAAAGGCGGTTCTGATAGACAGCGCCGGCATTATGCCGAAGAAGACCTGGAAACAGAAAATGAGTCTGCGCCTGTATAAGACGGCAAGCCGGATTATGAGCACGAAAATACTGCATTTCTTATACCCCGATGCGGTAGAGGATATGCGGAAAAAGAGAGGGTCCGCAGACTATAACAATGCGACGCCGACAATGCGGGCGACGCTTGTCAGGGTAGTCAATGAAGACTTGTCCGCGCTGATTAGAAAGCTAAGCTGTCCCACGCTTCTGATCTGGGGCGATCAGGATACGGCCACGCCGCTTGCGGATGCAAAGGCGATGGAATCGTGGATAAAAGATGCGGGACTCGTCGTGTGCGAAGGAGCCGGGCACTATTCTTTTCTGGAACAGCCGGGTAAAGTGCATGGCGCGTTACGGGCTTTTCTGGGATAAGGAAGCATACATCAGATTCATGCCGGTATGATCAAACAGGTCTGCAGGAACTGTTATAATGAAGGAAAACAACGGAAAGGAAACAGGATTCGTTCATGGATATTTTGATATGGATTATCTGGGCGGGCACTTATTTGCTCGGAGCCGTCCGGTTTGAGCTTTATATTGTTCATATGTTTCAGCAAAATTCCTATAAGCCGAAGGAATATTGGGAATGGCTTCAGGTAACGGGTAATATCGGAAGACTTCTTGGGAAGACTCTTTATGCGTTTATTTCTCTGCCGCTTCTGCTTTTGGGAGGAAGAGGCTGTATGACCGCGGCCTGTCTGTTGAATATCATGACGATATTGGTAAATAAACCGCGTCATGCAAAAAAACCGCTTGTCTATACGGCGCGGGTGAAGCGAATGCTTGTGACAACGGGAATTTTATTTGCGGCTGCCGCAGCTGTCTCAGCTGTTTCGGCAAATGTCATTTCTGCCGCCGCTTTTCCCATGGATATAATGGGAAAAACATGCGCATTTGTCCTGTCGGTTCTGTTTGTGCTGCTTCCCGTAGTTGTTCTTCCGGTAAACCTGATCAATCATCCGATCGAGCAGGGAATCAACCGGCATTATATTAACGATGCCGCGCGGATTTTGAAGGAGATGCCGAATCTGACGGTGATCGGCGTGACCGGAAGCTACGGAAAGACCAGTGTGAAATATTTTCTGAGCAGACTGCTCTCCGCACAGTTCAGCGTACTGCATACGCCCGGTAATTATAATACCACGCTTGGCGTTGTCAGGACGATCAGGGAGCAGATGAAATCGTTTCATGAAGTTTTTATCTGTGAGATGGGGGCGAGAGAGGTTGGAGACATTAAGGAAATCTGTGATCTCGTTCATCCCCGCTACGGCATAATCACTTCGATCGGGCCGCAGCATTTGCAGAGTTTTCACAGCATCGAAAACATCATTCATACGAAGTTTGAACTGGCGGATGCGGTGCCGGACGACGGAAAAGTATTTCTCAATTATGACAATGACTATATCCGCGGCCACAAAACGGAGAAGAACGTGGTCAGTTACGGAACCCGGGAAGAGGCCTGCTATGCCGCATATGATATTTCCGTGTCAAGGGATGGCTCCGCCTTTAAGATGAAAGACGGAAATGGAAGAGAGTTTCAGTTCCATACAAGACTCGTGGGCAACCATAATGTGCAGAATATTGCGGGAGCGGTTGCAGTCGCCAATACGCTTGGCATTCCGATGGAAAAACTGCTTTACCCCGTGAAACAGCTGGAGAGCGTTCCACACAGATTGCAGCTTATAAAACAGGGAGACCGGACGGTGCTCGACGATGCCTACAATTCCAATAAAAGCGGGTTTCAGGCAGCGCTGGATACGCTTGCAATGTTTGAAGAACTCCGGATTCTGGTAACGCCCGGCATGGTAGAGCTGGGAGAAAAGCAGTACGGGGAAAATAAGGAAATCGGCATATATGCCCATGATAAATGTGATTATGCGGTTCTGGTCGGCAAGGAGCAGACGAAGCCGATACAGGACGGATTGCTGGAATCCGGTTTTCCCGTACAGAGAATGATCGTTGTGGATTCGATCGAAGAGGCTTTCCAGATGGTCAATGCCATACCGGATGAAAAGCAGAAGGTTGTTTTGATAGAAAATGATCTGCCGGATAACTATAACTAATACAGCGATTATTATTCAACGTACTAATGATTTGCGGCGGCGAAGAGAAGGCAATGTGCCTCAGACCGACGCGGTTTCATGGAAATTAGAAAAAGGAGCGGGCTGTTATGAAGATCAAAGTAGGCGTATTTTTTGGAGGAAAGAGTGTAGAGCACGAAGTTTCCGTTATTTCCGGCATTCAGGCCATGAATGCTTTTGACTGGGAGAAATACGACCCGGTTCCGATCTACATCACGAAAGAAAATGAGATGTACACCGGAGAAGCGGTTGGAGATATTAAAAATTATAGAAATATTCCTGATTTATTGAAAAAGAGCACACGTTTCTTTTTTATTTGTGATAACGGAAAACTGAATCTTGTTCAGTATCCGGAGAAAAAATTCGGAAATTCTGCGGTTGATTATATAGACGTAGCGTTTCCGGTCGTACACGGCGCTAACGTGGAAGACGGTTCTCTGCAGGGATTTCTGCGGCATTATAATATACCGCTCGTTGGATGCGACGTCATGGCAGCCGCGGCTTCCATGGATAAATATGTTATGAAAGCGATCCTGAAAGACAACGATATCCCGATACTGGACTGCGTGACGCTGCATGTCAGGGAGTATCAGGCGGATGAAGAGAAAGCATACCGTAAGGTAGAGAGCAAAATAGAATACCCGGTTATTGTAAAGCCCGTCAATCTTGGTTCCAGTGTCGGCATTAAAGTGGCAAAGGACAGGGAAGGACTGCGGGAGGCTCTGGACTATGCCTATGAATTTGGACAGAAAGTATTGGTTGAAAGAGCCATTATGAATCTGCGGGAAATCAACTGCGCGGTGCTCGGCGATTACGAAAGCGCGCAGGCTTCGGAGTGTGAAGAACCGATTTCCAGCGATGAAATTTTAAGCTATGAAGATAAATATGTGGCGGGCGGTAAAGGCGGTTCCGAAGGAATGCGGACGGCGAGGAGAGAACTCCCGGCGAATCTGACACCGGAACTCAGGGAAGAAATACGTTCCCTGGCAGTCAGAACCTTTCAGGCGCTGGACTGTAACGGCGTGGCCAGAATTGATTTTATGATCGATAAAGATAACGGAAAGGTATATGTAAATGAAATTAATTCCATTCCCGGTTCGCTTTCTTTCTATTTATGGGAAATTATGGGGAAACCTTATGCGGAGCTCCTCGATGATATGGTGAAGCTGGCCCTGAAACGGGAACGGGAAGAAAGCGGATTTTTGACTTCTTTTCAGAGCAATATTTTACAGAATGCCAATTTGTCGGGGGCTAAGGGCGTTAAGAATGTTCATTCATGAAAAATGGGCAATGAGAAATTTTCAGAAGCGTAAAAAATAAAAGGAATCAGGTATAAACTCCCACCATTTACAGATACTAGTAGCACGACTTAATTAAAATACTATTAGCGTAAATGGAGGTTTTTATCATATGAAAGCAACAGGAATCGTTAGAAGAATAGATGATCTTGGCCGCATCGTAATTCCTAAGGAAATCCGCAGGACATTGCGGATCAGGGAGGCAGATCCGCTCGAAATTTATACGGACCGGGAAGGCGAAATCATTTTAAAAAAATATTCTCCGATCGGGGAGATGGGAACATTTGCCAAGCAGTATGCGGAAAGCATGGCGCAGGTGTCCGGGCATATCGCAATGATTGCGGACAGGGACCAGTTTATCGCCGTATCCGGCGGCATGAAAAATGTTCTCGGCAAATCCATCAGCCGGGATTTGGAAGAAAAGATCAATAACAGAGAGAGCGTCGTAGCGACCAAAGGAGACAGAAATTTTATTCCTGTCTGCCACGAATCCGATGATGAATACCAGCATGAGGCAATCAGCCCGATTATCTGTGAAGGAGATGTAATCGGAGCGGTTATCCTGCTGGAAATGGACAATAAGTCGAAGATGGGTGAAGTGGAACAGAAACTGATCCAGTCGGCTGCGGGATTCCTGGGAAGACAGATGGAGCAATAAGGAAACCATTGCCCGGAAAATGTTATTCGGTATATAGTATATGATGAACAAGGCTGTCAGAAATGCAGTCTGTAGAACAGCGAATTACGTTTTGCAGAAAAACGGTTCGCTGTTTTTGTTCTCAGATTATAGCCGGTGCCGTCCCAAACCTGATTAAGACCGGGTTTGTTCATTAAAAACAATCATGGCTTCGCGGAGCTCATAAGGTCCCATTTCATAAAAACCCTCTCCGGTGCGGTTGAGGCGTTCGATGGAAACGAGGCGGTTGGCCCGTTTGGGCTGGCCGCTGATAAATGAAATGCCGGGTTCCCCGTATTCTTCACTCAGTTCCGGGTCATCTTCCTCCTCATAATAAGGATCGAACATATACAGGCTGTCGCCCTCGATACCCGTCAGCAGCACATAATGGGATACTTCCAGAAAGAGGCGCACAACAACAACGCCTCCCTGCCGAAGCGCGCAGATGATTTTTCCTGACTGATCGATATGTACCTCACGGCCTGATAAAAATTCACAGGAAATCGGAAATTTTTTTATTTTTCCGAACTGATTGAGCCAGCTGGAAAGATAATTCATAGCAGATGAAGAAGTGCCGCGCTTTCCGGCTTCGCCTTCTTCGTTATAAGAATCCATACAGCAGAGCATAATATATTTGATAATCGTGGGATGGATATCTTCCCGCTCAAAAAGGTACCGTACTGCATTGGTGAGTGATACCGGACCGCAGTCGTATTCGCTGGACTGATAATTAAGAAGATTTTTCATCGTTCGGAATACCTTTCATAAATTTATGTTCTTTCGTAATTTAGAAAGTGATTGTAATATACAACGGATATAAGGCGTTGTCAAGAAGTCCGGAAGCCATTTTTGCGGTTGGATGGAGCGGTATTTGAATCCATTGGAACAAACAGCGGAAAATCTGCCGGACAGTATGTTTTCATGGTTTGCTTTATTAGAGATTTTTTAGCAAAAAAAGATTGACAATGTTAATATATGGAAATATAATATACGAAATTCCTAGTTAAATAGTAGGAAGTGAACCGGTAACGGTTTGAGGGAGATAGAAGGAGGAGCATGATGAAAAAATTTATCAATTGTAAAGCAGCCAGCCTGGCGCTCATACTGGCGATGGTATTTATGACAGCCGGCTGTGGTGCATCGGGCGGCAGTTCGGCAGGCGGGGGAACGTCCGCAGACGGCACACAGGAAAGCAGCGCGGCGGGAGACGGCGCATCCACGGATAATGCGTCAGGAGAAAAAATCGTGAATATCGGCATTACGGATTCTCTGGGAGGCATGAACCCGCTGACAAACGACCAGACATGGGTCAATAAATATGCGATCGGCTTACAGTTTCTTCCGCTTTTGGATCTGGATGAGGATTTGAACTTTCAGCCGATGCTGGCGGATTCGGTAACGACGGAAGACAACCGGAATTTCATCGTCCATATCGATGAAAATGCAGCGTGGTCGGACGGAACGCCTGTTACGGCGGAGGATGTGGAGTTTACATTCCTGAGACTGGCAAGCCCTGTGATTGCCAACCCGACACTGATGCTTTATGCGTTTGAGGGCGTAAATGACGACGGCTTTGTGGAAGAAGGAGCCGAAAGTGTAGAGGGCGTTAAAGTTCTGGATGAAAAGACGGTGCAGTTTACGACGAAGTATCCGATCGCGCTGACGACATTTCAAAATACCTACGCTTTTTATCTTCATACGCTGCCGAAGCATATACTTGGACAGTATAGTGAGGAGGAGCTTTCTACGCTGGACTGGTTCAACCATCCGGATGTGGTCAGCGGGCCTTATCGGGTAACGGCTTATGATGTAGATCATTATATTTCTTATACGGCAAATGAGCAGTACTGGAAGGGTGCGCCCAAAATCGAAAAGCTGAATTTTAACATTTTGGATTCCAGCCAGATTTATGCGGGGCTCCAGTCCGGGGAAATCGACGTAACACATCACACGATGACGGCGATTCCACAGGAAGATTATGAAAATATAGAAGCGTTAGAGAATGTCAGCGTCGTATACGGTTCTCCGGTGACGAATCAGTCTGTTTTTATCCAGACGGCGAATATCCCGGATGAAAGGGTACGTCAGGCGCTTGTATATGCGATCGACAGAAATCAGATTTTAGAGCAGCTCATGAAAGGACACGGAGAGATCGTGGACGGTTTTCTTTCTTCCGCCAGCCCTTTTTATGATGAAAGCATTACACCGATGGCTTATGACCCGGAGAAGGCCAAAGCGCTGTTAGCGGAAGCCGGATGGGACGGTTCGCAGACGCTCCGTTTTTACGTTAATTCCGGAGACGGCACATTTGTCAATGCGGCGCAGGCTATGGCGGCACAGTGGACGGCCGTGGGAATCAAAACGGAAATACAGACCGTCGACCTGGCAACGTTAATGACAATAGCGGGCACCACGGATTATGATCTTTTTGCGGTACAGTATACTTATGCGCCGGTAGACCCTTACCCGGATATCGCATGGCTGCTTGGCGGCGAAGGAAGCTGGACCGGTTACGGCAATGAAGAGATCAATGAGGCGCTTGCGGCGACGCAGACATCGGGAAGTATTGAAGAAATGAAACAATATTATTCTGTTGTAGATAAAAAGGTTCAGGAGGAAGTTCCCATGTTTTCGGCTTATATTATCAGCGGACAGGGTGCGGTCAATAAGCGTCTGACAGGCGTGAATGCGAATGTGTACGGATTCTTTATCAATGTACATGAATGGGATATTGCGGAATAATTTTCCCGGCCGCGGCATGGCGCGTTATGAGCGGGAAACGGCTTGCGTCAGGAAATGTCTGAACGGACTTGCCGTAATGAAAAGTTAATGATAATATAAACGTTAAGTTAAATGTTAAATTGTAATACCACAGATGGCGGCAGGCCGTCTGTGGTATTTCTCGCGATGATTGATTTGGAGGCATGGCTTATAATGTCACATTTACTGGAAGTGAAGGGGCTTACGACGTCCTTCAGAGGAGATTACGGAACGAATACCAGCGTGGATCATGTTTCCTTTTATGTAGATAAAGGGGAAACGGTCTGTATCGTGGGGGAATCCGGCTGTGGGAAGAGCGTTACGTCGCTTTCGCTTATGGGGCTGCTTTCCAGAAGCGGAGAAGTGTCGGAAGGAACGGTTCTTTTTGGCGGACAGGATTTATTTGCGCTGTCGGAGAAAGAACTTGATCGGATCAGGGGCAATCAGATTACGATGATCTTTCAGGATCCGTTGACGTCGCTGAACCCGGTTTTTACGGTGGGAAGCCAGATTGCGGAGAGCATACGGGTTCATATGAATCTGGGCAGAGAAGAGGCGAAAGAAAGAGCGAAAATGCTGCTTTCCAGAGTCGGTATGCCGGATGCGGCGGGAATGATGAGAAAATTTCCCCATACGCTTTCGGGCGGTATGCGTCAGCGCGCCATGATTGCGATGGCGTTATCCTGTAATCCCAAGCTGCTGATTGCGGACGAACCGACGACGGCGTTAGATGTGACGATTCAGGCGCAGATCATGGATTTGTTAAAAGAGCTGCAAAAGGAGAACGGCATGTCCATTATACTGATCACCCATGATATGGGACTCGTCGCCCGGATGGCGGACAGAGTGCTTGTGATGTATGCAGGGCAGTTTATCGAAGAAGCTCCCGTGAAGGAACTGTTTAAAAATCCGGGACATCCTTATACGGAAGCGCTGCTCGCTTCCGTGCCGACGATTCGGGATGAGGCGGACAGACAGCTTTTTTCGATTCCCGGTATTGTGCCGGAAGTCTATGATGAGATTACCGGATGCCGCTTTGCAGGACGGTGTTCTCATTACGAAGCGGTTTGTGATAACGTACAGGAAGACTATGAATTAGGGCCGGGACATACGGCGAAGTGCATAAGGCGAAAAAGAGGCGAACTGCATTGACCGCAGACCGTGTTATGACGTATACCGGATGAAAATGGAGGAGAGTGCTGTAAAGCTGCTTTATTCGTATCAGAGGAGGAAGCATGCAATGAGAAAGGAACAGGAAGCGTGATGAAGAAAGAACCGTTGATTCGGGTGGAAAACATGAAAAAATATTATCCTGTCAAGGGCGGAATCATTCCGCACACGACCGGTTGTATCAAAGCCGTGGACGGGGTCAGTTTTTCCATTATGAAGGGAGAGACGCTTGGACTTGTCGGGGAATCCGGCTGTGGAAAATCCACGATCGGGAGACAGTTAGTCGGCCTGGAAACGCCTACGGAAGGCAGCATCTATTATAAGGGCATGAATCTTTCCGAAATGAAAAAAGAAGAGCGCCGGAAAATACGGACCAATCTTCAGATGGTTTTTCAGGACTCCTATTCTTCTCTGAATCCGCGGAAGCATGTTTTTGAAATATTGGCGCAGCCGATGTTATATCATAAAATATCGACGAAGGAAACGGTCGAAAAAGATGTCATAAAGCTTTTAGATATGGTCGGGCTCCCAACAGGCGTGTTGGGACGGTATCCCCATGAGTTTTCGGGAGGCCAGAGGCAGCGGATCAGCATTGCAAAGGCGCTTTCCCTGAATCCCGAATTTATCGTCTGTGACGAGCCGGTCAGCGCGCTTGATGTTTCCATACAGGCACAGATTCTGAATCTGTTGAAAAGCCTGCAAAAGGAGCTGCATTTAACGCTTCTTTTCGTCGGACACGGGCTCGGGGCGGTAAATTATGTCAGCGACCGGATTGCGGTCATGTATCTTGGAAAGATTGTAGAAATCGGAACGGCCGAAGAAGTGTTCAGCCATCCGGTGCACCCGTACACGAGGGCGCTTTTGGAGGCGGTTCCGGTACCGGATCCGGAAGCGGAGGAGAATGAACGCAGCATTTTACAGGGAGAAGTCGGCAGCAGCGAGGCGCCGCCGGAGGGATGCAGATTCCATCCGAGATGCCCTTATGCCGTGGAAATGTGCGGAAAAGAGGAACCGGATATGCTGAAAACAGCAGATGTGGGCAGACGTGCGTCGGACAGCGCCGCCGAAATCCGTGCGGCGGAAGCATTGGCCGGAGCGGACGGCAGTCATTATGCGGCGTGTCCGTGTATGGTGGATAAATAGAGAGGCGTGCGGATATGGGAAAATACATTTTAAAAAGAATCTTAATAGCGATTCCCGTTCTGATCGGTATCACGATTATCGATTACGGGATTATGTGCCTTGCCGGAAGCCCGCTGGCGATGCTGCAGGGGCCGAGAGTATCGGAAGGCGCCCTGGAGGCGAAAAAAATCGCGCTGGGGCTCGATCAGCCTTTTTATGTGCAGTATTTTGTCTGGCTTGGGCAGCTTTTGCACGGAAATATGGGGTATTCCATCAAATCCTATCAGCCCGTGGCGGCCATGATCGGAAGCCATCTCGGTCCTACGCTGCTTCTGATGGGCGTTTCGCTGTTTGTCAGCCTGTTGATTGCGGCGCCGGCCGGGATTTACAGTGCGGTTCACCAGTATTCCAAAGGCGATTATACGGTGGTGACGCTTTCTTTTTTGGGAAGCAGCGTGCCCGGATTTTTTCTGTCGCTGCTGTTGATTTACTTTTTTACGATAAAATTGGGGCTGCTTCCGTCGAGCGGGATGATTACGCTCGGAACGGAAGGCGGTGCGTTGGACGTGGCAAAACATATGGTAATGCCGGTCATCGTGCTGGCGGCTTCCATGGCGGGAAGCAATATCCGCTATATCAGGAGTGCGGTACTGGAAATTTTGCAGCAGGATTATCTGCGGACGGCGCGGGCCAAAGGCATCGGCCGCTTCCGGGTCATCTATAAACATGCTTTGAGAAATGCGCTGATACCGATTGTTACGGTGATCGGCATGCAGATCCCCATGCTGTTTGGCGGAGCGATTATTATCGAACAGGTATTTTCCTGGCCGGGGCTCGGTCTGATGACGATGAGCGCGATCGGCAACCGGGATTATCCGGTGATCATGGGCGTCTGCCTTCTGTCGGCGGTCGTTGTGCTGCTCGGTAATCTGGTAACGGATATTCTGTATGCGCTCGTGGATCCGACGATACAGTTACAGTAAAAGCTGTTCCGGAAAGTTTTATGGTTATGGTTTATGTTGTGATGACTTGCAGAGGAAAGGTATAAGGATAAATGATGAAAGACGCGGAATATAAGGAAAACCGGAAAATTGCGACGGAGAGTTACAGGCAGACGGTCATCAGGCGGTTCAGAAAACACCATCTGGCGGCAGTCAGTCTGGGTATTCTGCTTTTTTTGTGCGGTGCGGCGATACTGGCGCCGGTTATTGCGCCTTATGACCCGGACGCCATGGCAGGGCCTTTTGGAGGCGCTCCCTGTAAGGAGTTTTTGCTGGGCACGGACCAGATCGGCAGAGATGTGCTGAGCAGGCTGCTTTATGCCACAAGGGTATCGCTGCTGGTCGGCGTTATGGCGACGCTGATTTCTACCGTGATCGGTGTGATTCTTGGGCTGATCGCCGGCTACTTTGGCGGGGTGGCGGATATGCTCATCATGCGGTTCACGGATATGGTCATGTCGTTTCCCTATATTTTGCTTGTGCTTGTGGCGGCTTCCATTTTTAAGCCCGGGCTGTGGAATATTATTTTGATTCTTGGGTTTGTGGACTGGCCGGGCATTGCCAGACTGGTGCGGGGCAATGTGCTGTCGCTTCGGGAAACAAATTTTATCAAGGGAAATATTGTGGCGGGAATGCCGCTGCGGCATATTTTATTTTCGGAGATTCTGCCCAATACGGCGGCGCCGATTCTCGTTTATGCGACTTCCGTACTGGCGATTTCCATGCTGGATGAGGCGGCGTTAAGCTTTCTTGGAATGGGTGTGCAGCCTCCGTCGGCAAGCCTCGGCAATATGCTAAACGGCGCGCAGTCTCTGACCATACTGACCAGTCAGCCCTGGCTGTGGATTCCGCCGGGACTGGTGATTGTGGTGCTTGTCATCGCGATTAACTTTGTGGGAGATGCGCTGCGGGACGCGCTGGATCCGAACAGTGAGAAACGATAGCGGAGATGGACAGGATAAAAGCAAAGTATGTAAAAAGGAGGCCGTACGATGGATATGGCAGGATTGGAAAAGGAGCTGCGGGAGGCGTTTTACTGGTTCCATGAGCACCCGGAGCTTTCCTATGAAGAAGTGAAAACAACGGAAAAAATCCGGGAAATTCTGACGGCGCATGGAATAGAAATCCTTCCATATGATCTGGAAACGGGGCTTGCGGCCATTATCCGGGGAGAAAAAGAAGGCCCGGTGCAGGCGCTTCGGTGTGATATCGACGCTTTGCCGATCGTAGAAGAGACGGAGCTTTCTTATTGTTCCAAAGCGCCGGGGAAGATGCACGCCTGCGGGCACGATATGCACATCACGGCCGGGATAGGATGCGCGGTACTTTTACAGGAAAACAGAAGCAGTCTGCGGGGAACGGTTAAAATGATTTTTCAGCCCGCGGAAGAAACTTCGCTCGGCGCGTTAAAGATTTTGGAAACGGACATTATGGAGGACGTGGAAAACATCTGGGGCTTTCATGCGGACCCGACGAATGCGGCGGGAACGATTGCGATCCGGGAAGGATATGTTACGGCAGCAGTTGACCGGTTTGTCATTACCGTGAAAGGAGTCGGCTGTCATGGCGCGCATCCGGATAACGGAATCGACCCTGTTCCCGCCGCAGCCGCCGTTATTCTGGCGCTGCAGTCGATTGTCGGCAGAAATGTCAACGCTTTTCACCCGTCGCTGCTCAGCGTAACTAAGATCAGCGCGGGAACGACCTGGAACGTGATTCCGGCAGAGGCCGTTATGGAAGGAACCGTCCGCACGATGGAACGGGAGGACAGAATCCTGTATGAAAAGAGACTGCGCGGGATTGCGGAAAATACGGCAC
This sequence comes from uncultured Lachnospiraceae bacterium, assembly GCA_910584965.1. Classification (GTDB taxonomy): domain Bacteria; phylum Bacillota; class Clostridia; order Lachnospirales; family Lachnospiraceae; genus UBA3282. The sequence goes on along the minus strand of CAJUDZ010000009.1, from coordinate 21,943 downwards.
GGGCTTACGGCGCGGAAGCGGAAGTGGAATGGATTGCGGGGCCGCCTGCCACATGTAACGACAGAGAAATGGCAGAGTTTACCCGGAAGCTGGCGGAAGAGAAAGGATTTCAAACGGCTGTGGAGGAAAGTTCTCTCGGCGGAGATGATTTTGCTTTTTATGAAGAACGTATTCCGGGCTGTTATATGAAGATCGGAACCGGTATCGGACATCCGATTCACCATCCGGGATTTGCGGTGGAGCCGGAAGTACTTCTTCCGGCGGCGGAATTTTTGAACGCCTGCCTTACGGCTTATGCAGAGAGAACAGTTGGAAGAAACGGAATAAAGACAGAGCGGGCGCGGGAAAGCAGCGTATAAAAGCGGGGCGGCATGGTGTTTCAGTCCGTCTGGGGTATGGTCACTTCCCGCACAAGATTTGTCTGGAAATAATCTCTGATTTCTTCCGGTTTTTCCGTTTGCCCCAGCACCCACATCAGTTTTGTGACCGCGGCTTCCGCGGTCATGTCGTATGCCTGGAGAACGCCGCCGCGGAGCGCAAGAAGTCCTGTCTCATAAACGGACAGATTGCTCCCTTCATAAGGGCACTGGCTCCCGGCGAGTACCGTCATGCCGTTGTCCACGGCATCCCGGACGGCCGAAGCGAAGTCATGTTTTAAGAAGGGCATTCCGCCCAGGCCGAATCCTTCGATATAAACGCCTTTGTATCCCTGTGCCTGTAAAAGGGAGAGAATGGAAGGGTCGATGCCCGGATACAGTTTCAGAAGAAAGATTTTATCCGAATAATCCGGCTGTACCCGGAAAACCCCCTTTTTTTCGGGGAGAAGTTCTTTTCTGATATGGAGTCCGAGGGCGCTGATTTCCGCCACGTTGGGATAATTGGCGCTGTCGAAGGCGTCAAAGCTCATGGAACGGATTTTGGACGTCCGACAGCCCAGCATCACCTTTCTGTTAAAAGCGGCAAAGACGCCGGCACATCCGCCGGCCGCCATATGAATTGCGCACCGGCAGTTTTCCATGGCGTCCGCAACCGGATGGGAAATGGAAAGCTGGCTTCCCGTCAGCACAACCGGCAGCGGGACGTTCTGTAACATAAAAGACAGCATGGAAGCCGTATAGGCGAGCGTATCCGTGCCGTGAATAATGACGATTCCGTCATAATTTCCGTAGATCTGCCCGATTTTTGCGGCCAGCGCCGCCCAGTCTTCGGGAAAAATATTTGCGCTGTCAAGGGAACAGAAATCTTCCGTTTCCAGCGTCAGATTTCTGGATACCATCCGCAGTTCTTCCAGGATTTCACCGCTGGAAAGTCCCGGACTTAATCCGTGCTCGCTGGTAACGGAAGACAGTGTCCCGCCTGTATTGATGATCAAAATTCTTTTTTTCAAGCGTATTCTCCTAAAAATAATCTGAAAAATAAGGTTTTTCGACCGGAATCAGCTTTTCCAGCCATGTCAGCATATAGTATTCCGTCTGGATTTTTTCGTGTTCATAAAGATAAGTCGGCCTTTTATAGCCCATCAGCATAGTGGTCAGCGTGTTGACGGAAAGTTCTACGACATTGATGCTCTGGTTATTATCCACCCGTTCGCAGATGGTTTTTCCGTCGTGCCAGGATACCATGTAATCGCCTTCATTCCATGGAGCCATCGCATCGTGAACGAGAAAATGCAGTTTGAGTTCTTCCGGCTGAACCTGATAGGGATAGTCCGTAAGAAATTCCCTGACGTCTACGATACGCGCCATAATATAAGGTGAAATCGTTTCCGTAATCTCGCTGTCATCGAATAAATAAGCCATCGTCTCACCGGAATAATTGTCGCCCTGTACCTGTGTGATCATGGAGAAATGGGCGCTGATATAGTTCCACAGGCCATGATTGGCTTCTATATTCAGATAGACCATTTCCTTAATATGAAAAATTTCATTGGCAATATAATAGACAACGTAACCGAGCGGTTTATGCTCTCTGCTGTAATAGACGGCCGCGATAATATCCTCGTTGTCCCAGCGCCAGTATTCTTCCCAGGATAAGGCGTCGCGGATGAGAGCGCCGTGCCGCTGTAAGGCAAAATAAGAATGGACGTTGTGATAGTCTTCGGAATCAAGACTGACCCGCTCCACCATGCCGTCCACCGGAACCGCTTTGGGAAGCTGTGTGTCTTTTACGATAAAGGTAAGTTTGTCTGATACGATTTCCCAGCCCATTTTGCGGTAGAAGGGAATCGAATACGGATACAGAAAAGAAATCGGCATTTTCTGCTTATGAATATAGTCGAGCGCATGCTTCATCAGGGAATGAATCAATCCCCGTCCCGTATATTCGGGATAGGTGGCGACGCCGGTAATTCCGCCCATATCCATGATTTCATCGTGGATATTGACCTTCATGGAATAGACGACGATCATGGAGGCCAGCTTTTCCTGATAGAACCAGCCAAGCACATAGGCTTCTTCCAGAATGGGGCGTTTGGCGTATTTGATTTCGTCCTGTTCCCAGCCGGTCTGGAATAAATCATAGGTGGTAACCTGAAAGGCGTACTGCAGCAGCGCATTAAACTGTTCCAGATCACCCTTATCCAGTTCCCGCATTTTAAAATTATCATTAATTTCCAGGTATATATGTTCTCGTGTCTCTTCCATCATTGTGTCTGCATCCCAATATTTTCCGACTGTCATCTGTTTCGGAAAGCCGGATATTTGTTTTTCTTTATCATACTTTATGAAGGGAAGATTTTCAAGTAAAGAAAAAAACTTCGGTAAAATGATGCGGTTTATTTTGGCTATATGTTGGTTGTACTTGGAAAAAGTGTGTGCTAAAATAGGCGTAAGCTTCGCTGTGGGCATTATCTGAGAGCATACGTTTGCTATTATATTTTTTTGGAAGGCGGGTAAAATATGTTGTCCGGAACCTGTTTGTGGATTGAAGATCGAAAAGGAAAAGCCGGTTATATGTTTTGGAAAACATTGATGGCACAGCTTTGCCCGGATGTGTTTGTTGAAAGCAAAAAAAATAACAGTGAGCTGGTTAAGGCGGTAAAGGCTGTCACCGACAAAGAAAAAAAATATATCATCGTTTTTGATAATTCTTTTGATAACCTGCAGGTTTATAAGGAAAGAAGACGATTAATGCAGTATGCGGAGGGGAAAAGTAATATTCTGATATTAGAGATTATATGCTTTGAATATATTTTGTTGGAATTTGATAAACTTATTGATTGGATTTATGCACCTGATGACGAATTTCTTACGAAACGTGCGGATGCAATTCGTGCAAGGAAAAGTCTTGTGAAAACAATCCGGTCAGGAGATTTGAACTATAAGACGCTCAGGGAAATTGTGGAGTATGACGGCAATCTTAAAAATCATAATATTGAACAGCTGGCGGCAAGGCTTCTGTATGATTTGACAAGAAATACCGGGTTCGAGGTATCGAAAGGAAAATTGGGTGACTGCTGGACGAAGTCATGTTGTGACTGGAAGGATAGACAGGAACATGATATTTGCGGCTTGGACATTGAAAGATTACCGCTGTCAGATAAAATGCGGAGTATTTTTTATGGGATTTCTCTTCATAATGAGCTGACACGGGCCGGACTGGAGGTATCGGATTGATTACGATATATAAGAAAAAAGAAGATATACCCCCAAATATGGAATATATTGAACTAAATGATGTTTTCTTTAATCAGAATACGGTTGTAAAGCTGGAAGATCAGGCAAAAAAAATTGTAAAACAGATTGATGAGACAGAGCTGATTGGCAAGTATCAGATTTTATCCAAATTTAGCGGCACTATTTTAGATGTCGACCGTTTGTCTACCGGATGTAAAACTGTTTTAAATGTAATGTATTTTCCGGAGAAGGTATTTTGCTTAAAAGAGTGCGGAGATAATGCTTTAGAAGTATTGTATGGGCTTGAACAGGGTGCGGTGTATAGTGATTATGCCATGATACCGTTCAGGATGGGTTCCGTCAGAGCATGTTCGGAAGGTTTGATCAGCGTAATGGAGGAATATGAGGATTTGAAGGAGTGGTGGGAAAGTGAAAAGTAAGCCGGTGGTTATGGAGCATTTTTCAACGATTCATACTTCTTATATAGTTAATTTTATATTTACAAATAATATTACGATTTTGACCGGAGAGTCTGCTTCGGGAAAAACCGCGTCTTTTTCTTTTATGAAAGAATGTATGGCGCTTGACCGGAATATCTTGTGTTTAAATTATCTGGATTATCAGAAAGATATTGGAGAAATTATCCGGCAGACAAAAGGAAAATTGATCGTTATTGATAATGCGGATATTTTACTGGATGATGAAGTAAGAAAATATATTTCGCTGGATAATGAAAATCAGTATCTTATTATCGGGCGTAATCCGGGAAATCTGTTTGCAACCAAAGAAAATCTGTTTGAACTCGTAAGTGAAAAACGCGGGGAACAGACGGAATTTCAAATCCGGCCTTACTTTACATGAAAAGCATCCAAAACCACCCATAAATCGTCTTGACAACCGCATTTTACTGATATTATAATAAATCCGATATCTATATGCAAAGGCATTGAAGAAGACAGTACCCGATTTTTCAAAAATGACAGCGAGCCGGTGACGGTGCAAGACCGGCATGAGTAGGAACTTGGGGAAGATCACTTCCGAGCTTCGGTCCGAACCCCGAAAGGGCAGTAGAGGCTGACGGCATTCCGCCGTTACCGGAAACCGTATAAGACCGCGTCCCGACAGATGGGGAGAGGTTTGTACGTTGTAACGGGTGGTATAACGAGCGCATGGCCTTGTCCCTTTACGGGACGAGGCTTTTTTTAACTTTTTAAATCAACAGAAACGGAGGGTTCATGATGTATCAGAAAGTCGATACCAGTTTGAATTTTGTGGACAGAGAAAAAGAAGTGGAACTGTTCTGGAAAGAAAATGATATTTTTACGAAGAGCATGGATGCAAGGAAGGATGGGCCGACCTATACCTTTTATGACGGGCCGCCGACCGCGAATGGAAAGCCCCATATCGGTCATGTTCTGACCCGTGTCATCAAGGATATGGTTCCCCGATACCGCACGATGAAGGGATATATGGTGCCCCGGAAGGCAGGCTGGGATACCCACGGACTTCCGGTTGAGCTGGAAGTGGAGAAACTGCTTGGGCTGGACGGAAAGGAACAGATTGAGGAATATGGCCTTGACCCTTTTATCGGCAAATGTAAGGATTCTGTCTGGAAGTATAAAGGCATGTGGGAAGATTTTTCAAGAACAGTCGGATTCTGGGCGGATATGGACGATCCTTATGTGACTTATCACGATAGTTTTATCGAGTCCGAATGGTGGGCTTTGAAACAGATTTGGGAAAAAGGGCTTTTGTATAAAGGATTCAAGATCGTGCCTTACTGCCCGCGCTGCGGAACCCCGCTGTCTTCCCATGAAGTAGCGCAGGGGTATAAAGCGGTTAAGGAGCGTTCCGCGGTAGTGCGCTTCAAGGTAGTTGGAGAGGACGCGTATTTCCTCGCGTGGACGACCACGCCCTGGACGCTGCCTTCCAATGTGGCGCTCTGTGTGAATCCTCAGGAGAGCTATGTGAAGGTTAAGGCGGCGGACGGCTATGTATACTATATGGCACAGGCGCTTCTTGACAAAGTGCTCGGCAAGCTTTCAGAGGAAGAAAAACCGGCGTATGAGGTGCTGGAAAACTATGTGGGAACCGATCTGGAATATAAGGAGTATGAGCCTTTGTTCGCCTATGCGGGGGAAGCGGCGGCGAAGCAGCATAAAAAAGCGCATTTTGTGACATGCGACAATTACGTTACGATGACCGACGGTACCGGTATCGTTCACATCGCGCCGGCGTTCGGTGAAGACGATGCCCAGGTTGGGCGCAAATACGATCTGCCTTTTGTACAGTTTGTAAACGGCAAGGGTGAAATGACGGAAGAGACCGCCTATGCAGGAATGTTTGTGAAAAAGGCGGATCCGGAAATCCTGAAAGATCTGGATAAAGAAGGAAAATTATTTGACGCGCCGAAGTTTGAGCATGATTATCCGTTCTGCTGGCGCTGTGACACGCCGTTAATCTATTATGCGCGCGAGTCCTGGTTTATTAAGATGACGGCGGTCCGCGATGATCTGGTACGCAACAATAAGACCGTGAACTGGATTCCCGAATCCATCGGCGAGGGACGTTTCGGCAACTGGCTGGAAAATATCCAGGACTGGGGCATTTCCAGAAACCGTTACTGGGGTACGCCGCTTAACGTATGGGAATGCGGGGACTGCGGCCATATGGAATCTATCGGTTCCCGCGCGGAGCTTGCGGAGATGAGCGGCAATCCGGCAGCGGAAACGGTGGAACTGCACAGGCCATATATCGATGAAATCGCGGTTCCCTGTCCGAAATGCGGTAAGACAATGAAGCGTGTACCGGAAGTAATTGACTGCTGGTTTGACTCCGGCGCGATGCCGTTTGCACAGCATCATTATCCGTTTGAAAACAGGGAACTGTTTGAGAGCCAGTTCCCGGCGCAGTTTATTTCGGAAGCGGTGGATCAGACAAGAGGATGGTTCTATTCTCTGATGGCGGAATCCACGCTGTTGTTCAACAAGGCGCCTTTTGAGAACGTTCTTGTGCTCGGTCATATCCAGGATGAGAACGGACAGAAGATGTCCAAGTCGAAAGGAAATGCGGTCGATCCGTTTGACGCGCTCGCAACATATGGCGCGGACGCAATCCGCTGGTATTTCTATATCAATTCCGCCCCCTGGCTTCCGAACCGTTTCCACGGCAAGGCGGTGCAGGAAGGACAGCGGAAGTTCCTCGGCACGCTGTGGAATACCTATGCTTTTTTCGTCCTGTATGCGAATATCGACAATTTTGATGCGACAAAATATACGCTGGATTATGAGAAACTTCCGGTCATGGACAAGTGGCTTTTGTCCAAACTGAATACGGCCGTAAAAGAAGTGGACGATAATCTGAATGAATATAAAATACCGGAAGCGGCCCGCGTTCTGGATAATTTCGTGGATGAAATGAGCAACTGGTATGTAAGAAGAAGCAGAGAGCGTTTCTGGGCAAAAGGAATGGAACAGGATAAGATCAACGCCTACATGACTTTGTATACGGCCCTTGTGACGATCAGCAAATGCGCCGCGCCTATGGTGCCCTTTATGACAGAAGAAATTTATCTGAATCTGGTAAAGAGCATCGACAAAGAAGCGCCGGAGAGCATTCATTTATGCGATTTCCCCGTATCGGATGAAAAACTGATCGATAAAGATCTGGAAAAAGCGATGGAAGAAGTGCTGGGAATCGTTGTGATGGGACGTGCGGCCAGAAATGCGGCAAATATCAAGAACCGTCAGCCGATCGGAATGATGTTTGTCAAAGCGGAACAGACGCTTGGCAGTTTTTATCAGGACATTATCAAAGACGAGCTGAACGTAAAAGAAATTCAGTTCACGGATGACGTCAGAGCCTTTACGAGTTACAGCTTTAAGCCGCAGCTTCGTACAGTGGGGCCTAAATACGGCAAACAGCTTGGCGGCATTCAGAAATATCTCGGCGGCGTGGACGGTAATGCGGCAATGGATGAGCTGAATGAAAAAGGCGCTCTGAGATTTGACGTGGGCGGCGTGGAAGTCGAACTGGCCAAAGAAGATCTGCTGATCGAGATGGCACAGAAGGAAGGTTACGTGTCAGAGGCCGATAATCATCTGACCGTCGTGCTCGACACCAATCTGTCGGAAGAGCTGGTCGAGGAAGGTTTTGTATACGAAGTGATCAGCAAAATCCAGACAATGCGCAAAGAGGCAGATTTCGAGGTCATGGACCATATCAGCGTATCTATCTGCGGGAACTCCAGGATAGCCGGGATTGTTCGGAAAAATGAAGCAATGATTGCCGGAAAAGTGCTGGCGGAAAGCATTGTGGAAAATGAGAGCCTGGCTGTGTCAAAAGAGTGGAACGTGAACGGCGAAAAGGTTGTGATCGGCGTGGAGAAGATCTGAAAATTCCGCCGGATGATAATTTGAGCAGATTGATAGTAGTCAAAAATGGAAAATAGCGATATAATAAGCTCAGCGGAGTAAAAGCGTCTCCGCTGAGCTGAAAGTTGCTTGCAGCAACTTCCGATGGAAGTAAGAGCGCAAAGAGAAAAGGCATCCCCGCTGAGCTGAAAGTTGCTTGCAGCAACTTCCGGGAAATGAGAGCGCAAAGAGAAAAAACGGCACTGTTTAGTCAAAAATCATGTAATCAGATATGAAGGAGGCAGATAAATGCAAAAGAAAGCGATGAAGTTCGATACTGAGATGTTTAAGAGAAGCGTGCTTTATAATGTGAAGACGCTTTACCGGAAAACATTGGAGGAGGCGACCGACCAGCAGGTCTTTCAGGCGGTATCTTATGCGGTAAAAGATGCGATTGTGGACCAGTGGCTGGCGAGCCAGAAGGAGTATGACAAACAGGATCCCAAGATGGTCTATTATCTGTCGATGGAATTTCTGATGGGACGTGCTCTCGGCAACAATATGATTAATCTGGGTGCATATGAAGTGTTTAAAGATGCGCTGGCGGAACTCGGCATTGATATCAATATCATAGAAGACCAGGAACCGGATGCGGCGCTTGGAAACGGCGGTCTTGGAAGACTGGCGGCCTGCTTCCTCGACTCTCTGGCGACGCTTGGATATGCGGCGTATGGATGTGGTATCCGTTATCGCTACGGGATGTTCAAACAGGTGATCCGGGACGGATATCAGATCGAAGCGCCGGACGATTGGTTAAAGGACGGTAATCCGTTCGAACTGCGCAGACCGGAGTATACGAAAGAAGTAAAATTTGGCGGCTATGTCAATGTTTATGTGGACGAAAACGGCAGAAGCAATTTCAGACAGGAAGGCTATCAGTCGGTACGGGCGATTCCCTATGATATTCCGATTGTCGGTTATGGCAACGGCATCGTCAATACGCTTCGTATCTGGGATGCGGAGCCGGTAGAGTGCTTCCATCTGGACTCTTTTGATAAAGGTGATTATCATAAGGCGGTAGAGCAGGAGAATCTTGCGAGAAATATTGTGGAAGTGCTTTATCCGAACGATAATCATTACGCAGGCAAGGAACTGCGCTTAAAACAGCAGTATTTCTTTATTTCCGCGTCCGTACAGGAAGCCGTGGAAAAATATATGAGGAAGCATGACGATATCAGAAAATTCCATGAGAAAGTAACGTTCCAGTTAAACGATACCCATCCGACGGTTGCGATCGCAGAGCTGATGCGTATCCTGATGGACGATTATTATCTGACATGGGAAGAAGCATGGGAAGTTACGACAAAGACCTGCGCTTATACGAATCATACGATCATGGCAGAAGCGCTTGAAAAATGGCCGATCGAGCTGTTTTCCAGACTGCTTCCCCGTGTATACCAGATCGTGGAAGAGATCAACCGCAGATTTGTGGCTCGCATCGAGCAGATGTATCCGGGCAACCAGGAAAAAGTGCGTAAGATGGCAATTATTTATGACGGCCAGGTGAAGATGGCGCACCTTGCAATCGCGGCCGGTTATTCTGTAAACGGCGTAGCGAGATTACATACGGAAATCCTGAAGAATCAGGAATTGAAAGATTTCTATGAGATGATGCCGGAGAAATTCAACAACAAGACAAACGGCATTACCCAGAGAAGATTCCTGTTACACGGAAACCCGCTTCTTGCGGACTGGGTAACGGCACATGTGGGCGATGACTGGATTACCGATCTTCCGAAGATCAATAAACTGAAAATCTACGCGGATGACGAAAAGGCACAGCAGGAGTTCATGAATATCAAATATCAGAACAAAGTGCGTCTGGCCAAATATATTCTGGAGCATAACGGCGTACAGGTAGATCCCCGTTCGATTTTCGACGTACAGGTTAAGAGACTTCATGAGTATAAGCGTCAGCTGTTGAATATTCTGCATGTCATGTACCTGTACAATGAGTTAAAAGAGCATCCGGATATGAACTTCTATCCGAGAACCTTTATTTTCGGCGCGAAAGCCGCGGCAGGCTATCGGAATGCGAAGCTGACCATCAAGCTGATCAATGCGGTGGCGGACGTTATCAATAACGATGCCGGCATCAACGGCAAGATTAAGGTCGTATTTATCGAAAACTACCGCGTATCCAATGCGGAGATGATTTTTGCGGCGGCGGATGTATCGGAACAGATCTCTACTGCAAGCAAGGAAGCGTCCGGTACGGGTAATATGAAGTTTATGTTAAACGGTGCGCTGACGATCGGCACGATGGATGGTGCGAATGTGGAGATCGTGGAAGAGGTTGGCGAAGAAAATGCGTTTATCTTCGGCCTGAGCTCCGACGAGGTAATCCGCTATGAAAATTACGGCGGTTACAGCCCGATGGATATTTTCAACAATGACCCCGATATCAGAAAAGTGCTGATGCAGCTGATTAACGGTACATATTCGCGGAATGATACGGAACTGTTCAGAACATTATATAATTCTCTGTTAAATACGCAGAGCACCTCGAAAGCGGATACCTATTTCATTCTGAAAGACTTCAAACCCTATGCGGAAGCGCAGCGGAAAGTAGAAGCGGCGTACCGGGATGAAAAGGGCTGGGCGAGAAGCGCTATCCTGAATGTGGCATGTTCCGGCAAGTTTACTTCCGACAGAACCATTCAGGAATATGTGGATGATATCTGGAAACTGGACAAGGTGGTTATTCCTGAAAAAACAGCGAAATAAGCGGTACAGGTATCGGTATTTAGCAAAACGAACTGTTTAAAACAGAATAGAAGATGTAATCGGAAAAGAGACTGTTCAATATTGACAGTCTCTTTTTTGTATGCTCAAAAAATGGCTATATTACGGCCTTTTTCGAGAGTGCGCAACTAAAGTTGCACAAAAAAGCGTCAAAATTGTTTATACTTCACAACAGTTTTTAGCGTTTTTCTAAGGGGTGGTCAATAGTTTTTGTGCACTATTTTATTTATAATTAATTTATAAAGTTTTTTTTATAAATATTAACAAAAAATGAAGAATCACGGTGCGCAACTGCGAGTTGTTCAAAAAAGGATGGGGAAAGCGCGGTGATTCGGAAAGGGAGAAGGTTTTATGAAAAAGAAAGCGGAAACAAAGCGGTATAAAACGCCGTTTCTGAAGACGGTCAAAAAACACTGGATGCTGCTCCTGATGCTGTCGCCGGCATTGATTTATGTTATTTTATTCAATTACATACCGATGACGGGCATTGTTCTGGCATTCAAGAAATACCAGTATGCGGGAGGCATTTACGGTTCCCCCTGGAACGGACTCAGCAACTTTAAGGCGCTCCTGATTTCGGGAAAACTCGGACAGGTTACGCGCAACACGCTGCTATATAATATTGCATTTATCGCTCTGGGCGTTGTCTGTGAGATGGGAAGCGCGATACTGCTGAACGAGCTGATGAACAAGTATTTCAAAAAAATTGCGCAGTCTTTCATGTTTCTGCCTTACTTTATCAGCTGGGTAGTCGCAGGTGCGATCATGTATAACATTTTCAATTACGAAAGAGGTGTATTCAACCATATTCTGACATGGCTCGGAATGAATCCCTTCGATCTTTATAATACGCCGGGCGCATGGCCGCCGGTACTGATCTTCTTAAAACTCTGGAAAGGAACCGGGTATGGCTCTGTCGTTTATCTGGCGGCGATTACGGGGCTGGATCAGGAAATGTTCGAGGCGGCGGCAATCGACGGCGCCAACGCATGGCAGAGAATCCGCTATCTGACCATTCCGTCCCTGAAACCGACCATGATGATTATGGTACTGCTCGCGATCGGAAATATTTTCCGCGGAGATTTCGGACTGTTCTACCAGACCGTGAAGAGCAGCGCCCTTTTACAGCCGATGACGGATATTATCGACACCTATGTATTCCGTCTGTTAATTGATACGGGAGACATCGGCGTATCTGCGGCGGCAGGCCTTTATCAGTCGATTCTGTGTCTGGTGACAATCACGCTTTGTAACAAGCTGGTGAAAAAAGTCAATCCGGACTACGCATTATACTAAGGGAGGTGGATATTGTGTCAAAAGTGATGATAAAACAGAAACGTCATATGAGTAAAGACGTGCTTTCGGTTAATATTGTAGGATATGTCGTGATCGGTATTTTTGCGCTGCTCTGCCTTCTCCCGTTCTATCTGATTATTGTGGCTTCTTTTACGGATGAAGCTTCTCTGATTCGAAACGGATACCCGCTGATTCCGACGGATATCAGCATTCAGAGTTACCTGCTGTGTCTGAAGAATCCGATAGCGATTCTGAAAGCTTATGGAACGACGATCGGCATTACGGTTGTAGGAACATTCCTGTCGGTGCTGCTGTCGACAATGACAGGCTATGTATTATCGCGTCAGGATTTTCCGTGGAGAAATAAGTTTTCCTTTTTCTTCTTCTTTACAACGTTGTTCAGCGGCGGTCTGGTGCCCTGGTATATGATGTGCGTGCGTTATCTGAACTTTAAAAATTCTTACATAGCGATTATTCTGCCCCTGATGTTTTCGGTGTGGAATATGATTATTGCGAAATCGTTTATGATGGGCATTCCGAGCGCATTGACGGAATCTGCCAAAATTGACGGTGCGAATGACTTCGTCATCTATGTGAAGCTGATTCTTCCGCTGAGCAAGCCCTTGATCGCAACGCTGAGCCTGTTCTCCGCACTTGCGTACTGGAATGACTGGTATAACTGTATGCTGTTTATTACAGATGAAAACAAGTTTATGCTGCAATATTACCTGCAAAGAATACTTGGCAGCGCGGAAGCGATGAGAATCGTTGCGGAGAAATCCGGTATGGCGCTTCCGACCATTCCGCTTGAGAGTATGAAGATGGCGATGACCGTAATTGCGACCGGCCCTATCGTTTTGTTATATCCTTTCGTACAGCGTTACTTTGTAAAGGGTCTGACGATCGGAGCGGTCAAAGGTTAAGAGGGTAAATCATTTAAAAATTTATATAAAAATCAAAAAGGAGAGAAACTATGAAAAAGAAAAAAATCTTGTCAGTCACTTTAGCAACGTGCCTCGTAATGTCCACGCTGGCCGGCTGCGGCGGTTCGAAAGAGGATTCCGGTTCGGCAAATAGTACGCCCGGCAGCACGGCGGACAGCAGTTCATCGGGCAGCGCCGATAATGCGGCGGCTTCAGGCGACAGCGCACCGGCGGTGTCTCTTGACAGTCTTCCGGCAGCGGTCGGAGAAGGCCCGATTGCGGCATCCCCCGATTTCTATGCGTCAACGGATTTAAGCGATCCTTATACCGTAAATATGTATCTGATCGGCGATACGCCGAACGACTGGGAGAAGGTTCTCGGAATGGTAAACGATTATCTTGAGCCGTATAACACGGATCTTGCGGTTACGTTTATGAGCTGGAGCGATTATCAGACGATGTATTCTCTCGTGCTCGCAGGAGGCGAGCAGGTTGACCTGATCTTTACGGCGCCCTGGTGCTATATGTATACCGAGGCGGCGAAAGGCTCTTTCTATGAATTGACGGATGACTTTATCGCAAATTATATGCCTCTCGCAAACAAATATCAGGATAAGGACAGCTGGAGCGAGACAACGCTTTCCGGCAAAACGATTGCCGTGCCTTCCAACGTAGCGGCAGCGATGGGCAAGATCGTAGCGATTCGTCAGGATTTGGCTGATAAACATGGCATCGGCGAGTTAAAGACATGGGATGACTATATGAATTTCATGATAACGATGGGAGAAAAAGAAACGCCTGAAAGCGGTATTTACGGGCTTGCTTCTTCCGTAGACAACAATGAGCTCTGGGATGTATATCGTCAGCAGTTTGATACCTTCCTTGCGCTGGACAGCGATTACTTCGATATGATCTATTCCTGGGACGGCGATCTTCCGACGGCAGATGAAATTACGATGACATACGAAACAGACTGGTTCCGCGCATATGCCAAAGATATGAAAACATTGGCGGATGCAGGATGCTGGAGCCGAAGCGCGCTGACCAACACGGTAACGGATGACGATGCGTTCGGCGCATTGCAGGGGGCTTCCATCGCATGGAACGGTTCTGTTATCACCTATGTAAAACAGGCGGAACAGAGCGAAGGCGTAAAGTGTGCGCTTTATGATCTGACGACAGATCACTTTGTAGGATGTGAAGCGTTCTCCAACAATGATATGGCAATCGCAGCAGGTTCCAAGAATCCGGAGCGTGCGGCAATGGTACTCGATCTGATCAAATTCGATACTTATTTAAACAGACTGCTCATTCTCGGTGTGGAAGGCGAGCATTACAGCATTGACGACGAAGGATATTACACGGAACTGGATAAATCCACTGATTATGCGGCATATGCAATTTCTGCTTCCTGGGCAATTAAAAATGACGATTTACATGAAGCAGGAGCAGATCCCCGTATGCAGGCGATTTCCGACGCATGGGGAGAGAGAGTGGAGAATAACCCGACGATCACCTTCGTATTTGATACGACTCCCGTTGACTCCTATGTGGCGGCTGTAAAAGTCGTGCTGGACGATTATGTTCCCATGCTGGAACTCGGCCTTGTGGATGACGTTGACAAAACGCTGGATGAAATGATTCAGAAATGTTACGATTCCGGTCTGCAGAACGTAAAAGATGAGTTTAAGACCCAGTATGAAGCATGGTATGCGACCCGTTAGCCGGTTCGTATGGGAGGCGTTGTCTGACACCCCCTGCAGTATAGGATGATCTGATTTCATAAATGAGTAAAAAGGGTTGCCGCCCACGGAATATTCTGATTGGTGCGATAGCCCTTTTTGTCAGAAAAAATATGTCCTGTCAGTAAATAGACGGACGAAAGAAAGGGCATGGTATGAAAAGATGGTGGCATATTTATCCGGAGCAGAACCGGGAATGAAAGAATGCTTTGATTTTGACTGGTATTTTTATCACGGAAAAAAGGAACCCGTCCCCGGCGGGCATGAAACGGAGGATTTTCAGAAAGTACAGATTCCCCATGACTGGAGCCTTTTTTATCCGTTTGACGAACATGCACCGTCCTGCGGTTCCGGCGGTTATGTAGAAACCGGCATCGGCTGGTACCGGAAACTGTTTCGGATTGCCGGGGGAACCGCGCCGGACGAGAAAGTTTTTCTCAGGTTTGACGGCGTCTACATGCTGGCCGATGTATGGGTGAACGGACATAAGGCCGGTCATCATGTTTACGGTTACACGCCTTTCGAATGGGAGATTACGGAATTTTTGCACGGAGAGGATAAAGACAATGTGGTGGATGTGCGGGTGGATAATTCTGCCCAGCCGGCGTCCAGATGGTATTCCGGTTCCGGTATCACGAGGAACGTATGGATTTACCGGGTGAAGGCGGCGCATATTCTGCCGTACGGCGTCTGGATACGGCAGCCGGACGTATCGGAAACGCTGGCAAAACTTCAGATCGAAACCAGGATTTCCGTGCCGATGTCAGGATGGAATGCGGAAACGCTCCGGGTAGAAACACAAATTTTTTCGCCGCAGAATGAAATCTGTGCGGAAGGGCGGAAGAAGGTCATATGGGATGAACTGCTCGATAGCGCGCGAAGCATGGAAAAGGGTTCGAAAACGGCAATAGTCGGACAGGATTTTTTCATCGGGAATCCGCTGCTTTGGGATACTGAACATCCTTTTCTGTATGAGGTTGTTACGAGACTGTACCGGGACGATATGCTGTTGGATGAGGCACATACCCGGACGGGATTCAGAAGTGCGGTTTTTCATAAAGACAGCGGATTTTGGCTGAACGGAAGGCGCTGTAAGATAAACGGCGTCTGTGTACACCATGACGGAGGCTGCGCGGGCGCGGCGGTTCCGATTGAAGTTTGGGAGAGGCGGCTTCATAAATTAAAGGAAATGGGAGCGAACGCAATTCGTATGGCCCATAACCCGCCGGATTCGGCGCTGCTCGATCTGTGCGACAGGGAAGGTCTTCTCGTGATGGATGAGGCGTTTGACGAGTGGAAAATTCTCAAAGGAAAAGAATTTGGAAGCAACACGCATGAAAGCAGGGGATATTCGGAGTGGTTTGATAAATGCCATGAAGAAGATCTGCGGGCAATGCTTCTGCGGGACAGAAACCATCCCTGTATTGTGATCTGGAGCATCGGAAACGAAGTGCCCGACCAGCAGAACGATCAGGGATATCTTACGGCGAGACATTTAAAGGAAATCTGTAAGGAGCTCGACCCTGACCGGTTTGTGACACAGGCCAACGACCAGATTTGTTCCGAGCCGTATCCGGCAAAAGTGGAATTTCTGAAAGAACTGGATGTGGTCGGTTATAACTATGTCGGAAGATGGCGAAACCGTGCGGAGACCTTTTACGATGAAGACAGAAGGGCCTATCCCGACTGGTGCATGATGGGAACGGAAAACGGCGGTACTGGAGGCATCCGGGGAGAATATCCGATGGAAATGCCGCAGAAGGAAGGCTGGTGGAGACGCCCTTATTACAGCGCGCCGGTGGAGAGCGGAAAATTACTTCGTTATACGATGTCCCATGATTATGTGGCAGGGGATTTTATGTGGACGGGCATTGATTATCTGGGAGAGGCGCACTGGCCGGAACGTTCTTCCAGCGCGGGCGTACTGGATACATGCGGATTTGAGAAGGACGGCTATTATTTTTACCAGAGCATCTGGAGGCGTGAGAAGCCAATGGTGCATCTTTTTCCGCACTGGAATCTGGATGTGGAAGAGGGTACCGTGCTTCCTGTGCTCTGTTACACGAGCTGCGATTATGTAGAACTGTTCCTGAACGGGAAATCTTATGGTAAGAAGGCTTACGCATATCCGGCCTACGGCATGACGGAAGAATACGGGCATTTTGAAAAGCCGCCGATTGCCTTTACGACGGGAGATTTATTCCTGAACTGGGATGTGCCGTATGAGCCGGGCCGTATCGAGGCGGTCGGCTATTGTAACGGAAAAGAGGCGGCACGCCATACGATACGGACGGCACTGGCTCCATATGAAATCCGGCTGTCCTGCTATCGGGAAAAACTCCCGGCAGACGGCAGAAGCGCCGCTCAGGTGGAAGTATCGGTTTACGATGCGGAGGGAAATTTCTGCCCGCAGGCGGACAATGGGATAACCTTCGCGGTGGAAGGGCCTGCGTCGATTATCGGCGTGGATAACGGAAATCCTGCCTGTCATGAAAGCATGAAAGGAAACCGGATATCTGTTTTTCACGGAAAAGCCTTTGCGCTCATCCGTTCGGACGGCGGACAGGGAGAATGTCTGGTAAGAGCGTCGGCCGACGGGCTGAAAGGGAGCGTGATAAAAATCAGCTTTGCCTGATATAGGAGGGATAGAGACGTGACGCAGAAAGAAATTGCCGAAGCGCTTGGATTATCAAAGACCACCGTTTCGAGGGCGCTCTCAGGAAAGGGAAGAATCGGAGAAGAAACCAGAAATAAAATATTGAAATACATGAAAGACTACCGGGCAAAGGAGGAAGGTTCTTTTCCCACACGGCTGCTTGGAGTGGCGCTTCCGGCGGACAGTAATATCAATACGAATCATTTCTTTGCGGAATGTCTGTACGGCGTCTGTGAAGCCGCGGCTTATATGAATTACAATGTGCTTGTTATGAAGGTGACGGAAGGAGACATTTCCGAGGTTATCAATGTAGTAGAAGGAAAGAAAATCGATGCGGTGATACTGACAAGGACAATGGAAAATGACAGGGCGATGCAGTATCTGGAAAAAGCAGGCTTTCCGATAGGGCTTGCAGGACAGTGTGCAAACGAGGATGTTATCACGGTTGATATCGACAACAAAGGAGCGACGGAGGAACTGCTCACGATGATGATTGCGAAAGGGTTCCGGCGTTTTGCCCTGATTTTGGAAGAGATTAACTATGTGGTAAACCGCAGCCGCTATGACGGATTCATGAATGCGCTGATGAAGAGCGGCATATCGGAGAAAAAACAGTATATTTATGCGGGGAAGGTCTATGATAATGTG
Organism: uncultured Lachnospiraceae bacterium; assembly: GCA_910584965.1. Taxonomy (GTDB): domain Bacteria; phylum Bacillota; class Clostridia; order Lachnospirales; family Lachnospiraceae; genus UBA3282. Next base: position 3,907 of record CAJUDZ010000009.1, on the reverse strand, counting down.
TTGGAAATGGTGATGTCGGATATTCTTTCCAACAAAACGGAGTGTATTGTATGTGGCGACGATGAGCTGTGTGTTCGGATCATGTCCTGGCTGCAGGGAGAGGGATACCGGATTCCGAGAGACATCGCAATCGTTTCCCTGTATAACGGTTCGGCGCTGAATCTGATGCGGCCGTCGGTCACGGCCATTGACACTTCCGCGAGAAGTGTCGGTGCGGAGCTTGGCAAGCAGGTATGTCATTTTTTGCAGGGGGAACGGTATCAGAAAAAGACGCTGCTCGATTATGAAATTCTGATTCGCAGGTCGACCGATAAATGACGGAAGGAATGCGCGTGAAGCGGCAGGAAAAAAGAACGCGCGTCAAAAACAGGAAAACAAAAACATACAAAATGAAAGGAGCAGGGATAAATATGAAGACAAACATGGTATACGGCGTTGACTTAGGATGGCTTACCCAGTTGGAGGAAAGAGGCATTCACTGGGTTGATCAGGACAAAAAGGAGACGGAACCGCTTGCGGCAATGAAAGCGATGGGAGCGGATGCGGTACGGCTTCGGATTTTTGTAAATCCGCCTGAGAACGCTTACTGGCAGAAAAACGAGACCACTCTCTGTATGCTTGGTTTCTGCGATGCGCAGAGCGTGCTGGAAATGTCGAAGCGGGTGAAAGCGGCGGATATGAAACTGATGCTGGATTTTCATTACAGCGATCATTTTGCGGATCCGCAATATCAGGATATCCCGGAAGCATGGATAAATGATGATGCGGAACAGCTTACGAAACGGGTTTATGAACATACGAAGGAAGTCATGACCTTATTTGTGGAAAACGACATCCGGCCGGCGTGGGTACAGGTCGGCAACGAAATTAACCCCGGCCTGTTACTGCCGATGGGCAGCAGGACGGAACATCCGGAACAGATGGCCGCTTTTCTGAATGCAGGATACGATGCGGTAAAGGAATGTTGTCCGGAATGTCAGGTAATTACGCATCTTTCCTGCGGCACTTACCCGGAAATCTGCGATCCTTTCTGGAAGGTTTTCTTTGAAAACGGCGGCAAAACGGATATTCTCGGTATTTCTCATTATCCGTACTGGGATGATATGATCGCGCAGCACGGCGGCAAAAAACCGACGGAGCTTCTTTATAATCCGCTGGTCTACTATGCGGATCGTTATGGAAAGCCGGTTATGGTCGTGGAAGTGGGCGGACCGGAAACCGACGAGAAAGGCACCTATGATCTTTTGATGGATACGATGGAAGCGGTAAGGCAGGTTCCGGACGGCCAGGGGCTTGGTGTGTTCTACTGGGAACCGGAAGTGGGAGCGGCGATTCTTCCCGATCAATATCCGCTCGGCGCTGCGTCTGCGCTGGATGAACATACGATTCAGTTTACGAAAGCACTCTCGGCTTATAAGGCGTTTAAAGAGCAGCATAGCTGACGGAGAAACGACAGAGAGAATAAAAACAGGACGGCGGGCAGATATCCCACCGTCCTGTTTTGACGTATTGCAGAATCTCTTAACGGTATTTTGCCGTGTTAGCGGCTGAATACGGTATCCTCCAGAATTTCGTAACTGTTCGGGTCGAATAAAATGATGCGGATATCAATATTCTCCCCTTCATTTTTTTCCTGAGAGCTGACAAAACATTCCGTATCTGCCAGATAAACGCCGTAATCTCCGGTTTCGCTTTCAAACAGACTGAGTGAACCGATGGAAGTATCCTGCCAGGCGCCATTCACATGGAAGTTATCAAGAACAAGAGCATCTTTTGCTGAGCCGTTCCATACGATGAAATCCGCGTCCGTGCCGATGTTTTCCGGGTTCAGACCGAGAGGCGAAAACAGGCCGCATTCATCCATGCAGACGGAAGGGTCGTTAATCTCGATCAGCGCATAGTAGTCTGTGGAAGACAGGGCATCCACATAAGTCTCCAATTCATCCATAGTGCCTGTCAGCGCATGGAAATCAAATCCCCGGGCAAAGCTGAACTGCGAAGCGGAATGGTCTTTTATAAAGGCCATTCGTATTGCCGGCCGGGAAAAGTCGGAGATATCATAGCAGAAGCAATCGTTTAAGTAAACGGAATAAACACCCTCCCGTACCGGCGTAAGCCGGAGAGCTCCAACGGAAGTTTCTGCGCTGCCGTTTTCCGGTATGGGAAGATAATCGCATTGTCCCGTCGAAGGATTTGCAATGATAAACCGCGTTTCACCGGTGATGGATGAAGGATCGATACCAAGCCAGGTTATGAAATCAGAATAAACGGAATCTTTCAAAAGCTCTTTATTATTGATTTCGATGACAAAACTGCTGTTTAGAAAATCCTTATATTGGGCGCTCTGTTTGATAAAAAAGCTTTCATCCGTCTGGCAGAAAGCCGCCAGCCTGTCATAGTACAGGTCCATTTCGGCAAGCCGCCGCATCGCATAGGCGCGGAAAGTTCCAAGTCCTTCTGCCGGGTCCATGTAGTTGCCGCCGCTCCAACGTGCCATATCACGCCTGTAAGCGCCGGAACCATAGATATCCGCCTCGTATTCGTCGATCATGGCGTTTATATTTTCTTCGGACCATCCGTTTTCTCTCAGAAAATGATATTTTTCCAGAATTTTTTCCCACAGTTCATCCGGGTCATTGGCAAGCAGCTGGCCGAGATAGCCGCATTCCATGACGACATTTGTTTCCGGTTTTACGACGTATGGGTCCACATTATTTTTTTCATAAGGAGTCCAGCCGTTGCCCCAGCTGATATCCATATCCCATGGGGCGTATAATGCGTGATAACCGTCATCCGTTTTTCGGATTGCCACGTACTGGTTTTTTACTTTCCCTTCCAGCACGTTATCCTGTCCCTGTATCAGATTATAGAATAAATAAAGATTGATCACGTTATCGATATCGATGCCGGCATACAGCGCCTCGTTCGATTCCATATGAAGCTGTAAATAATCCCGGTAACCGAACAAAAGGTCCCAATTCGGATTCCCGCCGCCGTATCCCTTTACTTCGTATCCTTCCACGGTTCCGTCGTCCAGTATTTTGTAACTGTCTTCGCGCACAAATCCAACGACCTTGTATAAGGCTTCTTCGCTGCTGTCCTTTTCAACTCCCATCTGCGTTTCATCGATCGGATAACCCAGGGCGTACAGCCCCCAGTATTCTCCGTTCATAAACAATTCTATATACCGGTATTCCATGCCGGTATCGACACCCTGCGCGTTATCTGACGCGCATGTATATTTCCATAGATTTGAGGAAAATACGTTCCGGATTTTTTCCGGATCGTTATAGGCGGCATACAGAAGCCAGTTGTCGTCCTGACGCATGCCCAGGAGGGAAACTTTTCTGGCGCGCGTATGATTGCCGGCGGAGTCTTCTTTCAGAGAAAACCGGTATCCCTTTTTGTCGTACCATCTCGCGCTTGCGCCGCGGATATGGATTTCTCCTGCGGAAGTCGTCAGCCTGCCGGCGGCTCCTTTCCTGTTATCGAACAACGTGATATTCATGGGCAGAGATTCTTCCAGAATTTCGGCGGAGCATTCAATATTCATTAACGGTAAGGTGGTGCATTTAAGCGAATACTGACAATAGGACTGCCCGGTATAGGCAAGGAGCGTATAGGTGTGATTGTTCCGAATGGAATCTTCCGTGATTTCCCCGTCCAGGACAGCCAGTTTTATATCCGGACAGCTGCTTTTGATTTTTACGCCGGGATGATAAGCATTCTGATTTCCCTCGATAAGGGAATAATAGAAAGTCCGGTTTATTTCGTCATAAAACAGCGTTTCTTCATCAAAAATCAGAGCATCGAGTAAATGCTCTGATTCTGTCCGTTCAGCCTTGATACTTTCAAATCGTTAAGGAAAGAATCGAAGGTGGTGCAAACGAAAAAGCAGCTTTGATAT
>CAJUDZ010000008.1 GCA_910584965.1 uncultured Lachnospiraceae bacterium | reverse complement strand
GAGAAAGGAGTTGCGGCTATGTGTAAAATTATGGAAGATATGAGGAATGAAGCGGCATTAGATAATGCAAGGGAAACAGTAAGGAGAATGATTAAAGACGGAGAACTTTCTCTTGAAAAGATTGCACGTTATGTTCCTGCATTATCAATGGAGGAATTAAAGGAGATTGAAGCCGAGGTTATGCAGTTAGCGTAATCGGCAAAACAATTTAATATTAAAATCACAGCGTAAAGGCGCATGGAACAGTAAATTGTAAACCATGCGTCTTTTTTTGCGCGTGCTTGCACGTATTGCCCGACAAGGAGGAACATGAGCGATAACATTAAGACCAATACCAGACCGCCATCCTCTATACAAGGGATAAGGCAGTCATGCGGAAACCTGACACGCTTGCTGCCGAAAACCGAGGGCGGTTAGTACCGGGCAGAGGGAACGGGCAAGGCAGATGATGATTGGACAGAATAGAGCGATAGGACGGAAAGATTATCCAGGGAATTAGATAGAATATGTAACTATTTAAAAATAATTTTAAATAGTTCTTGACTGCTCCATACAAATTTTGTATAATCTATTTAAAGATTTATTGAAATAGGAGGTGGTATATTGGCGGTAAATGAGATACTTGCAGCATTGGCAGATGAAAACCGAAGAAGAATTTTGCATAAATTAAAGGAGGGAAAAATAAATTCCGGCGATTTGGCAAATGCCCTAAGCATGACACCGCAAGCCCTGTCATATCACTTATCAAAATTAAAAAAGGCAGATTTGATTTATGAAACAAAATATAAAAATTATATTTATTATGAACTGAATTTGTCTGTACTTGATGAAACTATCATGTGGATTAACGAGTTAAGAGGAGGTCAGAAATGAATAAAAAGAAAACAGTATGTTATATTTTGATGTATCTTCCATTAGTAGTTGTCTTGATTGTATTGCCGCATCTTCCCAAGAAAATCCCTGCACATTATGGGTTTGATAATCAGGTTGACCGTTGGGGGAGTAAATATGAGGCTTTGTTATTTCCGGTAGTAAGTATTTTAATGGGATATTTTCTGCTTGGAATGGCAAAGCTGGCGGCAAAAAAGGAAGAACATGGGGAAAACAATAAAAATGTTACAATTATTTTGGGTATTTTAGTGCTGATATTGCTTAATGCTTTGAATGTCTATTCTCTATATACAAGCTTTAACAAAGTGGAAAATTTATCATTTGTTTCATTGGATATTGGTCAGCTTGTTTTAGGCATCATTGGTATGTTAATGATTGTTACAGGAAATCTCATGCCTAAGTTGCGGATGAATTCTATGATAGGATTGAGGACACATTGGAGCATGAAAAATGAAGCAACATGGAAAAAAAGCCAACATATAGGAGGAATTTCCTTTATCATTGGGGGAATCATAATTATAGGCATTTGTATCGTTATGAAAGGTACTCCTTGCTTATTATCTGTTTTAGGAGTATGGGCAATGCTGATAGTTATAGATATATTCTTAACATATCGGGTTGCTGAAAAGAACTGATTAAATTGTAGATTTTAAGCGGATATAGATATTGAGGTTAAAGCCAAAGTAATCTATGAAAGATCCATACTATTAACGGATTTATGGACTTTATAATTGGAAAGCAGTGTTAAGACAGTTCCCATTTATTGGGAAAACAAAGACAGAAAAATGATATGAAAACCGAATACTGTTTACCTTAACAGTGGAAAGCTGAGATACAGTCTTTGCAATCCGAGTATGACAGTATCGGCAGGGAGCAGACCAATGACCGCAAACTCAGCCAAGAGCTGAGTTTAGAATTAGCATATGCCGAGGTAATCAGCTGCAACAGAAAGAACCTTGCGAGGGAGCTTCAGAACGAGAGCCGGCAGCATAACAGGCAGCAGAACAAAACGAAACGGAGGAAGGAAGAAATTTAGTGAAAATACAATTGAACTATGAGCGCGATTGTGGTACTCTGTTCAAAATATAAATCGGAATTATGGAGATTGAGCGAAATGAAAGTTTTGGTGATGAATTGTAGTCCTGTCAGAAATGGTGCAACGGCAGAAATAGTAAATATAATTTCTAAATGTCTAAAGGAGCGATATGATGTCAGAAGTATATGTATAGATGATTTTAATATTAGTTTTTGTAAAGGGTGTAGAACATGCCATAATACGGCTAAATGCGTTCAGCATGATGATGTTGATAAAATCATTGAAAACTATGAGTGGGCAGATGCCATCATATCAGTATCACCTTCTTATTGGGCAGACATTCCCGGACAGTTTAAAGTATTTATTGACAGGTGTACGCCCTGGTGTAATACTCATGAGCCGCATGCAGCCTTAAGCACCGGAAAGAAAGGCTATGCAGTGGCATTAAGAACAGGAACAAGCATGAGAGAATGTCAGCGCATTTTTGAAAGTATTGAACATTTTTACGGGCATTTAGAAGTTGAATGTTGTGATAGATTAGGTTTATGTTCAGTGGAATATAAAGATGCAGTGGAACAAAGGAAAGGTGAAATTATAGAGTTTTGTAATAAGATTTAACTAATAGTTTTTCAGATGCACATATATTAAACCCCGGAGATGATACGGAAGATATTCCCGACAGTTATGTTATTGTTATTACAGAAAATGATATTATGGGAAAAAATCAAGCTATATATTACATACAGCGGTATGTGGAAACCAACGAGGGAAAGGAAATGTTTGGTGACGGTTCGCATATTATATAGGTTAATGGGAAATATGGAGGCAACGATGAAATCGGAAAGCCGATGCACGATTTTTCATGCACCAATCCTGATGACATGAATTATGAAACGCTTGCTAAAAAAGCAAGATATTTTAAGCAGGATGAGAAAAAAGTTGCGGCTATGTGTAAAATTATGGAAGATATGGAGAATGAAGCGGCACAAAAGGCAGAGTTAAAAAGTGCAAAAGAAACCGCAGAAAGATTGATAAAAAAGGGAAAAATGACGCTTGAGGTGCGGAGTGTATCCCCTTGTTCACTGAGGGTAACAGCGTCAGAGCATATAGGAACTGAAATCTATATGCTATTTTTGCCATTAAGGAGGAACATGGGCGATTAACATTCAGACCGGTAGTTCTATATCCTTTTCATTAAATTGTTTTTCAACAATTTTTATATTTCCTTTATAATCTTTGCGAATCAGCCGTTCCAAATTAACATATTCCGGACTCGCTTTTAAATTTGGCGTCGAAGATGTCACGATTGCTCTTGCATATACATGTCCAAATTTACAGAAAACATTTTTATACAATAACAAAGTTTCCTTAAGCTGAATTAACGATTTGGGCACATTAACGTAAAACAGCAGTTGGAGCTGCCTCACCAATGACAAATAAATAGTCACATTTACTCGTATTTAATGGGACAGACTTATCCTCCGCTATTATCCCACCATCCATTTTATATAAAATCACGTGGTTTTTCTTCGTATTTTCAAGTACATATTTCTTTTTATTCTCTTCACACTTTACTGCTGAACGTCTGTCCGATGATTCAATACAGTTTGCTTGATTTTTATTATCACATTTCTCTAAGGAATTACTGTTCAGTTCGCCATTAATACATTCCTCTAATTTTCTGCAGATCATTCATCTATCTCCATGGTAATAAGTTCATCAAGTTCACTATTTGTAATAGACGATACTTCATCAATATAATTTGTATTAATCATATGACTTTCCTCATCTAACAAAGGTTCCAAAATCTTTTCATAGTTGTCCACTTTATAGGCGGCAAAGTTTTCATAAGATACTCTTAAATTTTTGGGAATAACAATCTTATTTAACTTTGTATGCTGATTCTCCACTTTTTGCGAATACAATAATATATTCGTAGAAGTAAGTATATATGGGCTATGCGTTGTTATAATAACTTTGCTGTACGTTGAATTTATCATTAACGAAATGAGATTTATAACATCTTTTTGTGCAATCGGAAATAAGTGTGCCTCTGGCTCTTCAATTATTATAAATGATTTTTTCTTTTCCAATATTGTCGCAAAGGCAAGCATCAATATCCACAATACTTCCTGCTGACCAGACGAACCATACATCAGTTTAACCCAATGATTCTCATCAAAATAAATTTTTTCACCATCGCTTTCGCTTATATAATCTGCTTTCAAAATTTTCTTAATATATTCATACGCCTGATCTACTGCTGCATTATTTATCTGACCTTTAATCGTTTTTACATAATCTGTAATCATTTCCGGAATTTTAGTTCCAAATTTATTTTTCGTTATTTTTATCAGTTTAATAAATTCCTGCATAGTCAAATCCATCTCATCGGTAGAAACATCCTGTAACTGCTCAGACATGGTTGCTAACAAACTTCTTCCGGCTGGAATATAAATGATTTCATCATTGTTTTCAAATACGAAACACAACCGTTCATTTAAATGGAGTTTCATTATCCCCACAGCAGTTATATTATCCAAAAGCCCCTTTGTATTAAAATTATTTAAAAACATTTCAGAAGCTTCTTTTATCAATCCCAAAAGTTCTTCTTTTAATGTAGCATCAAGAGAAAATCTTACATAGCCATCACGGTTTAAGAAAATCTTAATATGTTTTCCGGCAAACATATACGAAATATTAAATTTTTGCATATGTTTCGTTTTTCCAAAGCATCCCATAAACTGTTTTATCAGATATTTCATATAATTATTGAAATACTCATTTTTATGGTTCTGTGTAAACTGTGTTTCATCCATCAGATAATCTAAGGTATAATCTCTTATTTTTTGAACGAAATATACGACCTTACAAATTGTACTTTTACCAGAGGCCTGAGCACCTATGAATATCTGAAAATTTTTATTTAAATTTATTTGCGCCTCTTTTACTGGTCCAAAATTTTGTATGACAATTTTATTTTCCATAATCAAAAATCATTTCTCCATTACTTTTATAGTTCATATCAGATACAAAAATTATAATAGAACAGCATTTGATTTACAATATATAACCGCTTATAAAGTGAAACAGCCAATTTTACATAAATTTTCAAAATACCAACAACTGCAACAAAAAGTGTGCCAAATGTCCTGTTTTTTATATACTATTCAGGACAATTTAAGCGGTTGGCAAATCTGGAAAAGGAATTGAATAAATGATGGCAAACGTGGGGAACGTATTATGTTCCTGCGTTATCACCTGAAGAATTAAAGGAACTTGAAATTACTCCGATAACTTTTTCCGGCTCAGATTGGAGTTGTGATAAGCCGGGTCATTCGATACATCTTCTAAAAACCAGTCAACAGGACAGAACGCCGCTGCAGTTTCTTCATCGGGGAACTCTACTTCCGCAATTACGAGATTTTCAAAAGGCGCTTCAAAAATATCCAGTTCGATAGTTAGACTGATCTGGTCAATCGGCATTTTATAATCTGACGTAAATGTCGGCTGTTCAATTGGTATGAGATACCGTTTTTTTGCGATAATATTTCCGTCAGCTTTTTCGCGAAGATGATAATACGCCTCCTTATTTAATGGGAGATTGTATTCCTCTCTTGCCATCAGCCCCTTACCTTTATAGGTGAGATAGTAATCATCATCCTGCTTCCTGATTCTGACAACAGGGTCAGTATTCAGATAAGCCTGTTCGATTTGATGAAAAGGATATTGACTCAGCTGTTCGGGCAAAGCCCTGACCGTAAATTTTCGTTCGATTTCCATAAACGTCTCCTGGTTTTTCTGTTTTCACCGCTTTAAGAGTAGCGCAAACGCCCCCCATCTGCTATAATATACTAACCGCCTGATAAAAGCAAGCGACGCGAAGCGTCATTTGCTTTTAAGGCGGTTAATACCGAGCAAACGTCCGATGAAATCGGACAGGGAGCGCGGAAAGCGCGAGTTTGCGAGGGAGCAGCCCAGACGGAGGAAAGCAAGCGACGCGAAGCGTCATTTGCTTTTAAGGCGGTTAGTACCGAGCAAACGTCCGAAGAAATCGGACAGGGAGCGCGGAAAGCGCGAGTTTGCGAGGGAGCAGCCCAGACGGAGGAAAGCAAGCGACGCGAAGCGTCATTTGCTTTTAAGGCGGTTAGTACCGAGCAAACGTCCGAAGAAATCGGACAGAGAGCGCGGAAAGCAGGCGAAAGGAGCAAAAAATGAGTAAAGTATGTGTATTTTTCGCAGAAGGATTTGAAGAAATCGAAGCATTGACCGTAGTGGACATTCTGCGCAGAGGCAATATTGATGTGGACATGGTATCCGTGACGGGAGAAAAGAGCGTGACAGGTTCCCATAAAATTACGGTGGAAATGGACAAATTATTGGAAGAAGTTGATTTTGAACAAACGGATATGATTGTCCTGCCGGGCGGCATGCCGGGAACAAAAGGGCTGGAAGCGACGGAACCGTTGATGGAGCAGGTGGATGCTTTTTATCAAAAAGGAAAATATATCGGGGCGATCTGTGCGGCGCCGAGCATTTTCGGACACAGAGGCATTTTAAAAGGAAGAACGGCCTGTTCCTATCCATCTTTTGAAAGTCATCTGGAAGGCGCTGATGTGAGCAGGGAACCGGTGACCGTATCGGACAACGTGATCACAAGCCGCGGCATGGGGACGGCGCTTCCTTTCGCATTGAAGCTTCTGGAGCTGTTTGCCGGAAAAGATGCCGCTCTTAATATGAAAGAAGCGATTGTTTTTCATTAGAAAAACTTACCAAAATAATTTCTTTCATTCCGTTCATACTAACATCAAGATAAGTGATACGAACACGCTTACACAGAACCGGAAATTCAGCAATGAACTTCTGAAAATCTGAGATAAGCGGTGCGAAAATCGCTTATCTCAAATATAGATAAAAGATGAAATGTATTTTCGGAGGTGAAAGAAAATGGCAAGTAACAAAACGAATAGAGTTGAAGTTCCGGAAGCTAAGGCAGCTATGGATCGTTTCAAAACAGAGGTTGCATCTGAGCTTGGTGTAAACCTGAAGGAAGGTTACAACGGTGACCTGACATCCAAAGAAGCAGGTTCCATCGGTGGTGAGATGGTTCGTAGAATGATCAAGAAACAGGAAGAGCAGATGAAATAACTTCCGTTTCTGAAATCAGAAAAACCGGAAAACAAAAAAGAAACGGCCCGCCTGAAAACAGGCGGGTTGTTTTTTTGTGAAAGAGATAGTAAAATGAAGAAAGATAACCCGGAGGGTGCGCCCGACGGGAAATCAGACATGATTCTGACGCTCGAAGATTCGTTCTGAGAGGAAAGGACGCTAATATTGTTATGATATCAGTGCGCCTTTGTCGGAGGGCGCTTTTTTGCCGTTTGCAGAGGGCATCGGAAGAAAAAAGCCGCCAATCATCATTTTTCACAGAAAAGGAGCATGAGAACAGGTATGAAAAAAAGAATGTTTGCGGTAATGATGGGAATCGTCATTTGCATGGCGCTGACGGCGGGCTGCGGAAAGGCCGCGGAAGGAACGCCGAAAGAACCGGTACGGACCGGAAATGAAACGGAAGGAACGCCGAACGGGGAAACCGGAAAAGCGGACGGCACGGCGGAAGAGGCAGGCGGAAAAGCGGACGGCACGGACGAAAAGGCGAACGGTACGCCGGAAGAAGCCGGAAAAACGGACAGTGCGCCGGAGACGGCGGACAGGAAAACGGAAGGGACACAGGAGACAGCGGACGGGGAAACAGAAAACGCACCGGATGCGGCAGGCATCCGCATCGGCTCCCTGAAAGGTCCTACTTCGATGGGGCTTGTTTATCTGATGAGCCGGTCGGAAGCGGGAGAGTCGGAGGGCAGTTATGATTTTACAATGGCGGCCGCGGCGGATGAGCTGCTTCCCAGGATGGTTTCCGGGGAGCTCGACATCGCGCTTGTTCCCGCCAATGTGGCGAGCGTTCTTTATCATAAAACGAAAGGCGGCATTTCCGTGATCGATATCAATACGCTCGGCGTGCTTTACATGGTGTCGGGGGATGCTTCCATTCAGTCCATGGAGGCGCTGAAAGGCCGGACGATTTATCTGACCGGAAAAGGGACGACGCCGGATTATGTATTTCAGTATCTTTTGACGGAAAGCGGTCTTTTGCCGGAAGATCTCACGCTGGAATATAAATCGGAAGCGACGGAGGTTGCCGCGGTTCTGAAAGAAGACCCGTCTGCGATCGGGATTCTGCCCCAGCCTTTTGTGACGGCGGCCTGTATGCAGAATGACAAACTGTCCGTTTTGATGGATTTGACGGCGGAATGGGCAAAGGTACAGGGAGAAGGCGGAAGCAGTCTGGTGACGGGAGTTACCATCGTGAGAAATGACTTTCTGAGCGGGCATCCGGAAGAAGTCGCCGTATTTATGGAAGAGCATAAAGCGAGCGCGGCGTATGCCAATGAAAACGTGGAAGCGGCGGCGGAACTTGTCGCGTCCTACGGGATTATCGAGAAGGCTCCGGTGGCAGCAAAGGCAATGCCGTTCTGCAACATTACCTATATCGACGGGGAGGACATGAAGGCGGCTCTTTCCGGTTATCTGGAAGTTTTGTTTGAAAAAGACGCGTCTTCCGTGGGCGGCAGTCTGCCGGCGGACGATTTTTACTATATACCCTGAGCGGGTGCGGATTAGGAGATGGTTATGAGGGTGCATATGCGAAAAGGCATCATTATTCTGTTCTGGCTGTGTGTCTGGCAGGCGGCGGCGGTCATAACGAATAACGATATTCTTCTGGTCGGGCCCGTCCGGACGGCGGGGGCCCTGCTTTATAATATGGCGGAGGCGGATTTTCTGCGGATAGTTTTCTGTTCGGCGGGCAGAATCGGGCTTGGTTTTTTTGCGGCCCTTTTCTGCGGCCTGATGCTTGGTGCGCTGGGGTGCCGGTATGCTTTGATGGAGGAATTTCTCAATCCGGTCATGGCGGCGTTAAAATCCATTCCCGTGGCTTCGTTTGTCGTCCTTCTGCTGATCTGGGCCGGCTCTTCCGGACTGTCTTTTTTTATCAGTTTTCTGATCGTTTTTCCGAATGTTTATGTCAATACGATCGCGGGCCTGAGAAGTACGGACGGACAGCTTCTGGAAATGGCGGATGTGTTCGGCGTCGGAAGCCTCAACCGCGTCCTGTTTTTATACAGGCCTGCGCTGATGCCGTATCTGAGAAGCAGTTTAAAGATTTCTCTCGGCATGAGCTGGAAATCCGGGGTGGCGGCGGAAGTGATCGGTCTGCCGCAGTATTCTCTCGGCGAGCGGCTGTATATGTCGAAGATATATTTGGATACGGCCGGGCTGTTTGCATGGACGCTGCTTGTTATACTGCTGAGCCTTCTTTTTGAGAAGGCAGTCCTGTATCTGCTCAAAAGGCTGGAAGACTGGAAACCGTATCCGTTTCTTCCGCCTGTGCGGCAGGAGGAAAAAATGCAGTCCAAAGAAGGGCCTGACGGCCTGCGGGAGCAACGGCGGAACGCTTCACCGCAAATTTGCATTCGGAATGTGAGCAAAACATACGGAAAACAGAAGGTGCTGTCCGATTTTTCTCTGACCCTTGCGGCCGGCGGGCGGTATTGTCTGATGGCGCCTTCCGGGGAAGGAAAAACGACGCTGCTCCGACTGCTGAATCATACGCTTGTCCCCGATGCGGGAACGGTTGAAGGCGTGCCGAAACGCATCGGCATGGTTTTTCAGGAAGACAGATTGTGCGGGGAATATGATGTGGCGGCGAATATTCTTTTCACCTGCCGGCGCGGAATGGGATTCGGATGCGCGGCACAGGCGAAAAACAAGGCCGCCGGCACGAAGGAAGAAATGGCGGGCATGGTCAGGGCGGAAGCGGCGAAAATTCTGCCGGCGGAATGCTTGACTAAAACAGTCAACGAATTGAGCGGCGGCATGAAAAGGCGATGCGCCGTCCTGCGCGCAATGCTCTCCGGGACGGAGCTGATCGTCATGGATGAACCCTTTGCCGGGCTGGATGAAGAAAACCGGGAACGGACGGCTGCTTATATTCTGGAAAACCTGAATGGCCGGACGCTGTTTGTGACGACCCACCGTACGGAGGACGCGGCGCTTCTCGACGGGGAGATTGTTACGTTAAAAGACGGAGAGGCCGTTACATTAAAATAGGAAGAAAAAAGGAGATTCAATCATGGAAACAAGAGTTGCGATGTTGGGCATTATCGTGGAGAATACGGAGGAAATCGAACACCTGAACCGGATTTTGCACGATTATGCTGAATATATTATCGGAAGAATGGGGATTCCTTATAGCAGAAAACAGATGAATATCATCAGTATCGTGCTGGACGCGCCGGAAGAACAGATCAGCGCGCTGGCGGGAAAGATCGGAATGCTGCGGGGAATCAGTTCGAAAGTGATTTATGGAAAGAAGTGCTAGTATTTTCCTGAGGGTTGTGCTATAATTGCTAAATGACTGTGGCTAAGTGTGCGTTAGAAGCAGAGGTAATTGAAGGAGGAGACCGGATTATGAGTTTACAGGTGGAGAAATTAGAGAAGAACATGGCGAAGCTTACGATAGAGGTAGGCGCTGACGAACTGGACAAGGCAATCGAGTCCGCATACCAGAAACAGAAAGGCAAAATCAGCATTCCTGGTTTCAGAAAAGGAAAGGTTCCCCGCCAGGTCGTTGAAAAAATGTATGGCAAAGAAGTATTTTACGAAGATGCGGCAAATATCCTGATTCCTGACGCATATGAGAAGGCGCTGGACGAGTGTGAGGAAAATATTGTATCTTCCCCGAAGATTGACGTTACGCAGATCGAAGCGGGCAAGCCGTTTATTTTTACGGCCGAAGTTGCATTGAAACCGGAAGTAAAATTGGGAAAATATAAAGGCGTTAAAGTAGAAAAATCCGATGTGGCGGTAACGGACGAAGAAGTGGATGAAGTGATCGAGAAGGAGCGCGAGAGCAATGCCAGAAATATCGCGGTCGAAGACAGAGCGGTAAAAGACGGCGATATGACGGTGATCGACTTTGAAGGTTTTGTGGACGGAGAAGCGTTTGAAGGCGGCAAGGGAGAGAACTATCCGCTGACGATCGGTTCGGGCGCATTTATTCCCGGGTTCGAAGAGCAGTTAATCGGTGCGGAGATCGGCAAAGAAGCTGAAGTAAACGTTACTTTCCCGGAAGACTACCATGCGGAAAACCTGAAAGGCAAAGCGGCTGTCTTTAAATGTACCGTGAAGGAAATCAAGGAAAAAGAACTTCCCGAACTGGATGATGAATTTGCAAGCGAAGTATCCGAATTTGAAACTTTAACGGAATACAAAGAAGACGTAAAGAAGAATCTGGAAGAAAAGAAGATCAAAGAAGCAAAAGAAAGTAAGGAGCGTGAAGCTGTGGAAGCAGTTGTGGATCTGTCCGAAATGGATATTCCTGAAGCGATGATTGAAACCCAGCAGCGTCAGATGGTGGATGAGTTCGCGCAGCGAATTACGATGCAGGGTCTTTCTATGGAACAGTATTTCCAGTTTACGGGAACAAGTTATCAGCAGATGCTTGAAAATGTAAAGCCGCAGGCTGAGAAACGCATCCAGTCCAGACTCGTTCTGGAGGCGATTGCGGAAGCGGAGAAAATCGAGGTTTCCGATGAAGAGTTTGAGAAGGAACTCGAAACAATGGCGGAAGTTTACCAGATGGATGCTGCCAAAGTAAAAGAAATGCTCGGCGAAAAAGAAATGAAAAATATCAGACAGGATCTTGCGGTGAAGAAGGCTGCGGAATTTGTTGCGGAAAATGCAAAAGAAAAATAAATTGTATTAAGTTTTTCTTAAAAGTGAATCTGATGTGTGCAGAATCGGCATAATCGTTATATAATATGCTGAAAGAGTTTTACCGGCGGTAAATTTGCGGCGGGGCCTCAATTTTACGGCATGATGAGATTATCGTGGGCCGGGAAGCGGCACACTTTTGCGAATGGAGGAATTACTATGGCGTTGGTACCATATGTCATCGAGCAGACTTCGAAAGGGGAACGCTCTTATGATATTTATTCGAGGCTTTTGAAGGAAAGAATTATTTTTCTTGGTGAAGAAGTGAACGAAACGACGGCGAGTCTGGTCGTTGCTCAGATGCTGTTTTTGGAGTCCGAAGACCCGGAGAAGGATATTCATCTCTATATTAACAGTCCGGGAGGTTCCGTTACGGCGGGAATGGCAATTTATGATACGATGCGTTTCATCAAATGCGACGTTTCGACGGTATGTATCGGTATGGCGGCCAGCATGGGCGCATTTCTGCTCGCAGGCGGCGCCAAAGGAAAGCGCATGGCGCTTCCGAATGCGGAAATCATGATTCATCAGCCGCTTGGAGGAGCGCAGGGACAGGCGACGGAAATCGAAATCGCGGCGAAACATATTTTGCAGACGAAGGAAAAGCTGAACAAAATCCTGGCTGAGAATACGGGGCAGGATTATGAGGTTATTGCGGCGGATACGGAACGTGACAACTGGAAGTCTGCGGAAGAGGCGCTTGCATACGGCCTGATCGACCGCGTTATAACCAATCATGGAGATGCCGCAGAGTAAGAGGAAGCCACCTGACTGCCTCTTACAAGAATGAATAAGAAAGGCATGGTTTTAGTAAAATGACAGGAAGAAATTCTGACGATAAGGTAAGATGTTCTTTTTGTAATAAAACACAGGACCAGGTCCGGAAGATGATCGCCGGACCGGGGAATGTTTATATTTGTGATGAATGTGTGGATATCTGCGCTGACATTATTGAGGAAGAATACGAAGAAGAGGTGGAAGCGGAAGAGACGGAAATCAACCTTTTAAAACCGGTTGAAATCCGGAAATTTCTGGATGATTATGTAATCGGACAGGAGGAAGCGAAGAAAGTTCTTGCGGTTTCCGTTTACAACCATTATAAAAGAGTGACAGCGCCGCAGGACGATGACGGCGTGGAGCTTCAGAAAAGCAATATTATTATGATCGGCCCTACCGGTTCCGGTAAGACTTATCTGGCGCAGACGCTTGCCAAGATCATCAACGTGCCCTTTGCGATCGCGGATGCGACGACGCTTACGGAAGCGGGGTATGTGGGTGAAGACGTGGAAAATATTTTGCTGAAGCTGATTCAGGCGGCGGATTATGATGTTGAACGGGCACAGTTCGGCATCATTTATATCGACGAGATCGATAAGATTACAAAGAAAAGCGAAAATGTCTCCATTACGCGGGATGTTTCCGGTGAAGGCGTTCAGCAGGCTCTTTTAAAAATCATCGAAGGAACGGTTGCGAGCGTACCGCCTCAGGGCGGCAGAAAACATCCGCATCAGGAGCTGATTCAGATCGATACTTCCAATATTCTGTTTATCTGCGGCGGTGCATTTGACGGTCTGGAAAAAATCGTGGAAGAGAGACTGGATCGAAATTCGATCGGATTTAACGCGAAGATTATGGAGAAGAGCAGTAAGGATATCGGAGCGGTTTTGAAAGAAGTCGCGCCGCAGGATTTGATGAAGTTCGGCCTTATCCCTGAGTTTATCGGCCGTGTGCCGATAACGGTTACGCTGGAAGGGCTGGACAAAGAGGCGCTTATCCGTATTTTGAAAGAGCCAAAAAATGCTTTGGTAAAGCAGTATCGGAAACTGTTCGAATATGATGAGGTCAATCTGAAAGTAGAGGAAGACGCGATAGAAGCGATTGCGGAACTCGCTTTTGAAAGAAAGACCGGCGCCAGAGGACTCCGTTCCGTAATGGAGAATGTCATGATGGATGTTATGTACGAAATTCCGTCAGATGATACGATTTCGGAGTGCATTATTACAAAAGAAGCGGTGGAAGGGAAAGCACAGCCTCTTGTGCATTACCGTAACAGATTATTACAGGCAGAATAAAGTTGGAAGGCCCGAGGTTTTCCAATAAACAGGACACTGTAAAAAGCATAAAGAACGTCGCCGTCATGGCGGCGTTTTGTGTCATCCGGCACAGCTGACGGCTGGCGGTGCGCGGTTATGAAGACAGACAGAAAACTGAAACAGGAAGAAGCGATTGAAGAAGTGAATATAGAAGAATTGGAAATAACAGAAAAAACAGAAGAACAGAAAGACGGCCCGACGAACGAAAATTTCCAGATCATGCCGGCCGTAACTTTGCGCGGCTTAACGGTTTTTCCGGATATGATTATTCATTTCGATTTAAGCAGGGAAAAATCCGCGCTGGCAGTCGAAGCGGCCATGATGGGGAGCCAGCGGCTTTTTGTTGTCACGCAGAAAGATCTGCATGAAGAGGAACCGACTCCTGAGCAGCTCTACACGGTCGGCACGATCGTGATGGTCAAACAGGTGACGAAGTTACAGGGGTCTATGATCAGAATATTAATTGAAGGCATTTCCAGGGCGAAGATTTCTTCTTTTCTGGAGGAAACGGAGTTTTTGACCGCACAGGTCATTCCGCTGGAAGAAGAACGGGAAGCACTGGAGGAAGTGGAAAAGGAAGCGATGCTGCGCACGTTAAGAGAGGAATTTGCCAGATATACGGCGTGTTTTCCGAAGATCGGCGCTGCGATCAGCAAAGAGGTGGAAGAAGGGCGCGATCTGGGCCGCCTGCTCGATCAGATTGCGATCAATATTCCGCTGACTTTTCAGAAAAAGCAGCAGGTGCTCGGGGCGGTGCTTCTGCAGGAACGATTCGAGATATTGACGGGCATTCTGGCGGGCGAATCGGAAATTATCCAGGTGAAGAACCGGCTGGCCGTGCAGGTAAAAAAGAGGATAGACCAGAATCAGAAAGAATATGTGCTGCGGGAGCAGCTTCGCTATATCAGAAAAGAACTGGGCGAAGACAATACGTTTTCCGAAGTGGAACAGTTCGAAAGCGCGCTGGAAAAGCTGAAAGCGGGCAAGGAAGTGAAAGAGAAAATCCGCAAGGAGATTTCCCGGTTCAAAAGCGTGTCGGGAAGCAGTTCGGAAAGCGCGGTGGAGCGCGCATATCTGGAAACGCTGCTGGAGCTTCCCTGGGATAAGGAATCCCGCGACTGTCTCGATCTTGACAAGGCGGAACAGATTCTGGAAGAACAGCATTACGGCCTGGAGAAAGTAAAGGAGCGCGTGCTGGAATTTCTGGCCGTCCGCATGATGACGAAAAAGGGAGAAAGCCCGATTATCTGTCTGGTGGGACCGCCGGGAACGGGCAAAACATCCATCGCGAAAAGTATTGCGGAGGCTTTACATAAAAAATACGTCCGCATCTGTCTGGGCGGCGTCAGAGACGAGGCGGAAATCAGAGGGCATCGTAAGACTTATGTGGGAGCGATGCCGGGAAGGATTGTCACGGGCTTACGGCAGGCGGGCGTAAAAAATCCGCTGATGCTGCTCGACGAAATCGACAAGGTCAGCAGCGACTATAAGGGAGATACTTCTTCCGCGCTGCTTGAAGTGCTCGACAGCGAGCAGAACCGCCATTTCCGGGATCATTATGTGGAAATACCGCTGGATTTGTCGGAAGTATTGTTTATCGCCACCGCCAATTCCACGGATTCGATTCCGCGGCCTTTGCTCGACCGGATGGAAATCATCGAAGTCAACAGCTACACGGCGAATGAGAAGTTTCATATTGCCAAAGAACATCTGCTCCGGAAACAGCTTGGGAAAAACGGATTGACCGAATCGGTATTGCAGATCACGGACGGCGCGCTGCGGGAGATGATCGATTCTTATACGCGGGAAGCGGGCGTGCGCGGACTGGAACGGAAGATCGGAGCGGTATGCCGTAAATCGGCGCGGGAAATATTGCAGAAGAAAAAGGGAAAAATCAAAGTGACTTCCGGAAATCTTGCGCATTATCTCGGCAAGCCGAAATTTGACAGTATGAAAGCAAACGGGCAGGATGAAATCGGTATCGTGCGCGGACTGGCCTGGACCAGCGTGGGCGGCGATACATTGCAGATAGAAGTCAACCGGATGCCGGGAAAAGGTGAGATTGACTTAACAGGTCAAATGGGAGATGTAATGCGGGAGTCCGCGCTGATCGCCATGAGTTATGTGCGTTCCGTCAGCCCCCGATATGAAGTCCCGGAAGATATGTTCAAGGAAAATGATTTTCACCTTCATATTCCGGAGGGCGCCGTACCGAAGGACGGTCCGTCGGCCGGCATTACGATGGCGGCGGCGATTCTTTCTCTTGTAACGGATACCCCGGTATATGCCAGAGTGGCGATGACGGGAGAGATCACGCTGCGGGGCCGGGTGCTCCCGGTGGGCGGTCTGAAAGAAAAGATTCTTGCCGCAAAGACGGCGGGCATCGAAACGGTGCTCGTGCCGAAAAAGAACGAAAGGGATATCGGGGAGATCGCGGGAGAAATTAAAAAAGGCCTTCATATCCGCTATGTGGAGACGATGGAGGACGTCGTAAGATATGCTTTTGTCAAAAACGAGTCCGAACACGGGAAAGGAAAAAACGTCAAAAATGGTAATTAAAAGTGTCAATCTGGAAAAAGTCTGCGGCGTCACAAGCAAGCTGCCGGAAAATAAACTTGCCGAATTTGCATTTGCCGGAAAAAGCAATGTGGGGAAGTCTTCGCTGATTAACGGCCTGATGAACCGCAAGGCGCTGGCGCGGACAAGTTCCAAACCGGGCAAAACACAGACGATCAATTATTACAATATTAACGAACAGATGTATTTTGTCGATCTGCCGGGCTACGGCTATGCGACCGCCAACGAAAGCGTTAAGGCACAGTGGGGAAAGCTGATCGAAGACTATCTGCACCAGTCAAGGAAAATCAGAGCCGTTTTTCTGCTGATCGATATCAGGCATGCGCCTTCGGAAAACGACCGCATCATGTATGACTGGATCGTGTCAAGGGGCTATCGGCCGATTCTGATCGCTACCAAACTGGACAAGATCAAGAGAAGCCAGGTCGCAAAACAGACGAAACTGATACGGGAAACACTGGGGACGGGAAGCGATACGCTTTTGATTCCCTATTCTTCCCTGACCAAACAGGGAAGAGAAGAGATTTACGAGCTGTTGGACGGGATGCTGTCGGACTGATAATGGGCATGGTGCGTCTGCGGAAGTTTGCCCTCAGGAGCGGGTAAGAGAGCGGGTAAGAGGTATAAGGTTGAAAGAAAAGCACTTTCAACTATTGATTTTGAGTCCGCTGGAGCGGACATGGGGTATATAAATGAAAAAAGAATCCGTGACCTATATAAAATCGATATTGAATTTGCTGGCCGCACTGGTCATATTGCTGTTATGCGTATTTTTACTGCCAAGATGTATCGGCTTTTTTATGCCCTTTATCATCGGCTGGATCATATCGCTGATCGCGTCGCCGCTTGTCAGATTTTTGGAGGAAAAGTTGAAAATCCGGCGGAAAGCGGTCTCGGCGTTTGTGATCATTGCGGTGCTTGCGGCGGTTATTCTGCTCGTATACGGCGTCGGCGTCAAGCTGTTTCGGGAAACGGTCAGTTTTATCAATGAACTGCCGGTGATATGGGAAGGCATCGAAGCGGAGTTTATACAGATCGGAACCAATCTGGAAGGGCTGTTTAAGCGGCTTCCGGCGGATGCGCAGGATCAGCTTATGGATTTCTGGAGGGGAATCGGGAGCTGGTTCTCGGAATTTATCAGCGGTATCGGGACGCCCACCTTTACGGCGGTCGGAAATTTTGCCAAAAGGCTTCCCGATGTTTTCATGGCGGTGATCATGACCTTGCTGTCCTCCTATTTTTTCGTGGCGGACAAGGCATATATGAACGACTTTGTGAAAAAATATGTGCCGGAATCCGTTTATTACCGCTTTGACCTGATTCAGCGGAGCTTCCGGAATGCCGTGGGCGGTTATTTTAAGGCGCAGCTGAAAATCGAAATCTGGATATATATCCTGATTTTTATCGGACTGCTTCTGTTAAAGATCGAGTACGCGTTTCTGATCGCTTTCGGCATCGCGTTTATCGATCTTCTTCCTGTGTTCGGCGCGGGAACCGTCATGCTCCCCTGGGCCGTTGTCGAAATTTTAAGCGGCGAGTATAAGCTGGCGGTCGGCCTGCTGATTATCTGGTGCGTCGGACAGATCGTCAGACAGGTGATACAACCCAAAATCGTCGGGGATTCGATCGGAATCGACCCGATTCCGACCCTGTTTCTGCTCTACATCGGATATCATATGGCGGGCGTCATGGGTATGATCCTGGCGCTGCCGATCGGTATTATTCTGATAAATCTGTATGAAGAAGGCGCTTTTGACACGACGAAAGAAAGCCTGAGAATACTGATCGCCGGCTTTAACAGGTTCAGGCGTCTGCACCGCGAGGATACGGAAATTCTGGCGGAATACGAAGAAGAGATCAAGGAAGTTTATCAGCGGGAGATTCAGGAAGAAGAAAACAGAAAATAAAAAGATATGCGGTGCTGCCTCTTTCGAAAGAACATTCTGTCCGGACATGCGGCAGAACCGCAGCGAAACACAGGAGGTTCATGATGCGGGTAACGGTTTATAATTGCAGGGAATTTGACGAAAAAGAGCTGTTTTTGCGGTATGAGAAAGAGCTTGGCCTGGAACTTGTTCTTTGCGCGGATGCGCCCACGCCGGAAAACATACATTTATCAAAGGGCAGCGAATGCGTGGATATTATCACATCCAAAATTACGAGAGAAATGATGCGGGCTTTTCATGAAAACGGCGTGCGGTATCTGACAACGAGAACAATCGGCTACGATCACATCGATCTGGATGCGGCGGAAGAGTTCGGCATCAAAGTGGGAAATGCGCCCTACGGGCCAAACGGCGTGGCCGACTACACGGTGATGCTGATTCTGATGTCCATCCGGAAAATGAAACGGATTATGGAACGCACCAATATACAGGATTATTCGCTGAAGGGCATTCAGGGAAGAGAGTTAAAGGACTTGACCGTAGGAGTCATTGGAACGGGACGAATCGGAAGAACCGTCATCCGGAACCTTTCCGGCTTTGGCTGTAAGATTCTGGCGTATGATCTGCATGAACAGGATGAAGTGAAGGAGCATGCGGCATACGTGCCCCTTGAGAAGCTCCTGAAAGAGGCGGATGTGATCACGCTGCATACGCCATTGACCGACGAGAATTTCCATCTGATCAACGAAAAGAGCATTGCAGGCATGAAGGACGGCGTCGTCATCATCAATACGGCAAGAGGCGGACTGATCGACTCGGAAGCGCTGATCAGCGCCATCGAATCAGGAAAAATCGGTGCGGCCGGCCTGGATGTTGTAGAAAATGAGTTCGGACTATACTATTATGATCACAAATCGGATATATTAGATAATAGAGAACTGGCAATTTTAAGAGGATTTCCGAATGTGACGGTATCCCACCACATGGCGTTTTATACGGATAACTGCGTGGAGACCGTCGTACGGGATTCTCTGATCGGCTGTAAACTCTTTCTGGAAGGAAAGGAAAATCCCTGGGAGGTTAGCTAGTGCGAAAATGGATTAGGCTCTGTTTTGTTCTTTATATACTGTTTCTGATAAAGGTCATCATCTTTAAGTATCCGTATGAACAGTTAGCGGCAATCATGGAGACATGGCAGCGGGAAGTGATTCTGGAAGGCCTTGGGACAGCCAATTTTGTCCCGCTTAAAACGATAAAAATGTACATTAAATATGCTGACAGACTGAACAGTTTTGAAAATCTGGCAGGAAATGTCCTGGCCTTCGTGCCTTTCGGCATTCTGCTTCCGATGATCAGAAAGAAAAAGACGGGCTTTTTCGACGTATTCGCGAATGCTCTCGTGCTGGTGCTTGGTATCGAGGTTTTCCAGCTTTTCAGCGCGTTTGGCGCTTTTGACGTGGACGATATCATTCTGAACTGTTTCGGAGCGGCGGCGGGGTATGTCGTGTATGTAAAATGCAGGGGATTTTTCCCCGAACTGCACAGAAAATTAAGCATGGAGGATGAGGATTATGGAGCGTATTTTGAAGAAAATTAAAACAAATGTCATTGTTTCTGCGCTGATCTGTGCCGGGCTGGGCGTGATACTCGTCGTATGGCCGGGCCTTTCCGTACAGGTAGTCTGTATGGCGATCGGCGGTGTGCTCGTGCTGAACGGCCTCAGCAGGCTGCTGAATTTCATTTTAAACAGAGACGGCAGCATATTTTCGCAGATGAATCTGGTGATGGGAATCATCATTACGGTGATCGGCGGCTGGATACTGCTGCAGCCCGGAACGATCATCGCCATGATACCGATTCTGGTCGGAATCATCATCGTCATTCACGGCATCAACAATTTGCAGCAGGCGGTAAGCCTCTGTCAGAACCGGTATGATAAATGGTGGATTGCGCTTCTGCTCGGCATCGTTACGATCGGTTTTGGCGTGCTTCTGGTTTTCAACCCTTTTGCCGCTGTGGATACATTGATTCGTTTTATCGGGCTGTTCATGATTTATGACGGTGCTTCCGATATCTGGATTATGTCCAGAGTGTCCCGGAATGTGAAGCAGGCGCGCCAGGAGATGGATGCGCTGACCGTAGACATGAAAGAGATGGAATAAATCCGGGATCACATCAGTCTTCTTGTTCATATCGAATAATATCTCCGGGAGTGCACTCCAACACAAAACAGATGCGGGCAAGTATGTCCGCATCAATTTTTTCCACATGTCCCCCATACCATCGGTCTATTACTTCGAATCGGGCATTGATAGCTCTTGCCAGCATATTTCTGTTGATTTGCTTCTCGTCCATAAAAGTTCTGATATCTATTGTAATTTTTCCATATTGATTCACTGTGAATAATTCATTTTTCATATTCATCGCTATGCCTTTCCGAACTTTTATATTAATACTATTCAAAAAGTAACGTCTTGACTAATTACATATTATTAGTTACTATATAAATAGTAATACTCAAAAAAGTATTCATTTATGCGTATTCAAAAATATAAAAGGAGGACTGAGGAATATTCGGATCCAAACGATGAAAATTATCTGAATATGGGCACAAGCATTGGAAAAGAACGACGGGGAAGAAAGGAAAAGCAATGTTAAAAAAAACAAAAATATGGATGACGGCATTTGCCGTGATGCTTGCCATGCTGGTCTCTTTTGTTCCGGTTCACGCGGCCGAGCTTTCCGAAGAGACAGTTGAAGTTCCGGAGGACGGGGAAAAACATACCGTTGCGGCTTTTGGAAACTCCATCGCCCTGGTATATCCGGATGGAAAAACGGAAATCATAGCGAACAATCTTTCCGGCCGGATTGACGTAATGCTCGACGGTGAAGTAATCAAAGGAATCGGGCTCGTCAGCATCCCGGCTCAGAACAGGACAGATATGATTTTGGAGATGGGATCCTGCTTAGTGGGTAACATCAGTGAACAACAGGCGGATTCCCTGAAAAGGACGGTTGCAGACGGCCTGAAGAACGATACGCCGGTATCTGCGCTGTCTGTCATAGAGAACCGGGACGGAATGAACGGCGTCAATGCCTTTCTCGTAGGAGATCAGGGAGAATTACAGAATGCAGACGGGTCAGCGGCGCCCGCCGATGCGTTATCCGGCATGCAGGTTAAAACACCGGAGGCGGCTTATCAGGAATTCGCCGAAGAGATGGAGGAGAATATCCGTAAGGATGAAGAGGCTGCACGGGAAGAGCGGGAACGGGAGAATGAGGAATCCTTCTCATCGGACGGTGCGGAAGACGATACCGGGAAAACGGATGACGGGGAAGAGGGCAGCGGGACTACAGGAGCATGCAGACATAACTGGGAATTAGATGAAAGCGTTAATGTCCTTATTCTGAATAACGGTGCAAGCTGTGCGACACCTCCCTTTTACAGATGTACTCTCTGTAAAAGGCTGATGTGGATGAATTATAACGTGCATGTGCATAATGAAGAAGAACGATGTGAATACTGCGGATACGGCGGTGACAGCTGTGCGGACGGCAGTCATAATTATGTGGAAATGCAGATCGGTACGGAAACTGTCGATCCGATCGTAATGGATGATAAAAGCCGCTGTTTTACAGGAACCGTTGAACGATGTACAAAATGTCACCGGGTTTTGCTGAGAAAAGCCAATCAAAATATTCACGGAGATGATTTCTGTGAATACTGCGGATACAATAAAGCCGGAGAGAAAAAGGAATAAAGCGGCATAGACAGAGATTAATATTTTTATATATGTTCAGCAGACTACAACAAACCCTGCTCGGCTTTCCAATTTTTTGTGTTCATATTCAGATAATTTTTGTTTTGCTGCGGCGCACAAAGCGCCCGGACGGAGCATGGTTCTCTTTGTCGGTACGCTTGCGCTCCACGAAAAAATGCAGCGGTACTAAGCTCAAATGCAGTAAACTGCCTTTTCGCTAAGAACCGGCATTCTTTCAAGGGCCTCCGCCAGAGAACCATGCTCCGTCCGGGCGCTTTGTGCGCCGCGGCTTTGTTTCAGAAAACTTACAGTAAACTGCCCCGGAAAAACTGCCCCGGAATGCGTGCGAAACCGTCTTGCATTTTGATCGTGGGAGGATTATAATATAAAAAAATAAGGAGGAGAAGGCTATGGGAATTGGCGGTGTTGGAAGCGCATACGGCGCAGGGAGTATTTATCCCTCTTATGTTTATAATCCGAATACGGTAAGTTCGAAGAGCATGGATAAACTGTCCAGAATTTCGGATGACGTGCTGGATAAGAAAACAGAGTATACAGGCTCTGATGTGGAAGAAAACCAGAATCCCCTGAAAAAGGGACAGACGATAGATTTTGAAGGAATTGTTGCAAAACAGATGCAGCAGGGACAGAACCGGGCGGCGCGCATCATGCCCAAGGGGCTTGCGCCGGAGGAAGAGAAGGGCGCGGAAGTCGTACAGATGCCGGTGCGCCAGGAAGAAACGGCGGATGTAGAAGCTCCGGAGCTGGAAGAAATGGCGGCCGGCGCGGATGACGAAACCGGAAGCAATGCACAGTCCATGCAGAATCCTTCCATGCAGATGCAGAGAGCAATTCAGGCTTATGAGATGTTTATGACGGCATAACATGCGTTATTAAACGGCGGCGCCGGAAGGGCCGTTTTTGGCAGGGATGATCATCGAGATAACGGGAGATCCTCATCTGATTTTTAGAGTCTGATTATCAGAATCTGAATGATCAGATGGGGGTTTTTGTGTATATTATTCCGACAGCCGTGCAGGGGAATGAGAGCAGGCGGAAAGATATATCCGCAGATACAAAAATATGGACGAATAAATCAAAACAGGAGGAACATGCGGCAGATGGAAATAAGAGAAGTAAGCCATGATAATCAGGATTTTCTCATGCTTTGCGGGGAGCTGGACTGTTTTTTGAACGTGGCAATCGGCGGAGAAGAGAAACGGGAGAAGTATAAAAAATTCAATCACACGGATACAATGGATTTCGTGGCAATCGCTTATGATAACGATACGCCGGCGGGCTGCGGGGCGCTGCGGAAGTATTCCGAAAAAGAGGTGGAAATCAAAAGGGTGTTTGTACGGGAAGAATACCGGGGGAAAAACGTCGGCGGAAAGATACTGGAAACGTTGATCGAACAGGCGAAGCGGCTTGGATTTGAAGAGCTGGTGCTGGAGACGGGGGCCTTTCTGGCCGCTTCGGTGCGGCTGTATCAGCGTTATGGTTTTGAACGGATTGAAAATTACGGCGCCTATAAGGATATGCCGGAATCTCTCTGCATGGGCCGGAAAATCGAGTAACTGAGAGAAGCCGGATTGAATAAATTTCCATATTTTGCCCATATTAAAAGAAAGACCTGACGGAGACAGAAATGCCGTACAGGAACAGGAATGGGGAATGAATATGGGAAAATATGACGATCTGGCCAAACGGATTATTGAGCGCGTCGGCGGACGGGAGAACATCACCGGTCTGACGCACTGTGCCACGAAACTTCGTTTTTTGCTGAAAGATGAAACAAAAGCGGACACGCGGGGATTAAAGACGATGCCCGGCGTTATCACGGTGATTCAGAGCAGCGGACAGTATCAGCTTGTGATCGGCAATCATGCGCCGGATGTGTGCGAGTCCGTTTCCAGGCTGGCCGGCGTTGCCGATTTGAAAGAGGCGCGCGAGCGGGAAATGAATATGCCGGGCCGGTTTGTGGAAGCCTTTTCCGGCATTTTTACACCCCTGATCGGTGTATTTTGTGCGATGGGAATCCTGAGAGGCGTGCAGGGATTTTTCCTGTATATGGGACTGCTTGGGGAAACGGACCGAGTTTATCAGCTGATACAGCTGCTTTCCGACAGCCTGTTCTATTATCTGCCGGTTTTTGTCGGAGCAACGGCGGCCAGAAAGTTTCAGGTCAATCAGTTTACGGGCATGTTGATTGGCGCCTGTCTTGTGTATCCGTTCCGTTATGGCATCGCGGAGCATCCCTATACGGTTCTGCCGGTCATTCTGGCGGTTTGGGCGGCTTCTTATATGGAACGCTTCCTGAAAAAAACGCTGCCGGAAATCCTGAAAATCTCTCTTGTGCCGCTTATAACGCTGGTTTTTACCCTGTTATTGACCTGGATAGTCATTGAAGCGCTTTATACAGGGCTGACGGCCGTTATCATGCTGACGATAGACCGGGCCTATACGGCGAGCCCGCTTTTGTCGGCGTTTCTGGCCGGAGGATGCTGGCCGTTTCTCGTTATTTCTGGCATTCATGGGGAACTGGTGCCGATGACGCCGGAATTTTTAACGGATGCGATGACGGGAGCATTCCTTCCGGCCGCGGCCTATATCGCTTCCTGTGCACAGGCCGGAGCCGTCTTTGCGGTTCTGCTTAAAACGAAAGACAGACGTCTTCATGCTATTTCGATACCAGCTGTTATTGCCGGACTTTTCGGCATGGCAGAACCGGGTATTTACGGCGCTGCATTACCGGAAAAGAAGCCGCTGCTCATCAGCTGCGCCGGCGCGGCAGCGGGCTGTGTGCTGTTTGTCTGGCTCGGTCAGATGCAGGCGGAAGTGTCGGCTCCGCTTGCCGCATCCGGAGCGGCCTTTGTTCTGACATGTATCATTACGCTTGTTATTTGTAAATATCCCAAGAAGGAAAGATTGGAATTTCCGGCAATTACCTTTTCTCCGGACGGAAAAAAAGTGATTCACAGCCCGTTAAACGGAAAGATCGTTCCGCTGATGGAAGTGGGCGACGAGGTCTTTTCCAGCGGTGTCCTCGGAGAAGGCATCGCGATAGAACCCTATGAAGGAATTGTCTACGCGCCTGCGGACTGCAAAGTCACAACCTTTTTCCCGACCGGACATGCGATCGGACTGACGACTGCGGAAGGAGTGGAACTGCTCATCCATATCGGCGTCGATACGGTGCAGCTCAACGGAAAATACTTTGAACCCCTCGTAAAACAGGGGGAAAGCCTTTTGGAAGGACAGCCGATGCTGCGGTTCGACAGCAGAAAAATCGAACAGGCCGGATACGATATGACAACATCTGTTATTATTACAAACACAACGGACTGGAAACGGGTGGATTCCACGAAAGCGCAGGAAACAACGGTTGGAGATGCGCTGCTGATGCTGGTATAGAAAGACTTCGGAGGGAGCAGGGGTTGTGAACAGTCCGGCGCCGGCAGGGGGTATGGAGCATGGTATTGGGGGCGGAGGTCCTTGAAAAAACGCCGGTACTTGGCAAAAAAGCAGCTATGCTGCTTTTGAGCTTAGTACCGCTGCGATTTTTCGCGGAGCGGAAGCGTGCCTCCGCCCCAATACCATGCTCCATACCCCCTGCCGGCGCCGGACTGTCCGTATTTCTTTATTCCGCCGCCATCGATTTGACTCTGATCATGGCATTTTTTACGGGCGGAAGCGTTACCATGATGATGCTGATCAGTGCTTCCACGAGCAGATAGGCGTAATTGTAGGCGAAGGGATACAGGAAGGCGAAGGATTTCGGAAAACTCTCCGGCATGTATTCCATCCAGTACAGATAGCCGCCGATCGTATGGAAAAGACCGCGGAACAGAATCGCAAGGAGATATCCCTTAACCAGACCGTTCTTTTTCCGGGAGAAAAAACCGGACAGGCCGAGAGAGGCGAAGGCGAGGATATAGTCCATGCAGACCTGCATCGGGGAAAGAATAAAATCTCCGCCGCCCTGTAAAAATTGCAGGATGCCGTAGGCAAAACCGGCGGTCAGGCCGATTTTGGGGCCGTACCAGTAGCCGATCAGGACAACGAACAGCATGGAACAGAGCGTTACGGAACCGCCCCAGGGCATATCGATGACCTTGATGTAAGAGGTGATGAAACCGAGCGCCAGCGCCGCGGATGAAAAAACGAGCTGTCTGGCGGAAAAGGCTTTGGGCTTTCCGCCGTCTGCATTTTCCTTTTTGCTGAGAAATGCGGTCAGTAAGACCAGTATGACAATGAGTGCGGCAAACGCGGCCATGCCGGCCGGCGTCAGAGAATAATAACCATCCTCCTGATTCAAAAAAAGTGACATAAAAAAACCTCCTTCGTATACGCGAGGAGGGACAACATCTTATTCACCGGAACAACAAAAAAAACAACTGTTATAAAATGAGCGGTTCCTGTGAAAACGTGCCTCCTTCCGCCGGTATTATCCGGTTCAAGTAGTGAGGGTTAGGAACTGTCCGGACGATATCCGGGACAGAATCCAGTCTCAGCGATGTGCTCCCCTGGCGAGTTATTTTTATAATTTACTATACTAACGGCGTCGGAAGGATTTGTCAAGCGTCGATATTATTTTTTTTCTGCCTGCTGAGGGTATCATCCGCATAGCCTTGACAGATCGTCAGCCATATCCGATAATATTTTAAACGGGAGGAAGCAGAAAATGGTGCATCGTATCGAAGACGGACAAAAAGTGAAGCCTCTTTTTGAAGGCTGGGAAGAATCGCTGATCTGGTCCTGCCTGCGGGGGACTATGGGCAGTCTGTATGCGGACGACCGGGAAAATCCCTGTTCCGCGATGGCGATTCTGGGGGATTTTTGTTTTCTGGCGGGAAAACCGAACCGGGAGCTGGCGGCTTTTAAACCGGACCGGTGCACACAGGACTTCATCATAGCCGTGCCGCAGAATCCGCAATGGGCCGGGACGATAGAGGAATGTTACAAAGAAAGAGCCAAGAAGGTGACGCGTTATGCCATCAAAAAAGAGCCGGATATTTTTGACCGCGGTAGACTGCGCCGTATCGTTGCCGGGCTGTCTCCGGAATATCGGATCAGCCTGATGGATGAGGCGCTTTATCACGATTGTCGGAAAGAAGAATGGAGCAGGGATTTTACGGCGCAGTTTTCTGACTGGGAAACCTATCGGGAGCTTGGGCTGGGCGTGATCATCTTAAAAGACGGGGTGATTGCTGCCGGCGCTTCCTCCTATTCCGCTTATGAAGCCGGGGACGGCGGAAACGGCGGAATCGAGATCGAAATCGGTACAAAGGAAGAATACCGCAGAAGGGGGCTGGCCTCCGTATGCGGCGCCAGGCTGATACTGGAATGCCTTGACAGAGGACTGTATCCGAGCTGGGATGCGCAGAATACATGGTCCGTGTCGCTGGCTGAAAAACTGGGATATCATTTCGATCATGAATATACGGCTTATGAGATACGCGGGTATTGAATGAAGACGGAAAAACAGTCATGGGGAAGTCATCGGATTTTTCGGTAAATCCGGAGCAGAAAGGGGAGAATTCATAAATGAGCAGACTGAGCCGGCACTATTTGTGCGTTACGTTTTCGATTATGTTGATTTGTTGGGGAAGCTGTGTGATATGCAGTATAAACGGTATTTTTTTACAGGAGCATTATTTTCTGTATCTGCCGTATCTGCTGGGCGGATTATCGCCGACGATCGCTTCTTATATCGTGTTGAAAAAGAGCGGTAAAGTGAAAGGTTTCAAAGAGTGGAGCCGAAATGTTTTTGATTTCAGACAGCCGGTTCGTTCCTATGCCGTCGTTATTTTGCTGGCAGTTTTGTATATGCTGCCGCAGTGCCTTGTTTCCGGTTATGATAAAGGAGCTCCCCTTCCCGCTATCTTTTTCATGATTCCCATGATGCTGATCGGCGGCGGGCTGGAAGAAGCGGGCTGGCGGTATATTTTACAGCCGGAACTGGAAAAGGGATGCTCTTTTACAATAGCAACTGTTATCGTTGGCCTGATCTGGTGGCTGTGGCATCTGCCGTTGTTTTACATACAGGGCGTCGCCCAATACGAAATGAATTACCTGGCGTTTGGCGTCAGCGTGATCGGCCTGAGCTTCGCGCTCGCATCGATTCGAAAATGTACCGGCAGCGTCTGGCTGTGCGTTCTGTTCCATGCAACGGCTAATTCGCTTTCCGGCATATATCTGATCCATGAAAATATTTGGGGAAATATCGTATCGAGTGTCATATTGATCGCGTTTGTTTTTATATTATTATGGCTGCATGGCAGAAGCGGTATCCCGCAGAAACAGGACGGGGTGTAAGAATGTTTTGAATAACATATAAAACATATAAAACAACGCATGTTATTGCCCGGCGGCCTTGACTATTATAACAGGACTGCTATAATAGTATATAGTTTTAAAAACTACATGACAGAGTGCGAAAAGATAGATGTAGAAAGGTTGTTGTTATGGCATTTCAGATTATTTCAGACGGTTCCTGTGATCTCGGGACGGAACGCGCCGCGGAAGAAGGCGTCCGGGTCGTACCGTTTTATGTTTCGTTTGACGATAAGACGTACCAGAAGGAAATAGAAGAAGTACCGGTCCGCGAATTTTATCAGCGGATGGTAGATAATGCGGATTGTTTTCCCAAGTCGTCCATGCCGTCGGTGCAGGATTATCTGGACATCTTCGAAGAATACGCGTCGGAGGGAAAAGATATTTTCTGCCTTTGTATTACCACGAAATTCAGCGGTTCTTACAATTCTGCGATGAATGCGAAGGAAATGCTGCTGGAAAAATATCCGGATATCCGCATCGAAGTGCTCGATACTACGGTGGATACCGTTTTGCAGGGACTTCTCGTGCTGGAAATCTGCCGGATGCAGCGGGCCGGCTGGAGCTTCGAAGATACGGTGAAGCGGACGAAGGAAATTCTGCCGACAGGCCGCATCATTTTTACGGTGGGAAGCTTTGATTATCTCGTGCACGGCGGCCGCATCGGGAAGGTGATGGGCGCGGCGGTAAAGAGCCTGTCGATTAAACCGTTAATCATCCTGAAAGAAGGAGAGATTTTCCCGGCGGGAGTATTTAGAAACCGTGAGAAGGGAAAGAAAACGCTTGTTTCCCTGTGCAGAAAACATTTCGAAAAAATCGGGGAGAACCCGGATGATTATGCTTTCAATATCGGTTACGGCTATGATCATGAAGAGGCCCTTTCTTTTCGGGAAATGTTGCTTGCGGATTTGAAGCAGTACAGCGGCATCCGGGATATGGAGCTGTTCCAGATCGGCGCGACCATCGGCGTGCATACGGGACCGTACCCGATCGGACTGACGTTTATCAGAAAGGCTTTTTAAAAAGGAACCGGCGTTACGGCGCAGTTCATGTATAATATTATAATATCACAGACGGCGTTCCCGGCTTTCCGCAAAAGAGGGAGCGTTGTTTTTTTAGAACCGACATATCCGGTATCAGAAAAACAGCCCGGCGGACAAAGAACAGTCATTTAAGGCCGCAGGGGCAAAGAAACGGGAGGACGAATGATGCAGCATTGTTACAAAGAAAAAGATTACGAAAAAGGTTCCGCAGGACGGTTTCAATATCTTCTGTTCGATCTGGACGGCACGCTGACTGATCCGAAAGCCGGCATTACAGGCTGTGTGCAGTATGCCCTGCACAAATTCGGCATCGAGGAACCGGATCTGAACAAGCTGGAACCTTTTATCGGGCCGCCGCTGGCGGACAGCTTTATGGAATTCTACGGTTTCGACGCGGAAAAATCCGCGGAAGCAATCGGCTATTACCGGGAGAGATTCCGAACCGTCGGATTGTTTGAAAATGAAATTTATCCGGGCATCAAAGAGATGCTTGCGCATTTAAAGCAGGCGGGCCGGACGCTGGCGGTCGCTTCCAGCAAACCGACCGTGTTTGTCGAAAAGATTCTGCGGCATTTTGATATAGAACAATATTTCGATGTGGTCGTAGGAAGCGAGCTGGACGGAACCCGTGCCAAAAAGGAAGAGGTGGTCGAAGAGACATTACGACAGATCCGTCAGACTGATGATTTTCAGTCCGGTAAATGGGACAATGACGGAATCGTCATGATAGGTGACAGGAAGTTCGACGTTCAGGGAGCGAAATTGTTCAACCTGGTCAGCGTAGGCGTAACATTCGGTTATGCGCTGCCCGGCGAATTGGAAGAAGCCGGAGCGGACTATATTGTGGACAGCGTGGCGGCGTTAGAGGAGTTGTTGAATGGCTGAAAATAGCGGAAACAACGGCAGATGGAATGCAATCGGAATGATCATAAAACCATTTCTGGTTTATTATGCAATCTATTTCATAACATCTATTATGTTGACTTGTTTGGTCATTTCCGTTTCACAGAAGGCCGGCGGGCCGTTGGAACAATTTTGTACGGAGCAGGAGGCGACTGTCAGGGCTGTCATTGGAGGACTGGCAATGCTGTCAGGAATACTACCGTTATTTTCAACGTTCCGGCGCGGGATTTGTAATCATAACAATCGAAATGATAACATAAGCAATTTAAAAAAAGAGAAAGACAGCGGGCATAAAAAAGATGATATCGGGCAAAAACAGCCGCTTTTGAACCGATGGGGAGCCGGAGCGTTTCTGCAGAATGCTTTCGTTACAATAACGCTTGCTATTTCCAGTTCCGTCGCATTGAATATTTTATTGATGCTGCTGCGCCTGACGGAAGCTTCGGAAACATACGATCAGGTGTCGGCGCATCAGTACGGCGTGATTATGCCGGTCGGCCTTTTTTTATACGGCGTCGTATCTCCCTTTGCGGAGGAAGTCGTCTTCCGCGGAGTGATCTATAACAGAGCAAAGACCTGTTTTTCCTCCGTTACCGCACCGATGATACTGTCTTCCCTGCTGTTCGGCGTCTATCATGGCAACATCGTACAGATGCTGTACGGTTTTCTGATGGGAATGCTGATCGCTTTTGTCTATGAAAAGTGCGGCCGCTTTGTATATGCGTTTCTGTTTCATGCGGCGGCCAACGCGGCGGTATATGTGATCACGGGCAGCCCGTTTTTGTACGGGATTTTTATGACGCCTTCTGCCGGCCTGATTCTGGCGGGGATTTCCGCGGTTCTGCTGGGCTTTATGAGCGTCGGCGGTTCTGGCCGAAAAGAAAACGAAAATCCGTAAACTTTCAGACGGATCGATCATTTCCTGAAAAATCCATATTTACAACACCGGAAAATGGGTGTATAGTATCAATAGTTTAGTCGCAAAGGAGCGCCTCAAAGGGAGTGCTTTGCGGCTTTTTTTATTTTCCGGAAGTCAGAAATAAATAACATAACGGTCCAAAGTTAAGACACAGAGTCCGGGCCGGCGGGGCATGGGCGGGGAGGAAAAAGATTTCCTTTGAGAGGGCCCTGTAAAAAACGTCGGCACTTGGATTACAGGGAGCTTGCGACACTGTAATCCTTAGTGTCCGTTACGTTTTTTAGCGGAGTGAAAACGTGCCTCGAAAAGGAAACTTTTTTATCCCCGCCCATGCCCCGCCGGCCCGGACTCTATGCCGTAGTTTTGGACAATACGAAAGGAGATATCCCTTATGTTTGATGCAAA
The DNA here is from genome assembly GCA_910584965.1 of uncultured Lachnospiraceae bacterium. GTDB lineage: Bacteria > Bacillota > Clostridia > Lachnospirales > Lachnospiraceae > UBA3282. The sequence goes on along the minus strand of CAJUDZ010000008.1, from coordinate 99,195 downwards.
ATTATCCGTTCCCGAAGCGCCGCTGTACCGGCCGGAGTTCGAGCATGACAACTGCGGCATCGGGGCCTGTGTGAATATTAAGGGGCGAAGGAGCCGCGCAACGGTGGAAAATGCGCTGAAGATCGTTGAAAATCTGGAGCACAGAGCCGGGAAAGACGCGGAAGGCAAGACCGGAGACGGCGTCGGCATCCTGACCCAGATTCCCCATCGGTTTATGGTCAAAGCGGCCGCGGAACTCGGCATTTCCCTGGGCGGCGAGAGAGAATACGGCGTCGGCGTTTTTTTCTTCCCACAGGATGAATTGCAGCGCAATCAGTCGAAGAAGATGTTCGAAATCATTGCGGAAAAGGAGGGGCTTGCCTTTCTGGGCTGGCGGAAAGTGCCGACCAATCCTTCCGTGCTCGGTCATAAGGCAGTGGAGTGCATGCCCTGTATCATGCAGGCGTTCGTGGCCAAACCGGCGGGGCTTGCGAAAGGACTTGCGTTTGACAGGAAGCTTTATATCCTGAGAAGGACATTCGAACAGTCTACCGAGGTGACCTATGTCGTCTCTTTATCCAGCAGGACGATCGTATACAAGGGCATGTTTCTGGTCGGTCAGCTCCGCACCTTTTTCCGGGATTTACAGGATAAAGACTTCGAGTCGGCGCTTGCGGTCGTGCATTCCCGCTTTTCCACCAATACCAATCCAAGCTGGGAGCGCGCGCATCCGAACCGCTTCATCGTTCATAACGGCGAAATCAATACCATCCGCGGCAACGCGGACAAAATGTCCGCCCGTGAGGAAACCATGGAGTCCGGGCACCTTGCGGGACAGCTTCATAAGGTGCTGCCGGCCATCAGCGCGTCCGGCTCCGATTCCGCCATGCTCGATAATACGCTGGAATTTCTCGTGATGAGCGGCATGCCGCTCCCGCTTGCGGTCATGATTACGATTCCGGAGCCGTGGGAGAACAACAGGACCATGTCCCGGAAAAAGAAAGATTTTTACCAGTATTATGCGACGATGATGGAGCCCTGGGACGGGCCGGCTTCCATCCTTTTTTCCGACGGAGACATAATGGGCGCGGTTCTTGACCGGAACGGTCTACGACCTTCCCGGTATCTGATCACGGATGACGATACGCTGATTTTATCGTCCGAGACAGGCGTTCTGAATATCGAGCCGGAAAAAATCGTAATGAAGGAAAGGCTTCATCCGGGGAAAATGCTGCTTGTCGATATGGTGCAGGGCCGGGTGATCGATGATGACGAGCTGAAAGAAAAATATGCGTCGGCACAGCCTTACGGCGAATGGCTGGACACCCACCTTGTGGCGTTAAAAGATCTGAAAATACCGAATATGCGCGTGCCGGAATACACGGAAGAAGAAAGAAAACGGATGCAGAAGGCGTTCGGCTACACTTATGAAGAATTAAAAAACAGCATTCTGCCGATGGCAAAAAACGGTTCCGAGGCGATTGCGGCGATGGGCGTCGATACGCCCCTCCCGGTGCTTTCCAAAGCCCATCATCCGCTGTTTCATTACTTTAAGCAGCTTTTTGCACAGGTGACCAACCCGCCGATCGACGCGATACGGGAGGAGGTTGTGACATCGACGACCGTTTATCTTGGCAGAGACGGCAATCTGTTAGAGGAAAAGCCGGAAAACTGCCATATGCTTAAAGTGCGCAATCCGATTCTGACCAATACGGATTTGCTGAAGATGAAAAGCATGAAAGCGGAGGGCTTTAAGGCGGAAGTCGTTCCGATCACCTACTATAAGAATACAAGCCTGGAAAAAGCGATCGACAGGCTGTTTGTGGAAGTGGACAGGGCTTTCCGGAGCGGTGTCAACATACTGATTCTGTCCGACCGGGGCGTGGACGAAAACCGCGTGGCGATTCCGTCCCTTCTCGCGGTATCCGCCTTACAGCAGCACCTTGTCAATACGAAGAAAAGAACGAGCGTGGCGATCGTCTTAGAGTCCGCGGAACCGCGGGAAGTGCACCATTTCGCGACGCTGCTCGGATTCGGCGCTTCCGCGGTCAATCCTTATCTGGCCCAGGAGAGCATCCGGGAACTGATCGATAATCATATGCTGGACAAAGATTATTATGCGGCGGTCAACGACTATAACGACGCTATTTTACACGGGATTGTGAAAATTGCCTCCAAGATGGGCATTTCCACGATCCAGTCCTATCAGGGATCCAAGATTTTTGAGGCGATCGGTATCGACAAAGAGGTGATCAACAAATATTTTACCAATACGGTCTGCCGAATCGGCGGCATAACTTTGAAAGATATCGAAAAAGAGGTGGACGCGCTGCATTCGATGGCTTTTGACCCACTCGGTCTATCGGTTGATCTGGCGCTGGATAACCCCGGACACCACCAGATGCGCAGCGGGGCGGACGAACACCTGTATAACCCGGAGACGATTCACCTTTTACAGGAATCCACGAGGCGCGGCGATTACGGACTGTTCAAACAGTATACCAAAGCGGTCAATAATGAAGAAAGCATTAAAACCCTCCGCGGTCTGCTGGATTTCAACTATGCAGAAAACCCCGTTCCGCTTGAGGAAACAGAGAGTGTCGACGCGATTGTGACGAGGTTTAAAACGGGCGCGATGTCTTATGGCTCGATTTCCAAAGAAGCGCACGAGACGATGGCCATTGCGATGAACCGTCTGCATGGGAAATCCAATTCCGGAGAAGGCGGAGAGGATAAAAAAAGGCTGACCATCGGCGCGGACGGCCTCAACCGGTGCTCCGCCATTAAACAGGTGGCCAGCGGCCGTTTCGGCGTCACCAGCGAATACTTAAACAGCGCGCAGGAAATCCAGATCAAGATGGCACAGGGCGCGAAACCGGGAGAAGGCGGACATCTGCCCGGCGGCAAGGTATATCCGTGGATCGCGAAAACAAGGCATTCCACGGCGGGCGTGAGCCTGATTTCCCCGCCGCCCCATCACGATATCTATTCGATCGAAGACTTGGCGCAGCTGATCTATGATCTGAAAAACGCGAATAAATATGCGAGAATATCGGTCAAACTCGTTTCGGAAGCGGGCGTCGGCACGGTGGCGGCGGGCGTTGCAAAGGCGGGCGCACAGGTCATCCTCGTATCGGGTTATGACGGCGGCACGGGAGCGGCGCCAAGAAGCTCGATTCACAATGCGGGCCTTCCCTGGGAGCTGGGGCTGGCGGAGACGCATCAGACGCTGATTCAAAACGGCCTGCGGAACAAAGTGCGCATAGAAACGGACGGCAAGCTGATGAGCGGAAGAGATGTGGCGGTGGCGGCGATTCTCGGCGCGGAAGAGTTCGGCTTTGCCACGGCGCCGCTCGTGACGATGGGCTGTGTCATGATGCGGGTCTGCAGCCTGGATACCTGCCCTGTGGGCGTGGCGACGCAGAACCCGGAACTGCGGAAACGTTTTAAGGGGAAACCGGAGTATGTGGAAAATTTCATGCGTTTTATCGCACAGGAACTGCGGGAATACATGTCCTTACTCGGCGTCCGCACCGTGGATGAGCTGGTCGGAAGGACCGACCTTTTGAAAAGAAAAGAAAATCTGCCGGAAAAACTGCAGAAAATAGATTTGAGCCTGATGCTCTCCAATCCCTATGAAAAAAGCAGGGAAAAGGTGACTTTCGATCCGAAACAGGTCTATGATTTCGAGTTGGAAAAGACGCTGGATGAAAAAGTGCTGTTAAAACAGCTTGCAAAAGCGATGGAAAGCGGACAGAAGAAAAGCCTGAAGGTGGATGTTTCCAATACGGACCGTGCTTTCGGCACGATTCTCGGTTCCGAAATTACGAGGCGGTTCGGGGATGCGCTGGAGGATAACACTTACCGGATACTGTGCGGCGGTTCCGGCGGCCAGAGTTTCGGCGCCTTTATTCCGAAAGGGCTGACGCTGGAACTGGCGGGAGATTCCAACGATTATTTCGGCAAAGGGCTTTCCGGCGGCAGGCTGATCGTCTACCCGCCCAAAGGTTCCCGCTTTCAGCAGGATGAAAACATCATTATCGGCAACGTGGCGCTCTACGGCGCGACTTCGGGCAGGGCTTTCATCAACGGCGCGGCCGGCGAGCGGTTCTGCGTCCGCAACTCCGGCGCGCTGGCGGTTGTGGAGGGTGTGGGAGATCACGGCTGTGAATATATGACCGGCGGATGTGTGGTGGTGCTCGGCGCCATCGGCAAGAACTTTGCGGCCGGCATGAGCGGCGGCATCGCTTATGTGCTCGATGAAAACAACGATTTGTATACGAAAGTCAATAAGGAAATGGTATCTTCCTATGAAATGACTTCCCAATACGATGTTCTGGAACTGAAAAAAATGATTGAAGAGCATACGGCCTGTACCAACTCGGTCAAGGGAAAGGAAATTCTGGACCGTTTCGGAGAATACCTGCCGAAATTCAAAAAAATCATTCCGCACGATTATGAGCGTATGCTGAGTCTGATCGTCCGTATGGAGGAAAAAGGGCTCAGCGCGGAACAGGCTCAGATCGAAGCGTTTTATGAAAGAAACAGGGAGGATTAACATGGGCAAACCTACGGGATTTTTAGAATATGAGCGCCAGGTTTCGACGGATGTCAGCCCGAAACAGCGCATAAAAAATTTTAACGAGTTTCACGAACACCTTCCGGTGGAAGAACAGCAGTTACAGGGCGCGCGGTGCATGGACTGCGGCGTACCTTTCTGTCAGTCGGGCATGACGCTGGGCGGCATGACTTCCGGCTGTCCGCTGCACAATCTGATTCCCGAATGGAACGATCTGGTTTATACGGGAAACTGGGAACAGGCCTATTACCGCCTGAAGAAAACCAACAATTTCCCGGAATTTACTTCCAGAGTATGTCCGGCGCTGTGCGAAGCGGCCTGTACCTGTAACCTGACGGGGGAACCCGTTGCCACGAAGGAAAACGAATATGCGATTATTGAAAACGCCTATAAAAGGGGATACGCGGCGGCGAATCCGCCCAGGACGAGAACCGGAAAAACCGTTGCGGTCGTGGGAAGCGGCCCCTCCGGCCTCGCGGCGGCCGACCAGTTGAACCGGAGAGGCCATCTGGTGACGGTGTTCGAGCGCTCCGACCGCATTGGCGGCCTTCTGATGTACGGTATTCCGAATATGAAGCTGGAAAAACAGATCATCGAGCGGAAAATCAGGATTATGGAAGAGGAAGGCGTGACTTTCGTCACCAATGCGGACATCGGAAAGAACGTGAAGGCGGATAAACTGCGAAAGGAGTTCGACTGCGTCGTGCTCGCCTGCGGCGCCTCCAACCCGCGCGACATCGATGCGCCGGGCCGGGATGCGAAGGGGATTTATTTCGCGGTTGACTTTCTTGGTCAAAACACAAAAAGCCTGCTGGATTCCGGATTTCAGGATAAAAAGTATGTGGACACGAAAAACAGGCATGTTGTCATCATCGGCGGCGGCGATACGGGAAACGACTGCGTCGGCACCGCCGTCCGTCATGGCGCAAAATCGGTGACGCAGATCGAAATGATGCCCAAAGCGCCGGATGAAAGGGCACAGGACAATCCCTGGCCGGAATGGCCGAAGGTCTGCAAGACCGATTACGGACAGGAAGAGGCGGCCGCGGTATACGGCCATGACCCGCGGATCTATGAATCTACGGTCAAAGAGTTTCTCAAGGATAAAGACGGCAGGCTGAAAGGCGTGAAAATTGTCAGACTTACCTGGGAAAAAGACCGTGCAACGGGCCGCATGACGATGAAAGAGGCTGCGGGCTCCGAAAAAACGCTGGAGGCTGACATCGTCCTGATTGCCGCCGGTTTTCTCGGAAGCCAGAAATATGTGACGGATGCGTTCGGGGTGGAGCTGGACGCGCGCACCAACGTAAAGACGAAGCCGGGCGCTTTTGGTACCAGCGCAGAAAACGTATTTGCGGCGGGCGACATGCACACCGGACAGTCCCTTGTGGTCAAGGCCATCAGACAGGGCCGGGAGTGTGCAAGGGAAGTGGACGAAAGCCTGATGGGGTATTCGAACCTGTATATTCAGTGAAATGGAAGTTTGAAATTTGCATAGAATTGCGGAGATATTTTGCAGAAGGATTGACAACCGGCGGTGCAAAAGAGTAAAGTTACTCTCAGCGGAGCAAGTGGAGCAGGGCGTGAATTTTCTTGTTCACTGAGGGGAAACAAAGACCTGGGACGGATTGCTCCTGTTTAAAGTTTGGGCCTGTCCGAAGGCACGGGCCGGAAGAAAAGGATGGTTTTCGGAAAAATGGAAAGACAATACCGCAATGTATTCCGGGAAGCGGGGATTCCCGAAGAAGAAATAGAAAAAAGACTGCGGGAAGCCGTGCACACTTTTTTCTATGATGAAGAAGAACGGGTATATCATACCGCAGGGGATGATATGGCCTACATAGAGGATACGGGAAATCATGATGCGCGCACGGAAGGGATGTCCTATGGGATGATGATGTGCGTACAGCTTGATATGAAGGAAGAATTTGACCGGCTCTGGAAATGGGCCAGGACCTTTATGTGGATGGATGAAGGCGAGAATGAGGGGTATTTTGCATGGTCCTGCGCCCCGGACGGTTCAAAAAACGCTTATGGTCCGGCGCCTGACGGAGAGGAATATTTTGCGATGGCGCTTTTTTTCGCATCCCACAGGTGGGGAGACGGGGAAGGCATCTTCGCCTATGAGAGAGAAGCGAAAGAAATTTTGCGCGCCTGTCTGCACAAAGGGGAAAATGGCCGTCCCGGAGAGCCGATGTGGAACAGAGAAAATCATCAGATTCTTTTTGTTCCGGGAAGCCCTTTTACGGACCCCTCTTATCATCTGCCTCATTTCTATGATTTATTTGCAAAATGGGCTTATGAAGAAGACAGGGAATTTTGGGCGAAGGCGGCCGAAACAAGCCGACGTTATCTGGCGGCGGCCTGCCATGAGAAAACAGGTATGTCGGCTGAATATGCGCATTTTGACGGTTCCCCGGTATATGAGGAGTTTGAATGGGGACAGCATGGGTATTTCTATTCGGACGCGTACCGGACGGCGGCGAATATCGGACTGGATTATGGCTGGAACGGAATCGATGCCGGACAGCGGGCGGCAGCAGAGCGGCTTCAATATTTTCTGGGCGTGACAAACCGGGAGAATCCGTATATGGTTTACCGGATTGACGGCACTCCCATCGATATGCCCGCGCTGCATCCGGTCGGCATGTTTGCTGCGACGGCGCAGGGAACGCTGGCAATACCGGAAAAGCTGGATGGCGAAAAACTGTCGGAAGAGGCGGAACGCGCCAAAGAGTGGGTAGAACGGTTTTTCCGGGAGCCGATGCGCAAGGGAGAGCGCAGATATTATGATAACTGTCTGTATCTGTTCGCATATCTTGCTCTTTCCGGAAATTATCGCATATGGTAAAAAAGCGCAGGCCCGGCGGGCCTGCGTTTTTAAACGGATGGAAAAATGCTGTAATCGAAGAAGAAATCAGGCACAGGGCCGACGGATCTGCGTCTATTGAAGCAGATTCAGAATCAGATTTGGCAGCTGGTTCGCCTGCGCAAGTACCGTCTGGGAAGACTGCATCAGAAAATTGTTTTTGGCCAGTTCCATTGCTTCGAGAGCAATATCCGCATCGCGGATGGCGGATTCGCTCGCCTGTGTATTTTCGATGACGTTATTGTTGTTATTGATTGTATGCTCCAGTCTGTTCTGCAAAGAACCGTAAGTGCTTCTCCGGGAACTCAGCGTTGTGATGGCATTTTTGATGCGGGAAACCGCTTTTTCCGCGTATTTCGGCTTGCTGATTGTGATGGAGTTGATTCCCAGGGAACAGGAGTTTACGCGCGTGCGGGGAATTTCCACCATATCTTTTGTTTCCACACCGACAAGGAGGTTTATCGGGTCACGGAAATTCCGGCCGCTTTCTTCCAGAAAGAGCGTGCTTCTTGCGCTTCCGCCGATATCGGTTATTGTGTGGGAACCAAAAACCCTGTGGGAAATTTTCAGGGCTCCGTTCTCCAGGGATGCGGTCAGGGGAGCGACATTGCCGTTATCGTCTCCGTTTTTGAACATATCGTTTAACAGCCCGATAAACTCGTCCGCGGTATATTTGGTATTTTCCGGAAACGTAAATTGATACGGAACGGAGTCGGCGGAAAACGTAAGTACATTCTGACCGGGCTTAAATAAGACTCCTTTCGACAAGTCTTTGGAACCCGTTATGTAAGTCGCTTTGGGTTTATTGGTCGTTTTATAGAAAAGAAAACTTGCGGCGGTGCCTCGTACGCCGTCCAGAACATACTGGCCGTTAGCCGGCTCTTTTCCGGCTTTCTGGTTGACGACAATTTGGAGCGCGGTATCGTCGTTGGCGCCGACAACATTCGTTTTGTAGCCGCCTATGGTAACCTTTATTTCAAGGTCTTCTATTTTTTCCTCATCAAATTTTTCCTGTATTTTATCCTGTAAGAGTGCGGCAATCTCATCTCCGGTATAAGTGCCTTCGGGAATCGTGATGTTTATTTCCTTTTGAAAGCTGTTTTTGCCTTTCGGGTCCGTATAGGTGAAATCAAAAGTAAAGGCATCGTTTGCGCCGCTGATGATGTCAACAGGTTCGGCCGTTAAATCTTTTCGGCCGATAATATAAGCGTTCTGGAAGCTGCCGGCCGGATATCCGCCCTTCTGCGTCGACTCGTTCTGTGTTTTTTCGGTGATAATGACGTCCTGATAAAAGCTTCCCGATGCAGTAATCGTTCCTCCGGTAGAAGAGAACTGGAGTTTTCCGTCGGATGAGATATCGACGGTGACTTTTCCCTTTAAAGAAGCATCACTGTCTATTGCGGCCTGTACTGCCTTTTTTAACCCGTCTTTATCATAATTGCTGCCGTTTGCAATCGTTACCGTGGCGGCGGGGTCTGAACCGATTTGCAGGGTGAGTGCATTATTGCCGCTATTGATTGTCGTTGCGTCGGGAATAGAGGTATAAGTACTCAGGATATAGGGGCTTGCTTCATGGGGGGTGGCATTGGTAATCGATTCATGCGTTCCGAGGATGCCGCGCAAAGCGGAGCTGCCTGAATTAAACTCGATATAATAGGAGCCGTTTGCATTTTCCGTAGAAGGCACGGCGGTAATCAGAAGCTTTCCATCCTTGAAAGAGGCGCTTATATTACTGAACACATTGTCGCCTGACAGCTTTTTATTAATCTCGGATATAACATCCGAAATTCCCTTGTATTTCCTTGCGGTCAGAGTGATTTCCCTGGAACCGCCGGAGGAATAAAAGTTTAGTTTATTTGTTTTATCTGTGAGCTCTATCGTGGCATTCTGCCTGTCTGCGGGAATCGTGACAGAAGCCGTGGCATTTGTTACATTGACTGCCGTGGAACCCTGTGGGCGGGATACGGTTCCCCAGCTATAGCTATAGGACGCACTGTTTGTAACCTGTGTAATTCCTTTGAAAAGCTTGTCATAGGTGGCGTTTCTCTGCCCGGCAGTAAATTCAATTTTCTGTATGTCATCGGACAGTGAATAAATGGAAATGGGGGAAGAGCCCCTGAACTCAATTTTATCCTTGAGCGCCGATAAGGCAGGGTCGTTCTGCAAACGTAAGTTCAGTGCGGTAACAAGCGTCGAACCGTTTGCATAAGTTCCATCAATATTGTCTATGGTATAACTCTGATTATTGACGGTAAAGGTCAGAGAATCGGTATTGTCCAGCATAAACGAACTGTTCAGATTTGCATATCCCTGAAGATATGCTTTATTTCCGCTGAATTTATAAGGCAGATAGCCCGTATCGCGGAATAATACGTTGTAAGTATTGACTGCGGCGGGATCCGTCGTATCAAATTCCAGCGAACTGGCACTTCCGGTAACCAGGCTGGCCAATTTCAGATACTGTACGGAACGGGAGGTCGTTGAAGTCGGGCTGGACGGCACGGACACAGTGGTATTGCCCGTACTGGCGAGGGCAGCATCTTGCAGTCCTTTCGCCTCGAGCTGTTTATTGATTTCGTCCCGGATTTCAGTCATGGTATAACCGCCGGCTTTATCCGCAAAGGTAATCTCCGTATAATCTGCCGCGCCGTTTATTTTGAACCGCAGGACATTATTCTTATTGGCGGCGGATAAATGAATTTTGTCCGTGGCCGAAGAACCGTAATAGGCTTTACCGGTGACGGACGCAGCAATACCTGAAGAACTTCCGTATTTCACGTTATCATAAAAAACGGAAGAGTAAATAACGCTTGATGTTTCCAATTTGAACATATTACCCTTCAGGCCGGTGATGCTGATCGTGTCGCCGCCTGTAATCTGAATGCTGGAGGTCCCGTATTCTTTGGCGGTAACGCCGGCGGCATCCGGATTTTTTCTCAGATTTTCATTAATCAGGTTAATCATGTCGGAGCGGGAATATTTTCCCGGCGGAATCGTCATGGAGATGAAATTGGAGCCGTTGGCATTTTCCACATAAAAACCGAGCTCGTCATTCTGACCCCGGACAATGGGGAGCGGGAATTTCGAATCGAAAACGGTAGTGCCCAGAAGGCTTGTGGAAGAATATCCGGTATAATTATCAAAAAGCAGATAAGAGAGGGAACCGTCCACCGAGGCGATTTCCGTGGGCATTCCGTCAGATCGCTCAAAATTCAGCCTGCAGAATCCGCTGTCCGTATACTCGAATACAAATCCGGGATTGGAAGGCTTCATTGTTTCCAGAGCGCTGTCGATTTCATCGATTAATTCCTGTGTGGTGTAAACGCCTGCGGGAACCGTGAGCGAATAATCGCTGGGTTCATAATAGGAAGGCAGATGGATGTTCAGTTCATTGTTCAGAGCCGGAACGGTATGGAGCTGGTTATCGTTCCATTTTCTGCTGCCGGAAATCTGATAGTAGGAATCTTCGTGTTCTTCAAATACAGGCTGTTCGTTGTACTGCGTGTCATAACCGATACGGTCGATTTCCGTGCGGAGCTGATCAAATTCCGCGTTCATAGAGGCGCGGTCGCTTTCGGTCCAGGTGCCGTTTAAGGATTTTACGGCCAGTTCATTCATGCGCTGTAACATGCCGTGCACTTCGTCCATGGAACCGTCGGCAACCTGCACGAAGGAAACGCCGTCCTGTGCGTTGGCGGTTCCCTGCATCAGACCGCGGATCTGACGTCTCATCTTTTCCGAAATGGCGAGTCCGGCCGCATCATCCGCGGACCGGTTGATTCGGTATCCGGATGATAATTTTTCCGTTGTTCGTTTGTTTTTTTTGGAATTTATCTGAAAATTGTTGCTGGCGTTCATGGCAAGCAGATTGGTTTGAACAGATAACATGATGTGTCCTCCCTGACAATAAGACAATATATGTCCAGAATCCTTTCTGTTTCTACTATATTTATCGGATTTTTTATATGATTATTCATGAAAATATATTCTTCATATTATGTATTTTTATTCAGGAAGAAAATGAAAGAAACCGGGATTTTTCCCGGATAACCTGATAATATGGACTATCACTATTTTGCCATATATATACCCCGGCGAAAAAAGTTTTCACCGGGGTATATTCTTTGCCGCTTCATCAGAGTAATTGTATGCCGTGCGCCAGTGTTTCTTTGATAACTTCTTCCGGCCACATGGAAGACTGTACTTCTCCGATATGTGCTTTTCTCAGGAAGAACATACAGATACGGGACTGGCCGATGCCGCCGCCGACGGTCAGAGGCACTTCATCGTTTAAGACCGCTTTCTGGAAAGGAAGTTCCGCTCTTTCCGGGCAGCCGGCTTTTGCAAGCTGGGAAAGCAGGGAATCCTTATCAACGCGGATACCCATGGAGGACAGTTCCAGGGCGATGTCCAGAACCGGATAGTATACGACGATGTCCGCATTTAATGTCCAGTCATCATAATCCGGCGCCCGGCCGTCATGTTTCTCGCCGGATGCCAGCAGGTCGCCGATCTGCATGATGCAGACCGCACCTTTTTCTTTTGTAATATAATATTCCCGCTGTTTTGGGGAAACATCAGGGTAAAGGTCTTCCAGTTCCTGTGTGGTGATGAAGAAAATATCATGGGGAAGTATTTCTTCTATGTAATCATAACGGATTGCCATATATTTTTCCGTCTTGCGCAGCACTTTATATACGGCCCGCACCGTCTCTTTCAGAAATTCAGGCGTGCGTTCTTCCTTTGAAATGATTTTTTCCCAGTCCCACTGGTCGACATAGATGGAATGAATATTATCGGTCTGTTCGTCGCGGCGTATCGCGCTCATATCCGTATAGAGGCCCTCGCCATGGGAAAAACCGTATTTCCCTAAGGCGAACCGTTTCCATTTGGCCAGGGAATGCACGATTTCCGCAGGAGAATCGTTTTGTTCTTTGATACCGAATACGACCGGGCGTTCCACGCCGTTTAAGTTATCGTTCAGGCCGGAGGCCGGGTCAACGAACAGCGGTGCGGAGACGCGCAGCAAATGCAGACGTTCTGCGAGTAAGTTCTGAAAAAAATCTTTTACCGTTTTAATGCCGATCTGCGTATCGTGCAGATTCAACGCGGAACGGTAATTTTCCGGGATAATTAAATGTTCCATAAAAAACCTCTTTTCCATATGAAATAAATTTTCAGATATGCTTCAGTTTGTATTATATTCACGCAAAGGAGATTCGTCAATCAAATCCGCATGTTTTGCCGCTGCGCCCCGGACTGCGGCCGAATAAAAGAACAAATGTTCACAAAGTGGTTGCATTCCTCAAAAAGATGTGGTAAGATTGGAATATGGAAAGAACATACGTTCTAAATGTATAAACAGGGAAATGCGGACTATGGAAATGCGGATTGCACCGGCGATGTCGATGATGGATAAACTGAATATTCTGGCGGAAGCGGCGAAGTACGATGTCTCGTGTTCGTCCAGCGGCTCTTCCCGCAGCGGGGACGGGAAGGGCATAGGCAATACGGTGGCCTCCGGGCTCTGCCACAGCTTTGCGGCGGACGGCCGCTGCATATCGCTTTTGAAGATTTTGTTTACGAATGAATGTATTTATGACTGCAAATACTGTATGAACCGGCGTTCCAACGATGTGCCGCGGGCTTCTTTTACGCCGGATGAAGTCTGTGAGCTGACAATGGAATTTTACCGGCGCAATTATATAGAAGGCCTGTTTTTGAGTTCCGGCATTTTATACAGTCCGGACTACACGATGGAGCTGATCTGCCAGACCGTTTACAAACTGCGGACGGTCCATCATTTTCAGGGATACATCCATGTAAAAGCCATTCCGGGAGCGGATGCCGCGCTGATAAGCAAAGCGGGATTCCTTGCGGATCGGATGAGCGTCAATCTGGAACTGCCGACGGCGGAGAGTTTGCGGAAACTTGCGCCCAATAAGCACCGGAAAACGATTCTGCGGCCGATGAAACTGATACAGAACGGCATAACCCAGAACCGGAACGAGCTTGTTTTATACAATCACGCGCCGCGCTTCTGTGAGGCCGGGCAGTCCACGCAGATGATCATCGGCGCGACGCCGGAAAGCGATTATCAGATCATGGCGGTGGCGGAAAGCCTGTATCAGAAATTTTCCCTGAAAAGGGTCTATTATTCCGCCTTCGTCAATGTAAACCAGGACAAAGAACTTCCGGCTCTGCCCGGCGGACCGCCGCTGCTGCGGGAGCACCGGCTGTATCAGGCGGACTGGCTTCTGCGGTATTACGATTTTACCGTGGAGGAGCTGCTGAGCGAAGAACGGCCCAATTTCAATATGATGATAGATCCGAAGGCGGATTGGGCGGTCAGGCATCTGGAACAGTTTCCGGTGGAAATCAACCGGGCGGATTACCGCCTGCTTCTCCGGGTGCCGGGCATCGGCGTGAAAAGCGCCCGGCGCATCATAAACGCCCGGCGGTTCGGACGGCTGAATTTTGAAGACTTGAAGAAGATCGGCGTCGTGTTAAAACGCGCTTTGTATTTTATCACATGCGGCGGAAAAATGATGTATCCGACCAAAATCGAAGAAAATTATATCGTCAGGAACCTGACATACCAGAATTTCGCGAATCGGAAAGAAAGACAGCTCTTTTCCGGGGACGGGATGCAGTATGAGCAGATGAGCCTGTTTTCATAATCGCGGTTTGAAGGCCCAAAGGCGGGCATTTTCTCCGGCAGGCCTGCCCTGCCGGGATTTGGGTCATTTGGGGCGTAAGGAGCGTATTAAGGAGGGCGTGTCATGCCGGAAGAAAAATATCTGATCTGTGAAGATTCCATGGAAGGCGTATTTACGGGAATATATGATGCCTATGCTTTCAGGGAGGGGCATGAGCATCTTCATATCCAGATCGGCGAAGAAGAAAATCTTCGTTTATTTGCTTCCTACCTGTATATTACGCCGGATTTGGTAAAAACTAGAAAGGTAGCGGAAACCATTCAGAAACGTCTCGGAACAGATGTCTATATGAGCATATGCAGGGCACTTTCAACGGAAGATGCCGGAAAAGGCCAGGCCGTCTATCGGACCGTGGTGGACGGCATCACGAACGGAAGCGGCAGACGCGTTCTGGAAAATTCCATGAACCCCTATGTGGATACGGTATTCCGGCTGTCGCGGTGCGCGGCGAACGAGATTCACCGGCTGATGGAATTTATCCGGTTTCAGGAGCTGAAACAGGGGATTCTGTATTCCAGAATCGGCGCAAAGTGCAATGTCGTTTCATTCCTGATGCCGCATTTTGCAGACAGGCTTCCGCTTGAGAACTTCATCATTTACGATGAGAAGCGGGAACTGTACGGCGTGCATCCGGCCGGTAAAGAATGGTATCTGGTATCCGGGATGGAACGGAAGACGGAAGATGAACTGCTTATGTCGGAGAAAGAAGAAGCGTATCAGGAGCTGTTTACCATGTTCTGCCAGACGATTGCGATCAAAGACCGAAAAAATTTAAAACTGCAGCAGCAAATGCTCCCGCTGAGGTTCCAAGAATATATGGTCGAATTTGTCAAAAAGTGAAAAAAATGCGCTTTTTTCAACTAAAGCCATAGAGGAATAATTGGCAGAATCTACAAAGAAAAAAAGAGATAAAAGGCATATATTGGGTAGAATGTAAAATTGAAGAAATTGACGCATTTTTTAAGTCAATAATTCGTTCTTTACAAATGAGATGAATGGAGTATAATCATCTCAACAAGGAAAACGATTTCCGCATTAGTAGTATCAGTATTGTAAACCAGAAAAGGAGGGTGTTTATGATGATGCAACACAGAATTAAATTAAGACCGGATGAAGTAAAAGATTTCGTAGCAGCGGCTACCAAGTGCCTGTTTGATGTAGACATTTCCTACAACAGTTTCATAGTAGATGCCAAATCCATACTTGGTGTATTCGGGCTGAATTTTGACCAGATTCTGACAGTAACCTGTAACGGTTATGACCACGAATTTGAGCAGTATCTTCAGAAATTTGCGGTAGCCTGCTGACAAACGGTATGATCACGCGGATTGTGTAAAGAGGAAAACTGTAAGGATGCTTTATTGACTCCCTATTTAAGATAGCGTACTATCTTAGTAGGGAGTTTTTTTGCAGTACAGCCATCAGAGATCATGTGTACGTAATGTGTACGGAAAGGAAAACGCATTGTATGGAAATTCGGATTTCGGTCAGGAGCCTTGTGGAGTTTATTCTGCGCTCCGGCGATATTGACAATCGAAGGGCTTCCGCGCCGGATGCCATGCAGGCGGGAGGCCGCATCCACAGGATGATTCAGAAGCGGATGGGGGCGGATTATCATGCGGAAGTCAGTCTGCGTTACCGGTATGAGACGGAAAAATACGACGTTCTGATAGAAGGCCGGGCGGACGGTATTATTATAGAAGAAAAAAGTACGGCGGGTTCCGAAGACGGACATGTATCCGTGACGGTCGATGAGATCAAAGGGACATATCGTGATCTTGCAAAGATGAAACAGGCCGTTCCGGTGCATCTCGCGCAGGCGAAGTGTTACGCTTATATTTATGCGGTGCAGCATCAACTGGAGACAATCCGGGTCAGAATGACCTACTGTCAGCTGGATATGGCCGAGACGGCCGATTTGAGCGGCGCGCAGATACGCTATTTTCACCATGAATATACCCTGCCCGAATTGCAGGCGTGGTTTGACGGCGTCATGGAACAGTACAGAAAATGGACGGATTACAGTTTCGCGTGGCAGGAAATCCGACAGGCTTCCATCAAGGCGCTTTCGTTTCCGTTTGCTTACCGGGAAGGGCAGAAGGAGCTGGCTTCCTGCGTGTACCGGACGATTTACCATAAACGGAAACTGTTCATCGAGGCGCCGACCGGCGTCGGCAAAACGATTTCCACGGTTTTTCCGGCGGTAAAGGCAGTCGGAGAAGGGCTTTTGGAGAAGGTTTTTTATCTGACGGCGAAAACGATTACGAGAACGGTTGCGGAAGATGCTTTTCAGCTGCTGCGGAATAACGGCCTGCAGTTTAAGACGGTGATTCTGACAGCGAAAGAGAAAATATGTTTTATGGAGGAAATGGAGTGTAACCCCGAAGCATGTCCTTATGCCAAAGGACATTATGACAGAATCAATGCGGCCATGTATGCGCTGCTGACGCAGTCCGACAGTTTTCACCGGGAAAAGATCGAGGAATTTGCAAGGCAGTATCAGGTCTGCCCGTTCGAAATGTGTCTGGATATGAGCCTTTTTTCAGATGCGGTGATCTGCGATTATAATTACGTGTTTGACCCGCATGTTTTTCTGCAGCGTTTTTTTGCGGAAGGAAATACGGGGGAATATCTTTTTCTGATCGACGAGGCGCATAATCTTGTGGAGCGGGGACGGGAGATGTACAGCGCCGTTTTGCGCAAGGAAGACTTTTTACAGTTAAAAAGAGAGCTGAAAGATCATTCTCTCAAGCTTGTGAAGCTGCTTGAACGGTGTAATAAGGAAATGCTTCTCCTGAAAAAAGAATGCCAGGACTACCGGGTGGAGACTTCCATATCCTCTCTCGCGATGGCGCTCGGCCGGCTGAACAGCGGAATGGAAGATTATCTGGAAGATCAGGAGGAAAGCCCGTTACGAAAAACGGTATTGGAATTTTATTTTGAAGTTTCGCATTTTCTCAGCATTTATGAGCTTGTGGACGAAAATTATGTAACCTTTTCCCAGATGGAGCCGGACGGCAGCTTTATCGTAAAGCTGTTTTGCGTGAATCCCTCCAAAAATCTGCAGGAATGTATGATGCGGGGGCGCAGTACGATTCTGTTTTCTGCCACACTCCTGCCGATTCAGTATTATAAAACGCTTCTCGGCGCGGAAGAAGGGGACTATGAGGTCTACGCAAAATCCGTGTTTTCCCCGGAGAAAAGAGGGCTTTATATCGGAAGCGACGTGACGACAAAGTACACGAGACGGAGTGAGATGGAATATTATAACATCGCTTCCTATATTCATGAAATCGTGAAGAACCGACATGGCAACTATATGGTCTTTTTTCCTTCGCATGCTTTTTTGCGGCAGGTATACGATAGTTTTATGGAATATTTCGCAGAAGAACAGATGGAGTGCATTCTTCAGGAAGACTATATGAACGAGCGCTCCAGAGAAGAGTTTCTTGGTCGTTTTCTGGGAAATGAGGACTGCAACCTGTCGGAAGTGATTCATATGGACATCGAGGAGGAAGAGGAAAAAATTCTGATCGGATTCTGCGTGATGGGCGGTATTTTCAGCGAAGGAATCGATCTGAAAAACGACAGCCTGATCGGTGCGATCATTGTCGGAACCGGCCTTCCGCAGGTATGCAATGAGCGGGAAATCCTGAAAAAATATTTTGACGGGTGGGGAGAGAACGGCTTCGACTATGCTTACCGTTATCCGGGCATGAACAAAGTGCTGCAGGCTGCGGGCCGCGTTATCCGCACGATGGATGACGTGGGCATCGTCGCCCTGCTGGACGAGCGCTTTATGAATGCTTCCTATCAGCGCCTTTTCCCGCGGGAATGGAGCAACTATGAGATCGTTTCGATATCCCAGGCGGCGAAGCGCATTGAGCGGTTCTGGAATGAATGGCTGTAACGGAAAAACCGGGCGGAGCAAAAGAGGCGTGGTGGGGCGGGGGCACATACATTCCAACGTCACCACGCTTCCGCTCCGCTTCGGAAGTAACGGTACCAGGCTCAAAAATACTTCGCCAAGTACCGACTTCCTCAAAGGGGTTCCTTTTGGAATGTATGTGCTCCCGTCTACGTCTTTTTCGTCCCGCCCGTTTTTTCCGTTATTGAATACTACCGCAGCAGCCGGATTTCCTCTTTATAAGGGGCGACTTTCTTCTCCGGATCCTTGTCGGACGGTATGTAGGGGGTCTCCAGAATTTTGGGGAGATCGGGGAAGGCCGGGTGATGCACGGCATAGCGGAGGGCGGGAAGGCCGATCGTGCCCTGACCGATGTTGGCGTGGCGGTCCTTTCCTGTGCCGCATTCGTTTTTGCTGTCGTTGACGTGCATGACTGCCGCATTTTCTTTTCCGATCAGTTTATCAAACCGGTCAATGACGCTGTCGAAATCATTTTTCACATCGTATCCGGCGTCGTTCAAATGGCATAAATCCAGGCAGACGCGCAGTTTTTCATTATGATTTACTCTGTCATAAATTTCGGCGAGTTCTTCAAAACTGCGTCCGATTTCAGAGCCTTTTCCGGCCATTGTTTCCAGCGCAATGAAACAGGAGCTGTCCTGTAATACTTCATTCAGTCCTTGAGCGATTCGGTCAATACCGGTTTTTACGCCGGCGCCTACATGGGAACCGGGATGCAGTATCAGGATTTGACTGCCCATTGCTTTCGTGCGTTCTATTTCCAGAGCCAGAAATTCCACGGCGAGCTGCCATGTTTCGGGATTGACCGAGTTGGCCAAATTGATAATATAAGGCGCATGCACGACAAATTCCTGAATTTGGTGGGCTTTCATATACTCCCAGGCGGGTTCAATCTGCAATGCGGAGATTTCTTTCCGTTTCGTATTCTGGGGTGCGCCTGTGTAGACCATGAAGGTATCGGCATCGTAAGAGACCGCTTCTTTGGCGGAGGCGAGCAGCATTTCCTTGCCGCTCATGCTGACATGGGAACCGAGTTTTAACATAATCAGATATTCCTTTCCGTAGTTTTTACGGATATTTATTTTATACCATTCCGGGATGAATGTATAGAATATTTTCATATTAAGTTGGAATTGTCTAAATATGGAATGAGAGTCATAAATGTATGACACATATGTCATATGTGGATAACTCTGTGGAAATTGGGGATTTCTTTATCTTTTTCGTATATTTTCTTACAAAATCGTCAGAAAAACTGTGGATAAGTCGGTCAATCAAAATTTATGTGGAAAAAAAATACCGATCTGGTCAATAGGAACTCGGAACCGGCGTCCGGGAGCGGCATTGAAATCTTTTTATTCCTATTCCGTCGAAAATGTGTTATACTTTTTCGAGAAAGCAAAAAAGTGAAAAGAGGAAAAGAAAATGTGGGCTTATGAAAGTGTTTTTTATCAGATATATCCGTTGGGGTTCTGCGGGGCTCCTTTTGAGAACGATGGTGTATTAAATTCCAGGATACGAAAAGTGAACGACTGGATTCCACATATGAAGAAGCTGGGAATCAATGCGGTCTATTTTTCTCCGGTTTTTGAATCCGATACGCATGGGTATAATACGAGAGATTACCATAAGATCGACTGTCGTCTCGGAACCAACGGGGATTTCGCGGAGGTTTGTAAGAATCTGCATGAAAACGGCATTAAAGTAGTGCTGGACGGCGTGTTTAATCATGTGGGAAGGGGATTCTGGGCTTTTCAGGACGTTTTGCAGAAGCGTTGGGATTCTCCCTACAAAGACTGGTTCCACATCAGCTTTGACGGCAATTCCAACTACAACGACGGCCTGTGGTATGAAGGCTGGGAAGGCAATTATGATCTGGTGAAGCTGAACCTGCGCCATGAAGACGTGATCCGCCATATTTTTGACAGCATAAAGGGCTGGGTGGAAGAATTTGATATTGACGGGCTGCGTCTGGATGTGGCTTACTGCCTCGATCATGATTTTCTGCGCAGGCTGAGGGGATTCTGCGACGGGCTGAAACCGGATTTTTATCTGCTTGGGGAGACACTGCACGGCGATTATAACCAGTGGATGAACGACGGCATGCTGCATTCCGTTACGAATTACGAGTGTTACAAGGGGCTGTTTTCCAGTTTTAACAGCATGAATATGTTCGAAATCGTACATTCCCTGCTGCGGCAGTTCGGACCGGAGAACTGGACGTTATACCGGGGTAAACATATGCTGTCCTTTGTGGATAATCATGATGTGACGCGGGTTGCCAGCGTTTTGACGAACGAGAAGCATCTGCCGCTGATTTATGCGCTCTGCTTCGGCATGCCCGGCATTCCCTGTGTTTATTATGGCAGCGAGTGGGGAACGAAGGCGCATAAGAGCGAGGGAGATCCGGCTCTGCGGGCCTGCTTTGAAGAACCCGAGTGGAATGAGCTGTGCGATTTTATCCACGCGCTTGCGGAAGCGAAGAAGGACTCGGAGGCGTTGAATTACGGTGCTTTCCGTTCTGTTGTGCTGACGAATAAACAGTGTATTTTTGAAAGAAAATCGGACAACGAGCGCGTTCTCGTTGCCATCAACGCGGACAGCGAGCGTTATACGGCGCATTTCGATGCGGGATGCGGCATGGCCGTTGACCTGATCAGCGGAGAGAAGCATGATTTCGGAGGAGGCAGCGAACTTCCGCCATACAGCGCGTTTTTCTGGAAGATGGAGAAATAGGAGAAATGTTATTTTCGATTTTTTTGGAAAAGGATGGTTGACTTTTGCAAAAGAATCCTTTATGATAGCAAGTACGTTACAGTAAACTGAGAATTTTGAGAAAGGAGGTCATGAGTATGTCAACACGTTTTGCGTTACACCAGGATATGAAATCCGGAGCAGGATTTACCCGGAATAACAGAACAGGAAACAGGAAATTCAGAAAGTACGAAATGGCCTCCGTATTTATTTGGGACTGTCCATATTTTTTTATGTACCGGTGAGCAGGCAGAAGAACCGGGAAACGGGGAAAGAAGATGGAGAGAAACCGAATAAGATGTGTATGAGACAAACAGTCGCGGGCTATTTCAGCAGCGGCTGTTTTTTGCTGTTCAGGAAATTGCCCTGATCGCGGCGGGACGGCATTTGACAGCATGTGTGCAGACGAAAAAAGGAGAAATGAAAGCAATGAAAAAAATATCAACGTATCTCTGGGAAAATAAAATGCCTTATTTGCTTGCGGTAGCTTCGCTTCTGATTGCGGTAACGCTGGACATGATGGCGCCGCGGCTGACCAAATCCGTTGTGGACGATGTCATCGTCGGCGGAAATATGGGGAAACTGAAATATCTGCTGCTTGGATTTCTGGGCATTGGCCTGGGAAGATGTACGTTCCAGTACATCAAGGAGTATACTTTTGACCGGGTGGGTTCCAAAATTTCGGCTCAGATGCGCCGGGATTTGTTCGTACATATCCAGTCTCTGAGCGCGGATTTTTTTGACAGGACAAACACGGGAGAGCTGATGGCCCGCGTCAAAGAAGATATCGACATCATATGGGATGCGCTTGGATTTGTCGGGATGCTTCTGATCGAGGTGTTTTATCATACGGGCATCGTGCTGGTGTGCATGTATATGCTGAACTGGAAACTGGCGCTGATTCCGACGGCGGCGATGTTTTTCTGCGGAACGATCGCGATCGTCATGGAGAAAAAGCTGGGCGCGGTCTATGAAGAGATCAGCGAAGAAAACGCCGCTCTGAATACGGTGGCGGAAGAAAATCTGGCAGGCGTGCGGACCGTTAAGGCTTTTGCGAGAGAGAAGTTCGAAATCGGGAAATTCCTTTCCCACAACAAAAGGTATTATGACCTGAATATGAAACAGTCGAAGCTGTTTGTGAAATATGACCCCTATTTTTCGGTCGTTTCCAAGCTGCTTCCCATTTTGACCATACTGGTCGGCGGCCGGTTTGTAATCGCGGGAGAGATGACGCTCGGCGAAATGACAGCATTTGTGGAATATTCCAACAATATTGTATGGCCGATGGAAATGCTCGGCTGGCTGACAAACAGTTTTTCCTCGGCGGTCGCTTCCAATAAGAAAATTAAAAAGATCTATCAGGAAACGCCCAGCATCCGGGAAGCTGAAGAGCCGGTAGTGCTGGATAAAATGCAGGGAAAAATATGCTTTGACAATGTATCATTCCACAAGGCGGATATGTATGAAATCCTGCATGACATCTCTTTCACGCTGGAACCGGGAAAAACGCTCGGCATCATGGGGGCAACCGGTGCGGGAAAAACGTCGATTGTACAGCTGCTGCAGAGGATGTATGATGCGACGGGCGGCACGATCTCCATCGACGGCGTGGATATCAGGCAGCTTTCCCTGGAGCAGCTTCGGACGAATATCAGCAGCGTGACACAGGATGTATTCCTGTTTTCGGATACGATCAACGAGAATATCAAACTTGGCAAGAAGAGTACGACGGATTATCAGGCGGTGCGGAAAGCATCGACGGATGCGCAGGCGAGCGGCTTTATCGAGCGGATGGAGCGGCAGTATGAAACGGTCATCGGAGAACGGGGCGTGGGCCTTTCCGGCGGACAGAAACAGCGTATCAGCATTGCGCGGGCGCTTTCCAAAAGGGATCCGATTCTGATTCTGGACGATTCCACGTCCGCACTGGACATGGAAACCGAACATCTGATACAGGAAACACTGGAAACGCTGACGGATACGACAAAAATTATTATTGCGCACCGTATCAGCGCGGTACGCCATGCGGACGAAATTCTGGTGCTTCAGGACGGCGGCATCGCGGAGCGTGGAACCCACGAAAGCCTGCTGAAACAAAAAGGATTATACTATGAGACATATTATGCCCAGTACGGGGATGTTCTGGAGAGAAAGGAGGCGTAGACTATGGCGGTCAATTCTTATAAAGACGACGAAAAAAGCGTGGAACGAAGCAAAGCACAGACATTGAAAAGACTGTTTTCCTATCTGCTCGCCTACCGGTGGCAGATCGTGCTTGTGCTTCTGATCATGGGCTACGGCGTGGTGGTCAGCCTGTTGAATCCGCTGATTATGGAAACGGCGATCGACGAACATATTGCGGTCGGAGACATTCATGGACTGTACAGACTTCTGCTCGCGGCGTTGGCGCTGAATCTGCTGCTTGTGGTGGTGATCAAGCTGCGGATGTATATTATGGCGAAGGTGTGCAACCAGATACTGCTGACGATACGGCAGGAACTGTACACCCATATCCAGAAGCTGGATTTTCAATTTTTTGACAGCCGGCCTACCGGAAAAATCCTGTCGAGAATTATCGGGGATATCAATTCCCTGAAAAATGTGCTTTCCAACTGCGTGACGACGCTGATACCGGACGGCTTTACGATCGTCGCGGTTGTGGCGATCATGATTTATAAAAATCCGAAACTTGCGTTTGCCTCCATGCTGTCCCTGCCGCTGATGATGGCGGGAATGATTTTTATCGAAGTCAAGGCTCATCCGCGCTGGCAGATCTTCCGGAAAAAGTCCGCGAACCTGAATGCCTTCATTCATGAGGATATGGCGGGCATCCGGATTATTCAGAGTTTTCATGCGCAGGAAGAGACGAGAGATACCTTTGACGAGCTGATCGGAGAGCACAGGGGCGCTTTTATCAACGCGGTCAGGCTCAGCGACGCGTTCGGCTCCGTGATCGATTTTTCCTGGGGGCTCGGATGTATTCTCCTGTACTTCACAGGAATTGTGATTCTGGGTGTGGAAGAAGTATCTATTGGTACGTTTATCGCATTCAGCACCTATTTGTCGATGTTCTGGCATCCGATTCAGAATATCAGCAATTTTTACAACCAGCTTGTTACAAACATTGCGGGAGCGGAGCGGATTTTCGAGATACTCGATACGCCGCCGGCCATCGCGGATGAGGCGGATGTGGAAGAAATGCCGGAAATTACGGGAGAAGTCACATTTGAACATGTGAGTTTTTCCTATGACGGCAAGGTAAAAGTGCTGGATGACGTGAGCTTCCGGATTCGGCCGGGAGAGACCATTGCGCTTGTCGGGCCGACGGGCGCCGGGAAATCCACGATCGTCAACCTGATCAGCCGCTTCTATGACGTGCAGGAGGGAAAAGTGCTGATTGACGGAAAAGATGTAAAAAAGGTGTCCATCGAAAGTCTGCGCAGACAAATGGGCATCATGACGCAGGATAACTTTCTTTTTTCCGGGACAATAAAAGATAACATACGTTATGGAAAGCTGGACGCATCCGACGAGGAGGTTATCGCGGCGGCAAAGGCGGTCAATGCCCATGACTTTATTATGAAGCTGGAAAAAGGCTATGATACGGAGCTTTCCGAACGGGGCGGCGGCCTGTCCATCGGCCAGAAGCAGCTTCTCGCGTTTGCACGGACGATGGTTTCCATGCCGAAGATTCTCGTGCTGGATGAAGCGACTTCCAGCATCGATACGAAAACGGAAATTCTGGTACAGCGCGGTATTGAGAACCTTCTGGAGGGCAGGACTTCTTTTGTCATCGCCCACAGGCTTTCCACAATCCAGCATGCCGACCGTATTTTTGTGGTGGATGACGGGCACATCGTGGAAGAAGGAAACGCACAGCAGCTTCTTGCGAAAAAAGGCGTTTATTATCAGCTTTATATGGCACAGTTTTCGGCTGAATAATATGCGGTACAAATCAAAATATGACGTCAAAAGTCTCTTTAAAGAAATGTTTGAGGGAACCGGATACGGAGAAAAATGACATTTTCCTCCGTATTTGTTATAATGGATGCAGATACCGTGTCGTCCGCCGAAGGTATGAAGAGATACCCGGTCAGGCCTGTTTGATGGAGCCGGCAGGAAAATGCGCCGGTAAAGCGGAACGGCAGGAGACGGCAGAAACGGCATGGAATCCCGGTAAGGAGCATATAATCGATAAGAAGAGCAAATCGTACCCGGAAAACCGGAGCAGAAACGATTGCAGGAAGAAGGAGAAGTGTCATGGAAAAGAAATTGGAAATCAGAAAAGAGAACTGCCCGCAGAACCATAAATGTCCCGCGGTGAAGGCCTGTCCGGTCGGCGCACTGAGCCAGACGGATTTTTCGGCGCCCGTAATAGACTACGAAAAATGTATCGGCTGCGGGAAATGCGCATCGGTATGTCCAAAGAAAGCACTGGTCATTTAAAAGGTGGCGGAACTTTTCCCTTGTTATTTGAAAATTTGCCTGTTGATTCAGTGTTTTCTTTCCAGGGCCGGGGAGTGGTATGGACTCCCCGGCTTTTCATTGTGTTCTTCGCAAGTATGATTGATTTCTTTTATCATCGTTTTTCCCTTCTAAAAAAATTTCATAATATGTATTGACAAATAATATTATATAGCATATAGTATCAGTAACAACAATATTATACAACGTATAATATTATATAAAAATAATGAAACTGACCGAAAATCGGAAAAGGATTGTCGGCAGCATGAAGCTGAAAGCAGGTTTATTTATGAAATGTATAAGAAAAGGGAAAGGAGGATATCGCATGGTATTTAATACAGGCGCTGCGCTGTTGGATGCGATCGTGCTCGCAGTTGTATCGAGCGAGGCGGAAGGAACTTACGGATATAAGATCACGCAGGAAGTCCGGCAGGTCATAGAAATTTCCGAATCCACACTGTATCCGGTGCTGCGCAGACTGCAAAAGGATGAATGTCTGGAAGTGTACGACATGGAATGCGCAGGACGTAACAGGCGTTATTATAATGTAACGGAGAAGGGACGCGCCCAGCTTAATCTGTATATCAGCGAATGGTATCGGTATTCTGCAAAGCTGAACAGTATTTTTGAGGGAGGATTGAAGCAATGAACAGAGCGGATTTTATGAAGAATCTGGCGGAATTGCTGGTGGATATGGCGCCGACAGAAAGAGAAGAAGCAATACAATATTATAATGATTATTTTGATGATGCCGGAGCGGAAAACGAGCAGAGTGTCATCGAGTCCCTCGGTACGCCGGAACAGCTCGCCAGGACAATCAAGGCCGGACTTTTTGACGGCGGCAGCACGGGAGAGTTTACGGAAAAAGGATTTTCGGGGTATGAACAGCGCCGGAATGAAGAGATCATGGACATTAACCGGTCTTCCGGAAGCAGCGGGGCGGACGGGCAGCCGGATGATAACGGGCAGCCGTTTAACCGGGGAAGCGGCGGGCCGGAAGATGACAGAAACACTGGTTATGGAAACGCCGGCAGCGGAAATAACGGTTACGGTAACGCTGGTTATGGAAATGCGCGGGGAAACGATCGTTATGGAACGTATCAGGATTCCTGGAAGGATTCCGGTCAGAGACAGGAAGAAAAGAAGGGAAAAAGAAAGATGTCGGGCGGCATGATTGCATTGATTGTGATTCTGTGCATTTTTGCAGGTCCTGTTCTGCTCGGTATCGGCGGCGGCGCGATTGGTGTAATTATCGGCCTGTTTGGCGCTCTTATCGGTATTCTGGCGGCTTTTGCCGCTGTTGCGGTTGCTTTGCTGGCTACGGGAATCGCCCTGTTTGTATTCGGAGTCGCGTTATTGTTCGGAACGCCGCTCGGCGGGCTGTGCATGATCGGCGGGGCGATGATCTGTCTCGCAGTCGGCCTGTGTTTCCTCTGTCTTACCGTTTTCGTATTCGGAACGCTTATTCCGGCATTGATTCGGGGCGTTGTGAAACTGGTGCAGAGTATCTTTCATATAGGAGGGGCGAGAGCATGAAAAAGTTTACAAAAGGGTGTTTGATTACGGCGTTGGTATTGTTTGTCTTTGGCCTCGCTTTTTACGGCATCTGCGGTATGATGGGAGGCTTTGGCCAGCTGAAAGCGTGGAACGGCCATACATTCCGTCTGTGGGGACATGACATGAGGCTGGCATACAGCGGATACGGTTTCTGGTATATCACGGATGATGATACCGGAATGAATTTCGGAATCGGAATCATGGATGAGATCGGCGGAGGAATCGGCTTAGAAGCAGGTACGAAGGAAAAAGTCAAAGACAGCGATTCCGGTGTCCGGAAACTGGAGATCGAATGCGGCGGCAGCAATCTTGTGATTCAGGAATCGGAGGACGATTACATCTGGGTTGCCAGAGATCAGGAAGCATGGCCGGTCAAATATAAATTGCAGAACGGAATTTTTAAACTATACAGTGAAAAAAATTTACGGTGGTGGAATTGGGAAGATCTGACGAAAAGAACGGTTTATTTGTACCTTCCAAAGGACATGAGTCTGGAGTCAATCGATCTGGAGCTCGGAGCAGGAACGCTGGAGAGCATTGCACTGGAAGCCGATGAGATTGATGTGGAGCTCGGAGCGGGAACGGCTGTTATTGAAAGCCTGTACGGCAATGAGATCGATCTTTTCACGGGGGCCGGAAGCCTGGAGGTCGGAGAAATTACAGCCGGTGATCTTTCCGCAGAAGCCGGGGCGGGGATGCTTTTTATACAGAGTTTCTCGGCTGATAAGGTGGAAATGAATGTTTCCGCCGGAAGTCTGGAGGCGGAAGGCACAATCGGCAGGAATGCCGATCTGGAATGCGGCGTCGGCTCGATGAATCTGATATTACATGGTGCGGAAACGGATTATGATTATGAGATTGAGTGTGCCGTGGGAGAGATCATTCTGGGAAATAACAGCTACAGCGGACTCAGCAGCGAAAGAACGATCAGGAACGGCGGCCGGAGCGTACTGGATATAGAATGTTCGATGGGAAGCGTTGTAATTGATTTTGTTGACTAATATGGTCAATTTGAACTCAGGTAATTGTGAAACGCATTATTCAGGACAGCAGTTGTGCAAAACAGACAAATCATGAGCAGGGTGCTGTGTCGCCGCCGGTGTTTAGGCGCCGTACTTTGGCGTCTTATGCACCGCTGCGGGCGACAGTGCAGCGAAAGCGTGCCCTGCGGTGATTGTCTGTTTTGCACAACGGAAGCCTTCGAAAACATAGTTTCACAATCGCCTGAAAACTGAAACGGATGAAAGGAGAAGAAGAAAATGGGTAATGATTACAGAAAACTGACACGTTCCAGAGAAAACAGAATGATATGCGGGGTATGCGGCGGGCTTGGAGAATATTTGAACGTCGATCCGACCATCGTCAGGATCATATGGATATTCTGTGCGCTGGCAGGCTGCGGAACAGGTGCGCTTATTTATTTGATAGCATCTGTTATAATACCGGAAAGAAATGATTAGGAAGCAGGTTATGCACCTGTTCGGGACGGATTACTCCGCCCGGACAGGTGTTTTTTTTGTTTTTTCGGCGCCGATTTCACAGAAGAAGCCGGATTTCTTTAAAACCGGCCGGAGCGCCATATAAATAACGACTGATATGATTAAGGAAGTGACCGCATTGATTGAGGTGGTAGTAATATTCCATGCCAGAATCAGTTCCGCCGCGGGTTTTCCGAGAATCAGAAGTTTGTAATAATAGCCGATGAGCGGGTCGAAAACGACATTAAAGAGCAGGCCGCCGGTGGCCGCGAGAATTGTCCAAAGCAAAACTTTTCTGTTGTTTTTTTCCGTCGAAATATGTCCGAGTTTGTGCGCGATCAGCCCGGTGAGCAGGCCGATGCAGAATTTCAGCAGAAAAGTTTTCGGCGCGTAGAGAACGTAAACCGGGTCGACCAGATCGCCGATGGTCATGCCGATGGCGCCGCCGAGTCCCCCATAGACACCGCCGAGCAGCAAAGCGCCGATAACGCAGACCGCGTTGCCGAGATGAATCGAAGTGGCATCGCCGCCGGGCAGCGTGATTTTGATCTGTAAAAAAGTGAAGACAACATACGACAGGGCAGCGAACAGTCCTGTCAGCACAATTTTCTGAAGGTTTGTATTTTTCATAGTGACAACCGCCTTTCTTTATTCATGGTTTTTTTAATGATCAAACAAGTATTAAAGGCCTTTATTGTTTCCCATTATATGACAAAGTGGTATTGTGAAAAGTGCCAAATTAAGATTTTTTTACAAGGCCAGTTTGAAAAA
Source organism: uncultured Lachnospiraceae bacterium (assembly GCA_910584965.1). GTDB lineage: Bacteria > Bacillota > Clostridia > Lachnospirales > Lachnospiraceae > UBA3282. Next base: position 70,094 of record CAJUDZ010000008.1, on the reverse strand, counting down.
TGATGATTATTCTTGACAAACCGTTATCATTTTCATAAAATAATTAACAAGTTAATCATTAACATATTAATAATTAACATATTTATTATTGAAGGACCCGGTATGAGTCGGGAGAAAGGCAGGGCCATATTGTGAATAATTCATATCATACGACGGCCGATCTTTTCCGCAGAACGGACTTTATGCTGCGGCGCTGCATCGAGAAAAAACTGCGGACGCTGGATGAAGAAATTTACCGGAGCCAGCACCGGCTGCTGATGCATCTTGGCAGGAACCCGGATTGTTCCCAGAACGAGCTGGCGGCCAGGCTGGATATTTCACCGGCGGCGGTGGCCGTTTCGCTGAATAAGCTGGAAAAGGGCGGTTATATCGAGCGAAAGACCAACGCGGATGATCACCGCAGCAATCGGGTGGCTATTACGGACAGAGGAAACCAAATCATCCATAACAGCATCCGTTTTTTTGACGAGATAGACCGCGGCATGTTCGAAGGATTTACTACGGAAGAGATGGAGCAGTTTCGTCTTTTCCTGGAAAAGGCTCATGAAAACCTGCGCAGAATGCAGGCGGGAGCGGAGCATAAGGGGACAGGAAAGGAGGCGGCGGAATGAAACGTTACGGAAAATACATAAAACCTTATTTATGGGCTTTTATTCTGGGGCCGGTTATGATGATCATAGAGGTAGTCGGGGAAGTGATGCTGCCTGCGATGATGGCGGATATTATCAATGTCGGCGCGGCAAATCATGATGTGGGTTATATATTGTACAAAGGGCTCATGATGGCGGCGACAGCTTTTGTCATGATGGCGGGCGGCATCGGCGGTGCTTATTTTGCGGTGAAGGCGGCGATGTACTTTGGCAGGGATTTGCGCAAAGATCTGTTCTGCCGGATACAGCGGTTTTCTTTTGCCAACATCGACAGTTTCAGCACGGGTTCTCTCGTTACGAGGCTGACAAACGATATCACCCAGATGCAGAATCTGATCATGATGGGGCTTCGGATGATGCTCCGCGCGCCGGGAATGCTGATCGGCGCGGTGATTATGGCGTTTATGATGAACGCGTCGCTGGCGGTCATTATTCTGATCGTTGCGCCGGTTCTGGCGGTCGCGATCGGCATAATTATCCGCATCGCCTTTCCGCGGTTTGAGCTGATGCAGAAGAAACTTGACAGGCTGAACTCCAATATACAGGAAGTTTTGACAAATGTCCGGGTCATCAAATCTTTCGTACGGGGCGAATATGAAGAAAAGCGGTTTGCGGATGCCAACGCGGAACTGAAAAAATCCAGTCTGGATGCCTTTAAGGTTGTTATCATCCAGATGCCGATCATGACGCTGGCTATGAATGCGACGGTGATTGCCGTCGTATGGTTCGGCGGAAACCAGATTCTGGGCGGGACGATGCAGGTCGGCGACCTGACGGCGTTTACCACTTATGTGACGCAGATTCTGATGTCGCTCATGATGCTCGCGATGGTGCTTCTGCAAAGTTCCAGGGCGGTCGCTTCTTCCGGAAGAATCGGGGAAGTGCTGGATACGGAAATCGATCTGACAGACGAGACGGCGGCTCATAAGAACAGTGTGGTCCGGGAAGGAAAAATTGAATTTCGCCATGTTTCTTTCCGGTATTATAAAAAGAATCATGAAAAAGTGCTGGATGATATCAGCTTTACGATAAAGCCCGGTCAGACGGTGGGGATCATCGGTTCCACCGGTTCGGGAAAGACCTCGCTGGTGCAGCTGATTCCGCGGCTTTACGATGCGGACGAAGGGGCGGTTTTTGTGGACGGCGTGGATGTCCGGGATTATTCCCTGAAAAATCTGCGGGACGGCGTCAGCATGGTGCTCCAGAAAAATGTGCTTTTTTCCGGTACGATTCTGGAAAATATGCAATGGGGCGATGAACAGGCCGGGGAAGCGGAAGTCCGGGCTGCTGCTGCGGCGGCGCAGGCGGACGACTTTGTCAGTCATTTTCCGGAAGGGTATGAAACACAGCTTGGCCAGGGAGGCGTGAACGTATCGGGCGGTCAGAAGCAGCGCCTGTGCATCGCCAGAGCTTTGCTGAAAAAACCGAAGATCCTGATTCTGGACGACAGCACCAGCGCCGTCGATACGGCTACGGAAAAAAGAATCAGAGAAAGTTTTCAGACGACGCTGCGGCATACGACGAAACTGATTATTGCACAGCGCATCGGTTCCGTCATGGATGCGGATTTGATTCTCGTGATGGAAGAAGGGCGGATTGTGGGAAGGGGAAGCCACGAAGAACTGCTCGCTTCCTGCAGCGCATATCAGGAAATCTATGATTCCCAGATGGACAGGGAGGTGGACGCGTCATGAAACCGGAGGAACGGACAGGAATGGAACGGATGAAAGAAGAACGTGCCGGTGCGGGTCCGGGGGGCGGCCCCAGAATGCCCGGTCCGGGAAGGCGGGGGGCAGGCATGCCCGTATCAAAGCCGCAGAATGCGGGAAAAACGATCGGCCGGCTTTTGTCCTATATCGGAGAAGACAAGTGGAAAATGGGGATTTTCATTTTCTGTATTGTGCTTTATACGGTGGCGAATCTGACCGGGTCTTACCTGCTCCGGCCGGTCATCAACAATCTGATATCGGGAGAGGGCAGCAGGACAACGCTGTTTCATTCTCTGCTTCTGATGGGCTGCATTTATGCCGTCGGCATCATCGCCCAGTATTTGCAGTCGAGGATTATCATTGCCGTTTCCCAGAATGCGCTTCGGAAACTGCGGGACGATCTGTTCTGCAGGCTGGGAAAACTTCCGGTCAGATTTTATGATACGAATAATCATGGGGATATCATGAGCCGGTTTACGAATGATGTGGACGCCGTCGGCGAAATGCTGAACAATACGATCAATCAGCTTATTTCCGGGGCGATCAATATCGTCGGTACGTTTGCGCTGATGCTATATACCAATATCTGGCTCACAATCATAACGGTTGTTATGGCACCGTTGATGATTCGGGCCGGCCGGGCGGTGGCGGGCAGAAGCCGGAAATATTATAAACAGCAGCAGGCGGCGCTTGGAACGCTGAACGGCTATATCGAGGAAACCGTCACCGGGCAGAAGGTGGTGAAAGTTTTCTGTCATGAGGAAATTGCGGAAGAGGAATTTTCTTATTTGAACGACGACTTGTGTAAAAAGCAGATAAGCGCACAGTTTTTCGGCGGCATCATGGGCCCCGTGATGGGCAATCTGAGTCAGGTCAGCTATTCTATGACGGCCTGTATCGGCGGCATTTTGTGTGTGTTAAAGGGCTTCGATCTGGGCGGGCTGACAATTTTTGTCAATTATTCCAGACAGTTCAGCCGGCCGATCAACGAAATTTCCATGCAGGTCAACACGATTTTCTCCGCGCTCGCAGGTGCGGAGCGCGTCTTCGACGTGATGGACAAAGCCCCGGAAGAGCCGGATGCGGCGGAGGCCGTTTCGATCGTGGAAAAAGACGGCAGACTTGTTTTTCAGGTACCGGCCGCCAACCGGGCTTATGCGGACCATGACGGCGCGGAAGCAAAAGGCGCCGTGACGGTGGAACATATTACATTCGGCTATGTGCCGGAAAAGACGATTTTAAAGGATGTGTCGCTGTATGCGAAACCGGGACAGAAGATCGCATTTGTCGGTTCGACGGGTGCGGGAAAGACGACGATTACCAACCTGATCAATCGTTTTTATGATGTCGAAGACGGCAGAATCCTGATAGACGGCATCGACATCCGGGAAATCAGGCGGGATGATCTGCGAAAGAATATTGCGATGGTTTTACAGGATACCCATCTTTTTACCGGCACCGTCAGGGAGAATATCCGTTACGGAAGGCTGGACGCGACCGATGCGGAAGTGGAAGAGGCGGCCAGAATGGCCAGCGCGCATTCTTTTATCATGCGTCTGGAGCATGGCTATAATACGATGCTGGAAGGGGACGGCGCCAATTTAAGCCAGGGCCAGCGTCAGCTTTTGAACATCGCCAGGGCCGCGATCTCCAAAGCGCCGGTTCTGATTCTGGATGAGGCGACGAGTTCCGTCGATACGAGGACGGAGAAACATATCGAACATGGTATGGACCGGCTGATGGCGAGCCGCACCACGCTTGTAATCGCCCACCGGCTTTCGACGGTGCGAAATGCCAACGCGATTATGGTTCTGGAAAACGGGGAGATCATCGAGCGCGGCGATCACGACGACCTGCTGGCGCTGAAGGGACGATATTATAACCTTTATACGGGGGCGAGCGAACTGGACTGACGAAATACCGGAAGGAGGAATGCGTGGAAGAGCCTGTTATTTCGTTGGCCGGAAGAGCGGATATTTTCAGAAGAAGCGGACAGAATAGCGTGAGAAGAACTTCTGAAGCTCATACGGCAAAAGCCTGATTCTAAGGCTTGGCTGTTGAAAACGGATAAAGGGGGCTTTATGCGGAAAAAAGTGTCGTTTGATTATTATGTTCTGCTGTTTTTTCTGGTATCTTTTTCAGGATGGGTATGGGAAGCGGGCATTTATCTGGTGCGGGAGGGACGATTCGTCAACCGGGGAATCCTTTTGGGCCCCTGGCTGCCCATCTACGGAGCGGGCGCGCTGTTTCTGTATCTGCTGCTTCGGCCGTGGAAACGGCGGCCGTTTCCCGTATTCCTGATTTCCGCGGCGGTCTGCTCTCTGCTTGAATACCTGGCCGGTTTTTTTCTGGAAAAGACATGGGGGGTCAGGTGGTGGGATTACAGCGGCATGTTTTGTAACCTGGATGGCCATGTCTGCCTGATGAGCGCGCTTTTGTTCGGGTTTGGCGGCCTTTTTCTTATCTTTGTTCTGATTCCCGTCTATACGGGCCTGTATCACAAAATCCCGGAAAAAAGCAGACTGACGGCGGCGTTTCTTCTGCTGGGGATTTTTGTAATGGATGCCGCACACAGCGCGGATTTTCCCCATTCCGGGAGGGGAATTACGTATTGAAAAAGGATAAATCCTTCTATTTTAGAAAAGATACTTGACCTGGACCGGTAGGAAGACTGTATAATCCCATTCCCTCTCTCAATTTCTTTAAATTTGAAATTTCCCTTGATTTTTATGCGCATTATGCGTATTATATAATTGCGAGAAGATTACAGCATGAGATTCCGGGAAATAGAAAAAATAATATTAGCGGATGGATGGCAATTCAAGAAAGCAAAAGGTTCTCACTGTTCTTACATCCATCCAAATAAAACCTGGCAAGGTTTCCATTCCAAATCATCCCGGAGACCTTGACCCCCGTACAATTAAATCTATTTTAAAGCAGGCCGGGCTCTAAAGTCCGGTACTGCAGCACCATAGGAGGATTCATCTATGAAATTAACTTATCCCGCCTGTTTCTATCCTTGTGAAGAAAAAAAAGGAGGATTTACCGTTGAAGTTCCAGATCTTCCCGGCTGTGTCAGTGAAGGCAGTACATTGGCCGAAGCTATCCTTATGGGTACTGATGCCGCATCCGGCTGGGTTCTTGATGAACTGGAGGACGGAAAACCCGCACCAGAAGCAAGCCAATTGGAAAGCATTATCCCGGAAGCCGGCGGTTTCGTAAGCATGTTGGTTCTGGATATGGATGCCTATGCTGAAAAGTATGGTGAAAAGGCTGTAAGAAAAAATCTTACCATTCCCGCATGGCTCAATACGTTTGCTGAAAATAACCATATTAACTTTTCTCAGGTGCTTCAAGATTCCTTAACCGCCCTCTACCAGGAAAAACAGCACGCTTAATTGGTGCCCCGATTTCACATGAAATCGGGGTAGTCCTATTCTTCTTTCAAAACAGCCGATTTTCAGAGCAAAATCTCCCTTTTCATGAAATATTCGCTGACCGATACCACATAACTATTTTAGAAAAGATACTTGACCTGGACCGGTAGGAAGACTGTATAATAGAAAAAGAAAGTGAAAGAAAGTAAAAACCGCGCCCCGGGACACGGGCTGGCGGGAACGGAGGTTTATGATGGGAAAATCAAAAGTTTTTTTCACAAAGGAAATCACACCCGAAGCGGTATTAAAGCTGTATGACGCGCTGGAAACCGCGCTTCCGGGCAAAGTTGCGGTGAAGGTGCATTCCGGTGAAGTCGGCAATCAGAACTTTATCCGGCCATCTTTCTGGAAGCCGATGATTCAGAAAGTAAACGGCACGATCGTGGAATGCAACACGGCTTATGAAGGCGCGCGCAACACGACGAAGGCACATTGGGAGACGATGAAACTGCATGGATGGACCGAGGCGGCCGATGTGGATATTATGGACGAGGACGGCGAGCTGGAACTGCCTGTTGAAAACGGTAAGAAGATCAAAAAGAATTTTGTGGGAACGCATATGGAAAAATATGATTCTCTGCTTGTGCTTTCACATTTTAAAGGGCATCCCATGGGCGGCTTTGGCGGCGCGCTGAAAAACATTTCGATCGGTCTTGCTTCTTCTCACGGAAAGGCGTATATCCACGGCGTCGGCAACACGGATAACTTCTGGACTTCGGATCATGATTCTTTTCTGGAGTCGATGGCGGATGCGGCGCAGTCGATTGTCAATTATTTTCCGGGAAAGATCGTTTATATCAATGTGATGAAAAATATGTCGGTGGACTGCGACTGTTGTGCGGTGGCGGCAGATCCGGAGATGGCGGATATCGGTATGCTGGCATCACTGGATCCGGTCGCGCTCGATCAGGCCTGCGTCGATCTGGTCTACCGGTCGGACGACCCCGGCAAAAAGCATCTGATCGAGCGGATGGAATCTCTGAACGGTATCCATACGGTAGAAGCGGCGGCAGAGCTTGGATATGGCAGCAGGGAGTACGAGCTGGTTGAGATGTAAGGCGGACGGTGCGGCGGAAAAGTATTGGAAATTTGGAAAATGGCCTCTTTTTAAGAGGCCATTGGTTATTTTTTATTGATTAAAAGCCCCTAAAACGTCTCATAAGCCTTTATATCTCTTTATAGGTACGTCTGCAAAGCGGCTTAAATCAAGGGTTTTCTTATATGATCTCATTTCTCGTCAGATCTCCTTACAGCGTGATTTTGGAAAGTCGGGCGCCATTTGGGCACCACAATCTTCTGCAGAATATCTTTATTTATTGTTTTCCTTCTATCCATTTCCAGATTTTCAAGGTGGTTTTTAGAAGAGCAAGCATAGGAAGTGTCCCAAACCCTATTTTTTTTACCAATGCTCATCTATAAGGCACACCTCGAATAAAGTGGAAAATAAGCAAGAGACATAGTATAATCTGTTCAAGGGAAATTCCACGGAACCCGAAGAAAATTTATATTGGGAGAGGTGAGCAAAATTAAAACTGTAACAATTTGCGGCAGTATGAAATTTGCAGAGGAAATGAAGCAGATTTCTTGGAAATTGGAGGCTGAAAAAGGGTTTGCTGTAATTCAATGCGTCTATAATGAGCAGAATGAACCGATATCCGAAGAGGTACAAAAACGTCTTGCGGCAGCGCATTATAAGAAAATAGATATTTGCGATGCCGTTTATATTGTTGACATTGATGGATATATCGGCACATCAGTTGCCAATGAAATTTCATATGCAAATGCAAATGGAAAAGAACTTATTTTTCACAGTAGACAGTCTTAAAACACTTCACCAAATGAGCATAATCCGTTGATAAATCAATCCATATTTTGCACCATTCGGTGTATTGCTGTGTGGTATCCCATTTATCCTGGTTGTTCCCGAAATCTTTACCAATATTATAGGGCGCATCTGCAAAAATCAGATTGACAGAGCCGCTCTGCATCTGCCTCAGGATTTTTAAACTGTCACCGCAGATCGCCATGGAGTTATGATTATGTATTTCCTCAGCATCAATTTCGCCTGTAAACAGATGCTCAAAATGAAAAGGCGTCTGTACCATACCTGTACTATGTGCATCGTTATGAACGGCAGAAACGGAATTTTCTGTATGGTCGATTGACGCCGCGAAATCAAGCGTCATTTGAATTCCTTCTATCATTTTGACGGTCAGTCTCCTTCTTTGGACTGTAATTTTACTTATTTCATCCTATCATATTATGATGTGGACTGCAACCGTGTGGTTTTTTTACATTTTCTTTAGAAATTATCGGAGAAGACTATCCAATCCCTCCCCCAATCCGTTATACATAATAGAAAGCGCTTTCCGGGACGTTCCGGTTCCGAAACCGACAGGAGATTATATGCAGCAGGATTTTCTTTTAATTCATAAAATGAAAAATGGCGACGAGGCGGCAATGGAAACTTTTGTGCGGCGGTATTATGCGCAGATTTTGCAGTATTGCGGTTATCATTGCACAAACAGGGCGTGGGCGGAGGACCTCACACAGGATACCTTCGAGCATTTTTTCCGAAAGCTTGCGGACTATAAGCATCGGGGAAAGGCGCTGAACTATCTGTACACGATCGCGAGAAATCTCTGCATAGACTGGGAGCGGAAAAACCGGGAAAACGCGGTGGGTGAACCTGTGGAAGAAAAGGAAGCGTATGCGGATAAATCCCGTATGGTCGTTGAAAAACTGTTAATAGAAACCGCGCTCGCGAGGCTGCCCGCAGAGCTTAGGGAAGTGGTCGTTCTTCATTTTTTCCAGGAACGAAGCCTGCGGGAAACGGCCGGCATTCTGCAGATCGGCCTTCCGCTTGTGAAATATCGTCTGAAAAAAGCGAAGGAGCAGCTGCGGGAGTTTCTGGAAGAGGAAGAAGGGACGAAAACCCTTTATGACTGCGGAAGCGATGGCGGGAGTCTCAAAGGAAGGGAGGAACTATATTGAAAGAACTGGATAGGAGGCTGAGGGCGTATGGGCTGAGCAGTATGCCGGAACCGGATGAGTCAAAAATAAAAGACACGATTGTCAACGCCCGGAAATCTTATGATGAAGCGGTGGAAAAGATACAGGTAACGTATTTTGATTTTCTCTATGACCAGACCCGGTATATCCGTAAAAGATGGTGGAGCCTGCAATTTTTCCTGCTGTTCCTGGCGGGATGGTATGTCCGGTCAGTGGAAGATGTGTGGAAGATTCGAAGCATGTTCGGCATTGCCGCGCCGTTGTTTGTCGTCATGGTAATCCCGGAGCTGTGGAAGAATCGCAGCGCCAATGCCATGGAAGTGGAAGGCGCGGCTTGTTTTTCCATCCGGCAGATTTACAGCGCGCGGCTGCTTGCGTTCGCGGCGGTGGACGGGGTGTTTTTAAGTCTGTTTACAGCGGCGTTGTCAATGACCGGAAAAGTCATTATCTGGGAAATTATCGTGCAGTTTTTTCTGCCGATGACCGTTACCTGCTGTATCTGTTTCAGAGGGCTGTGCGGCCGCCGCGCGGTTTCGGAATATACGGCATGCGTTTTGTCGCTGCTCTGGGCCGTTGTCTGGATGCTGGTGATACTGAATGACAATGTTTACAGGACGGTCTCCGTTCCGGTCTGGACAGGGATCTGCGGCATGGCGGCGGCATATTTAACTTATACGGTCAAACGAATGCTGCGGGAAAGTCTGTGGGCTGTGGAGGCCTGCAGTCGGGAAAGTCTGTGGGCTGTGGAGGCCTGCAATCGGGAAAGCCCGTAGGCCGTGAAGGTATGCAATCGGGAAGTAAAGTATGAGGAAAGCGAAGGGGTGAAGAAGTGGAACTGAGAATAGAAAATCTGACCAAAATCTTTCATGGAACAGAGGCGGTATCGCATTTGTCCTGCACGATGGAAACCGGCATATACGGACTGCTCGGCGCAAACGGAGCGGGAAAGACCACGCTGATGCGGATGTTATGTACTCTGTTGGAACCGACGGAAGGCGGTATTTATCTGAACGGGGAGGATATTTTCCGGATGGGGGCGGCGTACAGGAGAGTACTCGGCTATCTGCCGCAGGATTTCGGGTTTTATCCTGATTTCACGGTAAAAGATTATCTGATGTATATCGCGTCCATCAAAGGCCTGCCCAGGGCTGCGGCTTTGAAAAGGGTAAAACATATGATTGACCAGGTGGGTCTGTCTAAAGAACAGGACCGAAAGATGAAAAGACTTTCGGGCGGCATGAAACGCCGCGCCGGTATCGCGCAGGCGGTGCTGAATCAGCCGGATATTCTGATTCTGGACGAACCGACAGCCGGGCTTGACCCAAACGAAAGAGTGCGCTTCAGAAACCTGATCAGTGAGCTCGCACAGGACAGACTGGTACTGCTTTCCACACATATCGTATCGGATATCGAATTTGTCGCGGATGAAATTCTTTTTATGAAGGACGGGAAACTTCTTCACACGGGAACGCCGGACGAGGTAATTGCGGGCATGGAAGTACGGGTATGGAGCTTGACCGTTCCGGTCCATGAAGCGTCGGCGTATGAGGCGCGGTATAAAGTGACGAACCGGAAGGCCGTTTCCGGCGGCATTCTGCTGAGAATGCTGGCGGAGGAGCGTCCTCATCCGGAAGCGGAAGAGGAAAGCGCGGTACTGGAAGATGTTTTCCTGTCTTATTCTGACGGGAAAGAATAACATATGCGAAAGTCTGGCGGAAAGGGAGTGGGAGGATGTTATATTATGAGCTGAAAAAGATATGGGTGAAGCCGGGAACCAGAACTGCAATGTTGATTCTGGTCGGAATACTGGCAATTACCTGCTATTTTGCGATACATGGGGTATATTATGTGAATGAAAACGGAGAAGACGTGTATGGGACGGAAGCGGTTCAAAAGCTGAAAGCGGCCAGAAAAGAATGGAGCGGGATTTTCTGTTGCGGCGTTATGCCGCGTGGGAAGAGCGGGCGCCGTTTTATTACGATTATGCGGACGGATGGAAAAGCTTTTATCTGCTGACAAACCGGCAGCAGTATGTGCTGACGATTCTGGGAGGTTATATCGGAACCCTGTTTCTGATGCTGTTGACCATGTTAGTCTCAGCCAGAACGAAATCCGCCTTTTTTGCGGTGACGGTGCCCTTTATCCTGTTGTTTCTGCCGGCTTTTATCAACGGCGGAAGTTCCGCTCTGATCGGAAAGATTATGGGAATCCTGCCGGACAGACTGCCGGACATCAACAGGTCGCTTTCGATGTTCTATCTTTATGAAATCGGCGGAAGCGTATTTGGCATGATTTCCGTTCTGCTGCCGCTCTATACGGTGCTTTCCCTTCTGCTTCTCCCTCTGATTTACGAAATCTGCCGAAAGTTGTCCGCCGGCTGAAACCTTTCGCCCTCTTCGCCGGTCATATGATATAGAAGCCGGCAAAACTGCAAGGAGGTGGGGTATGTCTGTAATTGGTAAGGAAACGTTTGCGCGTCTGGTCCGGGAGAATATGCAGAGCCTGTACAGGCTTGCGTTCGGGATTCTGCACAACCGCGAAGATGCGGAAGACGCGGTCAGCGAGTCCGTTCTGAAAGCGTATGAGAAATTGCATACGCTGAAAAAGAGCGGAAGTTTCCGGGCGTGGATGATGCAGATCACCGCAAACGAGGCAAAGCGGATTTATGCGAAGAACAAAAGGGTTTCACCCGTGGAAAATATGGAAGATCATATGCCTGATTTCCGGGATGATTACCATGAACTGTGGGACATTGTCATGGAACTGGATATTGTCTACCGGGAGGTCATTATACTTTATTTTTATGAGAGATTTTCCATTAAGGAAATCGGACAGATTCTGCATATTGCGGAAGGAACGGTCAAGTCCAGGCTTTTCCGGGGAAAAAAGCAGCTCAGAGAATGGCTTTTGTGAAATCAGAGTTTTAGCGTTTCTGATTCATATGCCTGCCGAAACGGACGGGCAGTCGTCAAAGCGGCCGGACACAGAGCAGGAAAGGAGAAGGATTCCCGATGAAAGACAGATTGGAACAGGAAGTCATATTGGAACAAAAATTATTTAACATGGCGGAGCAGGAAGAAATCCGGTTGCCGGATACTCTGCGGGATAAAGTAGATGACATACTCGTCAGTCTTCCTAAATACCGGATGACTCTCAGGAAATCGGTGATTTTAGCTGCGGCGCTGACAGCAATGCTTTCCATAACGGTGACCGCTGCGGTCAGTGTTCTGCAGCAGCGTATGGAAGCGATGAATGAAAAGGAGATGGAGGAATATTTCATACAGATTTACAGGAATGCAATCGGGGCCGATAATTACAACCGGCCTTATACGGAAGCGGAAAAAGAGCGGATGGCACAGCTGCGGAAGTCATACGAAGAGGCGGGGCTGTTTCCGGAGGGGGCGCTGGCCATGATTTCAGAACCGGGGGCGTACCGGGGAAAAGGGGTAGCGTTCTATGGAGATACGGCGACGTTTTTCTTTCCGGAAGAAGAAATGAGCGACGAGGAATTGCTGCAGATCATTGATTTTATGCAGAAACGGGACTACAGTCTGCAGGCCATGAACGAAAAACTGGCGGCAGGGGAAATCGAGAGTCCGACCGAAACGGTCAAGGAAGAACTGGAAGACAGAACGGAAGCGGCGGCGACAGAAGAGTCTGTGCTGCAAAGCGAGGCCGTCCGGAACCCGGCGCAGGAGCTCACAGTCCCTTATACGGGAACGCTGGAGATATGCGCGATGGCGGCCGGAAACGACTGTATTTTTCTGGCGGGGTGGAATGCCGTTCATAAGATGGAGATCGGCAGCGGCGATTCGGCATTGTTCTTTGATGATTTTGACGCAGAGACCTATGTCAGCATGTTATATCAGGATAAAAAGGGCGATATCTATATGTCGTTAATGGAACGCGTGCCGGAGGGCGCTGATAACCTGTCTGCGACAATTGCAGGGGAGCATTATCGGACGAGTCTGTGGATTCTGAGCGAAGATGGGGAGATCAAAAAGAAAATCGATATGTCTCCTTACCGGGATGAGATCGGCAGCAGAATTACCAGAATGGCAGTTGACGATCAGGGATATATCTATATACGTTCTTTGTTTTCCGACAGTCTGCTTTCCGTTTTCGATCAGAACGGAAATTTTGTGAAAGCGATTACTTCCGACCGGTATCAAAGCCATGACGCGGGCGGAATCGGCATCGGAAAGGACGGAAAGGTCTATACGCAGATCGAAGAAAGGGGAACGGGTGCGGACGGAAAGATGGGCATTGCGTCGGTCAATTTGGAAAAAGGATGTTTAGAGGATATTTATGAGAATATCATGCCGGAAGGAACGATTATGCCGGATATTATCGCGCCGGGCGCGGAAACGGACTTCGTGTTCTGGGGCTATGACGGAATCTTCACCTGGAATCTGGGAGACGAAACCGCCGTCAATGTACTGCCCGCCTATGAGGCGCCTTGTCCGTGGGAGGGCTGTTTATACTGCGCGCTTCCGGACGGAAGAATTGTCTTCGGTTACAGCACGGATTATCGAATCGAAGGAGAAGGCGCGGATGCCAAAGCATACCGGGTGCCGGAAAAAACCTGTTTTTATTACCGGGCGGGGCTTCCCAAATGACAGAACTGACCGAATAAACATGAACAGAGCCGAAAGAACCGCCCTAAAAGGGCGGTTCTGCCGCGTTATGACGGCCTGTCCCGTTTTCAGGAAAGATACCGGACCGCAATCTGCGGATAATCCCGGTAACCCGCATGCCGTTTCGTGATCTGCAGATTGTTGGTTCCGTCCGTTTCAAAAAGGTATTCATGGTAGGCGCCGTCCCGGTACGCGAAATCCTCTCCGTTATCGTGATAATGGACGTAGGAGCCTTCGCCGGGGTAAACTTCCAGAATCAGTTCGGGATCCGCAATTTCGCCCACATACATCTGCGCCGGGGCTTTGGGCAGTATTGTGCCGGCCTTGACGAAGATGGGGCATACGTCTAAGGGCGCGTCCACGATGTAATACTGATTTCCCTGATAACAGCGCATTTTTTGGCCGTGGGAAGCCCAGTAATCGTACCAGACGCCTTCCGGCAGGTAGACCATGCGCTTTCTCGCCCCCTGTTCGACAACCGGCGCAACAAGAAGGTGTTCGCCTGCGAGAAACTCGTCGTTCAAATTTCTGACATTTATGTCATTTTCATAATGCAGAACGAGAGGGCGGAGAATCGGAAGTCCGGTCTGCTCGCATTCCCGGCATAAATCGTAGAAATAGGGAAGCAGCGAATAGCGCAGGTTGACGTATTTCCGGTAGATGTCCAACGTCTCTTTTCCGAACAGCCAGGGTTCCTGATTCATGCTGCCGATGGCGCAATGGTTGCGGAACAATGGGGAAAAACAGCCGGCCTGTACCCAGCGGATCAGAAGTTCCGGCGTGGTATCGGCGCCGAAACCGCCGATATCGGTTCCTACAAAAGCCATACCGCTCAGGCCCAGATTGCATTGCTGCGGAATCGCCATGCGCAGGTGTGTCCAAAGGCTCTGGTTGTCCCCTGTCCATGCCGTCGCATATTTCTGGGAACCGCCGTAACATGCCCTGGTGATGACGAAGGGCCTTTTGCCGGTGAGCGCTTTCCATCCTTCGTAAGTCGCTTTTGCCATATTGTGACCGTATACATTGTGCATTTCAGCGTGGGTGGAAGGACGGTCTTCGTCCGTGAAAACGATATCATCCGGGAGCGGCCCGTTGAAGCTGGCCGGTTCGTTCATATCATTCCAAACGCCGCTGATGCCGAGATCGGTATAGAACTGCAAATGTCCGCCCCACCATTTCCGGACGGCGGGATTTCCGAAGTCCGGATATACCGCGTCGCCCGGCCAGACGGTATTGACATAAACGCTGCCGTCCGGCGATTTGGCATAAAAATCGTTTTCGATGCCCTCTTCGTACATCGGATACCCGTTTTCTTTCTTAACGCCCGGATCGATGATCGTAACGGCTTTGAATCCCTGTTTTTTCAGGTCGGAAAGCAGCGTTTCCGCGTCGTCAAAACGTTCTTTGTTCCAGGTAAAGACTTTGTAGCGCTCCATATAGTCGATATCAAAATGCAGCGCGTCGCAGGGAATCCGGAGTTCCCGGAGCTTCGCGGCGAGTTCCCGGAAGGTTTTTTCATCGTCATATCCCCAGCGGGACTGATGATATCCCAGCACCCATTTTTGCATCAGGGGCATCCGTCCGGTCAGATACGTGTAATTTCCGAGGACTTCCGGCATGGAGCTTCCGCCGATAAAATAATAGTCCAGATTGCCGGCATCGCTTCCGAAGCTGTAATACCCGTGGTTTTCCTTGCCGAAATTGAAATAGCTTTTAAAAGTATTGTCATAAAAAATGCCATAGACGCCTTTTTCTTTCAGCGTGATAAAAAAGGGAATGCTTTTATATAAAGATTTAAAACAGTCTTCATGGGGATCCGGGATGTCGCTGTTCCAGTTCTCATATTCATAGAAACGTTTGTTCAGGACGCCGGTTTTGTCTCCAAGTCCGTAGATGCAGTCGGCTTCGTCCAGCTGCTTCACACACTGTACCGGGTGATTCAGGATGCCGGCGTCATTGACGTCATGCCCTTCCTGCCTGGCGAGTTCGATAAAAGATTCCTTCGGCACAAACCGCGGTTCTCTTTGACCGCGGTAGTCAGCACAGAGCAGATTTCCATCCCTGTCGTAAAAGTCGATCATAAAATCATCATAGATCCGGCAGATCAGCGAATCCGTCGCGATCACAAGGCAGCCTTCCACCCTGTCCAGCGTAAAAGCGGTGGGAAGTTCTTTTTCGCCTTCGATGGCTTTGGAACGGTGTTCGTCGGATGAAAGCGGAACGAATACATTGATGACCTCATTGGTCAATATCTGTATCCTGACGGACTGCTTCTCGTAGTGCAATATGACGGTCTGGCCTTTTTGTTCATAGTTCAACAACTTTCCATACATGGCAGTTTCCCTGTCCTTTCCAAAAAATTTCGTAAATTTTAGTTCATGGTAACTGTATTTTATTAAAAAAGAAAGCGGGTTGCAAGAGGGAATCGGAATAATTTTTCAGCAGGGAGACGCCTGCCCGGCGGCCGTGCCGTAAGGGAGTATCGTGGTCTTCGGAGACACACTTCCGCTCCGCGAAAGAATGCGGCGGAATAGATTTCTCCGCTTGCCTGTCCGCGGGCATTTGTGATAAAATGATACGAAAAGAATCGGAAAGGAATACAAAGCGATGATGCAATCGAGAACTTATAACTGCGGCGAACTGCGCAGTCAGCACATTGGAGAGAAAGTGACGCTGGCGGGGTGGTATGATAATCTGAGAAAAGTGTCCAAAAATCTTGGATTTCTGATTCTCAGGGATTTTTACGGCACAACCCAGATCGTAATCGAAACGGAAGAGATTATGCAGTCTCTTGACGGCGTCAATAACGAATCGACGCTTCAGATCGAGGGAACCGTCAGAGAACGTTCCAACAAAAACCCGAATCTGCCGACCGGCGATATCGAAGTCGTGCCGGAGAAGATCAGCGTGCTCGGCAACTGCCGCTATAATGCGCTGCCTTTTGAAATTAACCGTTCTAAAGAAGCGGACGAAAATCTGCGGTTGAAATACCGCTATCTGGATCTGCGGAACCCGCAGGTGAAGGATAAAATTGTTTTAAGAAGTAAAATTGCCGCGGAACTGCGGAAACGGATGACGGATCTCGGATTTTTAGAGATTACGACGCCGATTCTGACCTGTTCTTCACCGGAAGGGGCGCGGGACTACATCGTGCCGTCCAGAGTCCATCCCGGCAAATTTTATGCGCTGCCGCAGGCGCCGCAGCAGTTTAAGCAGATTCTGATGGCGTCGGGATTTGACCGCTATTTCCAGATCGCGCCCTGTTTCCGTGACGAGGACGCCAGGGCGGACCGTTCTCCCGGCGAGTTTTACCAGCTCGATATGGAGATGGCTTTTGCCGGTCAGGAAGATGTATTTGCGATTATAGAAGAAGTGCTTCCGCCGGTTTTTGAAAAATACGGCGTGTATAAAACCGCTTCCAAACTGCCGTTCACGCGCATTCCCTATCTGGAGGCGATGGAAAAATACGGCTCCGACAAGCCCGATCTGCGCATTGACCTGACGGTGCAGGATGCGACGGACGTCCTGGCGGACTGCGGTTTCGGTCCGTTTGCCGGAAATACGGTCAAGGCGATTGTAGTAGACCGGTTCGGCGCGACGCGGAAAGTAATCGATAAAATCTGTAATGATGTAGAAGTGCAGTCCGGCGAAAAGGCCTACTGGTTCCGGCTGGACGAAAACGGCGAATTTGTCGGCGGTATCAGCAAATTCCTCGTGGAGATCAAAGATAAGGTAGTTGAGAAACTCGGATTAAAACCGGGAGACTTCGTCGGTCTGACTTCCGGTAAAAAGCTGAGAGCCCAGAAAACGGCCGGGGTTCTCCGGAACATGCTGGGCCTTCAATGTGAAGCGCATATGGATAAGGAACGTTATGAGTTCTGCTGGATTGTGGATTTTCCGATGTATGAGATCGGGGAAGAATCCGGTGAACTGGAATTCTGCCATAACCCGTTCTCCATGCCGCAGGGCGGAATGGAAGCGCTGGAGAAACAGGATCCGCTTTCCATTCTGGCGTATCAGTACGACCTCGTCTGCAACGGCGTGGAACTTTCTTCCGGCGCGGTGCGGAACCACGACCCGGAAATTATGGTCAGGGCGTTTCAGTTAGTCGGTCTGGGAGAAGAGGACGTGAAAGCCAAATTCCCGGCAATGTACAACGCTTTCTGCTACGGAGCGCCGCCGCATGCGGGCATCGCGCCCGGCGTGGACAGAATGATCATGTTGATAACCGGGGAAGACAGCATCCGGGAAATTATTCCGTTCCCGATGAACAAAAGCGCAATGGATGTGATGATGAACGCTCCTTCGGCGGTGGAACCGAAGCAGCTGGATGAGGTGCATATCGCGCTGAAGGCGGAAGCGGAGTCAGGGGAGTAGATCATCGGAAGCAGCTTCTTCGATGGACAGCCGGATATTCGTGCTGTAAATGATTTGATTTTTGTTTTCGTCTGCGTGCCCGCGGCACGCGGACGGATCAGCGGACAGCGGCATGGTTTTGCCGCTGTCGTCTTTTTTCAGCAGACAGGTATGTAACCGGTACGTCTTATTGCAAAGTTTCACTTCTTTCCGTGCGAACTGCCTGACTCTTTCGACAATGTTCCCGTAGGGCCTTAAACTATTGCGGAGCTTACTCAGAGTGAGGGAATTGGCAGTTTCGTTTTCGCGGTATATTTTGTCATACATTTCGGCTACGGCTTCGAATTTGGCGGTATCGAAATTTCTGGTGACAATACCGATGTTTTCTGTTTCGGAATAGTCGGCGTCATATAATGCGATGACGGCGTTTTTGCTTTTCAGGGTGTCTTCCAGCTGTTCCAAAAAATCCCGGATTTCTTTCAGTGGGGTTATCATGGCATTTTCCAGCAGCAGATTGTCGCTGAAAGCGGAGATATTGCTTTTAACGTCAAAAATAAAAGAAAAGATTCGTTTCTCCCGTTCATCAACGATCAGAATCAAAACATCCGCGGTTTTGCAGCCTCTTTTTACTACAAGAGGATTCCTGTATTCGTTTGCATAGACGGCGTACTGTCCGTTTTCTAATTGAAAATGAAGGAAAACAATCTCTTTATGATGCTCATGCTCTTCTGTAAACCGAATGGTGGTATTTTCATCAATGCGGTACAAAACGTTGTTAGAACACTTTTCCGGGTCGTATTTATCAAATCTGATCTCTACCACCGTTCAGACCCTCATCTATCAGTGTGGCTTCGTTGAACAGTTTCAGGGCCGTTTCCGTAAAAAGGTCGAAGGCAAAGCCCTTTTCGGGGTCGCCCTTGATCTGCTTTACAACGCTCTTTCCATGGGACTGTCTTACAAATTCATAAACATACAGATCGTTTACATCGATGAGGTCCGCTTCCTCAAGCCCCAGTCTGTCAAGCATATCCGGGGAAATACGTTCCGGGTAATTGGCGGATATGACGTAAAGATTGTTGAGTCTGGAAACAAAGGTATCGCTGTGGGTGCTTAAAATGAAGCTCATGCCGCGCTTTCTGATGCGGTTTAAAAACCGGACCAGTTCCGTCTGTTTTTCAGGATGCAGGCTGGCCTCGATTTCATCGATGATCAACTGCCTGTAACAATTTTCACTGATCAGCGCCAGTTCTATGGGCGTAACTTCATTCACCATGGAGGAGGCGAGAAACAAGGGAATGTTTTCTTTTTCATTCCGTGGAGAATAGGTGAGATTTCCATGCTGTCCGTAATCGATATGCCCTTCAATCACATGCCGTTCAAAAAAAAGCAGTTCTTTTTCCAGCCTTCTTGTGAAGTTCCCATATTCCGAAAAGGTCTGAAGAAACCGGAGAAACTCATAGACCGGTAAGGTCAGATCGCGGTTTGGCAGTTCTTTTTTTCTCATGAGAGAAGTTTCGATACCGTAGTTCATGCTCCGGTCAGCCTGATTGGCAAAGAACTCTTTATAAAGCATGAGAAGCCCTGTTCTTGAGGCGGGCAGAAAAAGACCGTCCATCCGAAGTATAAAGGATAACAGCATTTTGAAGAAGTTCATGCTGACTGCCTGGTCGGTGCCTGAACTGACGCGGGCATAAACATATTGTCTTTGGTGCGTATCCCGATTATGCCGGGACAAAATATATATCATGGTACTGCCGGGTAATTCTGATAATGCACGGGTAAGCACTTCTTCTACATCGCTATCCAGAAAGAACGATATTTTATGCAGCTGTTCCAGCGTATAAACGGCATCGACCAGATAGTCACAATGATCATCCGGTATCAGTTCTATATATAAATTGCCGATGGGAATCTCCTTTCCGAAGATTCGTCTTACAATATTTTCCTTTTCTTCCCGGAGTCTTCTGTTGATGGATGCCGTGAAAAGCTCCATGGTATGAGCATTTATGCGGTATACTTCATGAATATTCTGTTTTTCGTCCGCCGTCCGGGGCGGCGTTTCCCGGCAGGCCAGAATAATTTCCATGGGCTCGCCGTCCAGAAGGCTGTCCCAGGTTTTGTTCATTCCCTGGATTAACTGCATCAGAAAAGTTTTGCCGCTGTTATTCGGGCCGACCAGTACTGCGTATTGATTGATGCACACTTTTGCGCTCTGTATGTTCACGAAGTTTTCAACGCCTAACCATAATTCCATAATCTGTCTCCCTGCACATAACGATTTAAAAAATAGTATATCTTCTTTTATTATAATAATCAATCAGTATTTGCCCGCATTTTCGGGTTCGCTTCCGCTTCGGATTTCCATCCCGGGATTTCTTCCTCAATTCTCCCGCATTTCCCGGTACTTCCGCGGCGAACACCCATACTTTTCCCGAAACTTCCTATAAAAATAACTGCTGTTATCATAACCGATATTTTCCATGACCGCATCCACGGTCAGAGGCGTCTGGGAAAGCAGATAGGCGGCCTGCTGTAATTTCCGCTGCTGTAACAGTTCCTTGAAATTGGAATCCGTATGTTTTTTTAACAGGCGGCTGATATGATAGGCGGGCTGTTTCATTTCTGCCGCGATTTCCGTTAAGGAGCCGTTTTTATAATGCGTTTCGATATATTTTAACACGGAAAAGACGAGCGTCTGTTCGTACTGGTCCGGGTCATCCTGATTGATGGCATCCGCAAACATGGACAGATTCAGGAAAAGAAGCCCCATCGTTGTCTGGTTGACGGTGTTTGTCCCGGATTTTTTATGTAAAAGCGTCCAGATCATGTTTTCGATCAGGTTCTGAACGGGAAGGATGTCTTTTGCCCGGAAATGAAGATAGCTGGCCTGTGAAGAATCCCGCGACAGGACGGAAATCAGGAAATCATGCAGGATATTTTCCTTTTCGATCATGGAAAAGGCGCGGTCGAAAAATTCCGGAAGAATGATGAAATTGACAGCAATGTCGTTTTCTCCGGCGGGTAAAATTTCCTGTGTGGCATTCTGGTTCAGAAACAAGAGGTCGCCTTCCTGTAAGAGGATGCGCTCGCGGCCGTTGACGATATGGGTGGTGCTTCCGCCGCACATATAGACCATTTCCACGTAATTGTGACTATGCTTTGGAAAATGGACAAAGCGGGTGTGCGGGCGGATTTCGATCAGCCGTCCTTTCTGCAGAAGTTTTCCGCTGTCGATCACAAAACCGTGGCCGGAAGTATACAGTTCTTTCCGGACATTCTGCCAGCCGTTTAAAATGGCCCGTTCTTCTTCCGTGATTTTCCGAAGCTGTTCCAGTAATTCCCGCTGCATGGCAGGTCTCCTTTCGCGGCCGTAAGCGCGGGACATACGCCGTCCCGTCCATGAGGCTTTTTCCGTGCTGCCCGGCCTTTTTATATTGTAGCATAGTCCGGTGCGGCGGCGCCAGATATTCCGCCGTATAAATTTGCAAATAAGGTCCCTTTTTTTACAGAATAAAGACCTTTCCATGCAGGCGGCGATGCACTATAATAATGAAGTAGAACGGACATGATGTTACGGAAAAGAAGAAGCGGATAAACAGAAAAAGAAAAGGAGAACGAACATGACACAACAGGAAAGGTACATGGCAGCAAAAGAAAAGTATGCGGCAGTCGGCGTGGATACCGATGCGGCGATCGCGGCACTGAAAGAGATTCCCGTTTCCCTCCATTGCTGGCAGGGGGACGATGTGACCGGATTTGATCATGACGGCCCGTTGACAGGAGGAATCCAGACGACCGGAGACTATCCCGGAAAGGCGGCGACGCCGGAACAGTTAATGCAGGATATGGCGAAAGCGCTGGAACTGATGCCGGGAAAGAAAAAACTGAACCTGCACGCGAGCTATGCGATTTTTGAAGAAGGGGAGTACGTGGACCGCGACAAGATCGAGCCGAAACATTTTGCAAAGTGGGTATCGTTTGCAAAAGAAAGAAACATGGGCATCGACTTTAACCCCACTTTCTTTTCACACGACAAGGTCAAAGACGGTCTGACGCTTTCGAGTCCCGACGAGGAGACGAGAAAATTCTGGATTGAGCACGGAAAGGCATGTATCCGCATTTCCGAGTATTTTGCGAAAGAAACGGGCGTTCCCTGCGTAATGAATATCTGGACGGGAGACGGTTATAAGGATATCCCGGCCGACCGTATGGGCCCCAGAATGCGCTATAAAGAATCCATTGAGCAGATTTTGTCGGAGCCTTTCGATAAAAATCTGGTAAAACCCTGCGTGGAATCCAAAGTATTCGGCATCGGCGTGGAATCTTACACGGCCGGAAGCGCGGAGTTTACGCTTTCTTTTGCGGCGTCCCATGAAGGGTGCCTGCCTCTGATGGATAACGGACACTACCATCCGACGGAAGTCGTATCGGATAAAATACCGGCGCTTTTGTGCTTTTTCCCGGAAATTGCGCTTCATATTACCAGACCGGTGCGCTGGGACAGCGATCATGTTGTCCTTTTCGACGACGAAACAAAAGAGATGGCAAAAGAGATTGTCAGAAACGATGCGCTCGGCCGCGTTTATATGGCGCTCGATTATTTTGACGCGGGCATTAACCGGATTTCCGCATGGACGGTCGGTTTCCGCAGCTGGCAGAAAGCGCTGCTGAATGCCCTGTGCACGCCGAATCAGGAGCTGAAAAAGTTACAGGATGAGAACCGCATGACGGAACTGATGGTATGGCAGGAAGAGATCAAGACATTCCCGTTTGGCGACGTATGGGAAGAATATTGCAGACAGTGCGGCGTGACGGCGGATAAGAGCTGGTTTGAAGATATTCGCCGGTATGAGGAGGAAGTATTGCTGAAAAGATAGGAGACGGGACGGTTCCGCTTTGGGGACTGACCGCTGAAATCTGCGGAAGATATTTACGGGGAGCCTTCGGGCTCCCTGTTTTATTTTTCAGCGGAAAATTATGTCGGAAAATGACGCTGTATTTTATATCGTATAATCTCTTGAAATTCTTCGTAAGGATGTGTAAAATATACAGAAGTATTTTGAATGAATGCCCGCGGAAACGGGCAGGGAGGTATCTACATGACTTTTGATCTGAAAAAAGACGGAAGGCGCATTATCGTGATCTGCGCCGCCTCGGTTATGATGGCGGTCAATACGAAAACGTTTATCCGGACCGGCGGCCTGTATCCGGGCGGCGTGATGGGACTGACGATTCTGATTCAGGCCATTTTCGAGAACTTTTTTAATATACAGATTCCCTTTTCCGTAGTCAATCTGCTGCTGAATCTGCTCCCCATTTACATTGGGTTCCGCTTTATCGGTAAAAAATTCACATTATATTCCTGCCTGATGATCGTATTAAGCAGTATTTTAACCGATCTCATACCGGCGAACGTCATCACATACGATACTCTGCTGATCAGTATTTTCGGCGGCATTATCAGCGGCTGTGCCATCAGTCTGTGCCTGATGATGAATGCGACGACGGGCGGAACGGATTTTCTGGCGATCTATCTTTCGGAGAAAAAGGGCGTGGATTCCTGGAACCTGGTGCTTGGCATCAATGCCGTTATTATTTCGCTGGCGGGCCTCTTGTTCGGGTGGGACAAGGCGCTGTATTCCATTATCTTCCAGTATGCCTCCACACAGATTTTACAGATGTTATATAAAAGGTATCAAAAACAGACGTTATTTATCGTTACCAATAAACCGGAAGACATTTGTACCGCGATCAATACGGTCAGTAAACACGGCGCGACGATTTTGCGGGGAGAAGGCTCCTATGAGCACTGTGAACGGGATATTGTGTATTCCGTAGTTTCCAAAGAAGAGAGCAAGGCCGTTATCCGGGCCGTAAAAGAGGCAGATGCGGGCGCATTTATCAATGCGCTCAGGACGGAAGAACTGGCAGGCCGGTTTTATCAGAGACCGAACGAATAGCATGAAGACAGAAAAAACGCGCCGGAACGGCAAAGCCGCAGACGGGGCGGCGGCAGGCCTGAAGGATTAGTATTATAGAGGAACAAGCATGGAAAAAATTACAAATGAGCAGGTGGAAGCGGCCTGGAAAGTATATCATAAGGCATTTCTGGAAATACCGTATGCCAGAGAAAGGAAGTTTATCAAAAGCTGCGAGCATAATATCAAACAGCTCGAGCGCCGCATTGCAAGGAAAAAGAAGCTGGAAGCGCACCAGATACTGAACGATATGGGAGAGCTGCATAAGCGGGCGGCGGAAATCGGCTACACGGTTTCAAACAGAGACCATAAACTGGTCAATTTTTACAAACATGTCCTGAAAAAACTGATACGGCTGGACTTATCGTTCTTGCAGATGATGGCGCCGTCGTCATCTTTTGCGGAAATTCTGAAAATGGAAGAAATCCGGTTTCTGCTTTGCGAAAAGTCTCTGTACGAAATTTATAAAGACGATTATATGCAGTTTATGGTGGGCCAGCGGATCGAAGAGCTGATGGAAGCGGAACCGGAAAAACAGTATCCGGAGGCGCGCAGCATGCGCAGGCATTTTATTCTGCATATCGGGCCGACCAACAGCGGCAAGACTTATCAGGCCCTGCAGCGGCTGAAACAGGCTTATCAGGGAATTTATCTGGGACCTCTGCGGCTCCTTGCGCTGGAAGTCTATGATACGATGACTGCGGCGGGGATTCCCTGCAATATGATCACGGGAGAAGAGAAAATTGTGACGCCGGGAGCCTTTTGCCAGGCATCTACCATAGAGATTCTGGACCTGAAGGAAATTTATGACATTGCTGTCATTGACGAAGCGCAGATGCTCGATGATGAAAACAGGGGAAGCTGCTGGACGAGGGCGATTCTCGGAATCCGGGCGGAAGAGATTCATATCTGCGCATCTCCGATTGCGGAAAAGCTGCTCGTAAAGATGATCAGACGCTGCGGTGATACGTATGATCTGGTACATCATGAACGGAACACGGAACTGGAGTTTCTGCCGGACAGATATGATATGGGAAAAGATGTGGAAAAAGGCGACGCGCTGATTACTTTTTCCAAGAAGAACGTGCTTGCGATTGCGGCCGCTCTGGAAGCGAAAGGAATAAAAGCGAGTGTTATTTATGGAAATCTGCCTCCGAAAACAAGGCGGGAACAGGTGCATCTCTTTGTGGAAGGGTTTAACGAGGTCGTCGTAGCGACGGATGCCATCGGGATGGGCGTCAATCTGCCGATTCGGAGAATAGTATTCATGAATACGATTAAATTCGACGGGACGGCCAAACGGCGTATCCGCGCCGAAGAAATACGGCAGATCGCGGGAAGGGCCGGGCGCTATGGATTCTATAACACCGGTTATGTACAGTCGGTGGTGGATATGGGATACGTCGGCAAAAAGATGCAGGAACCCTTTCATCCGATGAAAAAAGCGAGAATCGGCTTCCCGGAAGTGCTGCTCGATATCAATATGGAGCTGGATGAGATCATTGAAATCTGGGAAAACGCGGGGGGCACGGAATTATACGACAAGATCTCCATGTCGGAGAGCGTCAGAAAATACCGCTATCTGAAAAGCTACCGGAAGGCGTCCGGCTGCATGAAGGATAAGAAACTGCTTCTTTCCCTGATTACCTGTCCTTTCGATATCGGGGATAAGGACGTGCTGAAACAGTGGCTGAAATACTGCGAAAACCCGATGGAGGAAAAGGACTGTCCGCCCTATCCGAAAGACGCTTCCCTGGAAACGCTGGAAAGCTATTACAAGAAGCTGGATTTATACAGCCAGTTTGCGGGAAGGGCCAACTGGGTTATCGACAGAGAAGCGCTTGAGGTGAACAGAGAGGCGGCACAGCGGGCGATCGGCGTGTTTCTGAAGGAGAATAAACGGCAGTTTGAGAAAAAATGCCAGATTTGCGGAAAGCCTCTGCTCTGGGATTATCCGTACCGGATCTGTGAAGACTGTTTTATGGCGGAAGATATCGACGAAGAGGATATATAACGGGAGAACCTCTATGGTCAGGACTTATGTGGTAAATATCGGGCGGTTTGAAGAGGAGACGGCCTATCGGGAGGCGCTTTCGGTCGTTTCCGAATACAGGCGGCATAAGATCGCTGCTTTAAAGCATGAAAAAGAGAAAAAAAGAAGCCTGGGCGCCGCGTTTGCGCTCAATGCGGCGCTGGCATGTCATGGGCTTTGCGAGAAAGATATGGAATATGTCCTGGGCAGTCAGGGAAAGCCGGCGCTGCGCGGTTACCCGGAACTGCATTTTTCCCTGTCCCATGCCGGGGATTATGCCGTATGCAGCATGGGAGAGCGGGAAACGGGCTGTGACATCGAGCGGGTGCGGCCGGGTAAGATGCGCGTAGCCGATCGCTTTTATACGGAAGAAGAGAAGGACTGGCTCTATCGGGCCAAAGAACCAAAAGAGCGGGAAAGCCGGATGTTCCGGCTCTGGACGATGAAAGAGAGTTTTTTAAAAGTAACGGGCCGCGGAATGTCTCTTTCCATGCGGGATTTTACGGCATTGCCCGAAAAGGGCGGCATGGGAAGCGTAAAACATTCGATAAATAACATATGCTATTATCTGAAGGAATACGATCTGCCCGCGGTATTCGGGGAGACGGAGCGGTATCGGATCTGCGTCTGTCAGGAGGCAGCGGAATCCGGGCAGCCTGCTTTTGGGGAAGAGCCGTATTTTGCGCAGGAGCCGGAGGCCGTTTTCTGAGAATGTTCTTTGACCGCATATTTTTTACACATCTGCACATACTGTCTGGCAAAAAGGAGAGTGAAGCAGATGTTGGGAAAACAGAGCATTCAGTTTCAAAATCCCCCCTGTATCATAAACAGCGGTTCTATTGTGGGAAGCAAAGAAGGACAGGGGCCGATGGGCAAACTGTTCGATAAAGTCGGCTATGACGATATGTTCGGCGCGAAAACATGGGAAGAGGCGGAAAGTGCGCTGCAAAGAGAGGCCCTTCAGATTATGCTGGAAAAAGAAAAGCTGAAAAAGGAAGATTTACAGCTTATTTTTGCGGGCGATCTGCTGGGACAGTCCATTGCGAGCAGCTTCGGCCTTTCTTCGTTTCATACGCCGCACATCGGCTTATACGGCGCGTGTTCGACCTGCGGCCTGTCCATCAGCGTATGCAGCATGGCCGTTGCGGGCGGTTTCGTGGACCGGGCGGCCTGTGTCACGTCGAGCCATTTTGCCAGTGCGGAAAAAGAGTTCCGGTTCCCCCTTTCCTACGGGAATCAGCGTCCGCTTTCCGCTACCTGGACCGTTACGGGAAGCGCCGCGTTTCTGGTGGCTTCCGACTGCGCCGGAAAAGCAAAAGCGAAAATAACAGGTGTTACATTTGGGAAAATCATGGATTACGGCATTAAAGATTCGATGAATATGGGGGCATGTATGGCTCCTGCCGCTGGTAGAATAGAACCATATCAAAAAAATGGCGAAATGCTAAGCTAACCGATGGTTCTACACAAGCCTGAGAAAATTATATCTATTAGCATCTTTGCTAATTATGGCAGAAAGGACATTTCTTGATAACAGAAGTGTCTTTTTTGTTGTCTTAATGGTATGAAAATTTAAAAAGGAGGTCATGAATTATGACAAACACAGCGACAAGAGCAAACATTTGCAGATTGACGAGTACAGATATTATACGGTAGAGGATTTATTCTGCTGCGGTTACGCCCCTTATTTCTGGGAGGCAGTCAGGCTCCGCTATCCGGAATACTGCAATTAAGAATGAAAAGAATGGAGGATATAGATGCTGAAAATAAGGCTTCAAGGAACAACAAAAGATTTAAAGTGGTTTAAGAAAATCCTTGAAAGGACAGAAGAATCACAGTGTTGTCCGTTTCCGAGCCATTTGCCAATAAAGGCACAAATAAATATTTTCGTGTGTATGCCGATGTTGAGAAAAATAAAAAATAGACGGAGGAAAAGTTATGTCTGATACGAGGAATGTATGTAAAGTAATCGCGATTGCGAACCAGAAAGGCGGAGTCGGGTAAAACGACCACGACGGGAAACTTAGGGATAGGACTTGCAAAACAGGGGAAGAAAGTGCTTCTCATAGATGCGGATGCGCAGGGTTCTCTCACCGCAAGCCTCGGATATACGGAGCCGGACAAGCTGGAAGTGACGCTTGCAACCATCATGGAGCGGATTGTAAACGAAGACTTCCCGGAACCATCCGAGGGGATACTTCATCATGATGAGGGCGTGGATTTGCTTCCGGCAAATATAGAATTATCCGGCATAGAGGTATCGCTTGTCAATGTCATCAGCCGGGAAACTGTCCTCAGAGAGTATGTGGGCTGTGTATCTGAATTGTATGATTATATTCTCATAGACTGTACGCCGTCGCTCGGCATGATGACCATCAATGCCCTTACCTGTGCCGATTCCGTCCTGATACCCGTACAGGCCGCATATCTGCCTGTTAAAGGCTTAGAACAGCTCATTAGGACAATCGGCAGGGTAAAGCGCCAAATCAACCCTAAGCTGGAAACAGAGGGCATCTTAATGACGATGGTGGACTGCCGGACGAACTACGCAAAAGAAATCAGCAGTCTATTAATGGAAACATACGGTGATAAAATAAGGATATTTGAAAATATCATCCCCATTTCTGTCAGGGCGGCGGAAATATCGGCAGCCGGGACCAGCATTTATAAACACGACCCGAAAGGCAGAGCGGCAGCGGCTTATGCGGGACTGACAAAGGAGGTGCTGTCTAATGGCTAATACAAAGAAAAGTGTTGCGGACAGAATAAAGTTGGGCGGTTATGATGCCCTGTTCGGGGTGTCTGAAAGCGCAGATGCGGCGGAACATATCATAGAAGCACCTTTGGGCGATTTACATGACTTCAAAGACCATCCATTCCGGGTACTGGATGATGAAAAGATGGAAGAAACGATAGAAAGCATCCGCCAGTATGGCGTACTTGTGCCGGGGATAGCAAGGCCGAGGGAAGGCGGCGGTTATGAAATCATCGCTGGACACCGCAGGAAACACGCTTCCAGACTCGCGGGCAAAGAAACAATGCCGGTAGTAGTCCGGCATTATTCCGATGATGAGGCGACAATCATCATGGTGGACTCTAATATCCAGCGGGAAGACATTCTGCCAAGTGAAAAAGCGAAAGCCTACCGGATGAAATACGAAGCCTTAAAGCAGGAATATCTACAGAGATTACTCCTATTATATCAATCCATCCAACCAGGATAAAAAAGGGGATGACAGGATTGATATGATTGACGGGGCAGACAGGGAAAGCACGCTGTCCGGATATAGAGGGCAGATAAAAGAGAACATTGAATACGATGCTTTTATGAGCAATAACAGTTACCATGACAGGGAGCTGTACCATGAACTGTATGAGGTAATCTGTGAGATTGTATGCGTAAAGCATGAAGCGGTGCGGATTAGCGGTGAAATCTATCCGTATGAACTGGTAAAGGAAAGATTTTTGATACTGAACAGTTCCCATTTGCTATATGTCATTGAATGTATGCAGAATACGGTCGTAAAGATAAACAATGTCAAGGCATACATGATTACTGCCCTGTACAATGCGCCATCGACCATGAAGCATTATTACCAACAGGAAGTCAACCACGATATGTACGGCGGGGGATGGGAGGAGAAAGGCATTACATAAAAAGTTTTCGCTTGTGGTCATAGTGTCCACAAGTCGGATAGGACAGAAAGAATATTGGAGAAAAAGGAACGGTTAATTTAGCTGTTCCTTTTAAATTACAAATATTATTTTTGATAGGTAGACTGATTTTTATGCTGTCTAAAACGAGAAGGTTTTTACAACTCATCCTCCCGTGCTTTGTAGTATAGCTTCTTACAAGATATTTTACGGCACAACGTGGAGAGTTGAAATACTTTCATTGCTATTTGTGCCGCCAACCAAAGGCGGCGGAATGGAGATTTTTATGATGTTCATAGGAAACGGATATTTCCCCGGCTGTATAAACCTTGTCATGCTAACCGGCATTTTTTGGCTCTTTTGTAATGATGAGCCTGTTCTTTTTACAGGCGACCTGAATATTGTCGCCAATGGAAAATCCGCTTGCCTGAAGCCAGTCCCCCTGTAACCTGATTTGAGGTATGCTTTGGAACTTCGGGTCTTTCATTATACCGTATACGGTTAGTTTCCTGTTCTTTTCTGCCATGAGATGACTCCTTTCCCTTGCGTGATTTAAATAATGTGTGCTGCTTTGCCATGCGTTACGCTGTACGGCGTACTATGCGCTCATGTTGGACATCTTTTTCTTTACTGGCCTGATATAAAGATGATAGTGGTGATTATGCTTATGGTAAATTTTACAGGAAGTGAATGCCGGGTACTGCTGGTGGAGAATGTGCCAGTAATGCTT
Organism: uncultured Lachnospiraceae bacterium; assembly: GCA_910584965.1. Taxonomy (GTDB): domain Bacteria; phylum Bacillota; class Clostridia; order Lachnospirales; family Lachnospiraceae; genus UBA3282. Next base: position 39,899 of record CAJUDZ010000008.1, on the reverse strand, counting down.
TGTATTTTTTGATTGAAGTGTAACGGAATAGCATCCCCCATGTAGAATATTGAAATAGGTATGGTTGATATTTTTGAGTTCATTACAAGTAAACATAACAGTGCTCCTTTACTATCGCTAAATAATAATTTATATTAACTAATATTATATTAATATAAACTGATATTTTTGTAAAGAGGAATTTTTGCTTTGGTTTAGTTTTTATTAATTGACATAAATAAAATATTATCGTATGTTAATAGTATCAAACGGTAGAAAGGATTATTTGCTTTATGATGAGATATTATAAGTTGTTTGACCTTCTTGCGCGGCGTGGGATGAAAAAGACAGACCTCTTATCTGTTATGGCAGCGCCGACGCTTGCAAAACTTTCTAAAGGCTCAACGGTAACAACAGACGTGTTGTGTAAAATATGTGAATATCTCGATTGTCAGCCATCAGATATTATGGAATATATAAAAGAATAGAATAGGAGTGATTGTGTCATATACAAAAAGAAAAATCCGATGTTTCCTGAATGGAACACATCGGATTTTGGCAATAGTTTATATAAAATTTTCTTGTGTTTTACATTTCATCAGGCAGAAGTTCAATCATGAGCTGCATCTGAAATTCTTTGTCAGTGGCAGCACGTTTTAAATCATCGAATCTGTTCAGATTTATCAGAATAGAGTTGAGTGTATTAACGCGGGTTTCACCCTCAATTCTGCCCTCATTACGTTCTTCGTTTGCAATCTTTTCCATAATCTCACACATAACTTTCTGTCCCTCCTCTGTTTCCTTATACCGACGTTTCCTGTCGGAGGTAATGGGAAATTTATAATTGTATGCACCGTCGTCAACAAACACTTCCATCAGTTCCGATACTTCGGAGCCGTCTTTTACTGTTGCATTGACATAAACCTCTTCAAATCCGTTATCGGCTCGTTCGCCTGTTTCCCTGATAACGCGGTCTACATGATATAAAGGAAGATTGCCTTTAAAGATGTCAAACCTGGAAATAAATACCACGCAGACGTCAGGGACGTCTTTAAATTTTTCGCCGGGGTCTGTAAGGTTTGTCGTAAGGAGTGCGCCATTATACCGGACGCGTCTTTGGTGGTCGTCGTCATTAGCGCGCTGCACTTCGATGTCTACTTTCCGTCCGCCGCCAAGCACACATTTTGCATCCAGAATAACAGAACGCCCCTGCGGGTTGGTTCCGGCATATTGGGGTGTGGCCTCCAGTACGGTCAGTTCTGAATCAGAAAGAATCACCCGTAGGATTTCTTCACAGAATGCTTTATCTTCTGCCATCGTGCGAAACATAAGGTCGTCAATCGGATTCAGTTTTTTTGCTTCCTCGCGGATTTTTGCTTTATTGCTCATGTATTATCCTCTTTTGGCATTACAGCGGAAAACATCGCTGTTAAATATAGTATATCATGATTTTTCTGATACTCAACAAATTTTTTCAGATAGAAATATCCGGAAGTTAAAGCAGATACAAAATCGTGGATTGGACTGCAATGGAAGAAGCTGTAAAAGGGAATGGGGAATACAGGCTAAATCTCCGACTTTTCTTTTTTGCGGTTTTTCTCTGTTATGTTTTCCGGTTCCATGCCAAGATACTGTTTCAGTTTATCCAGTTCTGTACGCATCTGTTTCAGCTCCTTTTCAGCAGAATGATACTCTTTATTAAGAGCTGCTTTCTGCCGTTCCAGACGCTCATGGTCGGAACGCAGCTTATCCACGTCAAGCATTTTTGGTTCGCATCCTAATCTGCGCAGCATTTCCTTTGCCCCGTCATACAGGATAAGGTTTGATTCATGTTTCCGAAAATAATCATCCGGATTTTTTGCTTTGCGGTAGTGGATTTGAAAGGGGCGGTTCTCTTTGTACTGCTCCGCATATCTGATAGTTTCCGCCATGCTTTTCATCCGGCGTTCCAGTTCTTTCAGGCGGCTTTTTGATTCTTTCGCAAGCACCGATTTTTGGACAATCTTTTCTTCCAGTTCCGTAATCGAATTTACCTTTTGATATGTGCCAGCGGCAGTCTTTAAGTTCTCGATTTCCGCCCACTGTTTCAGTCCGGCATTCTCCTGAAACTTTTCTTTTGACGTGTCGATGAAGCGCATGGAAGAGTAGTCTTTTATCTGTGGTTTATTACGCGCCGCTGCCCGCTCCAGAATCCTTTCACGGATGTGTTCTTTTGTATATTCAGCGCCTAAAGATTTTATGCTGCCGCGTACAAAACGCTCCCATCCGGGTGGAAGAAAACAGATGTATTTTGGGGCGTTTTCACCGGGGGATTCCCCTTTTATTTCATAGCCTTTTGCCCGCATAAGCTGTAAAAATTCCTCATAAGTATCAGCGGATTTTATGGCGTCGTTGATATCTCTGCACAGTCTGGATTTTCGGTCACTCCCGCTCTTTGCCGCTGTCCATTCATTGTATTTTCTGCCGCGTGTTCCGCCCGGTATGATAACGGATAACTGATGCTCCCTGCAAAGCTCATCGCTCAGCTGCCGGATGCGGTAGTAAGTCTTTTTACAGTCATTATATTTATGGTGTCCGATATTGTCCGCGGCGCAGAAAATAACGTGGTTATGGATGTGTCCTTTGTCAATGTGTGTGCTGACTACATATGAATATTTTCCCTCTAAAACCTTATCGGCAAGCTCTATGCCGATTTGATGCGCCGTATCAAAATCAACCTCGCCGGGGAGGAATGACTGTATCAGGCGGTATGCTTTATTTTCGTCGCTGGCATTTGTTTTTGACAGGGCAAACTGAAAATCAAAATGGGCCGTCTGCGGGCTGCACCCGTAGGAAGAAATCAGGATGTTTCCGTCCGTTTTTTCAGGGTTACAGATAGAGGCTACTGCTTTATGTACGGTTGCTTTGACAGCATGGATTTTTGTGTATGCCATACGTCTTCCATCAGCTCCTTTATTTCCCGGACATCCTCATCATAGAGATGTCCGGTAGCGTTCATCCGTCTTGTTATCTGGTTTAAATTATTCCCGATGCGGGCGAGGTTTGTGTTATAATCGCGCAGTTCCTGATAGTCCACGTCATAGACATAACCGTATATAATCAGGTGCCGGAGAAAGGACATCCGGCTGAGAATTCCTGTATAGATATTTTTCTATTGACAGATATTGATGTGAATAGAAATTACAAAAAATGGAAAAATAGTATAGATGTGAGGTGATTTTTTGGAAAAAAAAGAAGTGGTAATTAATTCGTCGTCGGCTGCATTTCAGAGAGTCTTAATTTATCTCTCACAAGTGGATAATCCATATTCTTTAAATATGGAGGGATACCATGTAGAGTTGGAATGGGCAAATACAGGAGCAACACTGCAGAACCGGCTGGAAGAGCTTTTTGCTTCATTTTGATTGGAAATATTATACAAAATTTACTAAAAGAAATTTTTTCAATCATGTTGAAACGGCAAATGATGGTGTGCTATAATCAAATTGTGTAGAACGTTAGCTTAGTACGCCATTCATAACGAATGGAGGTTATACTATGTTGGCGGTAAATAATGTTCAAATGAAGAATCGTAAGCAGGCTGGCAAAAATAAAGTTTGGCAGGCTGCTCTTTATGTACGTTTATCCAGAGAAGACGGGGACAAAGAAGAAAGCGACAGTGTAATAAATCAGAAAGAGTTATTACAGCAGTATGTATCTTTAGAACCGGATATTGTCGTTTATGATGTATATATGGATGATGGCTGGAGCGGAACAAATTTTGAAAGACCGGAATTTATCCGTATGATGTCAGATATTCGGAATGATGAAGTAAATTGTGTCATTGTCAAGGATTTATCTCGATTTGGCCGAAATTATATTGATGTTGGGCAGTACATTGAGAAAATTTTTCCGCTTATGGATATTCGTTTTATATCTTTAACTGATAATCTGGATAGCGTAAAGAATCCCCAGACGATGAACAATATTATTGTTCCTTTCAAAAATCTGATTAATGATGAATATTGCAGAGACATATCGAATAAAGTGAGAAGCTCGTTAGATATGAAGCGAAAACAGGGGAAACATATAGGTTCCTTTGCCTGTTATGGATATAAAAAAGACCCGGATGACCACAATCATCTTGTAATCGATGATGAAGCGGCAGAAATAGTAAGAGATATATTCAGGTGGTATATATCCGGCATGAGTATACTTGCAATCGCGCAGAAATTGAACGGTATGGGGATTCCCAATCCATCTAGTTATAAAAAAACACAGGGATTGAATTATAAAAACAGATATGAAAAGATAGGCAGCGGAAAGTGGCCGGATAGTTCTGTCAGACGTATTTTGGGCAATCAGATGTATATTGGAAATCTTGTACAAGGTATCTTGAAAGTAAAAAGCTATAAGGTACAGATTACGCAGAGGCAGGAAAAGGATGATTGGATTGTTGTAGAAAATACGCATGAACCAATTATCAGCAAGGAAGATTTTAAGACAGTACAGGAACTGCTGGCGAGAAATACAAGGAAAGCTCCGGATATGACAAAAGTTTATTTGTTTTCCGGTTTTATCAAATGCGGAGATTGTGGCAGAAGTATGGTTCGGAAAGAACATCATCATGACTATGGCGATTATACTTATTACATTTGTAAAACACATAACAAAATAGATAAGACTGCCTGCAGTAAACATACAACAAGAGCAGATAAGCTGGAAAAAATTGTCCTGGCATCCATTCAAACACAAGTTGCACTGGCTGTTGACATGGACGAGGCTATTAAGTCTATTAATGCCAATGAAAAAACGAATAAGGAATCTGTCCGATTAAATAAGATGCTGGAACAGGCAAAAAATGAAGTGGAAAAAGCAGAACATATGATGTTAGACTTGTATCCGGATTGGAAATCAGGTGTTATTTCTAAAGAGGAATATACAGAGTTAAAGAAACGTTTTGAAATACAAAAAGAAAATGCCATGAATAAAGTTTTCGACTTGCAAAGTAAGATTGGAGAAGCAGAGAAAGGACAGGATGGCAGTAATCAGTTTATCGAAAATTTCATTCAGTACAGAAATATAGATATACTGACCAGAGAAGTAGTTGTAGCATTAATCGACATGATTTATGTTTATGAAGATAAAAATATTAAGATTGTTTTTAAATATCAGAATCCGTTCAAGGAAGCAATGGAATACATTGAAAATAATCAAAATCTGCTTGGACAGGAACGGATAAAGACCTTACTGGAAGCATAGGCAAGACTTTATAGCGGTATATATCCGGTTTGTGTTACTATATTTTTGAATAGCGGATATATTTTTGGAAGATTGGGGTGATAAAAGTGTTAGCTGTAAAAGGAAAATACGAAAACGGGAAAGTAATACTGGATGAAGTGCTGCAGATAGAAATGTCAGAGGTGGTAGTGGTCTTCCCTGATAATGGTTTTGCCAAAGCATCAGATAAATTGACATCAAACAGAAAAAGAGAGCTTTTTGAGGAGTTTTCCGGAAGCATAAATAGGGTAATCGATTTGAAAGAAGAAAGATTAGAAGCATTATGTGAGGAAAAATTCTGTGAGATGCTAAATTCTCTGTGAACATCGTGTTTTGCGTAAAAACATATGTTATTCACAATAAAAAACAGATGTTATGAACAAGGGAAAATTTAGGGAAAAATATATGGTCCTATCTTGACAATGGCCCCTGCCGCCGCAGACTCCATCCGGCAGCACCTGGCGGATTTTGACAGGACGCCGGGCGATTACGATAAGATCATTACCGGAGACCTGGGCTCGGTGGGCCGGCAGCTTCTGTTCGAGCTGTTGTCGAAAGACGGCATTGACATTACCAGACAGCACATGGACTGCGGCATGGAAATTTTCGACAGCGAAAAGCAGAACACCAATGCGGGCGGTTCGGGATGCGGCTGCTCGGCGGTCATTTTATCGGCCTATATTCTGAAAAAGATTGAAGAGGGCGTCTGGAAAAGGGTGCTTTTTCTGCCGACCGGGGCGCTGTTAAGCAAGACGAGCTTTAACGAGGGACAGACGATACCGGGCATTGCCCACGGAGTGGTGCTGGAAAGCTGCCGGTAAAATTTGGCAGGCAGGCCTTTCGGGGAGCATGGGAAAGGGTATTTATATTTATTATAGAAGCGATAACAGGCATTTGCGAAACTGTGTTTTCGAGGGCTTCCGTTGTACAAAACAGACAATCACCGCAGGGCACGCTTTCGCTGCACTGTCGCCGGCAGCGGTGCATAAGACGCCAAAGTACGGCGTCCAAACACCGGCGGCGACACAGCACCCTGCTTATGATTTGTCTGTTCTGCACAACTGCTGTCCTGAAATAGTGTGTTTCGCAAATGCCTGATAGAAGCGAGGAGAAACGTCAGATACAAAGGAGAACAGCCATGCCGGCTTTTTTTACGGATTTGCTTGATCATTTTCCGACCGACGTGTTTTTGGAAAAAGTGCGGGTCAGGTATCATTACGATGAATCGGGAACGGAAGAACTGAGAGAAACGGCGCGGGAAATGCTTCCGCTGCTGCAAAAGGAGGCTTTCTGGGAAAGCAGGCCGGCAGGGCCGGGTATCGCCCGGCCTTTTGAAACGCAGGCAAAAGAGCCGGGAGAGGTGCGGTACGAACGGGTCGTCATATCGCTTGGAGCGGGAGTTGATTCTTTACAGGACGATTACAGCGGACAGGGCCGTCTGTCGAAAAGCTATATGCTGGAAGCGCTGGCCGGCGAACTGCTGTTGCAAAGCTATGAGGCTTACAGCCGCCGTATTGCGGAAACGACGGGCTGGCATGCGGCGCGTTATCATTTTCCGGGGGACGGGGCGGCGTATCCGCTGGAGCGGCTGCCGGGACTGCTGGAGGGGCTGACGGAACGCGTCACATGCAATCAGGCTTTCTGCCTTTTGCCGAAAAAAAGCGTCGTTTTCGTGGCGGAGCTGACAAAGGACGCAAACGTGCGGTGTGAGGGAATCTGCGCGGGCTGCGGCAGCAGGGGCTGTGCGTTCAGGACGGCACGGGATGCCGTCTCCGGCGCAGAAGGCCCGTTCCTTTGGCATTAAAAGTTCAGAATGGAGGAAAGATGGAAAATTCCTATCGCTTTTTTGAAAACAGGGACTGCGCCTATTTTCCCTGTCATAAAGGACTGGAGCATTTCAACTGTCTGTTCTGTTACTGTCCTTTTTATTTTGCAGAAAATTGCGGCGGTAATAACAGATGTCCGGGCGCGCCGCGGTACATAGAAATGAACGGAAAGCGCGTCAAAGACTGCACGGACTGCATTTTTCCGCACCGGCCGGAGAATTACGATAACATAATGGCGCTTCTGGCCGAAATGAACCGGGAATGACGAAAGAACGATTGCCGTATGGAGGGAACCGAATGGAACAATTATATACGCGCTGGGGCAGGGCGCTGGACTGTGACCATGTGCTGCAGGAATATCCCCGCCCGCTCTTACAGAGAGAAAGTTATGTAAATCTGAACGGATATTGGGATTATGCTTTTACGAAAAAATGCCGGAAACCGGCAAAATATGACGGCAGGATTCTCGTGCCCTTTTCCCCGGAAAGCGCCTTATCCGGCGTGGGCAGGCAGTTACAACCGGAAGAATATCTGTGGTATCGGAAGAAGCTGTACGTGGATAGGGAAAAACTGCGGGCCGGCTTCCGGCTGATTCTGCATTTCGGGGCGGTGGACCAGGCCTGTCTCGTCCGTGTGAACGGCCGGGAGGCGGGGAGGCATATGGGCGGTTATCTGCCTTTTTCGCTGGATATTACGGTATACTGCCTGGGAGAGGACGGGGCGCCGCCGCAGGCGTCCGGCCCGGAAAAGGAAGGCTGTGACGGTTCCGAAAGCGAGCTTGTGCTCGTCGTGCGGGATTTAAGCGATACTTCCTATCATGCGAGGGGAAAACAGAAGCTGAAACGGGGCGGCATGTTCTATACCGCCCAGAGCGGTATCTGGCAGACCGTCTGGATGGAGTATGTGCCTTCACAGTATGTGAAAGAGCTGCTGACGGAGCCGGTACTGGCCGGTGCGGTGCGTGAAGAAACGGCGGAAACGGGAACATTACGGACAGAATCGGCCCGAAATGCCTCCCGTTCGGATGCGGCATGCGGGAGCGTGCGGATTACGGTATGTTCGGACGCCGAAATGCCGGTACGGGTTCAGATTCGGGAACCGGCGCTGTATCAGGGCGGGTCCGGGGAAAACGGGAACGGGGAGCCGGCCGGCAGCCCGTCCCGGAACATTTTGGCGGAGGCATGCGGCTTTTCCAACCGGGCGCTGGAAATTTCCCTTCCGGTTGTCAGGCCCTGGACATGCGAAATGCCCTATCTGTACTATTTTACGGTTACGATGGGGGAAGATACGGTAGTCAGTTATTTTGCGCTGCGCACTTTTTCCATACAAAAGGATGAAAAAGGGATACCGCGCATCTGCTTAAACGGACGGGTTCAGTTCCAGAACGGCGTGCTCGATCAGGGATACTGGCCGGACGGCCTTTATACGGCGCCTTCCGATTCGGCGTATGTTTTCGATATATCCGAAATGAAGAAGATGGGATTTAACATGCTCAGAAAGCATGTCAAGATCGAACCCCAGCGGTGGTACTACCATTGCGACAGGCTCGGCATGATCGTATGGCAGGACATGGTGAACGGCGGTTCTTATTATAAGCACTGGTTTGTGACCTATGCGGCCACGCTCTTTTCCAGAAAAAGATGGAATATGCGGGATACCTGTCTGTCGCTTTTAGCCCGCGCGGACCGGAAGGGAAGAAGGGAGTTCGTCCGGGAAATGAAGGAGACAATCCGGCTTTTGAAGGGCCATCCAAGCATCGCGGCATGGGTGCTCTTTAACGAAGGGTGGGGACAGTTTTACGCGGAAAAAATAACGGAGATCGCGAGAGCCTGCGACGACAGCCGCCTCATCGATCAGGCCAGCGGCTGGTTCGACCAGAGCGGCGGCGATATGCAGAGCATTCACCACTATTTTTTCAGCCTGAAATTCGCGCCGGAACAGGAACGCGCCACCGTATTGTCGGAGTTTGGCGGTTATTCCCTGCGCATTCCGGGGCACAGCGCCTGTAAGAAGCTGTACGGATACGGAATCCACAAAGACAGTGCGGGTTTAAACGCCGCCTACGGCGTGCGGATGAAAAAGATGGAAGCGCAGATACCGGACGGCTTATGCGCCGGCGTCTATACGCAGCTTTCCGATGTGGAAGAAGAGGTCAACGGCATTTTTACTTATGACAGGGAGGTTAAAAAAATAGTATGATTTTTGCGCTCTCTGTGCTATATTATTGAATAGAAAATGTCCCCGGCGCGGGTCCTTTGCCGGCGCGGCATCAGATGAGGAACGGCAATGCGCGAAATGGAATTTAAAATGGAACGCCCCGGCCTTTTAAAAGAGGGCGATCATGTTACGGTAACGGAGGGCGTGCTTCCGAGCAATTACTATTATACGATCAACCCGTCTCTTGCGATGTCGGGGAATTTCCCTTTTCCCGAGAGAATGCTGGAGCGGGAAGGCGAGGTTCTCGAAATCATCGAGAATGACCGGGGGTTTTATGTGAAGGTGCGGTTTGAATAGCACAAAACGATACAAAGAAAGGCGGAAAAGATATGTTAAAAAAAGTTGCAACAGACAAGGCGCCGGCGGCGATCGGGCCATATTCACAGGGAATCATTGCGGATAAGATGCTTTTTGCATCCGGACAGATTCCGATCGACCCGGCAAGCGGCGAAATCACCGGGGAAAACATTACACAGCAGGCCGAGCAGGTCATGAAAAACGTGGGCGAAATCTTAAAGGCGGCCGGAACGGGTTATGAAAATGTGGTGAAAACAACCTGTTTTCTTGCGGAGATGGCTGATTTTGCCGCTTTTAACTCGGTTTACGAGAAATATTTCACGGAAAAACCGGCCAGAAGCTGTGTTGCGGTAAAACAGCTTCCGAAAGACGTGCTGTGCGAGGTAGAAGTCATTGCGTACCTCGGATAATGCCGGAAAGGGCGCGGACGCGAAGAAGAACATCGTGCTGATCGGGATGCCTGGCGCGGGCAAGAGCACGGTCGGCGTCGTGCTTGCCAAGCGGCTCGGGCGGCCCTTTGTGGATTCCGATCTGGTCATCCAGGAAAAACAGGGAATGTTGCTTCATGAAATTATCGAAGAAAAGGGATTAAACGGTTTTCTGCGGATAGAAGAAGAGGTCAACGCATCGCTGGCGTTTTCCGGTGCCGTTATCGCCACCGGCGGAAGCGTGGTTTATGGGGAAAGGGCGATGGAGCATCTTGGGCGGACCGGGACGGTCGTCTATCTGCAATTATCGTTTGCGGCGATAGAAAAGCGGCTCGGCGATTTAAACGAGCGCGGCGTCGCGCTGCGGGACGGGCAGAGCTTAGAGTCTCTTTATGAGGAAAGAACGCCTCTTTATGAAAAATATGCGGATATCATACTGCCCTGCGAGAACAAAATGCTGCGGGAAATCGTGGCGGAGATTGCGGGGAAGCTCTGATATATCCGGGAATCGTTTCTGACCGGCGCCGCTCAGGGCGTTTCTTTTCCGGTATATCGGATGAGGATGAATAACCCGTAAAATATTGCAGAAAATAACAGATATCTCTATCGTAAGACAGGGATATCTGTTTTTTTGAATCAAGACAATAAAGCGAGGTTATGCAAATGGATTATGTAAATGCGTTCTGGGTAGGAGGACTGATCTGTGCGCTGGTGCAGATTTTAATGGAAAAAACGAAGATGCTGCCGGGAAGAATCATGGTACTGCTCGTCTGTCTCGGTGCGGTGGTCAGCGCGGTCGGTTTATATGAACCCTTTATGGAATACGCGGGCGCGGGAGCCGGCGTGCCGCTGCTCGGATACGGCAATATCCTGATGAAGGGCGTCAAGGAGGCGATCGACAAGGACGGCTTTATCGGCCTGTTCAAAGGCGGTTTCACAAACGGCGCGGTCGGATGCAGCGCGGCGCTCGTGTTCGCCTATCTGGCGAGTCTGCTCTTTAAACCGAAAATGAAAGGATGAGGGGAATGCCCGGCAAGGGCATTCCTTTTTTATTCTATTAGGAAATTGCCGCAGCAGAAACCATTTCAAGGGAGAATGCGAAGCATTCTTGTAATCGCCGCTGCCGAGCGGCGATTTTTTATACAGGAAATTACGGGTGCGTAAGCGAATTAATTTGTTGACACTTCTCTTTTTTCCTTTTATGATAGAATTATAAGAATTTCTGATTTCAGAGTAACGAAACGAAGGGAGAGAGGGAATATGGCGAAGAACGAACGGGGGGCCGGGAGAAAACCCGCGCTTTCGGCACAGGATGTACAGCTGATCAGAGAACGGCACGAGATGGGAGCGACGGTTACGGCGCTGGCGAAGGAATACGGCATTTCCAGGCAGGTATTGTCCGGGTATCTGAACCAGAATAACGAGCGGGAAAAGGAAAACTATAATACGGCGAAGTCCTGGGAAAGGCTGAATAAGGCTTTTGAGGGGATTGATGCGTCCGAATACGCGATGCGCATGGAGTTCATGTGCGGAGAGGATTGCTGCAGCGTGATACTTGTGAACCGGGAGGAAGAAAAAATTGAGGTCATCGACGAGACGGATGATCTTTTGCACCGGGCTTTCGGCATCAAGGCAAGGCCTGACTGGAAAGATTTTGAACGGTTTCTGGAGAGCCGCTGTTTTCCGCGGACGAGAGAAGATGTGGATCTGATTCTGGAAGAGCTCGGTCTGGAAGAATACGATCCGTTTGCGATCGTTGAACGGACGGGCGGCAGAATGGCGGAAGATCTGCAATGGATTAAAATCAGAAATTATAAAGCGTAAAGGGGGGCATTTTCCATGAGTACAATAGAAATTTCCAAAGAATATGCGGTGAACGGGGCGGAACACTCATCGCTTGGCAGCCAGCTGAAATGGAAGCAGGACGGCTGCTGGTATAAGGCCGACCGGCTCGGATTCGAAAGCCTGGCGGAAGCGGTCGTTTCCCATTTGCTGAAACATTCCAACATCGGTGATTTTGTTCAGTACGATCCGGTTACGATTTCCTGGCGGGAGCGGCAGTATCGGGGATGCCGCAGCCAGGACTTTCGGAAGGAGAAAGAAGAGCTGATATCGGTGGAGCGTCTTTCCCGGAATTTTACGAGTTTCGGACTGGCGGAAACGCTTGGACGGATGGCCGGCGCAAAAGACCGTATTCTGTATACGGTGGAGCTTGTGGAAAATCTGACCGGATTACGGGATTTTGGCGTTTATCTGACGGAACTGTTGGAACTGGATGCTTTCTTTCTAAATGTAGGCCGCCACACGGGCAATATCATGCTGTTATACGACACGGAAAAACAAGAGTACCGTCCGGCGCCTGTTTTTGACATGGCCCGGTCTCTTTTTTCCGATACCAGCAATACCTGTCCGCCGGAGAAGGGTATGGTGGAATGCTATCATGCGATCGTGGCGGAACCGTTTTCCGGTAATTTTGAAGAACAGTTAAAAGCGGCCAATGAGCTGTACGACAGGCATTTGAAATTTGATTTTTCGACAAACGAAATGATCAATTCCGTCCGGGATTTCCTGAACGGCATGGGAAGCGGCAATGCGTATCAGGGTTCGGAAAAAAGAAGAATCGGGGAGATCATCCGTTTCCAGACAAGAAAATACCAGTATATGTTTCTGAAATAATATTTTTTGAAAAATTTTCAAAAAAATGAAGACAGGAAAAAGCCTTTTCCGTTCTAATAAGTGAAGACGTAAAAAACAGAGGGGAGGCGGGGCATATATACGCGGAAGAACAATTAACAGCGCTGATCGATTCTTACCAGAATCTTGTTTTTTCCATTTGTTATAAGATGACAGCGGATTATTTTGCCGCCGAAGACCTGGCACAGGAAACTTTCCTCTCTGCATATGAGCATTTAAAAAATTTCGACGGCGGCAATCCGAAGGCCTGGCTTTGCAGGATCGCGACCAACAAATGTATCGATTATATGTCCCATTCCGGAAGAAAGAGCATTCCCACCGAGGACGTTTATCTGGAAAACAGAATGGAGGCGGATGTGTCGGAATCGCCGGAAGCGGTCTGTATGGAACAGGAAATGAAAGAAATGCTGCTGATGAACTGCGGGCGTCTGAAAAAACCTTACGACGAGATCGCCAAAGCTTATTATTATGACGAGATGGACGTCAGGGAAATCGCCGGAAGCCGCGGCATGAAAGTCAAAACGGTACAGACTCAGATTTATCGGGCGCGCAGTATGCTGAGAAAAATTTACAGAAAGGAGAACAGCGCATGAATGAGGTGAAAAAGGTGAAAAGCAATATCAGGAGTTACGCGGAGTATAAGGATGCGGAACGGACAAAAAACGCCTATCTGTCCGATGAAGCCCTGTATGAATTGATTGCAGCGGCCGAGGCGGAACCGATGATGCGGCCCCCCAAAGGATTTCGGGAAGAAGTCATCGAACGGGTACGCAGGAAAAGGAAACGGACCAGAAACATGTCGTTGTTTTCCTACAGTATGAAGGTGATCGCGGCGACTGCCGCAGCCGTATGCCTTGTCCTGATCGTGCCGGAGAATGTCCGGACGGACAAAAGCGGCGTATCCGGCGAAAGGCTGGAATGGCAGGCCGGAAAACTGCCGGAAGAGAGGGATTCGGAAGAGAACTGGCCGGCGCGGGGGGATTTTCTGAACAGATTCAGCAGTCGTCTTGACGGATTTTGCAGCGCGTTTAACGGAAGATTGAATCAATTAGTTGGAACGGAGGGCCATGATTTATGAGAAAGAAAAAAAATCGTTTTTTATTATTTTGCTTTTCCTTTCTTCCCGGAGCGGGAGAAATGTATTTTGGATTTATGAAGATGGGCATCAGCCTGCTGAGCCTTTTTGCGGTATGCGTTATGGTGACCGGTTATATGCAGATCGGTGTTCTGATGTTCGTGCCGTTTGTCGTCTGGGTGTACAGTTTTTTCCATGCGAATAATTTAGGAGCGCTGAGCGATGAAGAATTTTACAGGATACAGGATGACTATCTCTTCGGATTTGACGGGCGGGTGTTTGCAGCCACCAGAGATTCTGTCATGAGAAAATACAGAAAGGCTCTCGCAATGATTCTGATTCTGCTCGGCATTACGATGTTATGGCAGTCCTTCTGCCGCGTACTGCGCCATATTGTCGGAAGTGACTTTTATTATAAGTATATCAGCCGTTTTACCGGAATTATCAGCAGCGATATACCGAGAGTCATTGTAGCGCTTGTGATTGTCTGGTTTGGCATCAAACTGATACGGGGCAAAAAAGAAGAACTGGACAGACTGGAAGATGAAAGCACAAAGGTGGAAGTTGTCGATTACAGGGAGACGGATAACGGGGAAAACCGGTAGAACAGGAACGGAAGGAGCGTGACGGCAGCAATGAATGAACAAATAAACGGAAAAATAATGGAAGCGCCGGAAATGGACGGCTTATATAAAACGGAAGAAGAGAAGGAAAAGCGCACGCACAGAGTCGGCACGATAACCTGTGGGCTGGTACTCGTTTTTTACGGAATTTTATTCCTTCTCCGGACAGTATTTCCCTTTCTGGAGCTCAGTATGATCTTCGAATTCTGGCCGATCGTCCTTGTTTTGCTCGGTTTGGAAATTCTGATCGGATGCACGGGGAAGCGTGCCCAAATGCGGACTTTTAAATATGATTTCGGCTCCATTTTGATTATTTTGGTGATGATGGGTTTCTCGTTGATTATGGCGGCGGTCGATTACGGCATGTATTACGCAGGCTATTAAAAAAACCGGAGGCATTTTTACTCGTATGCGATTTCCCGCTTGTCCAGGAAACGGGCCATCGCTTTATCCCACAGTTCATCGGCGCTTTTATCCAGCAGAAAGGTGTGGAGAGAAGTGCCGGTGACAAGCGTCAGGCCGTTTTCGTCGTACCGTACCGTCAGGACAAGGGCTTTGATCTGCTGCGGCGTAATGTCCGTGCCGCCGCCCTTCAGAACCGACGGAACATAATCCGGTATGAGATGAAGCACGAACTTAAACGCGGCGGGGGTCCGGCGCCCTTTGATGAGAGAATAGCAGAACGGACGAAGTGTTTTCCACTCGGTGAAATCATAAGGCCGTATTTCTTTATCTTCCCATTCTTCTGTTGTATAATAATCCCTGTTCTGGCGTCCGTCGATCAGAAACGTGTTAAAAGTGCTGACGGAGGCTTCTTCCACAAGAAAAGAATCAAAAGATTCGGAAGTCAGAAATTTACCCATAAACTGTTTGACATTTTTGATCTTGAAAGAAATCATGGCGTGCTCCTTTTTTATATTGTAACCATATTCTAACCACATTCCGCCCGTGCTTGTCAATCATTTATCTGTACATTCGTGCGGACTTTGCGGCAAGTGCGGAGTCCCGGAATGAACTTTCGCGCTTTTTCCCTGGAATTCGGAAAATCTTGTTTACAGAACATGGCAATCCGTGTTATCATAAGTAGTAATTAAAACCATATGGAATAGTTGCGGAGGCCTTATGAAATACAAGATTGTAGTGGACAGTTGTTGTGAATTACCGGAAGAATATAGTCGCGACGAACGGTTTCAGTTTATCCCGTTAGGGCTGGAAGTGGGCGATTATCAGATTCAGGATGATGAGAGTTTTGATCAGGCGGAGTTTCTCGCACAGGTTGCGGTATGCCCAAAATGTCCCAAGTCTTCCTGTCCGTCGCCGGAGAAGTATATGGAGGCTTACCGCACCGAGGCGGAGAATGTTTTTGTAATTACATTGTCTGCACAGCTGAGCGGCAGCTATAACAGCGCGGTGCTCGGGAAGAACCTGTATCATGAACAGTACGGAGACAAGAATATTTTTATCCTCGATTCGGAATCGGCGAGCTGCGGCGAGACGCAGTATGCGCTGAAGGCGATGGAACTCCAGGAGAAAGGGCTTTCTTTTGAAGAAACGGTGAAAGAGCTTGAGACTTTCCGGGAGGAGATGAAGACTTATTTTATCCTCGATAATCTGGAAACGCTGAGGAAGAACGGCAGACTGACCGGCGTGAAGGCGATGGTGGTATCCACGCTGAACATTAAGCCGATCATGTATGGCGACCACGGCGTTATCAAGCAGAAGAGCCAGTCGGTCGGTATGAAGAAGGCGATCGTAAAGCTGACGGATATTATGGTATCGGAAGTGCCGGACATGAAGGACAGGACGCTGATGATTTCCCATTGCAACTGCCCGGACAGAGCCGCTTTTGTAAAAAAAGAGCTGCTTGCGAAAACGCAGGTCAAAGATATCCTTGTGATGGATACGGCGGGCATCAGCAGTATGTACGCCAACGACGGCGGAATCATTGTGACGATTTGATGCCGTCTGCTTTATAAAACAGACAGAGAGCTATGGCGCTTTTCCGTGCGCCGTGGCTTTTTTTGTATAATAGGAAATTGCCGCAGCAGAAACCATTTCAGGGGAGAATGCGAAGCATTCTTGTAATCGCCGCTGCCGAGCGGCGATTTTTTACTTTACGGGAAACTGCGTCCGGCGGGCAGAAATCCGTTTACAAAAGGGGCTGTTATAAATTGTGTGCATATGTTATAATAAAAATACTTGCCCTTCACGGCTGAGGGTATGCGCATTTATGACAAAAGGGGATATGACGGAAGCACTATGAAAAAGAATAAGAGATTGTTGCAGATGATTCTTTCGATCGCCGTTATGGTAATCATACTGATGGCAGGTATTTTCTACCACATCGATCAGATACGGGAGTCTTTGTGGAACAAGACCGTTTCGGAAATTATGGAAGTAACGTCCCAGGGCGGCCATGCGTTCGAAGTCTATATCGAGAAAGACTTACAGATGCTTACGCGCGTCACGAAAATACTTTCCGAGCGGGTTTCCAGCGACGGAAGCGTTATAACGAATACGATAGATGTTTTCGCGGATGACGATATTTATTTTAAGGTCATTGATCTGGAGAATGCCTTTCTTTATACGGGGGAGAGCAGCACGCCGGAAAATCCGGACGCGGAAGAAATGAGGTTTTATGAAGAAATGCAGGACAGCGGATTGATGGAACCTTATGAGGATAAATATACGGGAAACCGCATGATCGGAGCCTGGCAGCGTTTTACGTTTGCGGACGGGACGCAGGGAATCGTTGAAGTCGGCCGGAGCGTATCCGTTGTCGAAGATGAATTTATGCTGTCCTTTTATGGAGATGAGGGCAGCAGTCATATCGTGAACGAAAAGGGCGATGTGCTCATCTGTTCCCAGCATAAAGGCGGCGGCCACGATATCGGTAATATACTGGATGCGCTGCTGCTGGCCGGCAACCCGGAAGACGCGGTGCAGAGCGTGCGTAACAGCATGGACCGGGAAGAAGAAGGCGTCAGCCGGTTTTTTTTCCGGGGAGAAGACCATATTTTTGCATATACGCCGGTTGCAGGATCCAACGGATGGTACATTCTCGTCGTGATTCCGGATTCGGTGATTATGAAAAATGCGAATGAAATACTGAAAAGTTCGCAGACGTTTCTGCTTCTGTTTTCGGGTATCTTTATGATGGCGGGTCTGTTTATATATATGGGACAGCTTTCCCACCGTAAACTGATGGAGAAAGAAGGCG
This sequence comes from uncultured Lachnospiraceae bacterium, assembly GCA_910584965.1. GTDB lineage: Bacteria > Bacillota > Clostridia > Lachnospirales > Lachnospiraceae > UBA3282. The sequence goes on along the minus strand of CAJUDZ010000008.1, from coordinate 22,281 downwards.
ACGTCCGGTACAGGGAACAGCTTTTCAGCATTCTTGCCAACAATACAAATGACGTATTTTTAATGTTCCGGACAGATAATTATGCGGTAGAGTATATCAGCCCAAATGTCGAACGGGTGCTTGGGATATCGCAGGAAGAAGCCGGAGCGGATATCGGCGTGCTGGACCGGTTCCAGGTGTGCGACAGGGAAAAAATAAACAGCCAGATCAGAGAATTACAGGAAAACGGCGCCGTTTCCTGTGAATGTGAATGGGTTCATAAAAAGAGCGGAGAACACAGATGGTTCATGGGAACGGTTTACATAACGACTGTAAACGATTCGGAGCGGTATGTGGCCGTTTTGTCGGACCGGACACAGGAAAAGGAGAACCAGAAGACTTTGGCGGAAGCGCTTGACATTGCCAGGGCGGCCAATGAATCCAAAAGCGTTTTCCTGAGCAATATGAGCCATGATATCCGTACGCCCATGAATGCGATTGTGGGATTTTCCGCGCTTATGCAGCGGGATGCGCATAACCCGGATAAGGTGCAGGAGTATACGAGGAAAATTTCATCTTCCAGCCAGCATTTGCTGGGGTTGATCAACGACGTGCTGGATATGAGCAAGATCGAGAGCGGGAAAACCACGCTGAATATTTCGGAGATCAGCCTTGCGGAAGTGGTCGAAGAGCTGATGTCGATGATGCAGTCCCAGGCGAAGGCAAAACAGCAGGATTTCAAAATATATGTGCAGGATATCATCAACGAAGAGGTGCTGGGCGACAGGCTGAGGCTCAATCAGATTCTGATCAATATTATATCCAATGCCTTAAAATATACGCCGGAAGGCGGTAAGGTAGAGATGACCGTCAGCCAGCTTCCCCAGCGCACGAAGAATTTTGCAATTTTCCGTTTTGTCATCAGCGATAACGGAATCGGCATGTCCCCGGAATATCTGAAAACGATTTTCCAGCCGTTCAGCCGTGAGACAACAAGCAAGACGCTGGGCATTCAGGGAACGGGACTGGGCATGGCGATTACGAAAAACCTGGTAGACCTGATGGGCGGTACGATCAGCGTGGAAAGTGAACTCGATAAAGGCAGTACGTTTACGCTCGATCTGGAGCTCCGCATCCAGGAAGAAGAGGTAGATCCGGACTTTTGGAAAAAGCATGGCGTTACAAGACTGCTTGTGGTGGATGACGAAGAATATATCTGTAAGGGCATCCGGTATGTCATGGCGGATACGGGCGTTCAGATCGACTATGCGCCGGGCGGCATTCCGGCGGTCGATATGGCGCAGAAGGCTCTGAATGAGGGCTGCGGCTATGATATGATGCTGATCGACTGGCAGATGCCGGATATCGACGGAATCGAGACCGCGGGCCGCATCCGGAAAATCGTGCCTTCCGATGTGCCGATCATGATATTGTCCGCATATGATCTGAGTGAGGTCGAAGAAGCGGGCATCGAAGCCGGAATTGACGGATTTATGCCAAAACCGTTCTTTTTAAGCAATTTCAGGAATATTGTCGGCAATATAAAATCACGGAATACCGTTAAAACGGAACCGGAAGAAACGGATGATATCCTTTCCGGGAAGTATGTTCTTGCGGCGGAAGACATTGAGCTGAATATGGAAATTCTGACGGAACTGCTGAAGATGGCGGGAGCCGAATGCGAGTGGGCAAAGAACGGAAAAGAAGCGCTTGAGAAGTTCGAACAGTCTGAGCCGGGTCAGTATGATCTGATTCTGATGGATGTCCAGATGCCCGTGATGAACGGATACGATGCGACAAAAGCCATACGGCAGAGCGCGCACCCACAGGCCGGCACCATACCGATTATTGCCATGACGGCCAACGCGTTCTCGGAAGACGTAAAAGACGCCCTCGACGCCGGGATGAACGCCCATGTGGCGAAGCCGATCGATATGGAGCAGCTCAGGGCGGCGGTACGGGAACTGTAAAAGATCAGAAAAACAGAAGCAGATCAGAAAACAGAAGCATAAAAAACGGCATAACCGCATCGGTTATGCCGTTTTCTGCGTTAAATAATCGCGAACTGAATCGGCGAGTATATCAGAATGACGACGATTGCTATCTGAAGAAACAAAATTGCGGGCATTCCGTAGAGAAAATACCAGTGCCTTGTCTTATGGCGAAAAAAGTGCATGCCGGCCGTCGTTCCGAGACTTCCGCCCACGAGAGCGATCACAAACAGCGTGGCTTCGGGAATCCGCCAGGCCCTTTTTCTTGCTTTCCGTTTATCGATTCCCATCATCAGAAATCCTGTCAGGTTGATGATCGCCAGATAAAGAACAATATAGGAGATAACACCCATCGAAACCCTCCGTTTCCGTTCGGTCTGTAAATTCAGCGTTCTTTGGTTCTCAGTTTTTGGAAGCGCCTTCCGCTTCCTGCATTTTCATGGCGCGTACTTTGCTTGCGAGGCCGAACAGATTGATAAAGCCTTCCGCGTCGTGGTGATCGTATAAATCGCCTGTCGTAAAGGAAGCGATGCTTTCATTGTACAGAGAGTACGGAGAAGTCGTTCCGGCCTTGATGATATTGCCTTTGTAAAGTTTGAATTTTACCTCGCCGGTAACGTATTTCTGCGTTGACTCGATGAACGCCTGTACCGCCTCGCGAAGAGGGGTAAACCATTTTCCTTCGTAAACGATCTGTGCAAATTTATTGCCGAGGTCTGCTTTTAACGCGTAAGTGTCGCGGTCGAGAATCAATTCTTCCAGCTGCTGATGCGCTTCGTACAGAATCGTTCCGCCGGGGGTCTCATAGACGCCGCGGGATTTCATGCCGACAACGCGGTTTTCCACGATATCGACGATGCCGATGCCGTGTCTGCCGCCCAGCTCGTTCAGCGCGGCAATGATCTCGGATACTTTCATTTTTTTGCCGTTGACGGATGTGGGAATGCCTTTTTCAAAAGTCATGGTGACATATTCGCCTTCTTCGGGAGCCTTCTCCGGCGTTGTGCCAAGCACCAGTAAATGTTCGAAATTCGGTTCGTTGGCCGGATCTTCCAGTTCCAGGCCTTCGTGGCTGATATGCCATAAGTTGCGGTCACGGCTGTAACTGCTGTCCGCGGAAAAGGGAAGGTTGATGCCGTGCTGGCGGCAGTATTCGATTTCCTCTTCGCGGGAATTTAAAGTCCATTTTTCATTTCTCCACGCTGCGATGATTTTTAAATCGGGAGCGAGCGCCTTTACGGCGAGTTCAAAACGAATCTGATCGTTTCCTTTGCCGGTAGCGCCGTGGCAGATCGCTGTTGCGCCTTCTTTGCGGGCAACTTCCACTAACTTCTTCGCGATAACGGGCCGTGCCATGGAGGTGCCGAGCAGGTATTTGTTTTCATATACGGCATGGGCCTGTACGCAGGGGATGATGAAATCGTCGCAAAATTCATCGGTCAGATCTTCCACATATAATTTGGAAGCGCCGCTGGACAACGCTCTTTCCTCAAGACCGTCAAGCTCTTCGCCCTGTCCGCAGTTACCGCAGACACAGATGACGTCGTAATCAAAATTTTCTTTTAACCAGGGAATGATAACGGTCGTATCGAGTCCGCCGGAATAAGCAAGCACAACTTTTTCTTTCATGGTAATTCCTCCGTATTGTGATATTTGCAATATGTATTAAAATGTTCTTCCACCAATATACAACAATCAAAAGAAGAATGCAAGTGTAATTTTATGCAATTTATTTCTATAAAATGCAAATTTATGCACAAATAATGAATATTTATAAAAAAATGTTGAATATTATGCAAAATAGGTGTATGATTAGGACATTCTTTTCATGACGGCCGGAAATTCCTTATTGAAAGATGAAAAGAGTATGGTAGAATAAAAAGGTGTAATTTGTCAAAGTGTTCTCTTTTGGCGGAGGGAAAGGAAAAAGAAAATGATTAAAGCAGGAATTATCGGAGCAACCGGATATGCGGGCGGAGAACTGGTCAGGCTTCTTCTGGCGCATAAAGAGACGGAAATCAAATGGTACGGCTCCAGAAGTTATATAGATCAGAAATATTACGAAGTATACCGGAATATGTTTCAGATTGTGGACGACGTCTGCATGGATGATAATATGGAAGAACTCGCGAAGCAGGTTGACGTCATTTTTACGGCGACGCCGCAGGGATTCTGCGCTTCTCTGATCAACGAAGAGATCCTTTCCCGTGTCAGGGTGATCGATCTGAGCGCCGATTTTCGAATCAAGGATGTGTCCGTATATGAAAAATGGTACGGTATCACCCATAAAGCGCCTCAGTATATCGGGGAAGCCGTATACGGTTTGTGCGAGCTGAACAGAGAGGATATCAAAAAAGCGCGTCTGACGGCCAATCCCGGCTGTTATACGACATGCTCGATTCTGACCGCGTATCCGCTTGTAAAAGAAGGGCTGATCGATGCGGATACCCTGATTATCGACGCCAAAAGCGGGACGTCCGGGGCGGGGCGGGGCGCCAAACTGCCGAATCTTTACTGTGAGGTCAACGAAAACATCAAGGCTTACGGCGTTGCGGGCCACCGCCATACGCCGGAAATCGAGGAACAGCTTGGCTATGCGGCCGGGAAGCCGCTGACGCTGAATTTTACGCCCCATCTTGTACCGATGAACAGGGGGATTCTGGTGACGGCGTATGCGTCGCTGAAACCGGTGAAAAAGGCGGACGGAAGCATGGGGCTTCCGGAGGACGCGCAGATCAGGGCGGCCTACGACCGATATTATAAGGAAGAAAAATTCGTCCGCGTTCTGGAAAAAGGGGTCTGCCCGGAGACAAAATGGGTGGAAGGAAGCAACTATGTGGATATAAACTTTGTAATCGATGAGCGGACGGGACGTATCATCATGATGGGCGCGCTCGATAATCTGGTAAAAGGCGCGGCGGGGCAGGCCGTACAGAATATGAATCTGATGTTCGGGCTGAAAGAAAGCGAAGGGCTGGAACTGGTGCCGATGTTCCCATAGGGCGGAAAAAGTTGCGGCGAGGATATTTTTTCCTGTGATGTTTCGGAGAATCAGGATACAGCAGAAGGAGAACCGATATGATACGGGCGATGACGATTGAAGATTATGACCAGGTCCGCGAACTCTGGATGACGATCAAAGGATTCGGCATTCGGAGCGTGGACGATTCCAGAGAAGGCGTGGAGGCTTTTCTGAACAGAAATCCGGGGATGAGCGTGGTTGCCATCGAAGACGGACAGGCGGCGGGGGCCATTCTGTGCGGACACGACGGACGACGGGGGTGTCTGTACCATGTCTGCGTGGCGGAAAAGTATCGGATGCGCGGCATCGGCAAGGCGATGGTTATTTTTTGCATGAACGCGCTGAAAGAGGTGCATATTAACAAAGTATCCCTGATCGCGTTTACCAGAAATGACGTCGGGAACGCTTTCTGGAAGCAGATCGGCTGGACAAAACGGGAAGACCTGAATTATTATGATTTTGTGCTGAACGAGGATAATATCACGAAGTTTAATATGGATTAATATGATTAATATGGAACAGAAGTATCGATGCCAATATGGAAAAATAAAGAAGGGGTTGAGAGTATATGAAAGTGATTGAAGGCGGTGTAACGGCGGCACAGGGATTTGAAGCGGCGGGAGTGGAGGCTTCCATCAAATATCAGAACAGAAAGGATATGGCGCTTATTTACAGCCGGAAGCCCTGTGTGGCGGCCGGGGTCTTTACGAGCAATATCGTTAAGGCGGCGCCGGTTATCTGGGATAAAGAAGTGGTGGCTCATTCGCCTTATGCGCAGGCCGTGGTGGTGAATGCGGGTATTGCCAATGCCTGTACGGGTTCTCAGGGATATGAATGCTGTAAACAGACGGCGCAGGCGGCGGCGGAATATTTACAGATTCCGGAGGATGCCGTGCTGGTTGCCTCTACCGGTGTGATCGGCAGACAGATGCCCACCGATAAGATTATGGAAGGCGTAAAGAAACTGGCGGAACAGAAAGCCGCAACGAGGGAAGCGGGCAGCATTGCGGCGGAAGCCATTATGACGACGGATACCGTTTCCAAGCAGTCGGCTGTTTCCTTTGAAATCGGAGGGAAAACGGTAACGCTGGGCGGCATGTGCAAGGGTTCCGGCATGATTCATCCCAATATGTGTACGATGCTCGGATTTCTGACGACGGATATCGCGATATCCAAAGAACTGCTTCAGGAAGCCCTGCGGGAAAACGTGGACGATACTTTCAATATGATTTCGGTGGACGGCGATACCTCTACGAATGACACGCTTGTCATTTTGGCGAACGGTATGGCGGAAAATCCTGAAATCACGTCAAAAAACGAAGATTATCATAAATTTCGGGAAGCGCTGAATCATGTGAACACGACGCTTGCTAAAATGATGGCGGGTGACGGCGAGGGGGCTACGGCTCTTTTTGAGACGAAAGTCATTCACGCGAGGACGAAGGAGGATGCGCGCAAGCTGAGCAAGTCCGTTATCTGCTCCAATCTGAGCAAGGCGGCGGTGTTCGGCCACGATGCGAACTGCGGAAGATTCTTATGCGCGCTCGGTTATGCGGGCGTGGAATTTGACCCGGAGCGCCTGGATGTTTTCCTGGAAAGCGAAGGCAGAAGCCTTTTGGTCTATCGGGACGGCAATGTTACGGATTACAGCGAGGAAGAGGCGACGCAGATTCTTTCCGCATCGGAAGTCCGGGTTCTCGTGGATATGAAGGAAGGCGACGGGGAAGCGACGGCATGGGGCTGCGACCTGACCTACGATTATGTGAAGATCAACGCGGATTACCGCAGTTAAGCGAAGGACATGATGCGTTCAAACGGCGGAGCAAAGAAGAACTGAAAGGTATGAATGGAAAATGGAACAGAAAGAAATGACCCGGATTCTGGGAAAAGCGGAAGTTTTAATCGAGGCGCTTCCTTATATACAGAAATTTAACAGGAAGATCATCGTTGTGAAGTACGGCGGCAGCGCCATGAGCAACGAAGAACTGCAGAAGAATGTCATCAAAGACGTGACGCTTTTAAAACTGGTAGGCTTCAAACCGATCATCGTTCACGGCGGCGGCAAGGAAATCAGCCGCTGGGTCGGCAAGGTCGGCATGGAAGCGAAATTCGTCAACGGCCTTCGTGTGACCGACGCAGATACGATGGAAATCGCGGAGATGGTGCTGAATAAAGTCAATAAAAGCCTCGTCAGCATGGTGCAGGAGCTTGGCGTAAAAGCGGTGGGCATCAGCGGCAAGGACGGCGGTCTCCTGGAGTGCGATAAGAAGTATTCCGACGGACAGGATATCGGCTTTGTGGGCAATATCAAAAAAGTCAATCCGAAAGTGCTGTATGATCTGCTGGAAAAAGATTTTCTGCCCATCGTCGCGCCGATCGGGCTGGACGAAAATTTTCAGACTTATAATATCAATGCCGATGATGCGGCGTGTGCGATCGCAAAGGCCGTTTCCGCCGAAAAACTGGCTTTTCTGACGGATATCGAAGGACTGTACCGGGATATTGAGGATAAGTCCACTTTCATTTCAAGACTGACGGCGGCGCAGGCCGAAGAGCTGATTCATGACGGCTGTATCGGCGGCGGAATGCTGCCCAAACTGACCAACTGCACCGATGCGATCAGGGAAGGTGTGAACAGGGTGCATATTCTGGACGGCCGGATACCGCATTGCCTGCTGCTTGAGATTTTCACCAATCACGGAATCGGTACGGCGATCATTGCGGATGACGAAAAATGCGAGAAAAACTTCTAGGACTTTTATAAGGGATGCTGTTTCGGACGGGGAGGAAGGGAACATAATGCAGATGAAGGAATATATCGAAGAGGCCGAGAAGGCTCTTTTACATACTTATAACCGTTATCAGGTGGTTTTGGAAAAAGGCGAGGGCGTTTATCTTTACGATACGGAAGGAAAAAAATACCTGGATTTTGTATCGGGAATCGCGGTATTTGCGCTCGGATACGGGAACCGGGAGTATAACGACGCCTTAAAGGAGCAGATAGACAAGATTATTCATACTTCCAACTATTATTATAATGTACCCGCCATCGAGGCGGCGAAAAAGCTGAAAGAGGCTTCCGGCATGGACCGGGTCTTTTTTACCAACAGCGGTGCGGAAGCGGTCGAAGGCGTCATTAAAGCGGCGAGAAAGTATGCTTATTTAAAAGACGGGAAGACTGATCATGAGATCATCGCGATGAATCATTCTTTCCACGGCAGGACGATGGGCGCGCTTTCCGTGACCGGAAATCCGCATTACAGAGAGGCTTTCGAACCGATGATCGGCAATATCCGGTTTGCGGATCTGAACGATTTTGACAGCGTGCTGGCCAATGTGAATGAAAAAACATGTGCTGTTATACTGGAGACGGTACAGGGAGAGGGCGGGCTTTACCCGGCGGAAGAGGATTTTTTACGGAAAATCAGGAAGCTCTGTGACGAGCGGGATATTCTGATGATTCTGGATGAAATCCAGTGCGGCATGGGAAGGACCGGCTATCTGTACGCGTGGCAGAAGTTCGGCATCAAGCCGGACATGATGACGACGGCTAAGGCGCTTGCCTGCGGCGTTCCGGCCGGCGCTTTCCTGATGACGGAGAAAGTGGGCCAAAATTCTCTGAAAGCGGGCGACCACGGAACGACTTACGGCGGAAATCCGTTAGCATGCGCGGCGATCTGCAAAGTATTTGATATCTATGAAAAGGAGCATATCCTCGAACATGCGCGGGAAGCCGGCGCTTATCTGGAAGAAGCGCTTGATGCGCTTGCGGAAGAATTTGATGTCATCGAGACGAGACGGGGCGCAGGCTTAATGCAGGGACTTGTCTGTAAGGAACCGGTGGCCGGCATCATCGCAAAAGCGATGGAAAAAGGGCTGATACTGATCAATGCCGGAAGCAATATCATTCGCTTTGTGCCTGCGCTGATTATTTCGAAGGAGCATATTGATGAGATGACGGGCATTTTACGGGAGTGTCTGTCCGAAAGATAGGAGAACAGGTGTGATATTAAGAAAAAGATTTTTTACCGTTTTGCTGATCGCGTGTATTGTGGGTGCGATCTATGCGGTCAGCCGTGCAGGGCTTTCGGTACAGCCTGCGGAGGAGGCGGAAGAGACGGAAGAACCTCTTTTCGGGCGCAGGGAAACGCTGTATCTGTGGTATACGGATGAGGCTTTGACGGATTATCTGAACAGCGTGGCTGTGGCCTATAACGATTATCAGGAGGAGGCCCGCGTCATTCCGGTTTATACTTCGGGCGCGGAATATCTGGAAACGATCAATCAGGCATCGCTGCATTCCGAAGAGGTTCCGGATTTATATATTGTGGGAAACGATTCTCTGGAAAAGGCATATCTGGCCGGGCTGGCCTCGGAAATCCGGGTGCCGGAGGGTGTTCTGCCGCTGAAAAACTATTATACGGATACCTCGATTCATGCGGCAACTTATCATGAAAAGCAGATCGGTTACCCGTTCTATTTCGAGACAAGTTCTTTTTTGTATAACAGGACTTATCTGGAAGACTGGGCGCGGGCTCAGTTAGAGGCGGAACGGGATGTGGCGGAAGCGGAGGCGGCGGAAGCCGCGCTGGCGCAGAACGGACCGGAAGAAGAAGCGGAAGCTCAGGAGGAAAACCCGGACGGAGCGGGAAGCGCAGAAGGCGCTGAAAACGCGGAAACCGGGGATTTGACCGGGGATGCCATTGGCGAAGAAGAGGTGGCGGCAAGGGTAGCGGAAGCGCTTCCCGAAACGATCGATGATATCCTCGCGTTCGCGGATGTATACGATGCGCCGGAACAGGTGGAGGCAATTTTTAAATGGGATGTATCCGATATATTTTATAACTATTTCTTTGTCGGAAATTATATCGATGTCGGAGGTCCCGCCGGTGACAGGGATGATTCCATCAATATATACAATGAAAATGCGATCCGCTGTATGCGGGTTTACCAGAACCTGAACCAGTTCTTTTCCATAGATACGGAAGAGATCAGCTATGCGGGGATTTTACAGGATTTCATTGACGGCAAAATCGTTTATACGGTCGTAACGACGGATGCGCTGGCGAAAATAGAGGAAGCGAAAGCAAACGGAGAATTTCAGTATGAGTACGGAACTTCCCTGATTCCGGATGTGAACGAAGAGCTCGTTTCCAAATCCCTGTCGGTGACACAGTGTGTCGTGATCAACGGCTATTCCGAACATAAGGATATGGCCAATGACTTTGCGGTCTATCTGTCCTGTTATAATGCGGACAACCTTTATGACCGGACCGGAAAAATGCCGGCAAGAACAGGCGTTGATTTTGAAAACGGGAATGTACAGGCATTCATTGCGGAATATGAAAAATCCGCTCCCAATCCTAAAATGATCGGGACGAGCAATTACTGGGTAGAAATGGAAATCGCTTTTGCGAGAATCTGGGTCGGAAACGACGCGAACGCGGAGCTGAAATCCCTTTCCGAGAAAATCATGACGCAGATCAGGGGCGAAGAATATACGGAAGAGTATATCGATGTCCCGGAAGAGACGCCAGAGGAAGAAGAATATACGGATGAGGGAATGGAAGAAGCTGCGGATTGATCAATATTTGAAGCATATTTTCCACCGCATAAGGGAATGATAATACAAGATGATTTCGGTCATCTTGTATTTTTTTATACAGGAAGCTGCATAATTGCAGCGGAGGAAATTGAAACGGAGAAAGGGAAGGTACTTAATATGTTTGGATTTTTTATCGCGCTGTTGTCCGGCGCGCTCATGAGCATTCAGGGTGTATTCAATACACAGGTTACCAAATCGTCCACAATCTGGGTGGCAAACGCTTTCGTACAGTTTACGGCGCTGCTCGTCTGTCTGGGTGCGTGGCTTTTTACGGACCGTACATCGTTCGGGGCCTTATTGAAGGTGCAGCCCAAATATATGCTGCTCGGCGGCGCGATCGGCGCATTTATTACCTATACCGTTATCAAGGCGATGGAGATGCTGGGGCCTGCCAGGTCCGTTATGCTGATTGTGATTTCCCAGCTGATCATCGCGTATCTGATCGAGCTGTTCGGCCTGTTCGGTGTGGAAAAACAGCCGCTCGAGGTGCGGAAACTGGCCGGAATGGGTATCGCAATTGCGGGAATTGTTATTTTTAAGTGGACATAAACGTAAATTTATTTTACAATAAAATATAAGTGCATAGCGGGGACTTCCTGAGCCTCTCCGGCGGTGTCCGGAGAAGCGGAAAGGAAAACTATGCGTACATCAATAATCGATCAATTAATAAAAGGAATCTTTTTTATTCTGACAATTCTGATGCTGACTGCCTGCACCGGAAAGAACGATATCGTTCTGGAATCCGGGAAGGAAGAGCGGGAAGCGGAGGAAATGCCCGCGGCGGAAGGGGCGGCGAGAACGGAAAAGATGCCGGAAACGGAAGAGACACCGAAGAAAGATGATACGGGCGGAGCGGCCGGGCAGGATTCCGGTCCGGAGGCAGCGGCGTCGAATGAGGCCTGGAATGCCGGGAAGGAAGAAACCGTTCTGCCGGATGTTTATGTACATATTTGCGGCGCGGTCAGGGAGCCGGGCGTGTATGTGCTGGCAGCCGGAAGCCGGGTATATGAAGGAATAGAGGCGGCCGGAGGTTTTGCGGAAGATGCCTGTGAAGATTTTATCAATCAGGCGGGCATGCTGACGGACGGCCAGAGGCTTGTCATTCCGACAACAGAAGAGGCGGAGACGGCGAAGGCGGACGGCTCTTACCGGGAAGTATGGCAGACCGGAATACAGGGGAGCGCCGAAGGAACGGCAAAAGCGGCAGACGGTGCGTCATCCGCGGGAAATCCGGGGGGCCTCGTGAATATCAACACGGCTTCGGAGGAGGAGCTTGGCGGGATTCCCGGTATCGGAGCCGGGAAAGCGGCGGCCATTGTAAAATACCGGCAGGAGAACGGCGCGTTTGCAGCAATCGAAGAGATCATGAAGGTGAGCGGTATTAAAGAAGGGACCTTTGAGAAGATAAAAGACAGGATTACCGTAAATTAAAACAGGCAGGGGAAGAGTATGAGTAAAAGAGTATTGGTCGTGGACGACGAGAAGTTAATTGTGAAAGGAATCCGGTTCAGTCTGGAACAGGACGGCATGGATGTGGACTGTGCATATGACGGGGAAGAAGCGCTGGAGCTTGCGAAGAGAAATTCCTATGATATGATCCTGTTAGACGTGATGCTGCCCAAAATGACGGGCTTCGAGGTCTGCCAGCAGATTCGGGACTTTTCCAATACGCCGATCGTAATGCTGACGGCCAAAGGCGAGGATATGGATAAGATTCTGGGTCTGGAATACGGCGCGGACGATTATATCACCAAACCTTTCAACATTTTGGAAGTAAAGGCGCGGATTAAGGCCATTATGCGCAGAACCGGGAAAAAGAGCGAAGGCGGCAATACGGAAAGGGTGATCGAGAACCGTGATATGCGGCTGGACTGCGACGGAAGAAGAGTTTATATTAAGAACCGGGAAGTGAACCTGACGGCAAAGGAATTTGAAGTTCTGGAGCTGTTAATGAGAAATCCCAACAAAGTATACAGCCGGGAGAATCTTTTAAGCATTGTGTGGGGCAGCGATTATCCGGGCGATGTGCGTACGGTGGACGTACATATCAGACGGCTGCGGGAAAAGATCGAAAGTACGCCGAGCGAACCGGTGTATGTGCACACAAAATGGGGAGTAGGTTATTACTTTGCGTAAATGGAACTTCAGAAAATTAAAAATTCTGCGAAGCCTGAAGGTGCGCCTGTTCTTCATTTTGTTTATTGTCGGGCTGATACCCTGCATATTCATGCGGTACGCGATTCTGGAAAATTACGAGCATCGTGCGGTGAGCGTGCGCACTTCCGACGTGCAGGCGCAGCTTCGGATTCTGTCCAATCATCTGATCGCTTACCGCTATATGCAGGACACTTCTTCGGAAGTTATCAATGCGGAGCTCAGTCAGCTTTCCAATCTGTACGACGGGCGCGTCCTGATCATCAACCATAATCTGAAAGTCGTCAAAGATACTTATGGTATCAGCGAGGGGAAAACCGTCGTTTCCGAAGAAGTCATCAAGTGTATGAAGGGTGAAAACACGAGCAAATATGACGCGGAGAACGGTTATATCGAAATGACGATACCGATTACGGAAACGGTGATTATGGATGCTGCGGGAGAAAAAGAACGGAAACTGGATATCATCCGGGGCGTTATGCTGACCAGTGTATCGACGGACAACATCACCGTAACGATGGATATCCTCAGCAGGCAGGCGCTTGTGGTGGAAGTCATTGTCATCGCGGTCATGCTGCTTATGTCCGTTGTGCTGTCCAATCTCTTAATCAGACCTTTTGAAAAAATAACGGATGCGTTAAGCCAGGTCAGAGAAGGGTATACAAACGATCCGATTTCCGTGCCGGATTATCTGGAAACGGAGCATATCGGGGATGCGTTCAATCAGGTGCTTGGCCGAATGAAAGTGCTGGATGATTCCAGACAGGAATTTGTATCGAACGTCTCTCATGAGCTGAAAACCCCCATCACCTCCATCAAGGTGCTGGCGGATTCCCTGCGGGGACAGGAAGACGTGCCTGTGGAACTGTACCGGGAATTTATGGAAGATATTGCGACGGAGATCGACCGGGAAAATAAGATTATCAACGATCTGCTGGCCCTGACCAGAATGGACAGAGCGGCTTCTCCGCTGAACATTTCCCAGGTGGATATCAATGAGCTGGTTGAGACGATCATGAGAAGGCTTCGGCCGATCGCCATTAAACGGGATATCGAGCTTGTTTATGAAAGTATCCGTCCGGTCACGGCGGCCATCGACGAGGTAAAAATAACGCTTGTTATAACAAATTTGATCGAAAACGCCATCAAGTACAACAAAGAGCATGGCTGGGTCAAAGTGACCGTAGATGCGGATCATCAGTTTTTTTCTGTGGAAGTGGCGGATTCGGGCATTGGCATTCCGGAGGACTGCACCGAACATATTTATGAACGTTTTTATCGGGTGGATAAGTCCCACTCAAGGGAAATCGAGGGAACCGGGCTCGGTCTGTCGATTACGAGAAGTGCCGTTCTGATGCACAGAGGAACGATCAAAGTTGTCAGCGAAGAAGGCGAAGGAACGACCTTTACTGTAAAAATTCCGCTGACATACATTGCGGTTTCGTAGGAAAGGGCAGGGGATTCATGCGGACATTGATAGAGTTAAACATGCTGATCAGAAAGGGACTGCTTTCGTTTCTGATTCTGACGCTGGCCGTTTGTACTGCAGCCTGCGGCAGCGAGGAAGAAAGCGCGTCCGGGAAATCTTATGATATATATTATGTAAATAATGACGAAACCTGTATTTTTTCAAACGCTTATCAAACGGAGACGGACGACAGCCGGCTTCTGCTGATCGAACTGCTGGAACAGCTTTCTTTAAAGTCGGAGAAAATGGAGTATAAGGCGCCGCTTGCGGAAGGATTCGAACTGCTCGGTTATTCCTGGGACGGGGAGAAACTGACGCTGGACTTTGATGAAAATTACAGGGGGATGGACAACATCAAAGAAGTTCTGGTGCGGGCGGCGATTGTCCGGACGCTTTCCCAGATATCCGATGTCAGATACATTGCGTTCACCATCCTGAACGAGCCGTTGATGGACAGCAATAATGTAGCGATCGGCACGATGTCGGCGGACACCTTTATCGACAATGCGGGAGACGAGATCAACACTTATGAAAAGGTCAATCTCCGCCTGTATTTTGCCAACGAAAACGGCGACAGGCTGGTGGAAGAAAACCAGAGGAACGTCGTATACAACAGTAATATATCGATGGAAAAGCTGGTGGTGGAAAAGCTGATCGAGGGGCCGACGGCGGCCGGCAGCTATCCGACCATGAATCCGGCCGTCAAACTGCTGAGCGTTACCGTGATCGACAGGATATGTTATGTAAACTTTGATGAAGCGTTCCTGACGCAGCCTTACAGCGTCACGAGCGATGTAACGATTTATTCTATTACCAATTCTTTAATCGAACTGCCTAATATCAATAAGGTGCAGATTTCCGTCAATGGGGATACTTCGCTTTTTTATAAAGAGAGCATCAGCCTGACTGATATTTTTGAACGGAATCTGGATCTTGTCACGAATACCGCTTCCGCGGCGGAATGAGAGGTAACATGAGAAGACCGGTGTGCATGATCGGTCTGGCCTTTGTCATACTCATCCGGCTGTATCTGTATCTGCATCCGCTGCCTGCGGCGGAGCTTTATGACGCACATCAGACCGGTGTAGTAGTGACAGGCCGGGTCGATCAGAAAGAATATCGCATTTCTAATGAACAGGAAATTCTGGTTATTTATCTGAAAAACGTTCAGGTTATCGATCCCAGGATAAACAATTTTAAAATCGAAAGTGTGATCTGCCGTCTGGATAAAGGACAGGAGCCGAAAATGGGCAGTTATGTCCGTATACAGGGAAAACTGTATGCCTTTGACCGGGCGACGAATCCAGGCGAGTTTGACGCGGCGCAGTATTACCGGATTTCCGGCATTCAGGCGCAGATACATAACGCCGTCATCCTGGAAGAATCGGCGTCTTTTGACGGTTTCCGGGAAGGGCTTTACCGGGTGAGGACATACCTGTCCGCTTTGCTGGACGTCTGCTTTGGGGAAAAGGATGCTTCCATTATGAAGGCGGTTCTGCTTGGAGAAAAAGGAACGCTGGACGAGGCGACGAAGCTGTTGTATCAGCAAAACGGCGTCATTCACATTTTAAGCATCAGCGGGCTGCATATTTCCATCATCGGCATGGGGCTGTATAAAATGCTTCGTAAAATCAGATGTCCTGCAATAGCAAATGTTATTTTATCCATTGCTTTCATCTATTGCTACGGTGTTATGACCGGCATGAGCATTTCCGCATACCGGGCGGTCATGATGTTTGGTTTCCATGCCGCCGCCGGACTGTTCGGGCGTACCTATGACATGCTGACGGCCATGGCCGCTACAGCGGTTTCGGCTTTGATACGCCAGCCGCTTTATTTGTATCACAGCGGCTTTCTGTTTTCGTTCGGGGCAATTCTTGCGCTCGGACTGTTTCTTCCGGCGATGGAGGAAAATCTGCTGTGGGCTGACTGTAAAATACGGTTCATTCCCCTGCTGGAAAAACGTCTGGCCGCCGGTCTGGCGGTATCCGTGGCGACGCTTCCCGTTTATCTGTGTTTCTATTATGAATATCCGCTTTATTCCCTTATTTTAAATGTCCTGCTGATTCCCGGCATGGGAACGGTGTTGGCGGACGGTCTGGTCAGTCTGGCAGCGGCGGCCTTTTACCTGCCCTCCGGCAAATATGTTTCTCTGCCTGCGAAGTTCATGCTGGCACTTTATGAGCATGCCTGTACGTTTGTGCTCTCTCTTCCGGGCAGCAGGGCGGTGCCGGGGAAGCCGGAAAACTGGCAGGTCGCCGCGTTTATCCTGATTCTGTGCGCGGTTGTTTTATGCAGCCGTAAATGGAGCCGTCTGCAATTCTGGATGTTCACATTATCCGCCCTGATCTGTCTTACGTTAAGATATCAGGGCGGGATTCAGATTACTTTTCTGGATGTGGGACAGGGAGACTGCATCTATTTCACCGACGACAGGGGAGGGCATTATCTGATCGACGGCGGAAGTTCCAGCAAAAGCGATGTGGGAACATACCGGATACTTCCGTTCCTGAAACAGGCCGGAGCGGACCGGCTGGATGCGGTATTCGTGACCCATCTGGACAGCGACCATTATAACGGAATCCAAACGCTTGTGGAAGACATGGGAGAAAGCGGCATTGCCGTTGATAACCTGATTCTGCCGGATATCGGGACGGCCGCCCGGAGCGAAGCATATCTGGAACTGGAAGCGCTGGCCCTCAGGCAGGGCATTGCGGTGCAGTATATTCACAGGGGAGACAGGCTGCGCCGCGGGACATTGCAGCTTACCTGCCTGCATCCGGAAAAAGGGACGGAACAGGGAAACAACGAAGCCTCCGTCGTTCTCTATCTGGAATACGGAGCGTTCAGTGCTCTTTTTACCGGCGATCTGGAAGGAAGCGGCGAAGAGGCGGTCGGAAATCAACTGCGGGATATGATGCCCGAAGAGCAACGCATTACCGTATTGAAGGCGGCCCATCACGGTTCACGCAATTCCACAGGTGCGGATTTTCTGGAAACGGTGTCTCCGCGTCTTGTGCTGATATCCGCCGGAAAAAATAACCGGTACGGACATCCGCACGAAGAACTGATGAACAGGCTTGACGAAGCCGGGTGCCGGATTTTGGAGACCGCGGAAAGCGGCGCGGTAACGGTGCGCGTGACGCGGGGCGGCGGACGCGTGAGGGTGCGAACATTTCTGGGAGGGTGAAAAAGAATAAATACGCCTTTGACATCCTCCCTTCCCGGATGTAAAATAATACATCATAAAAGCCCGGAAATGAAAAGTCCGGCGGATAAAAGAGGGATGTATGATGGGAAACGTTTCAGTGCATCAGGCAGAAAAATCAGTCAGGAGACAACAGCATGTATCGAATTTTAATCGTGGAAGATGACCCTGTCATTGCGGAGCAGGTCGGCGGTTATCTGGCCAAATGGGGCTATGAAGTGAAAGAAGTTTCGGATTTTAGCGACGTTTTGTCGGATGTGGCGGGATTTGAGCCTCATCTTGTGCTGATGGATATCGGACTTCCTTTTTATAACGGCTATTACTGGTGCGGGGAGATCAGAAAAGTGTCGAAAGTGCCGGTGCTTTTTCTGTCCTCTGCTTCCGACAATATGAATATTATTATGGCGGTCAACATGGGCGGGGATGATTTTGTCGCGAAACCTTTTGATCTGGAAGTGCTGGCGGCCAAGATTCAGGCCGTTCTGCGCAGAGCATATGCCTTTCAGGAATCCTCTTCGCTTTTGGAATATGGAGGCGTCATACTAAATGTGACAGACATGTCATTTTTGTACAAAGGAGAGAAATGGGAGCTTTCCAAAAACGAGTTCAGAATCCTGCAGATTTTGTTTGAAAAAGCCGGGAATCCCGTGACGCGGGAAGAAATCATGCGGCGTCTGTGGGATGACGAATGCTTTGTGGATGACAATACGCTGACCGTCAATGTAAACCGGCTGCGGAAGGTGCTGGAAGGGGCCGGCCTGACGGATTTTATCGCGACGAAAAAGGGTGTGGGCTATCAGCTCAGGCATTCGAAAGCCTGAAAAGGGGTGCTTTATGGACAGAAAAAAAAGGGAATGCCGGATATTGAGATCCTATCTCAGGGAACACGTCAAAACGGTTATTCTATATGGAACGGCCGTCCTGATCATGTATGGACTGGCCGGGCTTTACGGCTATGAAGGCGCGATGCGCAATATGTCTTACGGAACGGTTCTTGCCGTTTTTTTCGGCCTGCTTTTCGGCGTATGGGACTATTTTCATTATCGAAAGAAATGCCTGATTTTGCAGGAAGCCGTCACAAGAACGGGAGAGCGGACGGCGTACCTGCCGGAAGCGGAGTCCTATATTGATGAACTGTATCATAAAATAATAAACGCTGTTGAAACGGAAGAACGGGATGCCCTGTCGGAATACGATACGAAGAAGCAGGATATGTCCGATTACTATACGATGTGGACGCATCAGATCAAGACGCCCATTGCGGCGCTGCGGCTTTTGTTACAGGGGGAAAAGACACAGCTTGAAGAACTTTTTAAAATAGAACAGTATGCGGAGATGGCGCTGTATTATGCAAGGCTTGACAGCATTTCCTCGGATTTTCTTTTCCGGACGCAGGACATCGCCGCCATACTGAGAACGGCGATAAAAAAATATTCTATCCTGTTCATCGGAAGCGGCCTGTCTTTCCGGATGGAAGAATTTTCGGCGCATGCGGTTACGGATGAGAAATGGCTTTCTTTTGTGTTCGAGCAGATTTTATCCAATGCGCTGAAATATACGCCGGAAGGCACGATTCAAATTTACGGCCTCGACGGGCAGGGAGAAAAAACGCAGGGGGAGGCGGCTTATATCGTGATCGAAGATGACGGAATCGGAATCCGGGAAGAAGATCTCCCCAGAATTTTTGAACGCGGTTTTACCGGACACAACGGCCGCCTGGACAGGAAATCGACAGGAATCGGTCTCTATCTGTGCAAGCAGATTCTGGACCGGCTTTCCCATACCGTCCGGGTCGAATCCAGTATGGGGGAAGGTACGAAGGTAACAATAGGATTCGGCAGAAAGGACCGCGCCTGATTGTCCGGTACTTTTCATGCCGCGAAACGGCATGGTGTTCCAATGTGACAGAAATGTAAGGCCGGAGGAAGGAAATGTAAGCTGGATCGATGGCAGCGCATTTCCTTTTTACGTTATGATAGGGGAACAAAATAACCCGAAGGAGATAGCAAAATGTCGATTCTGGAAGTAAAGAATGTAAAGAAAGTATATACGACCCGATTCGGTTCGGTCAAAGTACAGGCGTTAAGCAATGTGAATTTTTCGGTGGAGGAAGGGGAGTATGTGGCGATCATGGGAGAATCCGGCTCCGGCAAGACAACGCTTTTGAATATTCTGGCGTCGCTCGATAAGGCCACGAGCGGCCAGGTGCTTCTGCGGGGACAGAATATTTCCGGGATAAAACAAAAGGAACTCTGCGCGTTCAGGCGGGAGCATCTCGGATTTGTTTTTCAGGAATTTAATCTGCTGGATTCTCTTTCCTTAAAAGACAATATCTTTCTGCCGATGGTGCTTTCGGGAAACGATTACGGGGAGATGGAGCGCCGGCTTGTACCGCTCGCCGGAAGGCTTATGATCGACGATGTACTGGAAAAATACCCGTATGAAGTGTCCGGCGGGCAGAAGCAGCGGGCGGCGGCATGCAGGGCTCTGATTACGAAACCGGATCTCGTTCTGGCGGACGAGCCGACGGGGGCGCTGGACTCGAGAGCTTCCGGAAAACTGTTAAAACTTTTTGAGGAAATCAACGCGGAAGGACAGACCATTCTGATGGTTACCCACAGCGTTCAGGCGGCCAGCTACGCGGGGCGCGTTCTTTTTATTAAGGACGGCTGCGTATACCATCAGATTTATCGGGGAAATCAGAGCAAGGATTCCATGTACAGGATGATTTCCGACGCCCTGACGGTTATGCAGACGGAAACACAGCCGGACGGGAAGGAGGGCATATTGATATGAACAGAAGAAAACTTCTGCCGGTGATGGCCGTAAAAGGCATTATGACCAACGGCATCGTATATTATCCATATATAACGGCAGTTATATTTTCGGCGTTTACGCTTTTTGCTTTTTCTTCCATCCTGCATAACGATCTGATCAATATTCTGCCTCACCGGGCCTATGCCTGGATTCTTCTGGAACTCGGGAAGTATCTGTTAAAATATATCATGTTTTTCTTTCTGCTTTATGCGAACAGTTTTGTCATCAAAAGGCGTCGGAAGGAAATCGGACTGTACAGCCTGCTCGGACTGGAGAAAAAGCATATCGGCGTGATGCTGTTTCTGGAAAACTGTATCATTTACGGGATAACGATGGCGGGCGGCATTCTGCTCGGCGTAATGCTTTCCAAACTGTTGTTTCTGCTGTTGTTAAAATTAAGCAGACTGCCGCTGAATGTGGCGTTTGTCTTTTCACCGGGAGCCTTTACGGAGACTTTGCTGTACTTTGCCATTGTGTTTCTGCTGTTGTTTGCGGGCCAGCTGTGGGAAATCGGGAAATCCCGCCCGGCGGCGCTTTTAAGCGGCGGCCGGAAAGGGGAAAAAGAACCTCGTCTGCTCGTGCTGTGGACCGTTGCCGGCATCGTGTTTTTAGCGGCCGGATACCGCACATCCGTACAGGCAAAGGTGGATTCCATGATCTTTATTAATTTTTTCATGGCCGTTTTTCTGGTAGTCGGAGGAACTTATTTCCTTTTTACTTCAGGAAGCGTGTTTTTCTTAAAAGCGGTGCGCCGGCATAAGAGGCTGTATTATAAGACGAAGAACTTTATTACGATTTCCGGCATGTATTACCGGATGAAAAAGAGCGCGGCAGGACTCGTCAACATCTGTATTTTTTCCACAATGGTGCTCATCACGCTGATCTGTACCGTTTCGCTGTATCTTGGTCTGGAGGGCGTGACGCATTTTCTGGACCCTTATGATCTGGAACTGGAACTGGACGAAGGAGCGTTATCTTCGGAACGTTTTTCGGAAAAACTAAATGAATTGACGTCACAATACGGCCTGACGGTACGGCGGGCCGATGTATTCGAGACGATTTCCCTGAGCTGCTCACTGGAGGAGGGCGTTTTCGGGGTCAAAAAGGAAGATGATCGTGACAAAAAAAACTGCGATGTCATCATCATGACGCTTGCGGATTATGAAAAGATCAGCGGGGAAACGGAAAGCCTGTCGGAACAGGAGGCGCTCCTGTATGCGGAAGGCGCTGATTTTGGGCGGAAAACGTTTTGCTTTATGGGAATGGAAGGAACGGTCAGAAAAGAAGTGCAGTATTTGTTTCCCTATCCCAAGTCAAAAGAGCGTCTGGGAGGCAGATACCTGCTGATCGTGCGCGACGATGCGGTACGGGACGGTTACGTCAGGGCATGGGCCGAAGCCAACGGTGTGCAAGACATGGAAGCTTTTCTTAACAGCGGCATATGCCGGGCCTGCGTTGTTTTAAACGGTGAAGAGGAAGAAAAAAGGGCGTTTGTCGATGCGCTTGCGGAGTGGGGATGGGAACAGCCGGGCATCCGCGGCGGGAAGGATGGCATTGAACATAGAGGGGAACTTTGTTCCATGTACGGCGGCCTGCTGTTTATCGGTGTTATCTTCGGATTTGATTTTTTCCTGTGTCTGTTCATTATCATGTATTACAAACAGATTTCGGAGGGGTACGAGGACAGACAGAACTATGTGATCATGCAGAAAGTAGGCATGAGCGGGGATGAAATCAGAAGCACCGTCCACAAGCAGATTCTGTTCGTATTCGGTCTGCCTCTTGCCGGCGCGTTTGCCCATACCTTTGCAGGAATGTTCATGGTGAGAAGACTGATGTGCGCCATCGATTTCTTCGACACCGGGCTCATGCAAAAATGTGCCTTGATCGTTTCCGCGGTATTTGCGCTGCTGTACGCGGCCAGCTACTTTAAAACCGCGGGAACGTATTACCGGATTGTCAATCATACGGGTTCGTGACGGAGGGGCTGTCGCTTTAACGAATGAAAATTCGTGAAGCGGCAGCTTCATTTTATCT
>CAJUDZ010000007.1 GCA_910584965.1 uncultured Lachnospiraceae bacterium | reverse complement strand
AGTTCTTCTGAACTTCGATCAGGTTCGGCATTTCCAGAACCTCTTTCTGTCGTGCATAAGTCATACGCGTGTTCTTTCCAGAAGCAGTCGCGCGGATTCTGTTCTTTTCCATCGACAATTTCACCCCGTTCTTTATGATTTAGCGCCTATTTATCAAATTCGACTCTACAAATAAGCATACCACACCACAATAGTGCACTATACATTCTACTATAAGGCTGACTATGAGTCAACCATTATTTTCCCGGTTTTCGAAAAAAACACCTTTTCGAAAACCTGATATAACAACAAACCGCCCACGAAATATCTTCCGTAAGCGGTTTATCTTCTTCATATTCGCATATCCTCTCAACCTGCCAAACGGCCTGCCCGGGACTGCTTCTTCTTAACTCGACAAAACATCGTATTTCTTGGACAGCATTTTCTACTGCTTCTTCTCAGCCGGACAGAATCGTTTAACGATTCTGTCCGACAAAACATAATCTTTCTTAGACAGCGTTTTTTAGCTGTCTTAGAAGGATTTTTGTCATGCGAAGTTTTTTCGACTTTTTATTTGAGCGTAACCTTAGCTCCCTCAGCTTCGAGTTTTGCCTTGATGTCGTCAGCTTCCTCTTTGGATGCTGCTTCTTTCACCATCTTCGGTGCGGAATCTACAAGGTCTTTTGCTTCTTTCAAGCCGAGGCCTGTTGCTTCACGAACAACTTTGATAACCTTAACTTTGTTCGGGCCAACCTCTGTCAGCTCAACGTCGAACTCTGTCTTCTCTTCTACTGCTGCGCCAGCGTCGCCGCCTGCTGCTGCAACTACTACGCCTGCTGCCGCGGATACACCGAACTCTTCTTCGCAAGCTTTTACCAGATCATTCAATTCCAGTACTGTCAACTCTTTGATTGCATCAATTAATTCCTGAGCAGTTAATTTTGCCATGATAATTTACCTCCATTTTTTATTTAATCATCTGATTTACTGTTATGCAGCTTTTCAGCCGCAGCTCATTTTCCTATTCAGCCGCAGGAGCTTCTTCTGCGGGCGCCGCAGGCTCTTCTTTTGCAGGAGCTTCGCATGCCGATGCGCCGCCTTTTTCCGCCAGCTGGTTCATTACGCGGGCAAAGTTCGTGATCGGGGACTGCATGCTTCCAAGCAGTCTGGAAATAAGTTCTTCTCTGGAAGGAATTTTGGATATGTTGATAATGCCTTCCGCATCATAAGCAGCGCCTTCCACGATGCCGCCTTTGACTTCGAGCTTGTCTGCGGTCTTTGCGAACTTGCAGATAACTCTTGCAGGCGCCGTTGCATCTTCGTTGGAAATTGCAAGCGCACTCGGTCCTTCCAGATAAGGAAGAAGCGCTTCGCATTCAGTGCCTTTGAACGCAAAATTCATCATTGTGTTCTTATAGACCTTGTAGTTGATTCCCGCTTCACGAAGCTGTTTACGAAGTTCCGTATCCTGTTCTACCGTAAGGCCGCGGTAATCAACAAGAACAACGGACTGCGCATCTTTAATCGCTGCGGAAATCTCCTCAATGACAGGTTTCTTCAATTCAATTTTTGCCATTTTATTTACCTCCTTATAGATTTTACGCCGACCCCTATATGACAGGATGAGTAGAGTAAAGGCAATATAAAAAACCTCCCTGAAGACAGGAAGGTTCACAGTTTCATCATAAACTCTTCTCCTCGGCAGGCGATATTCTTACGCCGTCACGGCACCTGCTGTCTTCGGCATGGTCAAACGACCTCATATAATATAGCATATCTGTTTTTCCGCTGTCAATACTTTTTCTGAAAATACTGCGCCGATTGCCGGTTGCTGCCCGAATACTGCGCCGGTTGCGCCGATCTCAGAAACAACCCGCGTCTGCCAAAGAACCGTGCGCCGGCGGGTGTGAAATGCCCGTGCAAACGGCATCCGGTCCCTTCCGGCAAAATCTAAGGAAGCGCCACATATCCGTCTTCATCAATCTGCACGTTCGGAGACATGCGGCGCATTTCGCCAAGCACCCTCGCTTTTTCTTCTCCTTCAAGCAGGCTTGTCCGGCAGTTATCCTGCCTGCATGGGAGAAACTGAAAGCTCTGCAGCCCATCTTCCGATATCGTTACTTTCACCATCCCCGTATCGAGCGGCTTGGAATTAAACCAGAAATTACCGAGGCTGTATATAACGGGAACGCCGTTTATGATATCGATCTTCTGCAAAATATGCGGATGATCGCCGATGATCAGGTCCGCTCCAGCTTCCGCCAGCTCCGGCGCCTGCTTGTTCTGCAGCCAGTCCGTTTCTTCCTGGTTCTCCGTCCCCCAGTGAATATAAACGATCACGAAATCGCTCTCCTCTTTCGCCTGCGCCACGGTCTGCATCAGCTTTTCTCCGTTCAAACAGCGGAAAACGCCGGGTGATGTCTCCGTCGCACCTTTTGTATCCGGATTGTCCAGACGCTCAATCTGCGTTGCGGAAATAATTGCGATCTTCATATCGTTGATAATGAAATAGACCGGAGAAGAAGCTTCCTGTTCATTTATACCGGCCCCCACATAAGGAATCCCTTCCCCCCGCAGGACCTGCATCGTATCAAGAAATGCCTGTTCCCCGTAATCATAGGCGTGATTGTTGGCGAGCGATACAATATCCACGCCAAGATCCGTCAGATAAGAAACGTACTCCGGCCTGGCCCGGAACGTAAACTGCTTTTCCGGTATGGGCGCACCGCCCTCCGAATAGGCAAATTCATTGTTAAGCATCATAATGTCGGCGCTCTGCATTTCCCCGATCAAATCCGGCGCAATCCCGCTTCCGATATCGCCGCCGTTTTGCAGGAGTTTGGCCATCACGCTGTAATTGGGGTCAAACAGGATATCTCCTGCAAAAGTAATCGTCACGGAATCCTCGGAAAAAGCTTCTTTCGCATAGATGTTATGCTCTGCCATATAAGCCTCGTCCTGAAGAATACCGCCATACCGGCTGCTGTCCGA
Source organism: uncultured Lachnospiraceae bacterium (assembly GCA_910584965.1). GTDB lineage: Bacteria > Bacillota > Clostridia > Lachnospirales > Lachnospiraceae > UBA3282. The sequence goes on along the minus strand of CAJUDZ010000007.1, from coordinate 127,967 downwards.
GGCATTTTCCGCGGTTTTGGCCCCGTCTTCCTCCCCGTTGCTCTTTTCATCTGCTTCGGCCTTCCCGTCGTCCGCCGCCGGCCCCTCCGTTACCGTTTCTTTTTTCACCAGAAAATCCTGACGGTCCGGTTCATCCGCCAAGCCGACATACAGCCAGGCAAGCATCAGAAATACCCCGGCCGATATGACAAAAATCAGGGTAAATATAAATGGCGTCATGAAATTGGATTTCTTTTTTTTACGTTTCTTTCTTCCTTTACTGCCCATTATCGTTATTTCACTTTCCTTCACGCCGCCGCAGGCAGCACAGATACTCCGTCAAACATAATATAGAAAAAATCGAAATGCCCAGATTTCTGTATGTTACATCCGCATGTATGTAAGAATGATTCATCGCCGCCGCATACCAGGCAAACGGATATACAACAACAACCAGATGTGATACCGTTAATTCTTTTTCTGTTTTCAGACGGTTCTTTCCAAACCCGTAAAACGACAGCGCAAATGCGCCGAATACTGCCGGCACGCTCTGCAATCGCCGAAAACGCGTCTGCGATAATATTTTCTTCAGTCAGCAGATTGCACAAAATCCATTTTTCAGCCCAGAACCCCAAATAGCCGGTTCCCCAAAGGAACGAATTCCACAGAACTGCTTTCGCGGAGCCCTTCCCTCTGCCCCCCAGGCCGCAGATACAAGAAGCATCATAGCCGCCAGCGCCATCCTGATGTCTTTTAAATATGCCTTCATTTCTTTCCCGATTCCTTCGGAAATCAAAAATACACAAAAAGATTCCCACCGTTTCCAGCAGGAATCTCCTCAAACAAATTAATATTTTGCTGTGCTTACCTTCACGCCGGGGCCCATTGTCGCGGAAAGCGTAATGCTTTTTAAGAACTGTCCCTTTACCGCTGAAGGTCTTGCCTTTGCAATCGCTTCCATCAACGTGTCAAAATTCTCCTGTAATTTTGCTTCGTCAAAAGAAACTTTTCCGATCGGCACATGGATAATGTTTGCCTTATCCAGTCTGTACTCGATCTTACCTGCTTTGATATCATTTACTGCTTTGGTTACGTCCATCGTTACCGTGCCGGCTTTCGGGTTCGGCATCAGGCCTTTCGGACCAAGCACCTTACCAAGCCGTCCTACAACGCCCATCATATCGGGAGTTGCTACTACAACGTCGAAATCCAGCCAGCCTTCGTTCTGAATCTTCGGAATCAGCTCATCGCCGCCTACATGATCAGCGCCCGCAGCCTCTGCTTCGGCAATTTTATCGCCTTTGGCAAATACAAGCACTTTAACCGTCCGTCCCGTACCGTTCGGCAATACAACCGCACCGCGGATCTGCTGTTCCGCGTGACGTCCGTCACAGCCTGTCTTAATATGAACTTCCACGGTCTCATCGAATTTTGCCGTAGATGTCTTCTTTACTAACGCAACTGCTTCTGCCGGCTCGTACTGAATTTTACGGTCTACCAGCTTCGCAGCTTCCTGATATTTCTTACCATGTTTCATGTCCGTTCCTCCATATTTACTCTTCTACTGTGATGCCCATACTTCTTGCGGTACCGGCGATCATGCTCATAGCTGCTTCAACACTTGCCGCATTTAAATCGGGCATTTTAAGCTCTGCAATTTCCTGGATTTTCGCTTTGGAAATTGTCGCAACTTTGGTCTTGTTCGGTACTGCCGAACCGGACTTGATGTTGCATGCTTTCTTCAAAAGAACCGCAGCCGGCGGAGTCTTTGTAACGAAACTGAAACTTCTGTCTGCATATACTGTGATAACGACCGGAATGATCACGTCGCCCTTATCAGCAGTTCTCGCGTTGAACTGTTTGGTAAATTCAACGATGTTTACGCCATGCTGTCCGAGTGCGGGACCAACCGGCGGCGCTGGTGTAGCTTTACCAGCAGGAATCTGTAACTTGATATATCCTTCTACTTTCTTTGCCATAACGGCACCTCCTAAATATAATGTGGTATAGGCGAACACATCTTCTTCGGCTCTGCCGAAGTGTTCTCCCACACATATCTAAACCGCGTGAGCGGAATAAATATCTCTGTCAAAACTATTTTAAATTTCTGACTTCCGCGAAACTGATCTCTACCGGAGTTTCCCGGCCGAACAGTTCCACATTGATCGTAGCCGTCTGCTTGCCGTAATCCATTCTCTGGACAACGCCGACCGTATCTTTCCAGACGCCCGCAACGACCGCAATGGTATCCCCTTCCGCAAAATCCACCGTAACGTTCTCGACTTTAATTCCGAGCGGTTTCATCTCCGCTTCCGAAAGCGGCACCGGCTTGCTTCCCGGCCCGACAAATCCCGTAACACCTCTCGTATTCCGGACTACATACCATGTGTCGTCGTTCATAACCATATTAATCAGAACATAACCCGGAAACATTTTCTTCTGGACATTTTTCCTGGCGCCGTTTTTCATTTCCATGACTTCCTGCATCGGAACCCGGACTTCCAGAATCTCTTCTTCCAGGTGTCTGTTCTCAATTGTTTTCTCAATATTGGCTTTCACCTTATTTTCATACCCGGAATAAGTATGAACAACATACCAATTTGCTTCTGCCATATGATTACCCTCGCTCTACAATGTTGTCAGGAAATCGACGCCATACTGAAGCGCGAAATCCAGCACGGTAATAATAATGCCTACCACAACCGAAATTGCAACTACCGCAACGGACTGCTTCAAAAGGGAATCTTTATCCGGCCAGCTGATTTTCTTAAATTCAGCTTTTACGCCATTCCAGAATTTAACCGGTTTGGACGTCTTGTCTGCTTTGACTGATTTTGCAGAATCTCCCATATTTAATAACCATGCCTTTCTTTCTGCCTGCGGTATCTGTGTCAAAAGACGCAGATTCGCGGTTGAAAAATCTATTGTTCAACCCGGCCATACCTTTCATTCAACCCGCTTTAACCGGCGGGCATCCACGAAATCTTATTTGGTTTCCTTGTGCATAGTATGCGTTTTGCAAAATCTGCAATATTTCTTTGTCTCCATTCTGTCCGGATGGGTTTTCTTATCTTTCGTAGTATTGTAATTACGCTGTTTGCATTCTGTACATGCCAATGTGATTCTTGTACGCATTCCTGTTACCTCCGCTTGCTTCTGTTAAATTTGAGCATAAAAAAAAGACCTGTATTCATCTTGTCTGTATACTATATCACAGCCCCTTTTTTTCGTCAACCGCTTTATATAATTTATTGCCGCAAGTTATGAATTTATTTTTCCAAAGCCCTTTTCCACTCTGAAAAAAACGCAAAAAGTTGCAGAAAAATATTAATAATATGGAAAAATCATCCGATATGTAATATAAGGTATGTTGTATATGTATGCGTACTATTCTGACTCAGGAGCGGGGTAAGACCATGAATATAATGAATGCAAATCAGTCGATGGGCTTCTCGCCCGTCAGTCAGCAGACTCAGGACAGCCATGAGCAGCAAATCCAGAAACAGATCATGAATCTTCAGGAAAAAATGCGGGATGTCACTTACAGCAGCGAGATGTCTTCCGAGGAAAAGAGCGATAAAAAGAAAGCGCTTCAGGAACAGATTCAGAGCCTGAACAGCGAACTGAAACAGTATCAGCTTCGGAAACGTCAGGAAGAGGCCGAAAAGCGTCAGGAGGAAGCCGCCAGAAAGCAGAAAGAAGAAGCTTCCGGTCAGGAAGCCGAAACGGCTGACGGCAGGGCCGCCGGTGCGGATACCGCGGAAGAAGTCGTGCTTTTTCCGGAATCGGACGCATCGAAAGCCATTCTTTCCAACTCCAACACGAAAGAGCATCTTGCCAGCCTGCAGAAAGTCCGGAACGATCTGGAAGGAAAACTGCGCACTGCCGATTCGGAAGAAGAAAAAGCCAAACTGCGGAAACGCATCAGCAATGTTTCAAGAGGGATGGGCATCAAAGTACAGAAGATCAAAGATACCGTTACCGACAGACAAAGCGACTCGCAGTCCCCGAAAAACGGAAGCGCCAGGTCTTCGCATGAATCCCGGGAGGACTCCTTTGTCCAGGGTAAAGTGCTTATCACGCGCCAAAAAAACTGAGTTAATTTGGAAGGCATACTTATATAGAATCGTATAATCATTATTTCGGCACAGGGCAACGGATAGCCGGCCGGGTTCACATGATATCAGATTTCACGGAAGAAAGGAGGAATATCATGGCCTATAATACGATTGACAACTATTCCAATATTTATAATTACTATATGACGACTTATGCACCCAAGTCGAGCACACCTTACGACACGCATAAGAAGAGCGAACTCCGCAGCGTCTATAATTCCATCGTGAAGATGAATAAGGAAGCTCCTATCTATATTCTGGATACCAGCCGTGAATCATGCGAATTCGCTGTCGGTATGAAAGAAAATGCGAGAGAGCTTCGCAATACCATTGCATCTCTTGGCGACCTCAGCGAAAACGAAATGTTAAATAAAAAGGCTGCCTATTCCAGCAATGAAAATATTGCATCCGCTTCCTATATTGGTACGCCGACGGACAGCGTAAGCGCTCCTTCCGTTGAAATTGAGGTTCATTCCCTTGCCACAACACAGGTAAACACGGGAAATTATCTTCCCGGATCCGAAAAAGTGGAACTCTCTCCGGCAACCTATTCCTTCGATATCGGAATAGACGATCTGAACTATGAATTTCAGTTTTCGATTAAACCGGAAGACACAAACAGGGATGTTCAGGACCGTCTCAGCCGCCTGATCAACAATGCCAATATCGGCATTTCCGCTCAGGTTGTGACGAATGATGAGAACAATTCCGCCCTGCGTCTGGAATCCAACGCAACCGGATTAAAAAATAATAAAACCGACATTTTCCATGTATCGGATCATCGCACGAGCAAGACCGCCGGTACCGTCGAATATCTCGGACTGGATAATCTTTCCGTATCCGCTTCCAACGCCAGCTTCGTGTTAAACGGTGAAGAACGCACATCGCCTTCCAACAGCCTGAACGTGGGACGGATGTATCATGTGACGTTAAACGGCGTCAGCAACGAAGAAGGCGAAACCGCTTCCATCGGTTTGAAAACGGATGTTGAGTCACTGACCGAAAATATCAATACGCTGGTAAGGGGATATAATTCTTTCCTGCGCGCTGCGGCGGAATACAGTGACAGACAGCCCAAGAGCAACCGTATCGTTCAGGAAGTCGGCAGCATTTCCCGCTTCTATGCGCGCGGCCTCACTTCCGCCGGTCTGAACCTGAACCTTGACGGTACACTGGAAGTCGATAGCGACGCAATTCAGAAAACGGCGGCAGGCAGCGATGCCAAAGCGGCGTTTTCCTCCATCATGGATTTTACGCAGTCGCTTGTCCGTAAATCCAACCAGATCTCGTTGGATCCGATGAATTATGTCAATAATATTGTTGTCGCATATAAGAATCCCGGCAAAAACTTCGCAACGCCTTATATCACAAGCGCGTACAGCGGGATGATGTTTAACAGTTACTGCTAAATGCGGGAAAAAGTTCTGCCCCCGCAATTTTATGTTCAATAAAAAATCGCCGCTCGGCAGCGGCGATTACAAGAATGCTTCGCATTCTCCCCTGAAATGGTTTCTGTTACAGCAATTTCCTAAATAGAATAAAAAAGAACTTCCGGAAGATACTCCTGGAAGTTCTTTTTTGATGCCGGCCTTTTATAACGGAATATTTCCGTGTTTTTTCTCCGGCAGTTTCGCTTGTTTGTTTTTCAGTCCATGCAGTGCCTTGAGCAGCGCTTCTCTCGTTTCTTCCGGTTTTATCACTTCGTTGACATAGCCTCTCGCCGATGCCACGTAAGGATTTAAGAAACGTTCCTCGTATTCCGCCTTACACTGTTCGCGCATGGCCGCCGGATCGGGAGCCGCTTTGATTTTTTTCTTAAATGCGATGTTGACCGCGCCGTCCGCTCCCATAACCGCAATTTCCGCAATCGGCCACGCGTAAACGATATCCGCGCCCATCTCCTTTGAATTCATTGCGATATAGGCTCCGCCGTAGGCTTTCCGCATAATCAGGGATATTTTCGGTACCGTGGCTTCGGAATAGGCGTAGAGAATTTTTGCTCCATGCCGGATAATACCGCTGTGCTCCTGGGCCGTTCCGGGTAAAAACGCGGGCACGTCGATCAGTGTCACCAGCGGAATATTAAAGCAGTCGCAGAAACGAATGAAGCGCGCGATCTTATCCGACACATGATAATCGAGAGAACCGCCCATAACATTCGGCTGATTGGCAATAAAACCGACTACCTTGCCTTCCATACGGCCCCAGCCCACAACGCCGTTCATAGCGAACTCTTTCTGTACTTCGAAAAAACTGCCTTCGTCAACAATGCAGTCAATGACCTCTTTTACATCATAAGCGTGTCTCGAATTATCCGGCACGATATCCCTGATCTTGGCCGCCTTCGCCTTTGCCGCATTCTCTCCCCGGCTGAATCTGCCAAAGACCCTGCTTCCAACGCCCTGTAAACGGCTCTGACGCTCCTTTGTCTCGATAACGGGAGGTTTTTCCGTATTATTGCCCGGCAGATAGGATAACAGCTTGCGGACGCCCATCAGGCATTCCCCTTCCGAATCGTAAGTAAAATGGGAAACGCCGCTCTTTCTGGCATGAATCTCCGCGCCGCCGAGCTCTTCCACCGACACTTCTTCATTGATAACGGTCTTGACCACATTGGGGCCCGTAATGAACATCTTGGAGATGTCTTTTACCATAAAAATGAAGTCACAAATCGCAGGCGCATAACACGCGCCTCCCGAACAGGGACCCAGAATTACCGCAATCTGCGGAATCACGCCGGACGCCTGCGTATGCCGCAGAAACATGCCGCTGTAACCGCTCAGGGAGGAAATTCCCTCTTCGATGCGGGCGCCGCCGCTGTCGTTTATACAAATGAGCGGTGCGCGCATCTGCATCGCCATATCCTGAATCCTGCATATTTTAAAGGAATGATATTCCCCCAGCGTTCCGCCGATTACCGTAAAATCCTCGCTGGATACGAATACCAGCCGTCCGTCGATTTCACCGTATCCCGTAACGACGCCGTCGCCCGGCACACGCCTTTTATCCAAATCAAAATCGTCAATTCTGGATTCCACAAACCCGTCCACTTCGACAAAAGTATCCTTATCGAGAAGCACTTCTATCCGCTCTCTCGCTGTCATCTTTCCGCCCGCATGCTGTTTTTCCACTCTGGCTTTCCCGCCTCCCGCAAGCGCCTTTTTCCGCCTCTCTTCCAGTCCCTGAATTGCCTCATCCCAGTTCATCACGAAACCTCCTGACATTGCACACTTTGTTTTGATATTTGATTCCAAATCATTTTCCACAAATACTTTGAATTGCTAATACTTTGAAGTTCAAAGTATTCAAGATGATTATAGCAGTTCTGCGCCTGTTGTCAAGGGCCTGCGGCGAAGAAAATGTATGAAAATAAGAGTCGCAGCGGTACTAAGCTCAAATGCAGCGAGACTGCCTTTTCGCTAAGTGCCGGCGCTCTTCAAGGGCCTCCGCCATAGCATGACGCTCCGTGCCGGTCCCGAATGGCGGGGGAAGCGTACATAAATACAGCCAGGGCTGTTACGCCCTGGCCGTTTCCTCTTCTGTCATCTGTAAAGCTGCCGCGATCACTTTGTCCATATCATAATACTGGTATGCTCCCAGACGCCCGCCGAACAGAACCTGCGGCTGTGCTTCGGCTAACTTCCGGTACGCGGCAAATAAGGTATTGTTTTTCTCATTGTTGACCGGGTAATAGGGTTCCTCTCCCGGTTTCCATTCGGTCGGGTACTCTCTCGTGATAACGGTTCCCGGCTGTTTTCCAAATTCAAAATGTTTGTGCTCGATAATTCTCGTCCAGGCGGTCTCTCTGTCCGTATAATTGACCACCGCATTGCCCTGATAGTTATCACATTCAGGCAGTTCTTCCTGTTCGAAGCGCAGGGCCCGATACTCCAGATGCCCCAGCCGATACTGAAAGAACTCGTCGATCATCCCCGTATAAAGTACTTTGGAAAAGGTATTTCCCTGTCCGTCAGCAAATTCCGTTTTGCCTTCCATCGGAGAAGACTTTATATATTCCTGATAGCTGACGCCGGTCTTTACTTCAATGCCGTCCAGCATCTTTTCCACAATGCGGGTATAGCCGCCGACCGGAATCCCCTGATGGGGATCGTTAAAATAATTGTTGTCATAGGTAAATCGAAGCGGCAGTCTTTTGATAATAAAAGCAGGCAGCTCTTTGCAGTCCCGCCCCCACTGTTTCTCCGTATAACCTTTGACAAGTTTCTCGTACACATCTCTTCCTGCCAGAGAAAGCGCCTGCTCTTCCAGATTCCGGGGCTCATCAATATGAAGCGCTTCGATCTGTCTCGCGATTTCCGCTTTCGCCTCTTTCGGCGTTACAACACCCCACATTTTACTGAAAGTGTTCATGTTAAAAGGAAGATTGTACAGTTCCTCATGGTACCTCGCTATCGGCGAGTTGATGTAATGATTGAAAGATGCAAACTGTCCGATGTAATTCCATATTTTCTCATCCGATGTGTGGAAAATATGTGCGCCATATTTATGAACATTGATATCCAGAATCGATTCCGTATAAATGTTGCCGGCAATGTGTTCTCTTCTGTCAATCACAAGTACCCTTCTGCCTCTTTTGTTCATCTCATATGCGAACACCGCCCCGAACAGTCCGGCGCCGACGATCAGATAATCGTACCGCATCATTGTTCCGCTGCCTGATACTTCTCAAGCTGTGCATAGTCTTCCATCAGCTCCAGCGCTTTCTTTCTGCCGGTCTTGTTCAGCTTGATATAATACTGCATGACTCTGTTTTCGAGAATCTTGCTGCCCAGCGGGCTTTTCTTATCAAGCGGGGAAAAATCTACGGGGTTCAGATTCAGTTTGTCACACATTCTGATAACAGTTCCGTATGCCATTCCTTCGATGCCTCTGTCAAGAGCCGTTACGAGCGTAGAATAGGGAATTTCCATCTCAATTGCAAATTGTCTTACGCTCTTATACTGTGTTAAAATCTCTGTCTTTAAAATTTCTGCCTTGGTCATAAACCAGTCCTCCTTAAAAGTAATCATTATACTCACCGAGAAGATAATTCCCCCTTATCTCCCATGACTTATAAATACTTTACCACATCTGCCTGTGAAAAGGAACCACTTATTCCATTCTTTTAACGAAATTTCGTTACTTTGGTTAAAATAGCAAAAAATCCACCTCTTTTATTGGGCAAAAAGCATAGAAAAAACATGGAAAAATTAGGGGAATTTAAAGGTTGCGGAATCCTCAGAACATGATAAAATGGTCTCATATAAGATTTTTAATACCAGCAAAAGAAAGGCATGATGACTACCATGTTACCCGTATCTGTCTGCATGATCGCGAAGAACGAAGATATCCATATCGAGGAATGTTTAAAGAGGCTGCGCCCCTGTAAATTTGAAATTATCGTTGTCGATACCGGTTCCGTTGACCGGACTGTGGAGACCGCACAAAAATATACCGATAAAGTTTTTCATTTTGACTGGTGCGACGATTTCAGCGCCGCCAGAAATTTCTCCGTCTCCCAGGCCTCAAACGACTGGGTTCTTGTCATCGACTGTGACGAATATCTGGAAAATATCAATCTCGCGGACATTCAGGAAACGCTGGAAGACCATCTTCACGCCGTCGGCATGATTGTACGCAACAATCCATACACCTTACAGGGTGTCCGTTCCGTCATGTCCGAACGCATCGGAAGACTTTTTAACCGGAAATACTGCCACTATGAAGGCATCGTCCATGAACAGGTTACGACGCTTGACGGAAAAGAACCGGATACCTTTCCGATTCCCCTGACTTTTTACCATGAAGGCTATGTAACAGAATCGGATAAACGGCTGCGCGCCACCCGTAATCTGGAAATGCTGCTGCACGATCTGGAACTGAAAGGGCCGAATCCCTATATCTATTTCCAGCTCGGCCAGAATTACATTTCCCTTAACGATCTGGAAAAAGCCGCCTATTACCATAAACTTGGACTGGATCTCAACGCGGATCCCAATTCCGCCTTTGTCCAGAGCATGACCGAAACCTACGGCTACTGCCTGATCGAACTTGCCAAATACGATCTCGCAATGACCTTAGAAGACAAATACGAGCAGTTTTCCCATCATGCCGATTTCGTCTATATGATGGGCGTCATTTACATGAAAAAAAATATGTGGGAAAACGCAATCCGCGAATTTACAAAGGCCGCTGCCCTGACTTCTTACTCCCGTAAGGGCGTCAACAGCTACCGCGCCTACTACAATATCGGTTCCATTTATGAAACGATGGGCGATAAAGAAAAGGCAAAAGAATACTACCAAAAATGCGGCGACTACAACAACGCCCTGAAGAAATTAGAAGAACTGTAACCCGTCACTGTGCCTTGCCAAGATTGGAAAAATCAAAACAATGCTGCCGATATCCGTTTGTATCATTGCCAGAAATGAAGAACGCCACATAGAAGAATGCCTGAAAGCCCTGAAACCCTACCATTGTGAGATAGTTTTGGTCGATACGGGCTCCACCGACAATACCCTGACCCTCGCGGCCGGATATACCGATCAGATCTATCACTTCGACTGGTGCGATGATTTCAGCGCCGCTAAAAACTATGCGGTCAGCAAAGCTTCCAATGACTGGATTCTCAGCATCGACTGCGACGAATATCTGGAAAGCATCGACATAAAGAAACTTTCCGCACTGATGGAACGGCATCCCCAAAAAGCCGGCCGCATCCTGCTGCGCAACCGCTTCAGGCAGGACGGGCTGGTCAGCTTCGAACACGTGCGGCTCTGCCGCTTTTTCAACCGGAACTGCTATCATTTTACGGGGAAAATCCATGAGCAGGTGACGCCGAAACCGGCCTGTACGAACGCGGAAGACGCATACAATTCCGAGGCCGTTTCCGGCCCGTGCGCCAATGTACCGATATCAGCCGATACCCCTGACATCCCTGACAGATCGCCGGCCATGCCGGCTGTAAACGTTCCGATCAGCGTTCTCCATGTCGGTTATGATACCTCCGAAGAAGAAATGCAGTCAAAATCCCGCCGGAACATTGCCCTGCTGGAACAGGAGCTTAAATCCGCCGGTCCCGACGCTTATCTCTATTACCAGCTCGGACAAAGCTGCATGAAGCTCAAAGACTATGAGAAAGCTTATGAATGGTTTTATCTGGGACTTTCCATGGATTTGGAACCCTCTCAGGATTATGTTCAGAATATGGTGGAATCCTACGGATACTGCCTGTTAGATATGAAACGTTTCGAAGAGGCCCTGGGACTTGAGAATATTTATGAAGTCTTTGCCGTCCGGGCCGATTTCGTCTTTCTGATGGGCCTGATCTACATGAACAACGGCCTGTTCGCAGAAGCCATCGAAGCGTTCGAAAAGTGTACCACTATGGAACAGTTTTCTGTGGAAGGCATTAACAGTTACCGCGCTTTCTATAATATCGGCGTCATATATGAGTGCACCGGACATGCGGATGAGGCCAGGAAATATTATAAGAAATGCGGCGGATTCGGGATGGCGCAAAGCAGACTGCGGGAACTGTTGTAATTTCCATCCCGTCATACGCTCCGTCAGGATTCCCCGTCCCGCAGGCTCCGCACCGTTTCCGCAAGCCCTTTGCGCATGTGTGTCTGCGGCTTCCAGCCGAGTCCCTCTATTTTTTCCGTATCCAGAAGCGCTCTCGTCGCAGTCGAATATCCGGCCTGCTCGACCGCATCCGGCACCTCAAACGTGACTTTCACCCCATTGTCTTCTGCCAGCCATTCCGTAATCTGCCGCAGGGTCACTTCCGATTTCAAATCCGAAATATTATAGGCTTCGCCGCTTTTCCCTTTCAGCAATACCGTCAGAATGCCCATCGCCGCATCCGGCGCATAAGTATAGGAATACAACTGCGTGCCCGCGCTTTTTAAAATAATATCCTCTCCGGCCGCCGCCTTCTTAATGAACTGCGCGATCGCTTTGGAATCCGAAGGAAGCATCGTCGGCCCGTAAACCCGGCTCAGCCTGGGAATGACAAAGTCAAGTTGGTGCGTCTGTCCGTAAGCATTGCACAGCGTTTCTCCCACCCGCTTGCTCTCCGGATATCCCGCCCGCAGCGTATTGCAGTTCAGATATCCAAGATAGTCTTCCCTGAACCTGTCCGCATCGCCCCGGTTTTCCCCGTAAACTTCTACCGAGGAAACAAAGCAAAACCGCTCCGTTTTATGCGCGACCGCATAATCCAGCAGATTTTTTGTCCCGATGACATTGGCCGTAATCGTTCCGATGGAATCCTGGGAATACTGTAACGGATGCGTATTGCTCGCCGCGTGTATCACATAATTCACCTGTCCGCACTCCGGGATTTCCCGGTTTACGTCACAGGCTATATACCGGAAAGATTCTTCGTCCCAATATTCGGCAAGCCGTTTCTCCGCGCCCGATCTGTTCCTGCTCAGCGCGATGACGCGGATGGGTTCTACGTCCGCATGTGCCCGATTGTACCGCATCAGCACATCGATCATACTTTTTCCGATCATGCCTGTGGCACCGGTCAGAAGAATTGTCTTACCGGAGAGCGGAGACAGGGACAATACGGTCTCTGCCGTCTGCATTGCCGCATTTCCCTCATATGCGTATTGATCATTCCTTTGATTTACCTGCGTCATTCCGATTGCCACACCTTTCCTTTATTCCGTTTACTTTCCAATTACGTCAGCCACCTTTTTCCCGCGTATACAATTTTTAATTTATCTTTATTTTTCTGAAAATAAAGCGTCGTCAGATTTTCTCCCATATACCCTGCGAAACGATCTGCCCGCTCCCGGCCTTCAGGCGTCGTAAGTTCTTCCGCACGGCTCAGAACGGAAAACAGAAAATCGCAATAGTCGTCAAACACTTCCGCTTTCGCAATCAGCATATTGAAATTAAAAAAATGCTGTTCCCCGTTTTCAACCATCTGCCGGTATGCCCGGTCATAATCGGGCGCAGTCTCTTCCAGCGCCCGCAGCATCGCTTTCCAATCCGCTTCTTTGATATAGCGAAGATGCTGTGCGGAGATATTTGGATAATGCACGGACGGATAAGGAAGTATCACATCCCATTCCTCCGGTATTACCAATAAAGACCGCATCTGTTCGTCCGTGATGTCAAAAATGCGCCGGTAATGGCATAATCCTTTATAAGCGGCATCGCTGTTCTTCCATGCGTAATAAGCCGCTGTCAGTTCACAGTAATTGCGGTTTTTGCAGGAGATATTTTCTCCCGTATCATCCCGGAGACCGGAAACGATCTGCTCCGTAAGCGCGGCCCCAACCTGAATCGGCACCACATAAAGCGGTGCCTGAACCGGATTCTGCAAAGGACGGTCCACATGACATTTGGCTTGGAATACTTCAGGATATATCCCCGGGGCTTGTGCCCGCTTCCCGCCGTCTTCCAGCAGCCGCTCTACCGTACGGCAATCCGGCCGGCTGCCGTAGTAGGCTTCCAGAAACCTGTTTTCCAGCTCTCCGGTAAACAGAACAATGCGGGAATCCTCTATCTGCAAAGTATGTAAAGACGCGGTGATTGCCGCATGATGCGTCTCCGGAGCCGCCACCAGGTAATACAGCGGAAAGTCCTGTGTCCGCAGTTCCTGCCGCCAGTCGGACAGCCTTTTTACGGGAATCCCGTCGATTTCCGGCGGATTCTCATCCTGTTTTCCTTCTGCCGGATCCGATACCAGAAAGAAAAGGGGGGTTTTCCGGTACAGGGATTTCATGGCGGTATAGAGGCCGGTGGCGACAATGCCGGCGCCGTAGATGCAGAAGGGGGAGGCTGGAGTACCCAAAACCTTTCGCTTTAATTTAAAACAGTCATTTCCTGTCCGCATGGATTCTCCTTTGCTAAATCCAAAACTTATTCACCGGTTCCTTCATGTCAATATCTATCATTCCGCTCTCATCTTTTAAAAGCTGATAGATATGTGCCGCAAAATTAATATCGTGCATGGAAACTCCAATATTATACGCTAAAATCCGTTCTTTATCATTTTCCCTGCCGACAGCATTACCGGCAACCACATCGCTTACTTCTGCAAAAGATCTGAATTTACTGAAATTTTTAAAATGTTTTACGTGACTATAATCGTCTGCATATACTTTGTCAAAAAACAGATCGCAATTGGAAAATCCACGTGTATGAATCGGAACCACCAATATCCCTTCATCAAAACAGTCATCAGAACAAATATCCTGCTCAAAATATGTGGCCGCTGAAATAATTACCTCAGACCCTCTTACCAATTTCCCGCTATCTTCCACATAAGTAAATTGAAGGTTCGGATAACCTGAAAATCTTTGTGCAAACGCTTCTTCCTGTCCTTTATATTTTAACAGTTTAATCTTTACCTCTCTGTCCGCGATCACATCTGTCAAAACCAGTAATGCCGCTCTGGCCGTATTCCCCAGTCCCAGCATTCCGATTTCTGAAAAATTCTTTTTCCCAAATAGCATAATGGAATGCGCTGCAACCGCACCGGTTCGCATTGCCGTAATCCAGTTAGCATCCATCAGCGCCAGAAATTCTCCCGAATCCGCATCAAAGAGCAAAAGTTTACTGTCCAGACTCGGGATACGTTCCGGGTACCTGGTAACGATTTTTACTCCTCCTATACGTCCAAGAACCGAATTGGAAATAATACAGGGCATAACATTGCAAAAGACACCATCAAAAGGTTTCATACTGATTTTCGCCGGTAAATCCACACTCTTCTTATCTGCTATCATCTCGCTGACCCATTGATAACAATCTCCAGGAGCAATATTCAATTTGCGTATATCCTCATATGTAACCAGTTTCATTGCTATGCTCTGTTCCTTTCTATCAACTCTTCCTTTAATGCTTCTATTAATTTATCATTATCTTCTTTTTTTCTTACTGCCAGCCTCAGATATTGTCCGCCTGAAACTTTTCCCGATAAATCCTTTACAAACAAATTATGCTTCACAAGCATATTTTGGGTCAGATGTCTGGCCGTCATATCATTTGTCAATTTCACCATAACATAATTTGCCTGAGAAGGAATGACACGGATGTTTGGTATACCATTCAATTCTTCTTGAAAATACGCGCGTTCGGCGCGAAGCATCTTCAAAGCCTCCACATAGTCATTCCGATATTTTTCCTCTATCTGCATGTAAAACTCCGCAAAAGAATTGATATTCCAGATAGCGACATCGTTTTTCAGGTTTTTAATCATTTCCGTATCGCCGGAAGCCATAATGCCAAGACGCAAACCAGGCACACCATATGATTTGGAAATGCTTTTCACCACATACAAATGTTCATTCGAATCAAGAATTTCCTGCTCTATGAAAGAGGGCTCTGCTTCATCCGCAAAATCGACAAAGGATTCGTCTACAATCAGACGAATTTTTTTCCTTTTTGTCCATTCAACCAGATTCAGTAATTCAATTTTGGGAATATAGTTTCCCGACGGATTATCCGGATTAACAACAATCAGACTTTGAATATCCTTATCTTCAAAAAAACCTGTTAAGTCCTCCGCATTATACTTATAGTCCTCATTTCCAGGCATAAAAGAAACAACGCTTTCCGGTTTACAGCGATTCGGATATTCCTCAAATGTCGGCCTGATAAACCCAATTCTTCCTTCCAGTCTTTCCATCAGCGATTTGATCAGCTCAGCTGCCCCATTTCCCACTACAATATTTTTCTGACCGATACCAAAGTTTTTGGCAGCAAGGAGCGCATTGACTCTCATTCCGGAAGGATACTGCATCAACAGCTTTTCAAAGCTCGTCTTAATTTCATCTACCAGTTTCTGCGGTGGAAAATAAGGATTTACGAGATAGCAAAAATCTACCAGATTAGGATACCGCCAATATCCGCCATAACGTCCCTGTACAAGGGAAAGCTTCTCATCCTGATTCTCGGTAAACATGGACGCCGCAATATCCAGGTCCTGAATATCGTCAATCTCATACCATAGCTGCCCATTCAGGCGTTTTGCTCTGATTTCCGGATTATCCAGCATCGTTATAACCCTGAGCACCTGCTCATAATACTCGTTTTCTCCCAAAGCCGTCTGATACGCCATGAGAAACGGAACATAATATGTTTCAGAAAAATGTTTGCTGAACTTATAGATATTAACAGTCTTATAATAATTTTTAATTTCATCGAATTTAAACTTTTTTCCCGGAACAAACGCCTCAATGCTGTCGTCCTCTCCAATCTTTACGCAAGTACCATCCATCCAGCTTTCATACTTATCAACAAGCGCAAGGGTATCCCGTGGGTCATCAATTAATGCCTCTATGACAGAATCCTCAAAAATAAGATCTGACTCAAATAGAAGCGTATCCTCTTTGCAAAGATAATCTTTTGCCAGCGTCAGTGAATAAATATTGTTCGTTTTATCATAAACCGGATTGTTAATAAAGGTAATCGGCGTTTGGATTTCCAATGTCTGTATATAGTCAATCAGCTTCTGACCCTGATATCCCACAACGATCACGATCCCGGACAAATGAAGCTTCTCCAATTGATGAAGCATTCTGTCAATGAGCGTTACGTTATTTACTTTCACCATACATTTTGTATGGTCTCTGGTCAGATCCTTTAACCTTTTTCCCATTCCTGCTGCCAAAATGACTGCCTGCATATTTATCACTCCAATTTTTATCTTCTTTTATGATCAAAGCCCCAGCGCCATCATCGTTTCTTCGGCAAAAATCAGGTCTTCATCAATCAAATGTATTTTCTCTTCCGGATAGCTTTTCACAAGATTCTCAAAAAGAGCCTGTCTTGACCTGGCATAAGTGACCGCCGCGATAATTGCATCATATGATTTGTTGGCAATTACTCCCGGATCTTCCACTGGCAGTCCCATTTTTTGAAACTCCTGATAATTACGGTCTACCCATGCCACAATATGACAAAAACCGCTTTTTTTCAGAACTGTAAAAAGTCGCTGTCCATACGTACCGGCTCCATAAATTACAACATTCTTTCCTCTCTTCACTTTGGAAAACGGAAACAGATATGCAAGCTCTTCATATCCCGCATATAATCCGTCCGCTCTTGGAATCATCAAAAACAGCACATACTTTTTCCATTGCTGCCGAAGATCATAAATTGAAGCATATTTTTCGAATTGTTCATTGACGGAACGATACAAAATACGAAACTGCTCTCTTTCTTTTGCATAGTCCTGTGCGCGCTTTACCATGGAAGATGTCGTCTGCCGATAATGATACAGGCATTCGCTCATGATATAAATGCTATTTGCATTCAACAGGCACGGATATACGCATGCCGCATCTTCTCCCATGACAATCCTTTCATCCACTTCCATCTGAAAACGTTCTATGCAGCCGCGCCGAAATAATTTATCCCATACACTCGGAAATATCCCCCACTCAAAAAACAAATCATTGACGATCATTTTCGTATATACCTGTTCAATCAATGCCTGTTTATCGAACTTTCCTTCTGGAATCCCCTGAAAAACAGCTTTATGAACATTTCCTGTATCTTCATACCTTCCGCACATGACGACATCGACATTCTGTTCGGTTATTGCCCGATACATCCGCTCATACATAGATGGTTCAATCCAGTCATCTCCATCCACATATGCTATATATTCGCCGGACGCCGCACTGACTCCTGTCTTACGCGCATTTACCAATCCTTCGTTTTCCTTATGTATGACAACAATTCGGGAATCTTTTTTTCTATAATGTTCACAGATACTACGGCATCCATCAGTGGAACCGTCATTCACCAGTATAATTTCCAAATCACGGTACGTCTGATCGCAGATGCTTTCAATACATTGCGGTAAATATTTTTCTACATTATAAATTGGTACAATAATGCTAATCATGATACCCTTCTCTTATATTCCCGACTAACATTTTTTTCAAAAATAAGTCGTAATGATCACAAATAATGATATTTGTTTCTTTTATGCCAAGTTCCTCAAGCTGCTCTTTCATTTCCCGGCTGTATGCAGCATTCGAAATAATGTAAACCGCATTCGGATACCTTTTTACGCCCTCTGCCGGAGGCAGGATGGGAAGTCCGTTAAGCTCACGATTCCATTTCCAGGAAGCATTATCAATCCCCGCTGCAGCCGGCATGCCGCGTTGCTCCAGATAACAATTAACAAGAAACCCCATATTACCTATCCCAAAAATAACCGTACATGCCGCAGGTTCTAACGTTTTTATCCGTTGCTGTGTCTGCTCCCATGCAATGTCATCCGCTTCGATAAAATTTCTGAACTCTTCAAAAGGCTTCCGGCCTGCCCGGCAAAGACATAGCTCTTTTCCGGAAAGCTCTGCGCAGGAATAAGCCTCCGTTTTCATCTCTTCTCTTATATCCTGATAAAGAAGCGGCAAGTATTCTTTTTTCATTTTATCCGACAGATTATCATAAAACCAAAAATAACCGCCCGTCCGCCATTTCCAATATAATTCTTTACGCCTGTCCCATTGCTTTCTTTTCTTTAACTGTTCTTTCAGAAGCTGATATTCTACGTTAAGAAGAGAAATCTTCTGTGGATTATTCACGGAAGAATTTGGATTATCCATGCGATAACAGTAGAAAGCCTCACTCATCACATAAGCCCGTTCGGCATACAGCTCTGTCAGGAAAGAAAAAGTTATATCCTGATAAGAAGCCCCTCCTGTCTCATTCATTCGAAGACAATTCCTTAATAAAAAGTCTCTATGATATAATCCGCTCCAAAATCCATTAACACCCAAGTTTATAAAACGATTGTCTTCCTGCGGATAAAGTATCGTATCATATAAGGTCATATCCGCAGACAGTGCGAATCGAAAGGTATATTCCTTTTCATTATTTTCACAGAAACGAATTACATTGGCCTTCAGCACGTCCAAATGATATTGCTCTGCTATTGCATACTGACGCTCGTACATATCCGGCCGAATATAATCATCGGATTCACATATCCCAATATATTTTCCTTTTGCCGCATCCAACCCGGTATTAAACTGCCGTCCTACGCCGGGTTCACTTCCAAGCAGCCGGAGTCTTGTATCTTCTTTCTGCAGTTTTTCAACGATTTCCAGCGTTCCGTCCGTACTTCCTCCGTCAATCAGCAGAATTTCCAGTTCCTGCAGCGTTTGCGACATAACGCTGCGGATACATTTTTCAATATGTAGATGATCATTTAGTACATAAATCAGAACCGATATCTTGATATCCATACCAAATACCCCTCACTCATCTTTTTCATCATATACAAGATGTCTTTGAAGCCCGATATCATCAGGGAAATCCCATATGTTCTCATATTCATACCCTGCAAGTTCCTCCGGCTTATTGGGAATCCAAAAATACACACCCTCATATAATGCCTTTTTTAAAGGAAAAACAACTTCTCTGGGAATCCATCCCTTATGATATTTGTGCCAGATCTCCATATTATCAATTCCAAAATATATATGATTGCTCTCTTTTACTATATTTTGTTTCATCTTCGCAAACGCATTGCCAATTAAACCTATTCGTTCCTCCCTGGAAATAACCGTCAGCCACTTTTCTCTCACTTTTCCGACAAAATTTATAAGTTCATCAAAAGCATAATTCTCATCATAGTAATCCAAAGAAAAGAAGTCGAGTCCTACATTACCAAAAGAAAAATGCTTTACGATCTGTAAATGATCTGCCCAGTCAACCCAGTAATAATCCTCCATATCCGCATTAATCTTTTTATCCTGATCAACTTCGTTTCTGTTACAAAATTCTTTTTCCGTATAAATGTGCTGCCTGCAATACTCTTTCAGTCTTTCATATTCATCTCTAATCAACGCAAAGTCAATATCATCATCCCAGGGGATAAATCCATTATGCCTGACGTATCCAAGCAAATTACCGCAATAGACAAATGGTTTTATTTCCAATACCTTTATTTTTTCCATAAATTCTGCCGATACTTGTACAAGGTTCAGCTGCCTGCGTCTTAATTTATTTCCCGCAGGCTTCATACTCCTGATGTCAGCATGAGATCTGAAATAATTTACCTGTCTCTGCAGCTCTTTTATTTTCGCAAGATGAATATCTTTTCTTGCCCGCATACGGCTGACAGGATTTTCTAAAAAGGCCATAAACTGAGCCTTTTCCGAACACAGCTTTCTTACCGGCGCATAAAAAAGATAATCAAAAATGGCATTTTCCTCACACTGCATTGCGATATCATAAGAATTCCTTTCAGCTGCACATATGATTACAATGGCGTTTCGATATCTTTGCTCTAATAACTTAAAAGGAATAATCTTCTTGCCATATCTTTCTGTTCCGGCTAATTGCACATCATTATCACAAAAACAGCATATATTCTCACTTCCAAGAAAATTAAGCGCCTCATATCCGATCATTCCACATCCAAAAATAATGACTTGATTATCCAAAATTCAATCTCCTTTTAATATGCAGTCTTCCAGTTCTCTTGGTGAATTAAGATAAGTGTTCAAATCAAAAACAACCACCTGTTTTCCATGCAGCTTTTCCAAAACAGATGCTATATGAGCAGAATTTAATACCAGAATACAGTCTGTTTTCTCCGCATTTTGTACACTAAACTCCCTGATCATAAGTTCATTGCATATCGCCTGCCCCTGTTTCGTCCTGTCCGTATCATAAACGCACTGTATATTGTTCCAGGATTCTCCATATATTTCAGCAAATGCTCTTCCACGAATACCAGCGCCCCACAAAGCTGTCTTCCATCGATGCTTTGTTAAATATTTTTGTAAAGCTTCTATTTTTAATTCATTCAACTGATAAGTCTTTCGAAACCGTTCTGCTTCTGTCACCGGAATTTTATTTTCTTCGTTCTTCATTATGCAATCAGCAAACCATCCGGAAAATTCATTATAAAAATCTTCCCTTCCATACCGCATTATCTCAATTTCATTAATGAAAAACTGCCTTATTGCCTCTGCTAATTTTTTTTTGCTCGCTTCGTTTAAGGTCTGATAATTCCAATAAAGAAATTCCAATGACCAGTTCAGATAACTTCTTTCAAAGGTTACAAACACTCCCCGCTGCATTAAATCACGTCTCAGTTCTTTCAAATACACCAGACAGGATTCCCATGCTTTATCACGCGTATTAGACAGACTGCTGCCATTCCCGGTTCTGTGATGCACAAGCACCTTGTTCACAAGGGAAATTCTTTCCGATAATGCCAGCGCAGCATGTACAAAAAAACCGTCATTGGTCGATTGCAGCTTCTGAAACTTCAGTCCTGTGCCGGCAATAAATTCCCGACGGAAGAGTTTGTCCCATGCCCATCCGTTCCATAAGCTAAAAAGCATATCTGCCAACTCTTTTGGAGAAAAAAAATCCCTTGTCTCCAATTCCTTCATAAAAGGCTCCGCGTAAGAATAGCCCGTTCTGTTTTCGATACTTTCCGAAAATAAATCTTCTCTGAAAATACAGATATCCGCCTCACAGGATTTGGCTTTCTCATATGCCTTTTCCAACATATCCGATTCAAAAACATCATCCGCATCCAGAAAAATAACATATTCTCCTGTGGCTTTTTCAAATCCTATGTTCCGCGATTCTCCGGCCATGCGGTTCGATGGGTTGGTAATGATCGTGATTCGGTCCCGATACGTTTTCAGAAGCTGAGGCGTATTATCCGTTGAAGCATCATCCACGCAGATAATCTCAATGTTTTTCAATGTTTGTGCAAATATGCTTTCCAGACATTCGGCCAAGTATTCTGCTCCATTGTACACGGTTATAATTACGGATACTGCCGGAGCAAGTACCTCTTCCGATTCTATTCTTTGCAAAACGTTATACTTCATATAAGATATCTTCCAGTGAAATGATCGGACAATCCATCTTTTTACCCAGCTTTTCTTTTATTTCATCAAAAAACGTAATAGCAGTAACTACTACTACATCCACCTTTTCCAGCGCATCCTCTGCGGTATAGACATCTACATCTGCATAAATTGTATCTGCTTTCCGGTCTATCGCATAAGCAATTTCTAAGCCGCTTCCTTTCAGCTCTGACAGCAACGTTTCTCCTACATAATTCATCCCGTATACGGCAATCTTTTTATAACTGTTATTCTCGAAATAAGCAGACAGGTTTTTACCCTCCTGCTTTACTTTGACCCATTGATTCATCATGAGATATAATGCGAGATGTTTATCCGCAAGTTTCTGTCTATCGGCTATTTTATCTCCTGCTTTTCTTCCTACGCCAACCGCTCCTGCTGTTGCTCCGGCCGCCGCTCCCACGAATAATGATAATACACTGATGGCACCTTTCTTCATTAACTTGTCCTCCTTTTTATATCGCTTATATACTTAACCAGTCTTTCGGAATGATTGCAGTTTTCCAATATCTGGGGCAAATAACAATTTTCTTTGGATTTTGATTTAAATATGCGGCCCAATAACTAAATGTGCTGTTTGCAATAATGTGATGACTGCAATGCTTCATGATCATCATTTCCTGATAATCCTGAAATCCCATATCGCTGACATACATTGTTCTGCCGTCCATTTTAAAATGGTATTTAACCCATTCTACATCATCGGAAAAAATGAGATATGTCGGATTCCCCACCTTTTCTTTCATTATTTTCAGAGCCCGCGGATAATAATCCTTCTGACTTATATCCCTGCTCAGCTTCACAAAATCTCCTCTGCGCACATGAACACTGACAGTATTGTCCTTTCCCAGAATATCTTTCAGTTCTGCCGGAATGCGAAGCTTATTTTTTAAAACAAATTCTTTTACTAATACATTTTTAATGGAATCATAATATTTTAAATCGAAAAAATAACCTTTATAATACATTGGCAAATGTTCTTTCATAATGAAACCATTCAAATCTTCATCACAGTATCCCCATGGCCACAATCCTTTTTGTGCCATTGCATATATTTCACGATGCAGGATTCCGGTATCATCAAGATATCTCCATCTGCGCAGCCTTTTTTCATCTGCAATGTTCAACCTGATTTTAAAATGATTTAATCCATATTTTCTAAAATCATTTTGAACTGTATAATAATTATTTTCTTTGCGGAAAACAGCGTCTTCATTATTAATATAACGTACATCTAAATATACCGCCTTTCCCGTGTCTATTTGAAGTTTTCGGGCAAAAGCATATTGAAACATCTGGTTTCCCAGTCCATCGGATATCTTAACAATATTCATTTATGTTCTCTCCGAATCACACTCTTATTTTCATACCAGTTCTGATTATATAATAAAATATATATACTTACTATTTTATAAAATGGAACAATCCATAACGGTACTCACCATTATGCGAGTCATTGTCGTATTTATGGATATCCACGTTATATTCAATTTTACCTTCTGCCGTACAGGAAAATTCCTTTAATTGCAAAGCCGAAAAACATTCTGATACGGTGCTGGCATAAAATACTCTGTGCGCATTAAATTCTACACGTTCTTTTCCTATTGGAAGTGAAATATACAATTTTCCACCTTTCCGTAATTTCTTCTGTATATTATCAAAACATTTAAAACAAGCTTCCGGATCAATAAGGTCTCCATACCTTCCCAAACCAAAATGTTCCAGAGAACATAGTGCGGACATACTCTCTATACTTCCATCAGGTATTTGATGAAGGCTTGTAGCATCATCCACTATCGTATGCAAGTGTTCTGCCTCTCCCGGGAATTTACGAACATCAATCATCGTAACATCGATATCTGCCGCCAATAAATGAGCAATGAATCCGTCCAATCTGGATCCTATGTCAAAATGCGTCTTTATTCCTGACCTCAAAATCAATTTAGCTGCCCATAAATCCTGCCAGAAATAATTTCCGATAGTTCCGGCATAAGAGTATTTATCTTTTATGACCGGCCACATATATTTCTCCTGGATATCAAAAGATGCACGCTTATTTAACTTCTTATATTCCGCAATGTCTTTATTCAGAAAAGCATCATTAAGTCCGAATTCCGCACAGTAGATTGTATAATTCCGTTCCTGCAAAATTTCTTTCAGAATTGTTTCATCCACACAGCCAACTCTGTCTTTAATTCCATATAAAAAAATTAATCTGGATACATCAATACCGATTTTCAGACATAAGCTGTATATCTCATTCACATAAGAATTAGCAACAATAATATAATCGTACTCTTCTGGTATTTCCCGGCTGTCATATACAGGCTTATTCATAAATGTATCGATTGATTTATTTGTTTCGATAAAGCCGGCAATTTCTCCATGACAACCATTATTTAAAAATTTTCTGGCAAAATTTCCGGTTCCCCAGATTAATATTTTTTTCATTTAATGACTCCTCATTCTTCCGTCCAAATTTTCTTTATATGGCACATCAGCTTTCCTGCCGCTTTCATCTTTAATTTCATTTTATTATTGATCTCCAGTGCATCTATAACGGGTAAAAATGAGAAAAAATAATAAAAAGAAATTATCCATAATTCCAGATTTGATATTTCTCTTACATCTAATCCATAATGCTCCATTTCTTTTTTGCTTTTTACAGTATTTTTATATGAAATCGTTGCCCTGTACAGTCCATCGTAAAATCTTCTGATAATAAATTCAATCTGACAGCTTTTGTCTGCATATTTATAAAGCTCAAGCAACATTCTATTGCTGGTCTCCATTACATTTTCAGGGAGCCACCAATAATTTTTTCTGTCCTTCCTTCGATAAAAACCTGATTGTTTATTTTCTCCTCTATATAAATAATTACAAAATGAAATGGGCATGTACAACATATCATTTTGTAATGCAATCATTCCCAGAACATAAGAATGAGGATAAATACCATACTTTTCATCCCGATAAAAAAACCTCTTATAGTTTCCGTTTTTCCATTCTGTCCTTTTCACTAAAAAACCTGTTGGATGGACCGGAACTCCTGCCATTGTTAAAAAAGCATCCTTCCCTTCTTTAAGCACAGCATATTTCTCCGTATTTCTTTTCTTATCCGCAATACTCATCGCCGATTTGCCTATATATCCCGCTCCAACAGGATGCTTTTCCAATGTATCTATAATCATTTTTATACTCTTGACTAAGATGTCATCTCTGTCCAATACGTGTAAGATATATTCCCCATTACCGCATTCTATTGTCCTGTACCAGTTTTTACAGGCTCCGAAATTATTTTTATTTTGTACAAGAGTAACCTTTGAGCTCTTCAATAAACATAATTTATGTATGGTTTCATCTTCTGAACAATCATCACATATGAACACATTATACCTGTCATCTTCTATTTCAAGTATGTTCTCCACCAGCTGACGGCATCTGTTCCCCTTATTAAAACTGGAAATGCAAATACTCAATATTATTTTTTCCATGCTTCACTCCTTAACAGGAAACTTTTCCCCATATACTACACCTCTCCTGATATCGAGTGAAGTATAAAAATTTTTATCCCATCCAAATAGCATATAGCCATGGGACACCTCTGTCGTATATCCATATTCATGTAAAATGGTTTTTATATTTTTTTCATCATTTTCATTATGATATGCACAGATAGAACAAAATGCCCGGCTTTCGCCTAAAAGCCGTTTTGCTCCCTTCAAAGCATCTACTTCAGCGCCCTCTATATCCATTTTAAGAAAATCTACAGAATCTTTTATCAGCGAATCTATCGTCCGGCCTTTTCCGTCATCTGTCTTCCCCACATAAGCGTTGCAGATTTCTACCTTGTCTCTATACGGTGCAAATGTTTTTGACAGTGCTCTGCACCATGCTTTTTCACACTCTATAATATATGTTTTTTTACTGTTTTCGATATATTTTAATGAAAAATTACCCTCCCTTGCTCCTACATCTACAATAACAGAATTATTTTGTATGTTTGTACCGAACGGGACATATAAATGCGGCGAATTTAAGCTTTGTTCGCCATATATATCATACACAAAAGGAGTCGTTTTTATATCCAGAAATTCTTTGGGATAATACATTCTTTTATCATCAATGAATACATAAGGATCATCATAGTCAGAATCAGAATACACTTTATAGCTCTTTTTTTTCTTCTCTAATTCCGTATTAAAAACAGATAACTCATGCCCCTCAATATACTGAAGCATAGACTGTATTTCTCCATCCTCCGTATCCTTATATTTTTCAAAAATAAAATCACGCATCAGACCAATGCCTTCACAATTTAAAAAGCACGCTATCTTTGTCCTTTCAACGCCCATATTCTGCAAAAAATTGAGCATTTCATCCTGATACGTTCTGTTTACAGTGCACAGCAATATCATATCCCATTCGAGACTATGTATTTGTTCAGGTGAATAAATTCTTTTATTATAAAAATATTTTCCCTGTTTATCTTTTTTGGTATCAATATACCCCACAATATCAAAAAAGCTGTAAAAAATATCATGATACTTTCTGTGAAAACTTTCACAGGCTCCTCCCGTTCCCCACACTAATAAATTCTTCATCCAAATATATCCCTTCCTTTAATAAGGCTAAACTATTTCACCAATAATCTGCGCATAATATTCAGAATATACCGGTAAATCATCAATACCTGAATTGTTCACCTCGGCTGTCATTTTATATGGAACAGCGATTCTCTCTTCTGCACTTCGCATACACCATTCATATTCATTGTCAAGCTGACCTATATCTAGTGTCTGGAATCCCATTTGCGAAAGATCATAAGCCATGATTGTCGCTGTCGGCCCCAGCGAAACACAAACCAAATCCCCTGACTTTATAGCCATTTTCACACATTGCAAAATTTCTTCATATCTATTCCACGCATTCTTTTGCGGACATAATATTCTCCGCACGCTCAACGCATCCGCAAACAGATCATTTTCTGCTCCTATTCTTGCATATTTTCCTTCTACAAGAATCACATTTCTATTTCTCCATATTTTTTTAAACAATGAGAAAATTTCTGCCGCATTTTTCTTATTTTTGTAAATCATATAAGGTCTCGTGACATAAGCATCATAGTACTCACGTTTCAGATCTATAAACTTCATTATGTCTGCTCTTGTGTGCTTCGTCATATATGCACGAATCCCGTCGGCAGCTTTTTCCGTATATTTTTCCAAACATCCAAAATCATCTGCGATTGCAATTACAATATTTTCCTTTACGTCTGCATGAATAATCTCTTTTAGTCTGTCAGCTAATTGTTTATCAACCTTCTGAAACCAGGGTCTGGGGCGTTCCGACATAAGCTCAAATTCACCATCGCCAAATCGGCTCAAAGACGCATTTGCATTTAAAATATATTTTAATAATTCCACCGATGATTTGATAACAGGTATTTGTTCCATACCATATTCAAATGGAGCATTTTCTAATCGGCGTAAATATTTTTGATTTTCTTTTTCCAGAAAATCAATATAATATGAACGGTTTTCAATCACACCCTGGTACTCTTCATCTCTCCAGTATACAAGTATTTTTTCCTCTGGTATCTGCATTTCTAAGCATTGTTTCCGTATCCCTCCATACTTTTGGGGCGTAATCAGAAGATAATCAAAGAAATCCAAAATCAAGCGTTGCGGAGTATAAATAATGATCCCGTCTTTCCACTCTGTATTCTGTCTGTTAATATCACTATCAATCATTCCAAGTATTTCAAAATCCCGCCGATTAATCTTTTGATAAACATAATCCGCCCAAAAGCCTGCTCCCCATAAATATATTTTCTTCAATGCTCCACCTTCTCATGTTTTTGATATCGCCTTCTGTTCCTTACTTCTGCAAATTTTCTATAATATGTTGTACTTCACCCATATCCAAATAAGCATGCATTGGTACGGAAAGACAGCGTTCGCATATACTTTCCGTGACAGTATAATCTAACCCCTTGAATTGATATGATTTAAATGCCTCCTGTAAATGCATTGGCTTTTTATAATAAACCGCCGATGGAATAAAGCTCTCTTTCAAAATTCGAATGGCCCGCTCACGTTCCTCACTGTTCCGGAAACGTATCGTATACTGTGCCCAGCTTGAAGTCATTTCAGGTCTTATTGTCGGTACTTTTACAATATTATGTAACTGTTCTGTATATGCTGCCGCTATCTGATTACATTTTTCAACTTCCTCGTCAAAAAATTTCAGTTTTTCCAATAATACGGCCGCCTGCAAAGTATCCAAACGGGAATTTAGGCCAATCCGCACATTGTCATACTTATCTTTTCCTTTTCCATGTACGCGATACGACCGAAGCAGCTCTGCCCATTCATCATTATCGGTAAAAACAGCGCCGCCATCACCATAGCAGCCCAATGGTTTCGCAGGAAAAAAAGAAGTAGTCGCAATATTTCCAAAACTACATGCCTTTTTTTCTGCAATTCTGCCGCCAAATCCCTGCGCCGCATCTTCCAGTATATACAAATTATATTTATTGGCGATTTTTCTGATTTGTTCAAAATCCGCTGGTTGTCCAAATAAATCTACTGCTACTACTACTCGTGGCTTTAAATCCGATTCCTGTAATATATGCTGAATTGTCCGCTCCAGACTTTCTGCGCTAATATTATAAGTATCTTCTTCTATATCTACAAAAACGGGAACAGCGCCCACTAACGGAACTACTTCTCCACTGGAAAAGAAAGTAAAATCCGGAACAAAAACCGCATCCCCCTTCCCAACTTTCCATGTCATAAGGGCAAGCTGTAATGCGTCAGTTCCATTCGCGCAGGCAATACAATGCTTTATTCCTACATACTCCGCAAGTTTTTGCTCCAACTCGGCTACCTGGCCGCCGCCGATAAAGTCGGCCCGATTCAGTACAGCCTGTATTGCTGTATCAATTTCGTTTCTATGTATCTGATATTGCCGTTTTAAGTCACGAAATTCCATCAATTATCGCTCCCGTCTTATGTTCTCTGTTTCTACCCAACATAGTATCTGATCCTGTCTGTGTTAAAGCTGCTGCGAAAATGCTTTGTCATACCACAGCTGTATTTACATTCCATCATACGTTCTCCTTACCGCAACCAATAAGAAATTCATAAAAATAAATGTTATTTTTCCCCTTTCAATATGAATATTTGATTTTCAGTTTCCTCCCGCATTATTTGCGGATTAAAAACTTTACGTATCCGGAAATATGGCATGGGAATCCCTCCAAACTGCCGCATAGATTTAGATATTCTCTTAATAACGGAACCTTCAAAATCATATTTCAAACATTTTTGCGATGCGAATTTAATCCCTTCCCATGTCAGCATTTCATATGTTTGCAAATGTTGATATTCCGGCATATTCCCTCCCAATAAGTGATATACGGACTGCTCATCCCAAACCAGAAATAGAATACTTAAAATATTATTGCTGTCATCTT
Source organism: uncultured Lachnospiraceae bacterium (assembly GCA_910584965.1). Classification (GTDB taxonomy): domain Bacteria; phylum Bacillota; class Clostridia; order Lachnospirales; family Lachnospiraceae; genus UBA3282. Next base: position 98,511 of record CAJUDZ010000007.1, on the reverse strand, counting down.
TCGCATATAAAATCCTTCCACAATCATTTTCTTTACATGCCGCATATAAATGGGCCCATAAATCATAAGAAAAGGGGCACTCTAAGCCTTGCTTCATAAAAACTTTTTTATGCTGCTCCCAAAACTCATCCATATCATATCCTATACATACCCTTGCATTTTTATATCCTTTTTTAATATTTTTTCTATAATTGGATGATATTCCATTCCATAATGCTTCTAAATCAGACGTATCTTCTAATACATATGTATACCTTGTAATTGCAGTATAATGATTCCAGAAGAATGGAAGCCAATTATTAAAACTGTAATGATATTGTTGTTCATAAACATCCAATGCTAATGATTCAATAAATTCGTTCGCTTCATCAATTACATGTTCTTGAAATTTTGCCTTCGTTTCTATCTTGGTCTTTTCATATATTTTAAATATAATACCGTTATTTTGCGTTAATGGCGGTTTTGTAATATATTTATAGTTTCCTCTCATTTCGATATAATATGGCATTGCCGCTAAAATATCCTGATTCTTTTCATACAGCCAGACATCCCAATTTTCCGGTTGACACACCACGTCAAGCCACCAAGCCTTAGAATAGACAGGTACATATACACTTTCGCAAAACTGTATATATTTTTCTTTATTTGTCATCAAAATTCCCCTCCGGTGAAAGTAATTGAAAATGAACTCCGTCAATTTCTATATAAGCCCCTTCATAAGGCGGACACCAAAAAGCATGTATCTTTTTTATTACTTCGTCCGAAGAATCCGTTGATAATATTTTCTTAGCCGTTTCAAAATCCTCTTTACTATAATATTTACCGCCTAAAGGTTGTGGATATGACGGTAATCTACCCTCTGTGCTCCACCGTTCAAGTAAGTCAATCGTCAATTCATACGCCTTTTTTTGCGTTTCTTCTTCTAATCGTTGTACCGATATCGTTTTTGAATCCATAGAAAATTTCCTAATATCAATAATTTCCCCTTCATCAAATTTCTCATTCACATAATGAGCTGTTACGCCCCACTGTTTTTCTTCATTCATAAGCCCATGATTATATGTAAACAAACCTTTGTAATCCGGCAAAATCGCTCCATGCAAATTAATACAGTTTCCATTTACATAATCTATAAAAGAAGGTTTGATTAATCTTCCAAATGTATTTGAAATCGCCAAATCTATATCAGGCATACTATTTTCTTCTATTCGACGGTAAAGCTCCTTGTTATCAAATACTTCTATTCCATTCTCTTTACATATCTTTTCCATTTCCGTGCCAAGCATTATCTGCCTGGTTTTGCAGACCACTCCAACAACCGTATGCTTTTTGAGCATATATTCCAATGCTTTGCATGTATACTTTTTGCTTTTTGTAAAGTATAAAATATTCATTTTGAACGATACCTTCCTTTCAAATCTATTATAGATTATTGGTCAACTGACAGCCATACGATAACAAGTCAATATTAAGACGTCTTTTACACACTAATTGTATAAATATATACATACCGTACAGAATAATCAGTATATATTTCTTTCGATAATTTAAACAGCTGGTTCTCCAGCACCATATTATGGCAATATGGTCCGGAATATATAAGCGTTATTCTACGCTTATTCCTATCATAGCTTTTTTCTATATTATATATTACATCCTGAAAGGTTTTGCCCTGAAAGGGATTATACATAAAGAAATAATTATATTCATCCAATTCCTCTGTCAGTAACCCGGCATCCTGATTGAGCAATCCGCTCGAACACAAATTTAATTTATGAAAATTAGATACAGCAATATTATACAGGCCTGTATCAAATTCCGCTCCACCAATTTTTTCTACCCCTGACCTGTTAAATAATAATAATGCGCCCCCTTTTCCACATCCAAAATCAAAAACCGCATCATTTTTGGAAAAAGCAAAATTATCCAAAACATCCATTAACGCATAATCTATACCCGTCGAATAATGCAGACAGTCTGAATGGGCCAGCTGTATATCCGCATTCATTCGGGGAGCGGAAATGTCAAGATCATATTGATATTCAAGCCAATTATAGTAGGACAGCTGTCTCTGCATTTCATTTTTAAAAAAAATTTCTTTCACATATATATAATGTTTGCCTTCCTCATATCCACATTCTGCCAGAAAATCAGTCACCTTCTGATCATATCTAAAAGTAAGCAGAACCGCATGCGTATCTCTATCCATATTTCTTACTATAAATGATCTGTAAATATTTACTTTGGGCATTATGCCTGTTCCGTCATCAATAATATACTCTATCTGTTTATGTTCTCTTTTAAAAATATGCTCCAGGAACCAGCCGCTTCTTTTATATCCCCATATCACTATTTTCTTGCCGTTTGTAAATTCAAATAATTCCTTTAATTTTTCATCAAATTCAGACCACATATCTTCCGCTTCCTTAATATTGTATTTATTATCGCAATTCATTTACTGTGTCTTTAACTGCTGTTTATTCGCATTAAGAATATATTTTGTTCCGTCAAACCCACAATTGAATAATGTATCCAAAATGGATACCCCTGGCACAAACGGCTGTGAAACCTGTTCATAATGCGGAAATTGAAAGTTTTGGCCAATCAATTTTATTCCCTGTTTCTCAAACAATTCATCTTGCTGATATTTTGTACCGCCGCCGCCAAATAAATAACAATCACAATCAACAGCTTTAACCAACTCAATAAGCAGCTCGGTTGAATGTAAAGTCGTTTGGAACTGATCTTGTCTGAACAGCTTGGCTTTTAAATCGAGATGCTTGACCAATTCCTCTATAATATGAATATTATACTCTGACAAATAATTCGTCTCAAAACTAATTAACGAAAAAATATACTCCGCTACATCATTATAATATGCCGCTGATTTATAGCACTCTCTGAGAGTATTCTTTAATTCATTTCGCCAATCTGTCTTATTATTTATCCTTACATCACAAATAGATTGTGCTCCATGTTCACGCACCACCGGACAATGAATCCATGATGATTTTCCATTTTTCAATATCCCGACTCTATTGGTATAACATTGCATGGAATGACCACTTTTCTCGTAATCAACCTGATTTAATAACACAAAAGCATCTACTCTTGAAAGCTTATCAAAATATCCCAGCCATGGAAAAAAATTGGGCTGATGTATTGCACAAATCATATCTTATTTTTCTCCTAAAATATCAACTTCTGTTTCTCCTATAACATTAAAATCTCCCTTTAAAATCCATTGATGCACATTTATCAAGCGGCAGCTGTATAATATTTTTTTCTGCGGCAGATTTATAAATTGCAAGTACCAGCTCTAAGGCCCTTTTACCTGCTTCGGCATCTATGTATGGCTTTCTGTCCTCATTAATCGCCTGTATCACATCTTCATATAGTGGTGCATGTCCATATCCATATACATTAGGAGGATTTTCATGAAATTGCCGCTTTACCTCATCCGGATCATCCAACATATCCGTAAAACTCCATTCTTCTATTATATTTACAGATGTTCCTCCTGCTTTTACAGTACCTTTTTCGCCAAATAAGTATAATGTTTCTTCCAAATTTTTGGGATATACATTAGTCGTTCCTTCTACAATTCCATAAGAACCATTTTTAAACTTAATTAATGCTATTCCTAAGTCCTCTGCCTCAATGTAATCATGCTTCAAACGATCTGTCATTCCGACGACAGATTCGATCTCGTCCCCCATCATCCATCTAAGCAAGTCAATATTATGAATACATTGGTTCATCAGTGCGCCACCGTCCTGCTCCCAGGTACCGCGCCACTTAGCACGCGAATAATATTCATAATCTCTTGCCCATCTGATATGAGCAGTTCCATGCAGCATTTTACCAAATCGCTCCATCTCAATAGCTTCTCTGATTTTCTGAATGGACTTATTAAAACGGTTTTGATGGCATGCGCACACCTTTACTCCTATTTTTTCCGACATAGCAATAATTTTATCTGCATCTTCCAATGATAAAGCAATCGGTTTTTCAATAATGATATGAGCATGTCCCAATGCCATGCAGTCTAACGCAATCTGCGCATGTTTTCCGCTTTCAGTTGCTATTGCAACTAATTCGGGCTTTTCTTTTTTCAGCATCTCACGATAATCAGTATAGCATTTAACCGATTTGGGTAACTTAAATTTTAAGATTTTATCTTTCGTATTATGCTCTACAATATCACAAATGGCAACAATTTCTAAATGGTTATATTGTGCGGCTGCAATATGGTTTGGCGATATACGTCCACATCCGATTAATGCGTATTTCATCGATATATTATCCTCTCAATCTTCTTTCTTTCTATTTCATTACTCAAATCACGAAAATTGTCATTTAACCTGTCATAATAATCAAGCGAAGCACACAATATAGCGTCTTCCAAAGTCTGCTTCAAGTTCTTCTCCCTGCCTTCCATATACCAGAACGGATGCGTCAAAATATGAAGCCTCGGATATGCAGCAGATTCAATAATTTCGTCCACATTTTCGCGCCAAAACCGTCTCGAATCGGATAAATATTTCATCTGCTTAAAGTAAATCTCACTATAAGAATTAATAAGATCAGGAAATTCTATATTGGCAGCCAGAACTTTCTCCGATGGTCTGTGCATTGATACTACGTCAACGCTGGCATCAATGATATTGGACAACAATTCTATCTCTTTACGAATGTATGCTTTCATTTCCAAATCATCACGGATCATATATTGTGTTTCATCGAAGTGCAAACCAATACTCCCGCCATTCTTTATAATACTATTGATATATTCCCGGGACTTCTTAGATTGCAGATTATAAAAATCCGTTGATAATAATACAAAATATGTAGCTCCACCTCCACAGATATTCTTTTCCACTTCCGACAGCAGAACTGCTTTTTCTAAACTGTTATCCACATCATGCCGAAGAATTACCGTTCGTTCCGTTTCCTTCCATGTCTTATAATCTCTAAAAGAGTACCCTTTCTCTCTCAACCTGATAAGCATTGATGAATATGATTCATATGTAAATTTCACGATTATTGTACCCCTTTACTATTTTTTTTCAGAATACAGTCCATAAATTTACATAACCTCGCCGCCTGATACTTTCTGGAGAATTTTATCACCTTATCATTCCCCATATATTTGTCATTAGTATGCAATATAAAATCCACCATCTCATCTTCTGAAACAGTACCAATTCCTTTTTGAGTGTATGACAAAACTTGCGCAAGATCAGACTTTCGGGGCGTTACTGCTAAAATTGGAGCTTTTTCGTTCATATATTCATAAGTCTTTCCACACATCATGGCCATCCACTCCTGCTCTTCCTCATGAATTGCATTCAATACCACATTGATATATGCTTTACCCCTCTCCTCTTTAATCACATCACTTGCCGCCGGAGAAAGTATCATAACCCTGTCTTCCATCTCCATTTCCCTGACTATCTTCTTAGCTTCATTATTTATTTTTTGAAAACCGACTAATCTGAGAATAAACTTAACAGGTTCCTTTTCATTTACTTTTCGCAAAGCACTTAATAAAATAGTAAATCCTTCTAATATATGTTCATCCAGCGATCCTGCATAATACAAATATTTTTCCTGTGCATTACCTTCCGTTTCTGTCCGTGATTCATCCCAGCCATTGAAAATTGTTGCAATTCTTTTCTTGGGATATCTTTTCTGAATTATTTTTTTTGCTCCTGGTGCAACTACCACAATTCCACTTGCTGAAGATAATATTGACCTTTCAACAATACGATCAAGCATATAGCTTTGCCTATATCCGTCTGGCATCCATTTCCAGTCGGAAATAAAGTCTCTCAACTCCGCTATGTATGGGCATCCTATTTTTTTAGCTATAAATTTTGCGGCATATAAATTCCCCATTGGCCCATATGTTCCCACAACTATATCGATATTGCTTAATACTTTTAAATCAAGTAATTCTTTGATATTCTCATACCAAAACAAATCTCCCGATTCTATGACTCTGGAAGCCACTTTAAATTTTTCAAACACCCCCGTTATTTTTGCTATCCCATACACTTTTATTCCACTATACGGATTTTTTTCAGCGATTCTGATGATATTGTCCTCAGAAACGGGAACATTCAAATCATGCTTGGAACCAAAAAAACGATTATCTTTTAAAGTTGTCAGGATATATGGCTCATATCCGTTTTCTCTAAAATATTTACACATTGTCCCGTAACGCTTTGCTGCAATACTATTAAGGGGCGGAAAATAAAACGATACAATTAATACGTTTTTCATATAAATAACCATGCCTTTCCATAGTCTGCGAAAAATTTATTTTTCACGCTGGCTCCTTATGATTATATTTCTAAAAAAGCCGCTAATTAGTGCTATTCCCGGCTTCTTTCCGGTCTGTAATCCGAATAATTTTATCTATCCATTTCAACATATTTTCAATACTATTTTTCTCATATATGTTTACCGCTGGATTTCTTTTAAAACTATCTTCCATAATTTCCTGCGCTAACTGCTGTGGGGACTCAACTAACAGCGCGTACCCGTTAAGATATAGCTCTTTCATATCAGCATCCATCGGGGTTTTAATTATCGCTATTTTTATATCAAACATAGTGGCTTCGTACAGCGATGTGGAAAAACTGCCTATAACCCAATCCGATTCCGCCAGAAAATCATATATCGATTTATCGTAATCACCAAACACCTCTATGTCAGGATTCTTCAAATAACCTCTATATATCTTTTTCCAGTTTCCATATTCTCTCGGATGAAGTTTAAAAATAATCCGGTACTTCTCATTGTCCAGCAGATTGGCAGCAGCCTCTGCATATTGGGCGATCTCTGGTATTCCTTGTGATATAAAAAGAATTTGCTTTCTATTTTTCTTTATATTCCGCCTCTCTTTACGGCTCGTTTTATAACAATTTTCCAACTCAGGAAATCCCACCGGAATTACCCGGCTACTGTCTATTGGAAGTCTTGGTTTCTTTTTTTCCAATTGTCCATACACGAAAATATAATCCGGAAAAGTTGATAAATACATCTTTTCCTTAAAATTATAAGATATATGCAGCCTGCCTATTGTTCCATGTTGAAGCTCTACTACCGGAATACCTTTTTCTTTTGCAACTTCACATAAAAACATTTTATCCCAGTCATATGCACATGTGATGATAATGATTTTGGGTTTGATTTTATGCAGCATATAGTTATAATAATCTATAAAATAGCCCCTGATCCTCAACAATGTATTAACCATGTCCAGCCATTTCTGTTTAAACCTCACCTCAATCTTACACTTATAATATTTTTCAATCGGAGCCGCTATTTTCTTCTCAAGTTCTGATTTATTTATCAATTTATAGTCTTGCTTTATTTGATTTATTTTCTTGAATATTTCCAGATCGGCGTATAATACATTTTTGCTTCTTTGTCTGGCATAACCCCCCTCATCACTTTTCCCGTCTAACAGGTAATGCGGTCTTGTCATGGCCCTATCAAGCAAATCTGTATACCTGCATCGATAATATCCTTGATTATCCTTATATTTTGCACCATTCGGAAATATCAGAACATCTCTTCTTCCGGCCCGGTATTGATTACAGACAACTTTTTCCCTGATCAAGTCTTTCCATGTCCGCTTAACCGTATCACTTTTTACAGGTTCAAAATCAAGAAGTAATTTTCCTAATCCAAATTGCTCAGCCAGATAGCAATAAATTTGAATACGTATTAAGTGCCAAATTTTTATCCCTTCTATTTTGACCTGAAACATTTTATTTTCTTCCTCAAATTCTAAAAATGAATCAATAAAATTTTCCATATCCATATTTAAAGCCCCTCGTTATACCAACCTGGAAATTTTTCTGTCTATGCAGTTATATATTGTACCGCCAGTCATCTCATCTTTAATTATTATTTCTTCATTCGCCCGTTCCTTTATGTTCTCCAGGAAATCTTCAAGATTAACAGCATCATTCCTTTCTAATATTTTTCCATCCTCGGTAACAGGATAAATCTGCCCATTATATTTTTTATTCACATAAAAATAATGTCTTTGAATCATATTGGTTACCAGATCTAACTCATAAAATATTCGGGTTTTAGAAGACAGAAAAAACACTTTATCACCACTCTTTTTAACAGTTCCGTACTTTATTGTATTAAAACGTGCTTTTTCCAATCCATCTGTCTCTTCTTCTCCGGGAATCTCCAATTCTTCAAATTTTTCAGTCAATATATTATATTTAAGAATTACACTGGTATAAAAAGGAAAAAGCCACAATACGTCCTGATAGATAAAGCTGCTGCCAAACCATAAATAATGTCCATTCCCTTCAAAAAACAGTCGTACATTATCAGGGAACTCAGCACATACACGCACTTCCTGCTTTTTTATATTCCAAGTATATATTTTCCTGCTTCCCCCTGTTATCCACAAATTTTCGCCATGAACACATAATGTTGAAATGTACGAAATATCATCCGGAAATTTATAACACTCATATTTTTCATTTTGCATATCAAATACAAGCAAAACCTTTCTTTGGTTTAATGGAAACAAAATAAAATCCCTTATTCTCACAATTTCCGTATAACAATATTCATCCGGTTTATTTTTCGCCGAAACCAGACAATCCACAGAACGATTATGCAAATCAATTTTATAAATCTCATTTGTCGTGCATGAGGCAATATAGATATATTCATTTTTTTCGAACACAGTATTGCTGCGGAAATTTATATCCTTATTATTTAACAATCCGGAAAATGTTTGCTGTGGAATGCTATAAACCAAAATGTCGAAATTATCCGCCGAGTAAGGAGAAAATAATAAAGTATTTCCATATTTGTATACTCCCGCATAAGCTGCTGTTTTATATGCAGGTATGTCCGGGAAAATATCTATTATATCCGTCTGACCGCTGATAAGATTTCCTTTACACAATGAATTGTAGTTAGCCAGCGGAAAATAAACTGTATTATCTTCTATAACGCAATCATAAAAAAAAGGTGCGCTCAATGTATTAACTTCTTCTGCCATAAAGCTCCTCCAATTTGTTTCACTTTTCTTGGCTTTTTTTCTCCGTATCATCACTCACTACATAAAACCCGGAATACACTTGTATTCTTTGTTCATGTTATTTAGTGCTTTTTAAAATCACATCAACATTCTGCATCATTATTGGTTTCCCCGTTTTTTTGTATATGTGCACAATGCTGCTGTGATCTCCATAGTATGCGTCACTTAACATTACTGCCCGGTCCATGTCCGCACTTTCATCATAGATTCCCCACCCTTCTTTTCTATACGCCTCGACAATCTTTTCATATTCCACCCACAACCGTGGCCGCATAGATTTAATCGTACTTGTTATAAGCGGATGCGGTCTCCACAGCAGCGCCACATCGTCCTGATACTTTTTGAATGTCCCAAAGACATCTTTCATTTTTTCAAGCATTTTTTCATCACTGGCCAGCAATGCGCTAATACTCGTATTATAAAAAATGATTTTCTTCCATGAACCATCTTCTTTTTCTATAACATTCAGCCACTCCTCCGGTATATTTAAATTTTCCCTTCTGGTATTCCGTATCTTATCAATCTTAGGCGAACCAAGTCCCAGAATTTTTTCTTCCAGCATTTTCCTGTCCGCTGACAGCCCATGCTGTTTTGCCTCATTCATATACTCACTAATATATATCTGGCGCATTTTCTCAGACTGTACAATAACTTTATGAGCATAAATAGTTCCCGGCAAAAAACAGAAATGCTTCATATTATTTATCGCTTTCAGATCATCTGGTTCTATTTCGCCTAATATGAAATATGGTATATATACTAAACAATCTGTATGGTAACGTAAATTTTTACTATAATACCTTTCCGGTACAGACGTAACATGGTTCCAATCATCATATGGATTATGTATATAAATAATATCCGGATGCCTTTCTTCCAAATTATACACGCGGTAATCCAAGATTTCTATATTTTTCGGATACGCGCCTCCTTCATAGTGTAATTCTCCAAAGCTCCCATCCTCTCTTTTATCATAATATGGAATCGGCACACAGTAGACATCGCAGTATTCATCCTCTCTCGCTGCCAGATAAACACTTTCCAGAGAATCCCACATACAGGCCTTATACGGCATGAACACGACCTCTTTCCTTACAGGCATATGCGCAATCGCATTTTCTGCTCTGACCAGGGAACTCTCCAGACTTTTAAAGATTTTTTTTCCCTGTGTTGTCTCTGATTGCAGGCTGAGATGATACACTTTTTCACAATACTGCTCAAGATATGAAACAGCCTCCGTCCCCTCTCCTTCCATCCGTTCTATGGCTTCTCCTACCTGAATTGCCGCTTCCTGACAATCAGAAAACGCTGTCCGAACTACCGAATATTCCTTTCTCTCCAGCCGTTCTTTCATTTCCTGATGAAGAAAATGAAGACTTTCCATAATTTCTAACAACTGTCGTTTTTGAAGGTTACGCATGAATACAGGCCTCTTTCCAAGTTATAGTAATACCTTTCTTATAACCGCCTCCGCAATCACAAAGTCCAGTTCGGAGTCAATGTCTATTGAATGACTTTGTTCCATAATATAAGCATAGCATCGTTCCTCATACATACTATCAATATTATTAAGCATTTCTTTATTTATAATATAAATAGCGCCATTTAATCGATAATATGTTTGCAGCTCCTGCCTGTAAGACGTCGGATGATCAGTCTGTGCAAAATGCCGCATTGACAAATCAGTCTCTATTATATTACTCCAGCAAGGCGAATGTTCGGCTTCACATACACTGATTACCGAATTGGCCCGTTTTTCCCAAAATAAATTATGCGCTCTGATAATATCATCCGCAGTACGTAACGGCGAAGTAGGCTGTAAGAGTGTTATCGTTTCATACTCGCATCCCATTTCCGAATATCTGCAAAATACTTCTTTGACAGCATCCCATGAAGAGGCTGTGTCCGATGAAGTATACGCACTTCTCAGAAATGGAACCTGTGCGCCAAATTTCTTTGCAATTTCGCCATACTCTTCCGAATCTGTTGAAAGCATAACCGTATCAAAAAGCCGGGAATCCAAAGCTGCTTTTATTGTATACCCCATAAGAGGAATTCCTGCCAATTCTTTAATATTTTTATCCCTGAGACCTTTCGAACCCGATCTTGCAGGAATAATTGCCAGATTTTTCATAAAGTAACCGGCTCTCCTCTCTTAAATTTTTTCCATGCCTTCGCCCCGATAATATGATCCCATTCCGAAGGGGAGATTCCTTCATTGCTCCGCATCACGGACAGCATTTCTTCTTTAAATACGCTGCCGCATTCAATATCCTGCACAGCCACAATTTTTTTTTGTATTACCTTTGATATGGAAACCTCTTCTTTCGTGGGAGCCTTGATCCCATCTCCCAAAGCATTTTCGATATTCCTTATTTTTTTAACCATTTCTTTAAATTCATCGGGTTCCATGCTGGCCGGGTGATCCGGTCCTTCCATTGTACAATCCAGCGTAAAATGCTTTTCTATAACAGAAGCGCCCAAAGCCACAGCCGCAACAGGTACTTCCGTTCCTTTTGTATGGTCTGAATACCCCACCGGAACCCCAAATACGTTTTGAAGCCTAACCATAGCTTTTAAATTTACCTGCTCAAACGGGCACGGATAGCTTGTCGTACAATGCAGTAAAGTTATATTCTCCGCACCTGATTCAACAAGAATACTGTATGCCCTGTCCACATCTTCGATTGAAGACATACCTGTACTCAAAATAATCGGAAGTTTCCTTTTGGCCGCCTGACGAAGATAAGGAATATTATTAATATCTCCTGAACCAATCTTTATAAAAGGAATTCCCAAAGAAATCAGAAAATCAACACCCTCTATATCATCTGCCGTGGAAGCAAACAGAATCCCTATCCTGTCACAATGTTCTTTTATTTTGCGAAAATCATCGTAAGGCAGTTCAAGTCGTTTTAACATATCAAACTGACTTTCTTCATCCCGCATCCTGTTCTGTTGGTATTCCGCTTTCTCAACATCTTTTAAAATAATTTTTTCCGTCACCCAGTTTTGAAATTTGACGACATCCGCGCCAGCGGCTTTGGCAGCATCACAAAGCTGCAGCGCAGTCTCTAAATTCCCATTATGGTTCACACCGGCTTCGGCTATAATTAATACCCTGTTCATATTGTCTGCTCTTTCTTCGGCTTATAGGCACAGGCAATAATCTGCTCAATCTTTACTCCCCTATCCGTATAAAGAATTGTATCTACATTGATGCTTGTAAATCCAATTTCCTTCAGCATATTTTCCATCTCGTCTTTATCTGTAAAGTGTATCTTACCCACATCATGTAACTGTATATTGTCTACTTCAGTCCAGGTATTTTCTTCAATTCTGGTTCCTGTCCAATATCCGTCCGTATTCTTTCCAAACTGAGCAGTCTGCAAAGCTCCTCCTTCCTTCAAAATGCGGTATATTTCTTGATACATTTTTCTGCCTTCCACAGCAGTATTCATCGTTACACAATAGCTATCAATAACCGCATCAAAAAAGCCATCTTCATAAGGAAGCTTTAGCGCATCACACACTGCAAGATGTGCATTCAGTTTTTCTCTTTGCATTCTTAACTCTACATTGTGAATTGCGGAAGGTGCGCCATCAAAGGCCCAGACGTCAAATCCTTCTCTGGCCAAATACCAAGTGTGGCTTCCTCCACCACAGCCGTAATCCAGCATCCTGACTTTCGACCGGTCTTTGACACCATAATAATTACGAGCAATAAAACGAATGGTATACTCTGTTGGGTACTGTCCCCATTCTTTCTCCTCATGAATTTTTTCCCATTTTGGATCAATACATGATTTCATTTTTATCCTCCCATATTGTCTGCACAACAGATATTGTTTTCATAACTAATACACGTTCTTTATACGAATTAAATGCAGGAACTATTTTTTCTTGATTTATCATTCTTAAAATCAGTTCCAGCAAATTGGTACCAGAAGCATGTGTGGCCGGATATCCACCGCCGAATCTGGGGTTCAGATCAATGATGTAATATTTCTCCCCATCCGCTAAAACATCACAATCCAAATTACCGATATGTTTAAGCTCGCTCGCCAGCCGTACCATAAATAAAGACAGTTTTTCATCCTTCACCGTATATGATTTATCCGTTTCACCGCTTCTCATTGAAATTTTTCTCTTAATGACGCACCTGACAGGCATTCCTTCAAATGTATTAAAAAGATCGATTCCATATTCTTCAAAATTGTCAAGATACTGCTGAATCATTAGCCCTTTATGAAAATATGCTTTCAGCAGTTCCATATTATCAATCATCTTTGTATTCTCGCTCCCGCTTCCATAAACCGGTTTGCAAATTATAGGAAAATTTATTTTTTTTGCTTCAAGATCCGCTTTAAATGACTCAATATCCGTGTAGGTTAATGGAACCAGATAACCACGCTCCATCAGGAATTCATTCATATTCAATTTGTTATAGCATATATCAAGCACTACTCTGTCCGAAACAAGTACCGTAATGCCGTATTCCTCGAAAGCCTTTTTATAATTCGACAGAATATATATTTCAGGGTCTATTACAGGAATGATTAACTTTATTTCATGTTTATTACAGACTTCCAGCAGCTCACTTATATACTTTTTTTCATCAGCTGCCGGTTTGGATAAAATAAAAAACCCGTCGTTATTACCATACAATCCGCTGGCAGTCCTGTCACAGTCCGATACAAATACCTTGCCTTCAAAACATGGAATATCTTTCATATAATCAACCAGATATCCCCTCCTGCCAATGTTTGGTATTAATACATTAATCATCCGTCCGATCTCCCCCGAATATAGCTTTTCTGCAAATATTCCTCAATTCCCCATTTATCTCTGACCAGTTTATAACTGCCATTTTCCTCAGCATATACATATGGAAGGTATTCTATAAATAATGAATTGAAGCACATGGAATATGACCCTTCTATATAATATACAATCTTATCTCCAGCCTGCAGTTCCGATTCGTTTTCCACCGTCATAATTCTATCATTTTCCATACATGTAAATCCGCATATTGTTTGCTTCTCATGAAGTTTTTCGGATTGCGAGACCATTGTATGTAAATGCCTGTCCTTTCTAAAAAAAGGATCTATATGCAGCCTGCTCCCATCCGTTATCACAAATCTTCCATAGCTGGTATCTTTATATTCTATAACGCTCGACATATAGTCTACCGCTGTCGCAACGACAGAAGCTCCAGGCTCTGCGATCAGGCAGATATCTTTTACCCCATGTCTCTCTAATTCGTCATGAATCACGCTGATATATTTACCATACGCCTCTCCGTTATCATTTCCGCCAAAGAAACCGCCGCCTATATCCAGATACTCAATATCCAGTTCTTCATCCTCTATGATTCTGCACGCCGTCTCTGATAATTTTTGATAGATATCCACTGATTTTGTTTTTGAACTGACATGCATATGCAATCCTGCCGGTTTTACTCCGGCAATATTCTGGCAGACAGCTATCGCCCGATGCAGATCCCCATTTTCCAGACTAAATCCAAATCTTCCTCCCTTCGATCCGGTAGATGTTTCTCCCGGAAGCGCCGATTCCAAATCAAAATTCACACGAATACCAATGCTTCTTGGCATTTCATTATTTGAAAACTCTTTAAGCCATTGCAATTCCCTGAAGGAATCTATATTAATGACTGACCGGCCAAAAAAAGCTCTTTTAAACGTTTCTTTTGATTTAATCGGACCATTATAGATTATTTTATCCGTCGGAAACCCTATCTTCTCAGCCAGACAATACTCCGTATCGGAAACCACTTCGGCGTAACAGCCATATTCCAGCGCTTTTGTTAAAATATAAGGCGTCGAATTCGTTTTAAAAGAATATCCGATTATTCCGTCAGGATATACATTTTCTACAATCCTTTTAAAATCTGTTAAGTTTTTCCTGAGTATCTCATCCCTGATAATGAAACAAGGCGTTTTCAATTCATCCTGACTCATAAACTAACCTATTTCTTTCAAAATTCTGAATGCTTCAGCATATTTGCAGTTGCAGGCCGCCGCCCTGTAAGCCGCCAGCCCTTTGACAGCTTCCGGATTTCGCGGAAACGGCGGCAAACCGATTTCATTTTTATAAACCTCTAAAATTTCAAGCTTCTTTTCCAGATAATCATCAATGTTCACATAAAAATTGGGAACAAAGCCCTTATCTGAAACGGCGTTATCTGTTTCGGAAATGATTTCCATACAAAGCACCTTATTTATGGAAGGAAATCTGAATGTTTTGGTACAGGTATAAGCTGCGTCAAAAACAATTCTATGATCACTGTGTGCATCATACGGGTAAGGAAGCATAATCGTATTCGGTTCAATCTCCCGAAAAATCTTAACAAAGGAATCTATCAAAACAGATATATCATACTTATGCAGTCCTGCCGGTTCGAGCTGCAGGTCATAAACTTTTTCACAATGATATAACCGCGATACCGTTTCAATTTCTTTTCTTCCCTGTTGCTCAAGTTCGTCTGTATAGCCATATTCTTTTCTGGCATTCGTTACATTAATCCAATATATCTTATCGTGATTTGCTGAATATTTTAAGAGCGTCCCACCTCCTCCCAGTGTTTCATCGTCCACATGAGGTGAAACAACCACGATTTTATTCATAAATATTCTCCTTCTACTCCATAAAACCCGGCACATTCTGTTATATGTATCAAATCATCATATGTTTTTACAATAAAATCTTTCGCACTGTTAATTCTTATTACTTTCCCGGGCTCCACATTACAATAGCCTTTGGCCGGCATTATTTCCGACCGCCAGACTTTTATTTCTTTCTCCCGGTGCAAAAATCCTGCTCCGACATAAGGCTCGCTCAGTGCCCTGATCAGATTGTAGATTGCTTCGGCAGACATTCTCCAATCGATCAGGCCGTCTTTTACGCCCCTTTTTCTCCATACATTCCCACTTTGCAAATCCGGATGAATATATTCTATAGTTCCGTTTTCAAATTTTTCTGTAAATTCCAATATCTGTCTACATTCAGATTCGTTTATTTTATTGTACAGATCTCTGGCATAGTCAGTTCTGTTGATAGGTATTATCTCCTGCGAAATAATGTCTCCGGCATCGGCCTCCTCATTCATTACAAAAAAAGTAGCCGCCGTTCTCTCAAGTCCAAGCGCCAATGCCCATACAATCGGATGTCTTCCCCTGTTATATGGAAGCTCTGCCGGATGATTCCCTATGATTCCTTTTTTCGGCATCTTTAATACCCTGCCTGGAATTAACCATGACCACCCAAAACAATACCCAATATCTGGATTGCAGCTCTTTATAAACTCCGTTGTTCTTTCGTCTGCAATATTATCCGAATAAATAAACGGAATATGATTCTTTTTACATATGGATGATAAATCACAAAAATCCGAGTTTATTTTCGACTTCTCTTTCGTGATTACTCCAACGACATCCTTCTTACCATCTATCAGCAGCTGCAGCTGATCATAAGAAGACTCAATACAGCCAATAAACAATATTCTCATATTATCCCCTATATATTGAAATCAACATCATAAAAAGATTTTTCAGTACTCATTTCCGCCTGCAATACATTTTCAATGATACTGATAATCTTACGGGCCGTATGTCCGTCACCAAATATATTTTCCTCTATTTTGCATTGATCCATAAAATCTTTATTTCTTGATAACTGAAAAGCTTTATCAATTTCTTTTACATCGCTTCCACAGTCTATTACTGTCTGACCATGTATTCTATCTTTTTGTCGATTCCCAATGTTAATTGTGGGTATATGAAAAAAAGGCACTTCATAAATTCCGCTCGACGAATTTCCCATAACCAGAACTGCAACATTTAAAAGCGACAGATACTTTACTCTTCCAAGAGAATCTACCAGGAAACAATCGGCGTTTTCTGCGGTAAATTTTTCAATTCGTTGATTGATATATATTCCTTCGTTATCCGAATTTGATTTTGTAAAAAGATATGTATAGGAATCATAGTGCTTTATAACTTCAAGCATATTTTCCAGCTGTTCCAGTGAATTATTCTCTGCCGTAACAGGGTGAAATGTAACTATAATAAGCTTTTCCGGGTTAATCTCAATACCCAGATCTTTTTCCAGCTCTTCCAGAGACATTAGCTTTGTATTTCTTATATTATCCACGCATGTATCCCCCACATTAAATACATTTTGAGGAGGTTCACCCAGCTGAATAACCCTTTTCCGGTGTTTCTCACAATTCACAAAATGGAATGTACTCATTTTCGTTATGCAATGGCGATACATCTCATCTAAAAGCCCACCGGTTACTTCTCCCCCATTCAGGTGGGCAATGGGAACCCTGGCATTCATGAGAGCAATGGCAAAAGCCATCATCTCATACCTGTCTCCCAGCATAATGGCTATATCAGGTCTTTTTTTTGTCAAATATCCTGCAAATCTTAATATGGCATTAGACATCGTCTCCGAAACATCCGCATTTTCCCCATCCGCATCTATAATATCTATTTCATCAAACTCCAAAAATCCATCATTGATAATTTCATTCTTTGTATAGCCATATTCCGCTTTCAGATGGGTCCCGCTGACTACTAACTGAAGCTCGAATTCCTTACATTTTTCTATTTCTTTCAGTACCGGATACAACAATCCATACTCAGCTCTTGCTGCCGTAATAACACATATTCTTTTCATATAGCGTATACTCCTTATCAGCCAGGCAAGACTTCTTCAGCATCCCAATCTTATTTTCATTTTCTCCAATTCATCGATTTGTCCCATATCCAGCCACGCTTCCTCGCCAATCGGATATACTCCGACTTTTTTTCCCTTTTCCATGTAATTTTCAATAATTGTCGGAAAATCAACAGGCTCATTATATTCCAGGCTTTCTATAACTTCCGGTTCAACAAAATAGCATCCCGTATTCGTAAAAAATGACATATTGGGTTTTTCATTCATAGATTCAATCAGCCCATTTTCTCCAATGTTGACAACACCATATGGAATTGTAAAACTTTTTAGAGAACAAATCATCGTGATTAAATTTCCTGACTTAATATGCTGTTCATACGCCCTTGCCAGATTATCTTCTATCAAAATATCACAATTTGTAAGAATAAATGTATCCTTAATTTTGCCTCTCAGCAGGCTTATTCCGCCTCCTGTTCCCAATGCCTTTTCTTCTATAATAAAATCCAATATATATTTCTTTTCAAGCTCATCGAAATATGCCTTTATCATATTTCTTTTATAATTAACTACCATATAAAACTGTGTACATCCATATGCGCAGAAACGGTTTATGACATGTTCGGATATCGGATAATCTCCAATAGGAATTAACGGTTTGGGAAGAATATTGGTATATGGTGAAAGTCTTGTTCCCAATCCTCCCGCCATAATAACTACAGGTATATCCTTTCCAAAACAGCTCACTTCAACCTTCGCCGGTACATTACTCAAAGCAATATCTTTCATAAAAAATTTTGTGTCTACTATCGGGACCGCATCTATGCCAAACTCCTTCATCAGGCGAGAGGCCTGATCAGCCTGACTCTCATACAGATATTTAGGCCGATAATTTGCGACACATTTTACCGATGCGTGCAGATCTCCCTTTTTTAATATCCATCTACGTATATCTCCATCGGTAACTGCCGCCAGTAACGTGCCATTTTTATGAACAAATAATACCTTCTTCGCACTTTTATCTAATTGCTGCATTGCTTCAAGTATCGTTTTGTTTTCTTCAATACACATACTTTCTATACGCATCTTCTGACAAGCTCTTTCCTTTTATTCAAAGATTGTAAATATCTACCTTATATTTATCAAGATTACCTTTCAAAAACGCTATTGTCTCTTTTAATCCATCTTCTAAAGAATACTGAGGTTTCCAGTCAGTCAGCTTCAATATTTTTTCATTACATCCGAGCAGTCTGTTTACTTCGCTTTTTTCAGGTCTCAGCCTTTTCTCATCACATATAATCCTTGCTCCCGGATTTATTTGTCTGATCAGTTCCTGCGCCAACTGTCCTATTGAAATTTCTTTCTGTGATGCAATATTAATCTCTTCGCCTACGGTTTTATCGGATTTATAAATTTCTATAAATCCATTTACCGTGTCCTTCACATAATTAAAATCCCTTGTTGGCGCTAAAGAACCTAAATTAATCTCCGTCCTTCCGGCAAGAAGCTGCATGATAATCGTCGGTATGACCGCTCTGGCCGACTGTCTTGGACCATATGTATTAAAAGGCCTTACGATTGTTACCGGCAATTGAAAGGAACGGTAAAAGCTTTCCGCAAGTCTGTCCGCTCCTATTTTTGTCGCGGAATAAGGAGACTGTCCCTGAAAGGGATGTTTTTCATCAATGGGAACATACTGCGCCGTACCATATACTTCCGACGTCGAAGTAATTAATACTTTTTCCGTTCCCTGTTTTCTTGCAGCCTGTAAAACATTTAAAGTTCCTTTAATATTCGTATCAACATAAGTATCCGGCGAATGATAACTAAACGGAATGGCAATCAGCGCCGCAAGATGAAATACCGCTTCGACACCCTTTACAGCTTCTTCGACACCATTGGGATCTCTGATATCTCCCTGAAATATTTCTACATGCCTCATAATTTCTTTTGGCAAAATATCCAGCCAGCCCCAATTATTAAAAGAGTTGTAATATACAAATGCTTTTACCTGATATCCTTTTTTTACTAATTCCTCTGTCAGATGGCTTCCTATGAATCCATCTGAACCGGTTACTAATACCTTCATAATTTCATTTTCCCGTTTTATTTTATAAAATTTATACTTTTAAGTTTGACGAAAGCCTCTGAATGCAGCATTTTTGTTCAAATACAAATCAGCACAAATCTCGGCTGTTCTTTCTGCCTGCAATTCCTGATATTTTTTTATTAATTTCATGTTTGCATTATATAGTGCATCATATATTTCTTCATCCGTATGTTGTGTGAAATTTACCGAAAGAAGATCAGAATTTACATGCTTATTTTCATAAAAATCCGCTGTGCCTTCCAATAAATGATGCTCTACGGCATAGTCAAACAGTTCGCTGCCCGGATACGGTGTAACCGGACGAATTGTTCTCATCTGTGCATGATCATCATATTTCAGTAAAAATTCTACCGCATCATCAATCGCGCTGATCGGTTCGTTAATATTACCGTAAATAATGTTTAATCCGGGACTGATGCCTGTCTCTAATGTATTCTCCACACCCCGGATAATCATGTCACGGGTCAGGCCCTTATGCATCACTTTCAGCGTATCATTATCAAGTGACTCAATTCCGTAATTTATGAATACACATCCTGCTTCTTTCATTTTGCTTAATACATCTGTATCCGCAAAATTTAATCTTCCGTTACAATCCCATTTTACATTGATTTTTGCATCAATAAATGCCTGACATAACTCCAGCGTACGTTCTCTGGAGCTCATTAGCAGCTCATCCGAAAAAGAGATATACTTTACGTTATATTCTTTTTTCAGAAATTCGATTTCTTCTATAATACTTTTGGCGCTTCTGGGACGAAATCCCTTATCCAGCCTGTAGCAAAAATTACACCTGAAAATACATCCCCGCCCCGACAACATGGGAATTGCCCGCTCGTTTGCATTTATATTAGGCATTCGAATCAACGTATAATATGTCATATCAAATAAATCATAGGCCGGCCATGAAATCTCATCAATATTCTGTATCAACGCTCTTTCTTTTGTCCTGACATATTTTCCTTCGGAATCAATATAGGCAATACCATCCACCGATTCTAAAGAACGCTTTCCTTCAAATGCTTCCATTAATTCGACAAATGTGATCTCACCTTCGCCAATTCCAACAACATCCGCTCCTGTTTTCCGCAAAAAGTATTCCGGATCCGCGGCCGGTCCGTGCCCGCCAATCGTATATTTCAGCCCCCCCCTCTTCTTTGAGGCATTAATTGCTTCAGAAAGAGCCATCAGCTTACGATATTGATAATATCCTCCTATAACGCTGACTTCCACAACATCAAAGTCATGCTGATCTAAGTACTCCGTCAAATGGCTGTCCGGCCAGTGGAAAATATCCTGTTGGTATACCTCAATTTCATGCCCTGCATTTCGAGCAGCAGAAGCTAAATAAGCCAGCCCTTGCGGAAACCATGTAATATAAGAATCATTATCATAAGCAACCATTAAAATCTTCATCTTTTTGTCCTCCCATGTATATTAAATAAGATATATATACTTTATTTTTAAGTATTATTTTTCAGATTATTTTCATATGGATTATGTATAATATTCGACATACAACAATACTCATTCCCACTTACAAAAAAACCTGCTATCGCAACCAAATGCACATAACAGGCCCAACTCCAACTCTTATCTCTGCATCCGTGCAACTTCTCCGCAATCCTTGCTTCAGAAGCGATCTTTTCATGACCGCTTTCACGTTATTACTGAAATATATATCGGCAGAGCGTCCGAAAATATTAGTGGAAATATTTTGCTCTCTTTTCCCGATCCTTTCCCTCATCATATCGTGTCAAATCTCTCAATCTTTTTCCGGCATGCCATCCGGAGAAACAACCGCCGCCGGAGCTGCTTTGCGGTTTATGTATGCCCTTTCTTCCGCCTACTTCACCCAATCTTCCTTCTTCATCCGAAGCAGCGCCTTAAAAATCTCCACATCTTCCATCGTTGTAATTTTCAGATTTTTCTCGGAGCCCTTCGCAAAATAAAGCGTCTCGCCCAGATCCAGCATCAGCGTATTCGTATATACCGCATTCGTAATGCCCTGTGCAAGCGCTTTTTCATGCGCATTCATTACGACGCCGTATCGATATGCCTGGGGCGTCTGCACGCGCATGATATGATTCCGGCTGATGCCCGTATCTCCTTTGATGCCGTCGTTCGTCTCGACGATTGTTTCCTGACAGCGCATGGCCGCGAGGCCGGAACCATGTTGTTTACATTTTACGATGCAGTCGGAAATGATTTCCGCAGAAACCATCGGACGTATGGCATCATGAATGATCACAATATCTTCATCCCGGCAGATGTCTCTTAATTCCCGCAGCGCGTTTCTGGCGGAGGCCTGTCCGTTCTCACCGCCGCAGACTACTTTCCGCAGTTTCGTAATACCCGCTTCCCGCGCATAGGCGCTCAGTATTTCGTGCCAGCCCTCCAGACAGGAAACGATAATGCCGTCGATGTCCGGATGCTTCTGGAACGCCTCCAGCGTATAAATGATAATGGGTTTTTCATATACATTAAAAAACTGTTTGGGCACATCCTGTTCCGTTCTCGTCCCGCTGCCTCCAGCCAGTAAAAGTGCTATATTCATTGGTAAACCGCTGTTTCCTTTCCGATTTTATATTTTCTCTTTTTCCGCTTCCTGCCGCATTCTGTATAGCGCCTTAAACATCTCCACGTCTTCCACCGTATTGATCTTCATATTCAAATCGGAGCCTTTTGAAAAATAGACGGGTTCGCCCAGTCTTGAAATAACGCTGTTGGTGTCCACTTCACCGGTTATTCCTTTTTCCACGGCCTTTTCGTGAACATCCCACAGCCGGTCCATCCGGTATGCCTGGGGCGTCTGAATACGGATAATCGAATAACGGGAAATGCTCTGCGTTCCTACCGCCCCATCATCTGTCCGCATAATCGTATCCATCGTGCGCACCGCGGCTACGCCCATATCGTGTATCCTGCATACCCGCAGGCTGTCGGTAATGATTTCTTCCGAGACAAAAGGCCTGATCGAATCATGAAGAATCACGATATCGTCTCCGCGGCATTCATCCTTTAATACCAGAATACCGTTTCTCGCCGAGGCCTGTCCGTCCCGGCCGCCGGAAACAACCCATTTCAGCTTTGTTATATTAAACTGTTTCGCATATGCTTTAACCATCTCCTGCCATCCGTCCAGACAGGAAACCATAATCGCATCGATTTCGTCATGTTTTTGAAATGCCTCCAGTGTATAGACGATTACCGGACGGTTATATACGTTGACAAATTGTTTGGGCACGCTCATCTGAAACCGGTTATCCGTACCCCCCGCCAAAATCATTGCAATATTCATCTTTCTATTCTCCCCGCCCGTTTTACAGGCCAGCAATTAAGATAAAGAGATAAAGCTTTCTTATATACATAATCCATATAATAAATAAGATATATATACTTTATAGAATAACTTTCATTCTGTCAATATAAAGCACCGCAAACATTCCAAAACAGAGGCACACCGTTAAAGAGCAACGGAGCCCGGGCAAAGCAGGGGTTCTCTGGCGGAGGCCCTTGAAAAAACGTCGGTAGTTAGTGAAAAAGACGCATGTGCGGCTTTTGAACTTAGTACCGTTACGATTTTTTCGTGGAGCGAAAGCGTGCCGACAAAGAGAACCCCTGCTTTGCCCGGGCTCCGTTGCTCTTTAACGGTACAAAAGCCTCCAATAATCTTCCACCCCTTACCCTTCCCAAACCTCCAAACTTTTGTTATACTGTTAATCATGAAGGCCATATTGAAAATTCAGAGAGGACGGCGCCGTTATCTGCATGAAAATACTTTTTATCGAATGGGCAAGTTATGGAAATGAAGATATGAAAGAAGCTTTCCGCAGGGAAGGCCATACGCTTGTCTGTTTTCCCTTTTTTAATAAAGACGCCAGAAACGATGCGTCCGCCGTATCCGGACTTCCCGCGCTTTTGCACAAAGAGACGCCGGATGTGGTTTTTTCCTTTAACTATTTTCCCGTCGTTTCCAATGTCTGTCACAAAGAAAACATCCGGTACATTTCCTGGATTTACGACAGCCCTTACGTGATGCTGTATTCCTATACCGCCATCCATCCGTGCAATACCATTTATGTATTCGATAAAGAAGTTTATCTGGAATTTCATAAAGCGGGGATCGCGACGGTGCATTATCTGCCGATGGCCGCCAATACGGAACGACTGGACGCTCTGACAGCGCAGGCTGACACGTCGGGGGACGGGCGCTTTTTATATGATATTTCTTTCATCGGCTCTCTTTACACCGAGAAACATAATTTTTTTGAACGGATGGAAAATCTGTCCGATTATACAAAGGGCTATCTGAATGCGCTTATGGCTGCGCAAATGAATGTGCACGGATATAATTTCATACAGGAAACAATATCTCCTATTATGGAAGACTTATATCAGGCGCTTCCCATTATGCCCAATGCCGACGGCGTCGAGACAAAAGAATATTTATATGCCCAATACGTGATAAACCGGAAAATCACAGGTCTGGAGCGGAATGCTCTGATCCGGTCCATTGCGGACAGGCATTCCTTTGATTTATTTACACACGACGGGGATTTTTCCCTTCCCAATGTTATCAACCACGGCCCTGTTGACAACTACCGGGAAATGCCGCTTGTCTTCCGGAGGAGCAAAATCAATCTGAACATATCGCTGCGCAGCATTTTAAGCGGCATTCCCCAGCGTGCTTTTGATATTATGGGAAGCGGCGGTTTCCTGCTCAGCAATTACCAGAACGACTTCCCGGACTATTTTACGCCGGGGGAACACTTTGATTTTTATGAAAGCAGAGCAGATCTGTTAAACAAGATTGCGTATTATCTATCCCATGAAGAAGAACGCCGGCAGATAGCCAGGAACGGACATGACCAGGTTGCCGCCGCCCATACTTACCGTCACCGGGTCCGGGAAATGCTGGATGCCATATAACGTGGCATTCCCTCTGTTCATTTTTTACAAAGGCGAGACATCAGAGCAAAACCGGATCCTGTACGAAGGGCTGCCGTTTGAGAGAAAGGCATTGTGATTCATTATGGAAAAAGTAAGCATTATTATACCGACCTACAACAGAGCCGACGTTCTGTCCTTATCCGTGCAAAGCATATTGCAACAGACTTACGCGGATTTCGAACTGCTGATCGTGGATGACGGTTCTTCCGATAACACTGACATCGTGGTAGAGTCTTGGCATGACGATCGTATTCGTTATTTAAAATTGCCCGAAAATAAAGGCGTTGCGGCGGCAAGAAATGAAGGTATTCGTCAGGCAAAATATGACTATATCGCCTTTCAGGACAGCGATGACTGCTGGATGCCTGACAAGCTGGAAAAGCAGATGGATTTTTTCATGCAAAACCCGGAAGCGGATCTGCTTTACTGTCCTTATGAATGTCAGAAAGCTGACGGAACCGTTATCTTTGTTCCTGACAGCACGATTCCGCCGGAAGAAAAGCAGGGAAATATTTACCGGCATATGCTGCTCCGAAATACGATCGGTACGCCTTGCGTGCTGGTACGCCGGCGATGTCTGGAAACATCCGGTCTTTTTAATGAATCCCTGACCTGCCTGGAAGACTGGGAATTGTTTCTGCGGATAGCCAAAAGCAGCAAAATCGCCTTTCAGGAAGCGCCGATGGTTCATGTCAACCTGAGTAAAGACGGCGTATCACATAACATATCAGGTTATTATGAGGCGCGGTGTCACATGACCGCCATGCACAGAGACGCGCTTCTGCATTACGGAATTTTTCAGGAAGTAACAGGGGATATTCTGGTGTCCGCCGAAAAGCTGGGAATCCTGACACAGGTATCACAATTACTGCAATATTTTTTGCAGAAAACCTGAATCAATTATTCTGTTCTCCTGCGCAATACCGGCGCCGGTGAACGGTGTGAAATCATCATATTAAAAGGAGAACTGCCATGATTCCGATTTCAGTCTGCATTATCGCCAAAAATGAGGAAAAAAATATTGAGAAATGTCTTGCGCCGCTTATGCCTTACAACTTTGAAATTATCTTCGTGGACACCGGTTCCACCGACCGCACGAAAGAGATCGCCCGCAAATATACGGATCTCATCTACGATTTTGAATGGGTCAACGATTTCAGCGCCGCCAGGAACTTTTCTCTGAAAAAAGCGTCGCATAACTATGTATTGATTTTAGACTGTGATGAATTTCTGACCGAAATTGATTTGGATGCGATTTATCGACTGATCGAAGAGCATCCGCGCAGCGTTGGCATGCTGCTGCGCCACAGTTACTATGACAACAACGGAATGCAGGTCTCCTATCCGGACCGCGTAGAACGTCTGTTTCATAAACGGCATTATTACTATACGCTTTCCATACATGAACAGGTTACGGATGTTCATACTAACGGCACGATGTTCGAGCGTTACGATATACCGCTTACGGTAGATCATGTGGGATATTGCGGCGGTGTGGAAAGTATGCTGAAGAAGGCGGAACGCAACAATTCCCTTCTTTTAAAAGAAATTGAGAAACATCCCGACGACCCTTATTTCTATTTCCAGGTCGGTCAGTCTTATAATGCCATCGAGGACTATGAAAACGCCTATACCTACTATAAAAAAGCCTTCGAACTTCCGATCGACCCTCAGCAGCCCTGGCTTCCCGTCATGGCACAGGCTTATCTTCTGGCGCTGAACAGCACCGGAAGGGAAGAAGAAGCTATCGCTTTTTTTGAGTCCCGTTATGATTCTTTTGCAGGTGATGCCGGTTTCCATTGTACCCTGGGCGTCTCCTATCTGAGGACCAAACAGCCCATGAAAGCCATGATGGAATTTGTAAAAGCGCTCCAGTGTCCCAATGTGCGAAGCGAGGGAGTTAATACGTATCTCCCTTATCACAATATCGGTCTGGTGAATGAAATGCTGGGAGATCTGCCTTCCGCAATTACATTTTACCAGCGCGCTGCCGCTTATCACTATCGTCCGTCCATAGAAAAATTGAATCAGTTTGGTGTAACTACGCAGTAAATATTCGTATCTCCTGATTCATACACCGGTATTTTCATTATCGGAAACGTTTCCATTATAACAGAAAGGACTTTCAGCAATGCATCCGATCTCCGTGTGTATTATCGCTAAAAATGAAGAAAAAAGAATCGAAAAATGTCTGGCTTCCATCAAACCCTATGGATTTGAAATCGTCGTTGTAGATACCGGTTCCACGGACCGTACCCGTGAAATTGCCGGTAAATATGCCGATCAGGTGCTTGATTTTGCCTGGTGTGATGATTTCAGCGCCGCCAGAAATTTTTCTTTGCGTGCGGCATCCAACAACTGGATTTTCATGCTCGACTGCGACGAGTACATCAAAACAATCGATGTGGAAGAACTGAACTATTTCCGGAAACACCTTTCGGACAGTGTAGGCTCCGTTTTCAGGGAAAATATCGTAACGGAAAACGGTGTTGCGGTCATCAATAATACGGATAATACGGAGCGATTCTTTGACAGACGTCTTTATCACTATACCGGTATGATTCATGAACAGCTCACCCCGAAACACGGCGGTGAAATTTCTGCTTATCTGTTGAAAACGACAATCCTTCACACCGGTTATGATATGACGAAGGAAGAACAGACCGCCAAATATCAGCGAAATTTTACGCTGCTGAAAAAACAGCTTGAGACTGATCCCGAAAATCCCTATCTTTACTATCAGTTGGGAAAGAGCTGTGAAATCATTGAAGATTATGCCGACGCCTGTGTGTATTACGGCAAGGGACTTTCTTTCGACCTGGACCCGGAACTGGCTTATGTGCAGGCAATGGTTGTTTCTTATGGCAATGCACTCCTTCGCACCGGGCAGGCGGAAGCCGCGCTCGGTTTTGAAGGCATATACGACGCTTTTTCTCCGCTTGCCGACTTTGTTTATCTGATGGGCAACATCTACAAAGAAAATCAGATGTATGAACAGGCTCTTGAACAGTATCAGAAAGCGATCGGCATTCCTTTATGCCGTCTGGAAGGCGCAAACAGCTTTCTTCCTGTTTACCGGACCGGGGAAATCTGCGAAATTTTCGGAGATATTACAGCCGCAGTCTCCTGCTACCGGAAATGCGGAGAGTTTGCTCCCGCGATTAATCGTCTGGCGCTTTTAACGCCAAAAAGCGATCAGCCTGTCTGATCAAAACTTTTAAAAAAGGAGAACCATCCCATGATTCCTGTTTCCGTATGTATAATCACCAAAAATGAGGCGGAAAATCTGAACAAATGCCTGCAGTCGCTGAGTCCCTACCCCTTTGAAATCGTTGTAGTGGATACCGGCTCCACCGATAATTCCAAAGAAATTGCACGTAAATACACAAGTAAAGTTTATGATTTCGAATGGGTAAACGATTTCAGCGCCGCCAGAAATTATTCGATCAGCCGCGCTTCCCATAATATGATTTTTGTTTTGGATACGGACGAATTTCTCGTCGAATTTGATTTTGATAAGATACAGCAGTTAATATCCGCACACCCTAAGAGTGTCGGACTGATAAAGCGTCTGGACTATTTTGAGGCCGACGGGGAAAGACACTGTCAGACTACGATCATTGACCGTCTCTTTAACCGGAAATATTATCATTATGAACGCCCTATCCATGAAATACTGGTTCCGATTGCCAATATTTCCACCACAAGCTACGACATTCCGGTCGTTTTAGACCATTTCGGTTATATTGGTTCGGCGGACAAATTATATGAAAAATCGATGCGGGACATTAAGCTTTTGCTGCCGGAGATCGAGAAAAACCCGGACGAGCCATATTATTATTTCCAGATGGCCCAAAGTTATCTCTGTATGCGGGAACCTGACCAGGCCCTGACTTATTTCGAAATGGCAATGGAACGCAATCCTGCGCCGGAAGAAGACTATACGCGTATCCTGGTCTGCAACTACGGCAATATGCTGCTGGATGCGGAAAAGGCCCGGGAAGCCTCTTCTCTGCTATCGTTTTATGAGCACTATAACGACAATTCCGATTATTTATGTATGATCGGGCTGATGTATCTTCAGCTAAACCAGCCGTTAAAAGCGCTGTCGGAATTTGTAAAGGCGCTCAGCGCTCCTTCCAGGGATTCCGTGGAATCGCGGGTCATCTCTTATTATATCGGTTACATCTATGAACTGTTCGGCCAGAAGGACGTCGCAAGAAGTCATTACCGGAAATGCGGAGAATTTGAGCCGGCGCTGGAAGCGCTCTCCCGGATTCCCGGATGAAATACACAAGAATTTTCCCGCTCCCGGTTTATTCAAATTGATATTCTGACTGTTCCCTTAAAATAATATTCGAATCCTCATATAAAAAGAGCCATTCCTGCGAATGGCTCTTTGGTAGTTCACTATGCAATGTTCCGTTAATACTCCGGCAATTAGCCAAGTAAGGACAGTGCCAGCTGATTGCTCTGATTTGCCTGTGACAACATGGATGTACCAGCCTGCTGTAAGATGCTGTTGTTGGAGTACTTAACCATCTCAGTAGCGATATCTGTATCACGGATAGCAGATTCAGCGGATGTCGTATTCTCAACGATGTTGTTCAGGTTGTTGATTGTATGCTCAAGTCTGTTCTGTACAGCACCGAGATCGGATCTCTGCTGGGATACTAAGGAAAGAGCACCCTTTACAAACGCGTTCAGGGAGTTGAAGTCTTTTGCTGTAGCAACAGTCTTCGCATCACCAGGAACCATTCTCATAAATGTGTTCATAACATTGGTTGCCATAGTACTATCCAGCGTTGCTTTGTTATACTTGCCGGAAGCACTATCCATCGTAGTCCATGTGTTGATGGTCTTGTTTGTATCCATCTCACCGATGATAACTTTCGTGCTCTTGCTTGTATCTGTCTTACCGTTAACAGTGTTCAACTTATAAGTAGAAACAGTACCTTTGATTGTACCGGAAGCAAGGTTTCTGAAAGTAACTTTGGTATACAGTTTGCCATCGATGTTATGAGCAAGACCCGCCATACTCATGTTAGCGATGCTGATTGTGATGTGCTGACCAGCTTCTGCACCAACCTGAAGGCCTTTTACGAAAGTACCGTCTAACAGGTTCATTTCGTTGAAGGTTGTCGTACTCTGAACACGGTCGATTTCACTCATCAACTGAGCAATTTCAGACTGGATGGATGCGCGGTCTGTTGTTGTAAGAGTACCGTTCTCACCTTTAACAGCCAGCTCGTTCATTCTCTGTAACATATCATGAACTTCTGCCAATGCACCTTCTGCTGTCTGAACAGTAGAGATACCGTCCTGAGCGTTTGCAGATGCCTGTGTAAGACCTCTGATCTGACGTCTCATTTTTTCGGAAATAGCAAGACCTGCTGCATCATCTGCTGCACGGTTGATCTTGTAACCGGAAGACAGTCTCTCTGTGGATTTTGCCTGAGCGCTTGTTGTCAAACCAAGCATTCTGTTAGAGTTCATCGCTGTAATGTTGTGTTGTACTACCATACTATATTCCTCCTTGAATTTTATACGGCATCCTTGCCGCAATTTTTGTTTTTTGTGTAATGGTTCCTCCGGCTCGTACGCTGCCATCGGCCCCATTACATTAGTTACGATGTAATGATTTTACAGAGTAACTATCGTTCAAGTAAGTGTTTAACTTGCTTTACTTGTATTATATATCGGAGTTTCTCCGATTTACTTTAGGGTAAAATTTATTTTTTTTAAAATTTTAACCCGTAAGCGCTACTTCTTATTGTCATAAAACTGAGGAGCCACATAATTAAGCTTATTCATGCTGTTATAATAATTCTGGCTTACCTTCGTCTTAGACATCGCATTTTTAATTTCCTGCGCCTGCTTTTTAAACTGACTGTCGGCCCGCATCTGATTGCGCATTCTGGCCGCATTGATCTTCACGACCTTATCGGTAATCTGCTGGATATAGTTCTGCATCTGAGCGATTTCCGTCCTGTATCCGGCCTTATTCCCCACAACTTCCGTGCGCACTTTATCATACAACGCCTCAAATCCGTCGTCAAGCCTTTCCAGCATTTCCACAAATTCCCCGATTCTGTCCAGGGATGCTTCCAACGCATCCATATCCAGCGTATCCTGTTTCAGAATTTGTTCCTGCTGTTCATTCTCTCTGATAATATCGTCAAGTATCTGATTCTTTTTGTTCAGACTCTGTAATAAAATCTGTGCTATATTCTGACTCATGCCTGCCCTCTCTATGCCTGCTTATTGCGTCTCATAACCTCTTTCCATGTATCCCTGACTTCACGCAGATGCATATTTACTTCTTCCAGTATCGCTTTATCTTTTTTGATATTTCCTTCCAGAAGCCGCTGCAGAAGATATACATAAATTCTGTCAAAGTCTTCGGCGACTTTATATTTATGATCCAGCGTATTCCGAAATTCTTCTATAATACGCTGTGTCTTCTTAATATTAACATGAGCCTTCTCCAACTCTCCGTTCTCGATCGCGATAATTGCCATATTGCAGAATTTAATGGCGCCTTCATAGAGCATCAGCGTCACTTCCGCAGGGGAAGCGGTCATAATTTTATTATTTGTATATTCGGCAAAGGGATTGCGCGCCGGCATAGTCATTCTCCTCCTTGATCTTAACACATACCATTATCAGTTATCAGCCCCCGAGTATGCTTGCAAGGGAACTGCTTCTGGATTCCAGTTTGGACATCGCAACTTCCATCTGTGAAAACTTCTTATACCATTTATCCATCATCGCATTCAGTTTATCTTCCTGCTTCTTGATCTTGCTGGTATAATCCTTATATTCCGACTGCATCTGCTTGTCGTTATAAACGGTCATCGCACTGCTCAGCGTAGTACCGGCCATCTTTTTCGTCAGGTCATCATACAGGTTCGTAGATAACTTCGTAAAGAAATCCATGACCGTTTTCGGATCGGAAGCGATCATCGTCTTTAATTTGTCTTCATTCGCCTTCGTTGCGGCATCGTCCGGATCGCCATCGATATGATAAGCGTTTCTTTCGTTATCCTCCGCTTTAAAATATCCGAGCGTATTGATTCCGAAATCCGACAGATACATCTTCTGACCATTCACTTCCGCACCCTGCAAAAGAATAGAAGTCATGCTGAAGGATACGGAACTCAATGTGCTGTCCCGGCGGAGCAGGGAATCTTTGATTTTCTTCTCCCACTCTTCTATTTCATCTTCACTCAGCGCCTCTTTTTCTTCGGAAAGAAGCGGTTCATATCCGGTCGAAGCATCCGCGTTGTATAAAGAATCCATCTCATTGATCAGCTTATTGTATTCCGTGAAGAAATTCTTTATCATATTATAGATGCCGTCCGTATCCGTCGAGGTCGTCATCGTAATTTCTTTATCGGTTACTTCCTGCGCGGTCAGTGTCAGGCCATTAACGCTGAACGTATTATCCATCGACGTAAATTTGGCCCCGTCAATCTCCACTTCCGCATCCTGCGCATTGACCTTGCTCCCCGTAAACATTCCCGGCTTGCTGTTTACCGCATCCACCATCTCTTTTGCGGTCTGAACTCTCGTATCGAATTCCGATCTGACCTGGGTATCCAGATCCGCGGTTCCTTCAGCCTTTCCCTCACCGTTTACCGTAAAATACTTCGCATTATCGACTATTTTGGCAGTATTGGTATCGATCTGTTTCTGATTCAGGTCAATTTTCTTCCTGTTTTCTTCCGCCGTTCCAAAAGCGTTAAACCACTGGTTGACGGAATCCACTTTGGCCTTTAATTCTGCCGGTATTTCTCCGCCGGCCTTCACCGCATCTTCATATTCCTTGTTGACGCCGCCCGTGCGCTCCATGACATAGATGGGATTGCCGTCTTCGTCCTTCATCTCATTGCCGTCTTTATCCAGCTTCACTTCATAAACGGGAGTCGTTCCATCGGCCTCGAAAACAGGATTTCCGTCCTCATCTTTCTTCTGCACCTTTTCAAGCGGACCATACGCGACATCCTGAATGAAATCATCCACCTTCTTCTTCGTGTCGTCATAGTCCTTCTGTGCCTGCTCTAATGCAGCCTTCTTAAGATTCTTATAGCTGTCATATGAGTCATCCAGCTTACTTGCATCATCATATTCTTTCTGCGCCTGCTGCAGCTTGTCATAAAGGCCGCCGTCTCCATATAGATTCGAGAAAGTCGTATAAAGATCTTCTCCCGGATATTTGGCCGCAAATTCCTGGCCGAGGAAATCGGAACTGGAAAGATCCGTAAAGAATTTATCATTCTCTTCTTTCATCTTATCGATTTCATCCTGGAGTCTGGTGTTTGCATCGCTCAATTTTTTATTAGCATCCTGATATGCTTCTGCCCGGGATGCGATTTCATCTTTAATCAGTTTTTCATATTCGGCCGTATTCGCACCCGAATCGTCTTTATAGCCTGCCCAGGTCTCCGTCCATGTTTTCTTCGTCGGATCGCTGCTGACAATATCATCCTTCGACAGCAGACCGAGACACGCCAGCGCGTTCATACCGCCCGCGTCATTCGCCTGTAAATTGAAGTTATTGAGTTCACCTGTTTTCTTGGAACTCATAAAGATTCTCTGGCTGTCCGGATCGTAATTTGCATTCAGTCCGACGCTCTGTGCCATACTGACGATATCATCGATCGTCGTATTTTCATTGACATTGAAATCAACATACTGGCCCTGCGCGCCGACAATTCTGAAACTACCCGACAAAGACTGGGACTCATATCCGCTTCCGAATATTTCTTCCCCTCTGTGTTTCCGGAGCTGCGAGAGAGTTGCCGCCCCGCTGAAACCGACGCCGTCTTTCGTCGCCAGGCTGCCGCCGGTGAGTCTGCCGCCTTTGGCAAGCTGATTGACTTTTACGCTTCTTACACCGTCTACCGCATCGTCACTCGTAATGACCTTGATCGCATTCGTATTGGAAAGCTTCGTCACCTTCTTCAGATACGACGCCTGATAACGCATATCGCTGAGCGTATTCGTATAGAAATTATAAATTTTCGTATTCAGCGCCTTCCATGCGTCCTGCTTCCAGCTCAGCTTCGTCTGCGCTTTCACAAGGGAATTCTTTTTCACGCTCTGCGCGGATACCAATTCGGAAATGATGCTCTCGGTATCGAGTCCCGAAAACATACCTGTAATTCTGATAGACATTTGTTTTCCTCCTATTTCTGTTATAGCTTCTCATCTACGAGAATTCCGGCGATTTCCCAGACCTTCGCAATCATATCGAGGGTCTTTTCCGGCGGAAATTCCTTTACAATTTCTTTGGTGTCTTTGTTTACGATCTTAATCATGATTCTGTTCGTATCCTCATGAACGCCAAAAACTGCTTCTTCATTGCTGTTGATTTTGCGATTCATCTCTGCTATCGCTTTTTTCAGGGGTTCCGATGCAGCCGCCTGCTGGGGGGCCCCCAGCGCCTGTTTCTGATTCCCGTTTGCATCTCTTCCCTTGCCGTTTCCGCCTCCCTCTTCGTTATCTTCCGATTTTACCCGGGTAATCGGAGTCGCGGCGGCATCCACCTTTACTACCTGACCTGCCGGAGAAACTTCCTTGTCAGCCGGCCGGGCAGACTGAACTTTCGGCTTTACTGTATCCTGTGCCTGAAAACTCATCGCACCGTTTAATAGATCGAGTGCCATTTTGAATCACCTCCGTGTGATAGTTTGTAAATCATCCCTCATTTTTGAATCTTTTAGAATCGTCCTGACTATTTTCCCTGTAAAAACATAGTCCCTTGTTGTATATATCGGTTCATCACGACAATAATTTAGGGTGACGGAAATAAAATAGAAATAATTTTCCGCAGCTGATGCTCGTATGTATAGCAGTTTTTCACTTTTTTATAACCGTTAATTCCGATGTTTATCCTCTCCGTATCGTGTTTCAGATAATAATCTGCCTTGTCAATCAACTCTTCAGGGGTTTTAAACGTTACGATTTCCTTTCCTTCCGCAAACAGATCCGAAATCTCTTCCTGATAATTCGTCAGCACAAATCCTCCCACGCTCATAATATCAAAAATCCGCATCGGAATTCCGCTCTCAATGCTTCGAAGCGTAATATTCAAATTGATTTTACTGGAATAAAATACCTTAAATGCTCCGTTCGTCTGGGATATTTCCGGAAATCTCCGTATACCCTCCGGAACAATATCGTCGTTTCTTGTATACAGATGAATATCGTACTGCTCGGCCAGAAGCTGCAACAGCAGCGCACGTTCAATATGCGTCAGCTTCCTTCCGAAAAAATATCCCTTCAGATAATATTCATCCGACAGTTCATAAGGTCTTGTATACA
The DNA here is from genome assembly GCA_910584965.1 of uncultured Lachnospiraceae bacterium. GTDB lineage: Bacteria > Bacillota > Clostridia > Lachnospirales > Lachnospiraceae > UBA3282. Next base: position 63,328 of record CAJUDZ010000007.1, on the reverse strand, counting down.
ATTCCGGACATGTATTTTTTACAAGCGCGGCAAGCTCCGGCGTCAGGCATTCCCCGAGTCTGTCCCGTCCATCCCACTGAAACGCGCTTTTTTCCATCATCTCCGTAAAAAAGCGCTGAACATTCCCGGGAAATCGATCCAGATACCGGTCGTATACATTATCGCTGTACAAACTCCCGACAAAGGACATATCGCAGCTGTATTTATTTATTTCTTCATCCGTAATTACAAGTTGTTCCGTCCATGTCACATCCGCAGCAAGCGGCATATAATACACATTGGTATAGCCCTTCTGTTTTGCCAGTTCATATTCTTTTCTGTCAAAAAAGAAAAGATAGCAGTTATCATAACGGGGAAAAACCGGAAGATAGGTCTCATACATCGGGGAGTCCATGCCATAAAGCGCAAATTTTATACCCAGTTCATGTGTTGCCTGCGCCACGGCGGGAGCAAAAATATTGGCGATTACCATATCCAGCCTGTTCGCTTTCAGGTATTCTTTCAGTTTTTTTTCTTCTTCCGCTCCTTCTCCGTCCCCGCCAATTTCTTCCAGAAGCACCGGATACATTCCCGCTTCATGTCCCATATTCCGCAGCGCACGCATGATGCTGGTAATCGGCTGCTGCCTGCTCATCATATATAAAATTCTCATAACAATGCCGTTTTCCTTTCCCCGGACTTTTTTACGATTTTACTTGGCACATATTTCTTTTTCCATTACACTGTTCTTATAACTACTATAACATAAAGCGTACAGAAAAGGACGGAAATTTTATGGAAATTCTTATTTACCGCTACAACAGCATCTGCGAACCCGATATCATACAGGTATTTGAATCTTTCGGCATCACCGTTTTACAGGAAACAGCGGAAATGGCAGACAAGCATGTCACGCCTTCCCAATGTGCGGAAAAAATTACCGGATGGATTCTTTCCCACAAACTGTCCTTTGTCTTCAGTGTAAATTTCTATCCGGCCATTTCCTATGCCTGTAATCATTTTAAGGTTCCTTATGTCTGCTGGAGCGTAGACAGTCCTGTTGCGGAGCTTTTTTCCAATGCGCTGAAAAATGAATGGAACCGGATTTTTCTGTTCGACCAGGCACAGTACGCTTTCTTCCATCCATATAATCCGGACCATATTTACTATCTTCCGCTGGCAGCAAATGTAAAAAGGTGGGAAACGGTAATTCTTAATATGACCGATGAAGACTACCGGAAATATGGAAGCGATGTCGCTTTCGTCGGTTCCCTTTATTCGGAAAAGTGCCGCTATGACAGACTTCTTGCAGACAATTCCCTCTCTTCCTATACACAGGGGTATGTGAATGGATTAATTCAGGCACAGATGAGGGTCTTCGGCTATAATTTCATCTACGATACGCTGCCCGAAAATGTCATACAGGAAATCGTTTCCGCCGATCCTTCTTTTTACAAAAGCGAAGATGTTTTTCTCGATACCGGCCGGTATCTTGCGGCGCACCAGTATATCGGCATGAAACTTGCCAGCGTGGAAAGGCACGCCCTTCTTTCCGCCCTGTCGGAGCGTTTTAATGTATCGCTCTATACCCGCAGCGACACTTCTGCCCTTCCCCATATTCATGCAAAGGGCGGCGCAGGCACGCTCACAGAAATGCCCAAAATTTTCCAGGCATCTAAAATCAACCTGAATATCACAATGAGGCCGATCGAAACGGGGCTTTCTCTCCGCGTCTGGGATGTTCTTGGCTGCGGCGGTTTTCTGCTCACCAACTACCAGGCTGAAATACCGGAATATTTTGAAATCGGGAAAGACCTTGAAGTCTATGAAAACGAAGAAGATCTCATTCAAAAAGTGGACTATTATCTGCATCACGATGCGGAACGAATGGAAATTGCTCTGCGCGGATATGAAAAGACGGCAAAATATCATACCTATGAAATGCGCCTTGCAGAAATGATTCGGATTCTGAGTGCGGCGGAATAATAAATCGCCGCTCGGCAGCGGCGATTACAAGAATGCTTCGCATTCTCCCCTGAAATGGTTTCTGTTACAGCAATTTCCTGAATAGAATAATAAATCGCCGCTCGGCAGCGGCGATTTTCAAATACTGCGCATTCTGCATATGAATCATTTCAACAGCCTCTGCAAAGCCTCCAGTCCGTCGGTATTCACCGCTTCCTGATTGGAATCCTGAATCTGCATATAGACTTCTTTCCGATAGACGGGAACTTCCTTCGGTGCGCTGATTCCCAGTTTCACCTGCTCGCCTTTGATTTCAAGCACCGTGATTTCAATGTTGTTATTAATAATAAGCGCCTCGCTTTTTTTTCTGGATAAAGCTAACATTTAATCACCTGCTTTCTCTTTTTTTGCATTCAGGATATCATAGATCGGAAATTTTACCGGATATTCTTCACCTTCCACGATGACCTGTATCGCCGTTTTCTGTGCCGCGTTAATGACAATAGGCCCTTTCAGATTGACGGACATCTTCTCAACCTCTTTCGGTACGGTCATCGTAACGAGTACGAGCATCTCGTCCTGATTCAGCTCTCCGAGATTTCTGAGGATTTCATCGTCGACTTCCGGATTATAATCCGGACATACGCGGAGCGGATCCATGACCGGCATTGCAAACGCGGGTTCCTGTATGGATTGCAGCCAGTGAATGGAATCGGAACCTTTCTCCGAATCATGCAGCAGCGCAAACTCCGTAAGCTCCGGAAATCCGACAATCCCTTTGGAAAATGTGATAATTCTGTCATCGTCTATTGAAATTTCGCCGAATACCTTTGTCATGATCGTCATAACTATTTTTCCTCTCTTATCAGATATAATTCATCAGATTTGTCTGCATGATCTTACTCGTAGCCGCAAGCGCCGCTTCATAGGTAAGTTCCGAACTCTTCAGCTGTACGGCTACCTCCGTTACGTCTATATCTTCATTACTGCTCTGTAAGTCCTTAAACGTCGCTTTCTGTCCCATCAGTCTGTTTTTAATCAGCTCCAGACGGCTTCTTCTCGTACCGTTGTCCGTAACGGCCACATTGGTTTCATCAATATAACTCTGGCATTTTGTAAGCTGGTTCTCGAATTTTTTCTGTACATTCTCTCTGATATAGGTATAGGCCTTGTCAGCCGCATCCATCTTTAATTTCAGATCTTTATATTCATCCGAATCTTCCGGATATTCTTTCATCTTTGTTTCGATGTCCGCTTTTGCAGCTTCCACGTCCTTGAGCTGTTTCAGATAAACTTTAAAGTCGTCCATATCTCTTCTGACTTCATGCGTGAAAACTTCATGGGCATGGGTATTTACCTGAATATCCTGATTAAAGCCCATCGCATAGTAAATATCCTGGTCTTTGCCTTCCATATTATATTCGATCACATGGCCCATGATATCATCCACAACATCCTGCGCGTCTTTCACGGCCTGACGGGCAGCGTCGATCTGAGCCTGGGTCGAGTTTTTATCCGCCTCAACCACTTCTAACTGTGACTGCGCGGTTTCCAGCGTCTTCTTTGCACTGTCCAGGTTCATCGCCTTGAAAGCGTTTTTCTCGTCGCTCTCAATACAGTGGAAATAATGAACCGGATTAATATCCCCTTCTTCCCAGGTACTCTTGGAATATTTCACATCGACCTTCATATTCTCGTTGACCTTCAGCGGGTCATTATAATATGCTTCGCCGAAGACAATTTCTCCGGTGGATGGAATATAGGCAACCGCCTCTCCCGTCGTATCCGCCGCAATCGCCTTATAAGCGCTTTCCGCATCTGCATAAACGGTAACATTGGCCGGCTGTCCCGCTCCCGTTATCGTTATCTGGAAAGCATCCGCAGTGGGCGGATTACCATTTGTTTTAATGGACTCATCCAGGTCATCGTAGGACAGGCGGAACCGATACAGCGTCGTATTCTTGATCTGCGTTTCATCATCCTTGACGCCGTTTGCCCCCTGCCAGTCCGTATAACTGATGCTGGTGATATCTTTATAGCCGCGGCTTTCTTCAATGATATAATTCTTTCTATTCTCCGGATCCTGATTGAACTCTTTGATGTTCTCCTCGGTAAAGGTAATCGGCGTATCGGTTCTGAATCCTGAAAAAACATAACGGCCCGCATAGTCCACATTACCGCTTGCATAAAACTCTTTGGCAAGAGCATTCATCTGCGTCAGCACGATATCCAGATCGGAAGCCGTAAAAAACTTCTTCGAAGCCGTTTCGGCCTGTTCATAAATATCCTGCAGTACAGAACCTACCGTGTTCAGTGCATCTCCCGTAATGGAAAGCCAGCTGTCGGCATCTTCCGTATTCTTATCATAATATTGTGACACCATTGTCACATTTGTACGGAGACGCAAAGCCCTGATCGCTACAACCGGATCGTCGGAAGGTCTTGTAATTTTACTCTGGTTTGTCATCTGATTGCTCAGCTTATCTTCCAGTATTTTATTCTGATTGATATTATACAGCGAATTATTCCGCATGATTCTGTTCGTAATTCTCATATTCTGCCATCCCTTTCTTATATCCCATAATTACTCGATCTATTCTGCTTCGGCCGGATTTCCGTCCAACCTGTCTATCCCGTTCCGTCCGGCCGTCTGCAGCCTGATCCGTCCCATCCGGCCCGGACGACTCCGCCCTTCTCCAATCCGGCAGAATCTCTTCCCCATCCAGACAGAACGACTCCGCCTTTCTCCAATCCGGCAGAATGTCAAAGACATTCTGCCAGGCGAGAAAGATTTGCTTCGCAAATCGTAGAAGTTCTTGGCATTCCGTCCTATGGCGGAATGCCTTTAGAACTTCTTCTCGCCTTAGACGCCAGTCTGCAAAATCAGTCTGTCATAAACTTCCGTCAGTGTGGAAATCATCTTGGAAGCCAGCGTATAGGAGTTCTGATATTTTACAAGGCTGACCGCTTCTTCGTCTTCATCCACGCCCGAAATGGAAATTCTCTGGTTATCGATGCTCATCTCCAGACTCAGATACGTGGTGTAAAATGTCTCCGCATTCTCGCCGTTTAACGCCGCGTCCGAAAGCACGCATTCCAGGAAGCCGCCCGCATTTCTTCCGCGGAAACTGAACTGGTTCTTATCATTGATCAGAGAAATCACTTTCTTAATCTGCTCGCACTCTTCCGGTCCGGCTGTGGGATCAAATCTTGTTCCGAGCTGGGCAGCGTCTTTCATGATCTCTTCGGAAACCGCGAAGTTTCCGGCCGTAATATAGTAATAACCTTTGGTGTTCACCTGACCCTTATCGTTTCTCTTAACGCCGTTCAGCCAGTCTTCCGAATACTGTCCTTTTTCCGTCAGCAGATTACCTGTAAAAAGAATGCCCGCATCCAGACCTTCTTCGGTAACGCCCTGCGTGAAAATATTATTGATTGCTTTTGAAAAATCACGGATCCACTCGTTCATCTGCTCCATGTAGTAAGGAATGCCCTGATACCGCACTTCCGCTCCGACAGAAGTTTCCGCTCCGATTTTGCCGTTCACAAGCGGCATATCGCTTTTCTTATTATCAATCGTAAAGGAGTAGTTGCCGTCTCCGTCATAAGACCAGTCCGTATAATAATATATCTGATTGCCGATGTTAATCTTTCCGCCCGTATCGGAAAGCGTACATTTGCTCATATTGCCGAGATAGTCGGCGGTCGTACTGATAACGACCCTGGTTGTATCGATATTATAGTAGGTCTTTTCCACCGTACCGTTAAAATATTCACCGTTATTGCCGTCGCGCATCTGAATCAGGCCGCGCAGTTCTCCGCCCATCGACTCGTTATACAGGCCGAACTCTATGCCGTCCGTCCACTGGATATCATAGAGACCGTCGATATCGGACTGATTGACTTTCTCTTCGGGCTGCCTTGCGATACATTCCAGCTGCCTGTAATCGTCGGCATCCACAAGCACCTGTCCGCCCGCAATTTTAACGATCAGACGATTCGCGCCGGAAGGATTACCGTTCTGGTCCAAAATGGGCAGTTCTTCCGTTTTCATATCGACAATGCCGGACAGCTTATCCAGCATGACATCCCTTTTATCGCGCAGCTCATTGGCAACTACGCCCGTCAGCTCAATGACGTTAATCTGTTTATTGACGGTAGCGATATCCTGGGCAAGGGAATTGATCTCATCCACGCGCATCTTGATTTCATCATTGACATCCGCCTGAAGGTTCTGCATATTCCCGTACATGTTATTAAAATAATCCGTCATATTTTTGACAGTCGATACAAACTCCGCCTTCGTAGAAGTGGAACTGCCGTTCTTCGCAACTTCTTCAAGGGCTGCCGCAATCTTGTCAAAAATGGTTTTAAACCCGGATATCTTATCGTCCGTCAGATAGTTCTCTATCATCCGCATATAATAGGCTTTGACGTCAAATTCGCCCAGCCGGGTTTCGTTTTCACGGAATTTTACATCATAAAAAGTATCCCTGATACGCTCGATGGCGATCGTTTCAACGCCGGCTCCCGCACATCCGTAGGTAGCGAAAACCCGAAGCGCCTGTGCCGCCTCTGTCGTTACGGTCTGACGGCTGTATCCTTCCGTATTGGCATTGCTGATATTATTACCCGTCGTATTGAGCGCCGCATTCGCCGCCCGCAAACCGGAAGACGCAATTGTTAATCCAAAAAATGTTGATGGCATATAAGTTTCTCCTTTCTCCGCTCTCTTCCTGCCGTATTATCTGCCAAGCGTTGTCAGAATATGTTCTAACATTTCGCTGATCACGTTTATGTAACGGCTGGAAGCATTGTAAGCGTTCTGGAACATAATCATATTCGCCAATTCTTCATCGGACGATACGCCGATAACCTGCTCTCTCGCATTAAACAGGGAATCTACCGTCACCGTCTGGCTATCCAGAATTTCTCCGCAGACATAGCCTGTGTTCGCCACCTGGGAAACCAGATTTTTATAATAATCCACGAAGCAGACCGGGGTCTGCACGTTGGGATTCAGCGTATAAGACGCTTCTTCGAAAGCCTTTTTCAGCTTTTCCGTCAGCGCATTGTCTTCCGAACCGTCTGTCAGCCGGAATCCGAGCAATGTGGGGTTCTGCCGGAGATTAATGTTAATCTCGATATTGGACACGCTCCAGCCGCATCGCCACACGGTTCCGTCGGGCAGCTTACAGGTTGTTTTGTCGTTCACAATCTGTTCAAACAGCTGGTACGGATTACCGTTTTCATCCCTCAGATAAGTGGAATTGGGATACGTTGCGGATTCCAGTTCCGCCGCTTCCTGTAAAAGATCGTTGATCTTCGTAACAACGATATTGACCAGCTGGTCAAATTCCGCCTGAATGTTCATGATCAGGGACTGTGATATGTGAGTATCATACCATCCTTCTTCGTATACGCCGTCGGGATTTACGTCCTTGATTTCCTGTGCTGTCGCTCTGTGATCGCCCCGCACTAACAGGGTGCTTTTCAGAGAGCCGATATCCGTATTGACATCGGAAGAAATCACTCTTGTCAGGTCAAAAACCTGTGCGGAAAGCAGCGCATCTTTGGTCATTACCTTGTTTCCGTATTCGTCATAGCTGTAATCCGCAAGCATTTCCCAGTACGGCGTGTAAAAACCGGTCTTCGGATCTTCATAGAGCGACATGGTATTGACAAGTCCGCCCTTTACCAGATCAGTGCCTTCCAGCTGCACGCTCACATATCCGAATACGTCCTCGTGATAAGAAATATTAGCCATCGTCGCCAGTTCATCCAGCAGATAGTTTCTCTGGTCACGCAGGTCATTGGCATGTTCCACGCCGCCTTCCACTTTTGCGATCTGACGGTTTAAATCTTCAATCTGACGCGCATATTTATTGATCGTCTCCACATCCTGTGCAACGGTCTTATTCATATTATCCTGATATTCTTCAAGACTTTTATAAACGGCCTGTGCTTTCGTAATAAATTCATAAGCACGGGTCACGAACAGATTCTGGTTTACCGCAAGCGTAGGATCTTTACTCAGTTCCTCCACCGCACTCCACAAATCCGTCACCGCAATGGAAAAAGCATGCCCTTCGTAGGACTCGCCCAAAACATCTTCGATCTCTTCCGACGCTTTGTAGCTCACCTCGTAAAAGGCGCTTCTGCCCGATTCACGGCGATAGTTCTTGTCGAGAAAAAAATCTCTTATCTGCCTTGTTTGGGAATAATTGACACCAAGACCGAGCTGCTGCCAACTAGTCGACTGACTCTTGGAAATTGTATTATAGCCTCTTGTTGCCTGATACACCTGTTGTCTTGTATAGCCAACCGTGTCCAGGTTGGACATATTATGTCCGGTTGTATTTAAAGCATTGTTTGAAGCCTGTAATCCTGATACGCCTAAATAAAGGCTGCCCATTAATGACATAACGCTACCATCCTTAACAATTATTTTTACTGTTTTGCATCAAATGACTTCCGCTCAACACCGATAATATCCCCGGTATTGTAAGCGCCCCTGTTGTAGTTAGCAGTCTCGGGGGCCGCTTTCATGGACTGAATGAGATTCATATTAAACTGCACCATCTCCAGCGCGTTCTGAATCAGCTCCCGGTTCTGGTCATTGATTCTTGCGACATGCTTTACATTCGTCTGCAATTCGTCAAACGCCGCTGCAAGCTTCTGCTGTTCTTCCGGTCTCTGCCCAAGCATTTTGATCAAATCTGTAATTTTCAGTTTCGTAACATCCTTGTTAAGTACATCCGCTATATCCTGTACAGCCTCATTTCTAATCGTATCCAAATGGTTGATTCTGCTCACGATAAGCTGCTCTTCATCCGTGATTTTTGCTAACTGGTCCAGATCTTCAGACACAATGACCTGTGTTTTCTGCATGGATAAATTCAATAAATTTTTGTACTCGCCGCTTTCTTTTTCCAAAACATCTATTAAGTTCTCCATTAAGCTTGCCACGCTGTAACCTCACTTTTCATCGTGCCTTAAAGACCGGAAATTTCATCATACTGCTGCAACAGCTTCTCCGCGAAGCTTTCCCCGCTCACATGGTATGTCCCGTTCTCAATACCCGCTCTGAGGGGGGCGATCAGCTCTTCCCTGACATCGCTGCTCGCATCCACCGCCGCTTTGGCCACCTGAATGTCCCGGCCGATGCTGGAAATCTGTATTTTATCAGAAACGCCTGCATTTGCCGCAGCGGGCGTCTTTACCGCCTTCTTCGTGTTATATAACTGTTGGACCTGAGTATATGCTTCGATACGCATAATAACCCCTCCCTTCTGCAAGCCGAAAATTTATTTTTCAACTGTTATTAAGTTTATCGGATAAATTTCAAAAGACTTTAGAGCCTGACGCATTTTTTATTCGCAAAGAAATTCTGACGCCATACGGCACAATTTTCCGCATGTTTCCTCGCTCCAGGAATAAGCTGCCATATATCTTCCGTCAAAGGCGGTATCTTTGATGCTTTTCCCGTCTAAAACTTCATAGTAATCGCATTGTATTTCTTCTCTGTTCACATGACAGCTGCCTCTCCGGCTGCTGAAGATTTCCCCGACGCCGTATTCCCGGAAAGTGGCATTCAGATAAACGACCGCCTTTCTGTACAGGCATTTTACTTTATCGTCATATCCTCTTCCTTCCCAAAGCAGGTCGATGCTCTTTTTCATCGTCACTTCTCCCCCGCTGTCGATGCAGATCGCAAACAGTTCTTTCGCTTTCTGGTTGGCAAACTCAAGCAGTCGGCCGTCGACAAAAATATTAAATTCACCGAATGTCCGTACCGACACTCTTTTGCACAGCCTGGCCGATAAATATCTTACTCTGTCCATCATCTGTTCCACATCCGCACCGTTAAACGGTTTCATCAGAAAATAATCCGCTCTCAGATCAAGAATCGCGTCTCTCAGAAATTCTTCATATCCCGTCACATAAATCAGAATCATGCCGCTGTTGATCTCGCGCAGTTTTCCGCCGAGCAGAATGCCGTTCATCCCCGGCATCGAAACATCTAGCAGCGCAAAATCAACCGCATGGTTTTCCGCGAATAAAAGCGCCTTTTCCGAACTGTCAAAGGTTTCCAGCAGTTCAAAATCGGCGGCATTCCGGAAGCATTCTTCAAATTGACGCAGACTCCACAATTCATCATCCACCACCATCGTTCTTATTTTCATGGTCAATCATCACGCCTTTCTGTCAGAAATGGGAATATGTAAAGTTACTACGGTGCCGACTCCTGCAAAACTCTGAATATCCATCTGACCGTTTACCATCGTTTCCACGCGATATCTGGCATTCAGCAGCCCGCCGGCTTCCGGTCCGTTGCTGCCGGGCAGGTCGTCATAGGCCTGTGCATCAAAACCTGTCCCGTCGTCTTCCACCTGAACGATATATTCAGACGGCATCCGATAACTTCTGACCGTTATCGTTCCCCTTCTTTCTCCCCTCCGCATGCCATGTATGAGCGCGTTATCCACGAGCAGCATAACCGACAGCGGAGGCAGCATGAACCCTTCCTCCCTGATATCCATACAAAACCGGATCCTGTCCCCGAATCTTAACCTTTCAAGATTGATAAAAGAGCACACGTCGCTCACTTCTTCCCTGAAGGGAACGTTCCCGTCGCTTTCCAGCGACCGGAGCACCGCCCTCAAGTATCTGGAAAAGTCGTAGATTCCGTTATAGGCTTTTTCCGGATCGGTCTTTATGGTTATCCGTACCGCACCCAGCAGATTGAAAATAAAGTGCGGATTCAGTTGGCGAATCACCGCTTCTTTTTCTTTCTTCCTGAGTTCCTCCAATTCTTCCATTTTTACACCTGTCTGTCCGCTTCGACGGACACCGGATATCATTCTCCGGTTCCCACGGACTGTTTTTGCTGCATTCTAATAATGCGGCGTGAACGTCTTCCTCCCGATATGGCTTGACCAGACAGCAATTTACCGTGGCGGATAATTCTCTCCGCACGCGCTCGTCAAGTATATCGGCTGTCATGGCAATGATCGGCATCCTGCTGTCTCTGCGCTCCATGCTTCTGATTTCCTTCACAGCCTCGATGCCGTCCTTTCCCGGCATATGGACATCCATCAGAATCACATCATAGTACTCTTCTTCCGACTGCCCGAAAATTTCCAGCGCCTCGTCTCCGTCATAGGTCTTGTCAGCGGCAATTCCCATCTTTTCCAGCAATCCGCATATTACTTCCATATTGGCGTCTTCATCTTCCGCAACCAACGCCCTTTTCATGAAGATTTCTCCGTGGGCGGAAGTTTTTTCCGTCCCGTCGGCAGGCTCATGCAATATGTCATCGCCGTCCGCTTCTATCTCCACAAATACCGTTGTGCCGGCGCCGCTTTCTGTCTCAATCCGCATGGATCCCTGCTGCTTCTCTACCAGATATCTGGTCAGAACAAGGCCGAGACCGCTTCCCTGCGCTTCTTTTTTCCGCCTTTCCCTTCCGTAAGCCTTCCATCCGCCGGTGAGAAACTTTTCTTCCATGCCGATTCCCGTATCCGATATTTCCAGCAAAAGCCTGACTCTTTTTTCTTCCCGGAAAGCTTCCGTCATACGGCATGTTATCTGCCCGCCGTCTTCCGTATATTTCACCGCGTTGGAAATCAGATTGATCATAATCTGCTGCACGGCAGTCCTGTTCAGATACAGATAGCGGTATACGGGTTCCCCGCAGACAAACCGTATTCCGATATTCCGTTTCTCCGCTTCGTAAGCAAAAATCCCTTTCGGATATTTTATCAGGTCTTCCAGCGTAACCGCTTCGATTGTTCCCCTGCCCCGGTTTTCCAGCTCGGAAATGCTCAGCGCACTGTTTACCAGATTCAGAAGATGTTCCGCGGAAAGAACGGCATTGTTCAGATATCTGTCTTTCGGTCCCGTTTCTTCACGCAGCATTTTCAGATTACCGTAAATACCGTTAAGCGACGTTCTGATTTCATGAACAAGATAAACAATCCGTTCCCGCAAAGCATCGACTTCATCCTCCCTGCCGCCGGATACGGCACCTGCTTTCTCCCCGGCTTCCACATCGGAAAGAAATCCGGTAATGTCTTCACAGAACACTACGATATTTTCTTTTTGTTTAACGGACTTTTCATAAAAATTGTTTCTGATAAAGGTAAATTTTTTATGATATGTACCATCTTCGAACTTTAAACCACATATTACAATATACTTTTCCTGTACAGCCAGCGCGCCAAGAACTCTGATCAGTTTCATGCTCTCATAGAATTCTTCCCGGTCGCCGCAGACGCGCGTCAGCATACATTCCAGAAAATCTGCATACTTCCCTTCTTCCGATATGCAGCGGGAAAAATACTTTTTCCCGTATTTCCATGTATAAGCGCCTTTTCTTACATCAACAAACAATATGAAGTCAAAAATTCCTTCTGGTAAAATAAGATTGACCGTCTCCCCTTTGATGCGGTCTTTCAAAAATTTAAGCATATGGAGTTTTCTTAAAACATTCATTTATTTGATAGTAAAACAGAATATAAGAATATTATAAAGGACACCAAAAGGAATGCAAGCCTTTACAAGGTTTGCATCAGGGCAAATTTTGCCCGATTTCTGTCATTTTTTACTTTTATAAGATGATTCTTTTATCCTTTAAATTTTCCGCATAAAATCGATATCTTCCCCGGCCGTTTCCGGATTCATTTCCTCCCGGAGCAGATACATATCCGGCCTGTGCTCATGAAGCCATGCCGAAACCGCCTCATACCGAATTACGCCTTTTCCGAGAAGTACGGGACAATACCGGCCGTTTTCGTCAAAATAAAAATCTTTGATGTGCATCGCCTCCACGGATTCTCCGACCGTATCAAGCCATTCCTTCCAATAAGTTTCCTGATCTGTGGTATCCGGATACTGTAACAGATTGGACGCATCAAAAATCAGCTTCAGATGTTCGCTGTCGCCCACCTTCCGGAAAACATCCGTTACCGCTTCCAGATTTTCAAGCGGATGCCAGTATACCGGCTCAATCGCCAGTTTTGCATCAATGCGCACAGCCTCTTCCACGACACGCTTGATGCTGTCGAGCATAAAAGGATACCATCTCGCTTTTTCTTCTTTATTAAGATGCGGATACGCCGTTTCCGTTCCTACCACTTTCGCTCCCGCCTCTTTGCTGTATGCAAGACACTTTTTCAGCGTCTTTACGGCATAGCGCCGGACTTCCTCATCCGGATTCCCCAAATCCATATAGCATCCGAAAACGGGAATTTCCACATTCCACTCTTCGAACGCCTTCCGGATTCTCTCCAGATGTTTTCCGGTAATGTCCTCATAACTGTCAATGCCCGTAAAGACTTTCGGAAGCGCGAGCTGCGCCGCCGCATATCCCTCCCGGTGGAGCGTTTCAGCCATTTTTTCAATTTCCATCTTTCCATAGTCATGCGCTCTCACACCTATTTTCATACCGCACTACCTCCGTTCTTCATTCCGATAATCCTGTTTTCTCACAGCCCGCGGACTAAAGTCCGCAGGCACAAAGCTGCTAGTCCAGGTGGAACAGAGGCTTCAGATCTGTCGATACCGGGCTGTTGTCCGGATTTGTTTCCATAATATCGGCCATAAAATCCCACCATTTCCGGTTGATTGCGGTATCCGCGCCCTTTGCCCAAAGCTCCTCATCCTCTATTTCGATATAACCGAAAAGCGTCAGCGTCTCTTTATCCAGAAAAATGGAATAATTTTTCCCGCCATGCTCATGAATCATGTCCTTCATTTCCGGCCAGAGCTCATTATGGCGTTTCTCGTATTCCTCCTCCTGTCCGGGATATAATTTCATTTTAAAACCCTTTATCATGTCGTTTTCTCCTTTCCCTTTCCTTGTCTGAAACTTTTTTATATAACACATGGTTGTTTTAATTAATATTATTATAAAACGTTTTCTTTTTATTGTAAAATATAAAAATATATTATTTTAAAGTATCTTTTCCAAAGCTACACACATCCCTTTTAAAAAACCTTTTCCGCACTTTTTGCACGATGTTCGTTCCGGCCTTTGAATTTGGTCGAAATTGCTGTATTTTTGAATGAAAGCAGTCTGTTAAAAAAGATTTCCGTTTTATATAATGAACTATATATCTTTTTCGTTTTACGTTCAAAATAATTATCATCAGGAGGGCTGATTATGCAGTTGGAATTTAACAGGGAACAGATCGAAAATGTCATCGACCGGATCGTAGACCGTACTATGAAAATGGACCTTACCTGGGACTGGCCCTGCGGCGTTGCCTATTACGGCATCAGCGAGGCTTATGAAAAAACAGGAAATGAAAAATATCTGACACTTTTAAAGGACCGCGTGGATGAACTGATCTCTCTCGGTCTCCCGAAAGTCTGGACCGTCAACGCCTGCGCGATGGGCCACTGTCTCGTATCGCTGTATCAGGCGTCCGGTGAACAGAAATACTGGGATCTTGTCATGAGCAAAATCGACTATATACGTAAAGACGCTCTCCGTTTCGGAGACAGTGTTCTCCAGCATACGGTTTCCGCCAAGAACGATTTCCCGGAACAGGCCTGGGCGGACACTTTATTTATGGCGGCTTTCTTCCTGCTCAGAGTCGGCGTGATCACAAAAGACGACGAGATGATCGAAGACGCCCTGAACCAGTGGTACTGGCATATCAATTATCTGCAGGATGAAAAGACCGGTTTCTATTATCACGGCTATAACAATATTACCAAAGACCATATGTCCGGCATTTACTGGGGCAGAGCCAATGCGTGGGCAGCCTATACGATGTCAAAAGTAGGCAGCGTGCTTCCCGAATGCTATCTGTATCCGAAATATCTGGACGTAGCGGGTTCCCTGAACGACCAGCTTGCCGCCCTGAAAACGGTACAGACCGAAAGCGGCCTCTGGCGGACGGTGCTTAACGATGAAGAATCCTACGAAGAAATCTCCGCTTCCGCAGGCATTGCCGCCGCGATGTTAGAACGCGGCAATCCGCTGCATACCCGCCACATCAATCTTGCCATTCAGGGTCTGCTTAACAATATCAGCGAAGACGGCCGGGTCATGAACGTTTCCGGCGGCACGGCGGTCATGAAGGATATCGACGGATACAGAGGCATTTCCAGACGCTGGATCCAGGGCTGGGGACAGGGACTTGCACTCGCCTTTTTCAGCAATGTACTGGTTTCCGATACCATTGCCAAAGACGGGGCGCTTTGAGATGATTCTATATGATTTTACACCGGTGGGCAATGTGGGCCCCGACGATTTTTATACGGAAGAACGCGGTTTCGGCTTTATCGCCGGACAGATCATGGAGAAACAGCCGCGTCTCATGCTCCCGGAATTAAACGGCGGATTTCTTCCGGTTCCCTGGTACCGTTTACCGGAACCGGAAGAAATCATTCAGACTGAATACGGCTGTAAGCTTCTGCATAAAGATCCGGAAGCCGCGGTTTCGGACGGTGAAACATCGCCTGTATCCGGACGGAAACGGCAGATTCCGCTCCGCTTTAAATGCCATGTGCCGGCGGAAGGAAGCTACCGTGTCCACGTGACAATCCGCTCCGATGAACCGCTGTCCGATATCCGCATTTTCGCGGGCAGACGCTGTCTCGGCGCTTATCGGGAAACTCTTTTACCGGGGGAGACGCTTACCCGCGATCTGTATACGGAAGTCTGCGGCATCATTCCACGCGGACAGAAAAAAGCATATCATGACTCCTGTATCGAAGTCGCCGTCACGGCGGACCGGCCGATGCTTAACAGAATCGAAATAGAACCTTTATGCTGCCCGGTGCTTTATATCGCAGGGGATTCCACCGTAACCGATCAGTCCGCGGAATATCCTTACGCGCCGGAAACAAGTTATGCGGGCTGGGGCCAGATGCTTCCGTCCCTGCTTGGCGGGGAACTGACGGTTTCCAACCATTCCCACTCCGGCCTGACGACGGAAAGTTTTCGTCAGGAAGGTCATGCAGAGATTGTTTTCCGCCGCTGCAAGCCGGGAGATTATATGATCTTCCAGTTCGGCCATAACGACCAGAAGCTGATGCACTTAAAAGCCCGGGAAGGTTACATGGCAAATCTGGAAAACTATATAAACGAATGCCGTCTTTTGGGTGTCCATCCTCTTCTTGTTACGCCGGTCGCACGAAATACCTGGCGCGGAAGCGACGGACAGTATAACGACCTGCTGCAGGACTATGCCGATGCCTGCCTGGATATCGGCGCCCGGATGTCCGTTCCGGTTCTCGATCTGCATCGGCTGAGCGTGGAATTTATCGTCCGCCTTCAAAAAGAAAATGCAAAAAAATATTTTTATCCTTCCGACTATACGCATCACAACGATTTCGGCGCCCGGAAAATGGCGGAAATGATCTGTGCGGAAATCCGGCGGACCTGCACGGAAGGCGATTATCTCCGGCTGGCTTCGCAAACGGAGGATTCTCCTCTGTCATGGCCGGAGCCTTCTTTCGTGGAACCGCTTCGGAAGCCGGAAGGGTTCGTATCGGAAAACGAATCCCCCGAATGGGAAGAACCGGAAAGGCCTTCCGACCCGCTGCTGCGCGCGGAAGCTCTCGATATGATTATCCGAAGGGCAGGCTTCTTTATTACCAATGTATACAATGACCTTTTCCCCGATATCGTCGGGCACGAATGGTATGCCGGAGCGGTAGAATGCGGACTGCAAAACGGCATTGTAACCGGGGAACTTTGTGAAAACGGACTTTTTCATCCGCTGGAGGCGATAACGCTCTTAGACTTTATCGTTTTTTTAATGCGGGCTTACGGAAGCAGAAAGACGCTTCCCGACGGGCTTCTATCCCCTTATGACACTTGTGTCAGTCAAAATCTCCGTCCGCTCGTATCGGCGGCCTGTCAGCTCGGCGTTCTCTCCGGAGAAGGGACGGATGCGCTGGATAAGACTCTCAGCCGCAAACAGGGGTCAGATATATGCCGGAAATTGAAAATCATGTAACAATTCCTGTGATTGGACAATCAGTGCGTACAAATGACGCAAATGGCATAAATATAGAAAACGTAATCAGAAATACAGGAGGAAACAGTATGGGAAAAAGAAAAGGCGGCTTTACGCTGCCGGGAGAATCAGGCTATGAAGAACTGACATTGAAACTGGCGGAAAAATGGGGCGCGGACGTCATCCGTGACAGCGACGGCACGGAATTATCGGAAGATATTATCCATGCCGGCTACGGCATTTACTCCACCCTGTGCATTATCAGAGACCACAACGAATGGGCTTCGCAAAATCCCGATAAATTACAGCAGACCTTTTTATGCACTTCACCCGTAACGGCCGTCCCCGACAGAGACGACGCGGAAAACACCGTTCTGACCATAAGGCTCATGGACGATTTCTTTCAGGAACAGTTTGCGGTCAACGACCGGGAAGCGGCCATGAAATACTGGCAGGTATACGACAGAACATCCAATATCCTGCTTTCGCCGGAATCCTGGAATTATGAACGCGAACACGGAACCGTCACCCTCCGGAACGCCGTTCCCTGGCATAACTATACAGTCAGTTTTCTCGCTTATCGTATCTGGGAAGAAATCTCCATGTACAACCATACGACCAACCACTGGGACAAAGAACATCTGATGCAGATTGATCCCAGATATCCCGAAACCCGCGAATACATGATTGACTGGCTGAAAAACTGGTGTGAATCCCATCCGGATACTAGCGTCGTCCGTTTTACATCGTTATTCTACAATTTCGTCTGGATTTGGGGCGCTCATGAAGAATGCCGTTCCCTGTTCACGGACTGGGGTTCTTATGACTTTACGGTGAGCGAGCGGGCACTCGACGAATTTGCGGAAAAATTCGGCTATTCCCTGACTGCGGAAGATTTTATCAATCAGGGAAAACGCCATGTCACCCATATGCCGGGCGACGCCCATAAACTGGACTGGATGAATTTCATCAACGATTTCGTTATCTTCTTTGGCAGGACACTCGTAGACATCGTGCATTCCTACGGCAAAAAAGCATATGTCTTTTATGACGACAGCTGGGTGGGACTGGAACCCTATAACGGAAGGTTCACGGAATTTGGATTTGACGGTCTGATCAAATGCGTTTTTTCCGGTTTTGAAGCAAGACTCTGCGCCGGCGTCGATGTTCCTGTACATGAACTCAGGCTGCATCCTTATCTGTTCCCGGTTGGGCTGGGCGGCGCTCCGACTTTCATGGAGGGAGGAGACCCGACCACGGAAGCCAAGCGTTACTGGAACAGCATCAGGAGAGCGCTTCTGCGTTGCTCCATCGACCGAATCGGGCTGGGCGGCTACCTGCATCTGACCGAAAACTTTCCTGATTTCTGCGACTATATCGAACAGGTTACGGATGAATTTCATATGATTCAGGATTTCCACGCAAAAGGAAAGCCGTACTGTATCCGGACCAAAGCCGCCGTACTGCATTCCTGGGGCGCACTCCGTTCCTGGACGCTTTCCGGGCATTTTCACGAGACCTGGCAGCACGACCTGATTCATATAAACGAAGCGCTGTCCGGCCTGCCGGTCGATGTAACGTTCCTTTCTTTTGAAGATGTGAAGGCAGGAAAACTGGAAGATATCGATATCGTTATCAACGCCGGATATGCCGGAAGCGCATGGAGCGGCGGCGATGCCTGGAAAGACGACAGGCTTGTGGAAATCCTGACCGAATGGGTACATAAAGGAGGCACTTTCCTCGGCGTCAACGAGCCTTCCGCCGTTACAGGCTTCGATACCTTTTTCCGCATGTCGCATGTGCTCGGCATCGATGAAGATACCGGTGAAAAAATCTGCCACGGGCGCTGGCAGTTCAAAGCGAATGATACACAAAACCTTGTTCCGAAAGAAGCCTCTCTGGCCGCTAAGCCAAACCGCTATCTGACGGACGGAAAAACAGAAGTACTTCTGGAAAAAGACGGAGAACCGGTTCTCACCATCCATCATTTTGGAAAAGGAAACGGAATCTATCTTTCCTCCTTCCAGTTCAGTCCCGCCAACACGAGGCTTCTGTACCAGCTGATTCGTTATGCCGGCGGCGAAGGCGTTACCGGCCCGTACATGACCGACAATCTCTGCACGGAATGCGCTTATTACCCGGAAAGCGAGACGCTTGTCGTCATCAATAACAGCGACGCGGTACAGAAAACCCGCGTGGAAACCCACACGGGCACGAAAGACCTGACCCTTGACCCCTACCAGACAATGTTCCTGCATTTATAAAATCTTTTTTGAAACTCAGGCACTTCTATCAGCCAAAGAGAATTTCTTATCCCGCGTCCTCTGCGGGGTTAGAAATTCTCTTTGGCTTCTTACGGTTCCGGATACATCCACCCGGAAAACTCCAGAATCGACATGCTCTGCGCCTGCTGTTTGTCGGACTGCAGCATCTGGCGCCTGTATTCCCGCGGAGACTGCTGCATCATACGGTAGAAATACCGGTTATAGCTGGAAACGGACTGAAAACCCACCGCTTCCGAAATGCTCAGAATGGATTCCTCCGTACGGCACAACAGACTGCACGATTTCTGTATGCGGGTGTTATTCACATAGTTTAACGGTGAAATCCGCATAATGGAATGAAAAATTCTCCGAAAATGCGTGGGACTCCAATGACAGAGATCTGCCAGAAATTCCATGCTGAACTGCTTCATATAATGGTTCTCAATATAATCTAAGGCCGGGGCAATCGACAACGGACTTGTCGAATCCGAAAAGCCCCCCCCTCCCTCTTTTTCTTCCTTTTTTTCCACCGCAATCTTTTTCCCATCTTCTTCCTGAGACTGGATGCGGTATATTTCAATATACAAAGAAAGCATCAACCCTCTGGCTGCAAACTGATAGCCGAGTTTCTGTTCCTGTAATTCCTTAATGATCAGCGTCAGCAGCTGCCAGACTTCCGGATACTGTTCCTTGCTCAGAAGATACTTAAAATTCCGAAAAGCATAAGGCTGCAAATCATAATTTTTCCATGTAGAAGGCAGCGAGTGTCTGAAAAGTTCTTTCGGATCAATGAAAAGATATGACCAGAGGCTTAAACTGGAAGCACCCGGCGTGCTGTATGTAGAATGCGGTACATTTTGCGGTATGATCGTAATATCTCCCTCCTGAAAGGGACAGGTCTCTCCATAAAATTCCATAAAGCCGCTTTCCGAATGGCAAAGGCCGATTTCCAGACAGTTATGAAAATGAAGGCGGTCCCTCTGCCTGTCCGAAATTCTCCAATGATCACCGGAAAGCAGCAGCGCCGGAAAATGAGGTGAAAGATAATAATTTCGATATTCGGTTACCGCATTGCCAGGTTTCGCCATCTTCTGTGCCTCTTTCTTTCGTTTTACAGCCCTTCTTTGTAGCCTAAATTATAGAGAATCATATTTTGCTTGTCAATAGGAGGATTCAGGGAACCATACACCTTCCTGCTGCACGAAAAAAACCGCCGCCCGGCCAGTATAGCTGTGCCGTGCGACGGTCTTCATTCACGTCCTTTGTCAGAACAATTTCTTCAGTCAGAAATCAGGATTACTGCAATTTGGTTGTATTGCCGTTGTTATACGCATCCAGTCTTTCGTCTGCGATCTCCTGGAAACCAGCATCCAGATATTTCTGCGTTAATTCTTCATATTTTGCTTCGAACTCTTCCGGTTTGCACATGGTCAGCGTATCATAATATTCTGTCCAGAGAGCTGCAAGTGTTCCGGAATATTCGGATACGGAATCAAGCGCTACTGCGAAGATTGCATCCGTACAAGCGTACTCTGTTGTGGAAACCTCAACACGCTTGTTGTAGAAATCGATAACATCCTGTGTGAAATCCTGAGGAAGTCCCGTAGGTGTTGTCGCTGCGATAATCTCTTCAATCGTACCTGCATTTCTGCTCTCGATTGTTACACACCAGTAGTCTTTGCTGTTGTTGAAGCCCTGTGTATAATCGCCGGAGTAATCAGCTACGGATACCGGAAGACCATTCTCTACCGTGTAGTTCTCACCTTCAATACCCCACTGCATTGTGAAGAGGTTTTCTTCCTGTGTCATCCATTCCATGTACATCCATGCTGCTTTCAGTTCGTCTTCTGTTGCGGAAGATGAGAAGCAGATGATCATACCAAACGGGTTATCCGTACGATATCCGTAAGAACCAGCGTATTCCGCATCAGCGGGAACGATTGCCAGCTCTGCATCCGGATTGTTCTCATAGAAGGAATTGAGGAAATCCATGTTTGCGGAAATGTACTGACTGTAATTGAATGCTTTACCATTGATGAAGTTTGCTTTCCATGTTTCATCGTCTGTGATATAGTATTCAGGATTTGTGATACCGAGGTTGTACAGTTCGTTAGCCGTCTGCAGATATTTCTTGGTAGGCTCCCAGTTCATCGGTACAACGTTGTAATCGCCGTACATTACCCACTCTTCCTCATTCAGAGGATAGCTTCTGAAACCATAGTTCTGCGTATCTGCGCCAACCGCTACCATTTTGTTTGCTACGATCGGGCTGCCCGGATAGTCGCAAAGACCGGCTTCTTTAATCTTGGTCAGAGCATCTACCATATCGTCATAAGTCTTGGGCACTTCGTTATAACCAACTTCTTTTAACCAGTCAAGACGTACAAAGTTCTGGTACGTATAAGTTGTGTTGTAGTACGGTCTTTCAGCCAGTGCGAAATATGTCTCGCCGCCCATCTGCGTATAAGGAATCTGGTTAAGGTCTACCATTCTCTGATAATAAGTAGGTGCAACCTGTGCGAACGCATCCAGATCATAAGTGGTCAGATATCCGTCGTTAGCCCACTGAGCAACCTTCGGATAGTCATATTCCATCAGGATGGTCGGCAGATCGTCTGCTGCTGCAAGAAGCGCATAGTCTGTCATAACATCGGTTCTTGTAATCGGCACGTATTCAACCGTAATATTGTACTTGTCACCGAAATTCTCCTGAACCCATTTGGTCCAGTAGTTGTCATTAACGGTCGGTACGCCTTCAACACCTCTGTCATATACGGCTACTTTCAATGTTACGTTGTCGGCAAAAGCTTCATAACCGTCAACACCCGCCGCACTCGTATCCGCTGCAGGCTCTGTGTCTGTTGCTGTGTCTGCCGCAGCATCCGTTGTCGTGTCTGCTGCAGTACTGTTGTCTGTTTCTTTGTTATCTGTTGCTGCCGTGCTGTCAGTCGTCGTCTGTGTATCTGACGTATTGGATGTATCAGATCCGCTGTTTCCACAACCACTGAGCATTCCCATTGCCATCGCACCCGTAAGGGCGAATACCAATACTTTTTGAAGAACGTTCTTCTTCATAATATTTCCTCCTTCTTGAAATAAAATTTAATCTATAGTTCAACCGCCTGACGCGGAAGACTATCATAAACTGATGTCATTCTCCGATTTTTAACCTTTGACCGCTCCTACCATTGCTCCCTTTACAAAGTATTTCTGTAAGAAAGGATAGATGATAATGATCGGTATCGTAACGAACATGATGGATGCTGCCTGAAGCACCTCCGGGGTACTCGTTACGGCCGCCGCTTCCGAAAGTGTCGTCGTCTGCGCTTCCGTTGCCGAAGCGACCATCTGGTACAGTTTATACTGAACCATCTTCAGGGAATCGGTTCTGATATAATACTGGTTATCGGCATATGCGTTCCAGCGTCCTACCGCGTAGAACAGGGACAGCGTCGCAATGATCGGTTTGGAAAGCGGCATTACGATATGCCACAAAATCTGTAAATTCGACGCACCGTCAAGAAATGCCGATTCCTCCAGACTGTCCGGTATGGTTGACTGTAAATAAGTCTTCATAATCAGCATGTTGTAAGGCGAATAAATCAGAGGCCAGATCAGAACCCACATCGTATCCAGGAGTTTCATATCCTTAAACAGCAGATAAGACGGAATCAGACCGGCTGTGAAATACATTGGTACCATAAGCAAAAATGTAAACGCCGTTTTACCTTTCAGCCTCTTCTTGGACAACGGATACGCCGCACAGGTACATGCTACCATGCCGAGCGCTGTAAAAATTGCTGTTACGAGTACGCTGAATCCCATGGATTTCACCATTGAACCATCCTTGAACAGGGATACATAGGCATCAAATGTAATATCTTTCGGTATCAGATACACCTGTTTTGCCAGTACCGCATTGTTGCTGGAAATCGACTTCGCCGCCAGATAGATAAACGGTAAAATACAGGTCAGACACAAAAGTCCAAGCAGAATCATGATCAGCGCATCGCTGACGCGGAATTTATTAATGGCACGGCTGCCATCGGGTGTTATTTCTTCGGTATTGATTTCTTTATTCTTAGCCATCTCCATCCCCTCCTTACAGCAAACCTTCTTCGCCAAGCATCTTCGCGAATTTATCAGCTAAAAGCACCAGTATAACGCCGATTACGGACTGGAAAAGACCTACCGCAGTCGCCATCGAGAACTGCAGATTGCCAAGACCCTTCTCATATATGTAAATTGCAAGCTGATACTGGAAATCTCTTACCTGCGAGTTTCCAAAAACAGCCAGACGCTCATAGTTACTGTTCATAACACGGCCCAAGTTAATGATCAGAAGCGTAATGATCGTCGGTTTGATACCCGGCAGCGTAATATGCCACATCCTTTTCCATCTTCCGGCGCCGTCAATCATGGCCGCTTCATAAAGTTCACCGCTGATACTCGTTATACCTGCCAGATACATAATGGTTCCCCATCCCATTGTCTGCCATACGCCGACAAGCAGATAGGTAACGGCCCAGTGCCATTTCTCCGTTATGAAAGGTACCGATTCCCCTCCCATGTTCGTAATCAGAACGTTGATCAGACCGCTGCTCGGCTTAAAAAGCTGGTAAGCAACACTACCGATAATCGCCCATGACAGGAAATGAGGCAGATAAAGAATCGTCTGTGATACCTTCTTGAACTTTGGATAACGCAGTTCATTCAACAGCAATGCCAGGAAAATCGGTATCGGTGTTCCGACAATCAAATCCAGAAAGTTAAAGACGAGAGAATTTCGCAGCGCGCGCAGGAAATCCGCGTCTTTAAATATTTTCTGAAAAATCTCGAGTCCTACCCATTCGCTGCCCGCATAGCCTTTCGCGGGTTTGTAGTTCATAAATACCATCCGCAGTCCCGGATACGCAGCATAACTGAACAGAAATACCAATGCCAGAGGCACCAGTAATAACATATAAAGCTGCCAGTCGCGCTTAAAAGCGTTTCTCCACGTATTCCCCGCTTTCGGAGCCCGCGCGGACATCTTGCCGTTTGCCATAAAAATCATCCTCCCTTAACATTACATAGCAGTTTTTGTTAATATTGTACATTTCTCCGCTAGTCGTTACTTCATTATAGGATAATATGACAAAGCATTCTAAGCAGTATATTTCACAAACTATGCAAAAACGACCATTTTGACCCTTCTGCTACTCTCCCTTCGCTTAACGCTCCTTATAAAACCGTATAACCCGGCGGCGGCGATTATGAGAATGCTGGCGCATTCTCTTAGTCGGAGCAAAAAGGCAGATACAGCATCGTGCCGTATCTGCCCTGTTGTTACTTATATTTCATTACTGCAGCTGTTTCCCTGTGGTTTACAGGTTCGGCTCATTTCACAAACCGCTTATTCAGCGATGTCTGCGTACATGAAGAACCAGTAGCCGTAAGGTGAATGCCAGGAGCCTGTAATCTTGTCGCTCTGTAACCAGAAGTCATTGTAGTAAGCTACCGGAATACATCCAGCTTCTTCCATCAGGATATCTTCTGCTTTATGAAGCGCTTCAGAACGTTCTGCAGCATCCAGCGTTGTCCTTGCAATGTCCATAGCCGCATCATATTCTGCATTGACGAATTTACCGTCGTTGTTACCGTTTGTAGAGTAAAGCAGGTCTAACATATTGGAAGGATCGCTGTAATCTCCTACCCAGCCGTTACGGGCTGTATCATATTCGCCGTTACGTCTCATCGGTGTGAAGCTCTGCCATTCAACGATTTCTACCTGAAGATCGATGCCGATCTCAGCCCATGCCTGCTGTAAATACTCAGCAACTACTTTGTGGTAGCCCGCATCGTTCGTAGTATAAGCGATGGAAGGGAATCCTTCTCCGTTCGGATAACCGGCATCTTCCAACAGTCTTCTTGCTTCTTCAACGTTTGCTTCGTGAGCTGTCGTATCGATATAAGGATTTCCGCCGTTTGCGTTGTCGATGAACTGGCTTCCGTCCGTATCAATCCAGCCGGGACCCATGAAGTTGCTTGCCGGAGAGTAAGTTCCCTGCATCAAAGTATTTGCAACGTACTCACGGTCAATTGCGAGGCTTAATGCCTTACGCACATTCGGATCGGTGAAAGCTTCTCTCTGTGTATTAACGCTCAGATAATACGTACCGATAATCGGATCTACATAGAAATCAGAGCTTCCGGAGAGGGAAGGAATTTCCTCAGTCGGAACGTCTTTGATCATCAGGACTTCACCTGTCTGATATGCACTGTATGCCGCGTTCGAATCCTCAATCAGGTTCCATTTGATACCGTCAAGTTTGATTGCATCCGCATTCCAGTAGTTGGTGTTCTTGCTCATCATGATGTAAGAACCGGGTACCCACTCCGAAATGTAGAAAGGTCCGTTACAAACATAAGTTTCTGCTGCGGTTGCCCATGCATCGCCGTTTGTTTCCACCGCTGCCTGCTGAACAGGGCTCAGTGTTGCAAATGCCGCAAGACTGCCGAAGAAAGAGCAGGGGCTTGACAGGGTCACTACAAGCGTCTTGTCATCCGTTGCTTCTACTTTCAGTGCATCCAGGTTACCTCCGATTGCCTCTTCGTAACCTTCTACCATGCCGAGTACCGTCTCAGCATAAGGAGCCGCTACCATAGGGTCGCATACTCTCTTCCAGCTGTAAACGAAATCGTTCGCCGTTAAATCGGAACCGTCAGACCATTTCAGGCCATCTCTTAAATGGAATGTCCATACAAGACCGTCGTCGCTTGTTTCCCAAGATTCAGCCTGACCGGGTGCAAGCTTGCCTTCCTGGTCTACTGTCAAAAGACACTCAAAGGAATGCAGTAACATGTTACCGCCGTCTACCGCACTGTTCAGCGCAGGATCAATTGTCTCAGGGTCAGGACCTACCTGAACGGAAAGAATTTTACTCCCCCCCGCAGCTGTTGTATCCGCTGCTGCATCTGTGTTTGTGTCCGTTGTCTGTGTGTCCGTTGTCTGTGTGTCGGCTGTTGCTCCGTCTGTTGCCGTATTGTCCGCGGTCTGTGTGTTGTCCGCTGCCGGCGCGTTCGTGTTGTCACCGCCGCCGCAGGCTGTCAGGCCAAGAACCATCGTAGCTGCCAGAAAGAGCGCAATTACTCTTTTTTTCATAATGTTTCCTCCTCTTAAAATTTTTATAAAACAATACAGACTGTGAATGATCACCGCCTATATCGGTTTACCACATTTAATTACACTTGTCAATATGGTGGCACGCCGCAAAATGTCCTTTTTCCAGTTCACGCCACGCCGGAACCTCTGCCGCGCATTTTTCATCCGCATACGGACATCTCGTGCGGAATCGACATCCGGAAGGCGGATTTAACGGACTCGGCACATCTCCTTCCAGCACGATACGCTGGCTTTCTTTTGCCGTTTTCGGATCTGCAATCGGGATCGCGGAAATCAGGCTCTTCGTATAGGGATGCAGCGGCCTCGTAATCAGCTCATAGCTGTCGGCAAGCTCCACCATCCTTCCCAGATACATAACGCCGATTCTGTTGGAAATATGTTTTACGGCGGAAAGATCATGGGCAATAAACAGATAAGTCAGCCCCATCTCTTCCTGTAAATCTTCAAACATATTGATAACCTGCGCCTGAATGGAAACATCCAGCGCCGATATCGGTTCGTCACAGACAATGAACTCGGGCCTTACCGCAAGCGCTCTCGCAATACCCACACGCTGTCTCTGTCCGCCGGAAAATTCGTGGGGATAGCGGTTCGCATGCTCGGAATTGAGTCCGACGCGCTGTAACATTTCTATAATAATATCATATCTTTCCTTTTTATTCGCAGCCATCTTGTGCGTGTCGATCGCCTCTCCGACAATATCACCGATCGTCATACGGGGATCGAGACTCGCATAAGGGTCCTGAAAAACAATCTGCATCTTTTTCCGGTAAGGAAGCATCTTTGCATACTGCTTTTTCTCTACATCAAAAATGACATCATTGTCATATACAAAACGCCCCCCTGTCGGTTCGTATAACCGCAGCAGGGTACGGCCTGTCGTCGTCTTTCCGCAGCCGGACTCGCCTACCAGTCCAAGCGTTTCTCCTTTATAGATGTCAAAAGAAACATCATCTACCGCCTGAACGTATTTTTTATATTTTCCGATACCACCCGCCGAAAAATACTGGCGTAAATGCTCTACCTGAACTAATTTCTCACTCATTTGCGGCTCCTTTCTCCATTTCCTCCTTCTGGTTCAGCCAGCACTGGGTATAATGGATTTCTCCGAAACTGGTCACCGGAGGCATTTCTCTCAGACAGATTTTCATGCACTCCTCGCATCTTGGTGCGAACGGACATCCCTTCGGCGGATTCAGCAGATCGATCGGCGTTCCTTCGATCGGAATCAGTCTTTCATGCTCTTTCGTATCCAGTCTCGGAATGGAGCGAATCAGGCCCTTCGTGTACTGATGTCTGGGCCGGTAGAAAATATCTTCCGCCGTGCCGTATTCCACGATTTTGCCCGCATACATAACCGCAATTCTCTCACACATGCTCGCTACCACGCCGAGATCATGCGTGATCATGATGATTGCCATTCCCAGTTTATCTTTTAATTCCATCATCAATTCCAGAATCTGCGCCTGAATCGTCACGTCCAGCGCAGTCGTCGGTTCGTCCGCGATCAGCAGTTTGGGCTCGCAGGCCAGCGCAATCGCAATCATAACCCTCTGACGCATACCGCCGGACAGCTCATGCGGATACTGTTTCAACCGCTTCTCCGGTTCATTGATGCCGACTAACTCAAGCAGTTCTTTGGCTCTCTCCCTCGCCTGCGCTTTCTTTTTATCCGTATGGAGCAGAATCGCTTCCATAATCTGATTGCCGATCGTATAAACAGGGTTCAGGCTCGTCATGGGGTCCTGGAAAATAATGGACACTTCATTTCCGCGAATCTTACGCATTTCCTTCTCCGACATCTTCTCGATCTGATGTCCGTTGAAATAAAGACTTCCGCCGACCAGTTTACCCGGATGCGCGGTCAGTCCCATCAGACTGTATGCCGTTACGGACTTACCGGAACCGCTTTCGCCTACGATGCCGAGCACTTCGCCTTCCTTTAACCGGATGGAAACATCGTTAAGCGCCTTCACCTCCCCTACGGGAGTGAAGAAAGAAAGTCGTTCATTTTGTATGTCAACGAGATATTCTGCCATGTTCTTAACCGCCTTTCCTAATGTTTTAATTTCGGGTCAAACGCATCTCTGAGTCCGTCGCCGAGCAGGTTAAAGCTCAGGATAATCAAGCTGATCAAAGCAGCCGGAATAAAAAGCAGATAAGGATACGTATTAATACCGTTTAAGGCAGCGCTTGCAAGACTTCCGAGTGAAGGCAGCGGAACAGCTACGCCCATACCCAGGAAGCTCAGGAAACTTTCCGTAAAAATAGAAGACGGAATCTGCAGAGTTGTCGTTACAATCAACGTACCGATACAGTTCGTCAGAAGGTGCTTTCTGATGATCTTACCGTTGCCGACGCCGAGCGCTCTCGCCGCCGTAACATATTCGCTTTCTTTTAACGTCAGAATCTGACTTCTGACCATACGCGCCATGCCGACCCAGTAAAGCAGCGCGAATACGATAAAAATACTGATCAGATTATTGCCCACCGTGCGGACCCAGCCGAATCCGGGAACCGACTCCAGACTGGTAAGAGGCGCTTTAAGCGCAAAGGATAAAAGTACAATCAGCAAAATATCGGGTATCGTATAAATGATATCCACGATACGCATCATAATCAGATCGACCCATCCGCCGAAAAACGCCGCGATGGAACCGTACAGAGAACCGATGACCAGAATAATCGCCGTTGCAATCAGACCGACTAACAGGGATATACGGCTTCCCACCATGACACGGATTGCGTAGTCACGCCCCAGATTATCCGTTCCGAATATATGAGGAAACACGTTTTCACCCGCATCAATTCTCGCCTGTTCTTCTTCTGAATACTCCATCGGCCCGAGATGATTGGCCCCTTTGATCTGTTCTTTATAGCTGTATGGATAAAAAGCCGGGACGATAAAAGAGAAAATCATTACAAGAACAATGACGACGAGACTCACCATTGCCACCTTGTTCTTCACGAAACGGCGCACACCGTCTTTCCAGAAACTGACGCTTTCGCGCATGATAATCTGGCTCTGTTTTTCCTCTTCTGTCGCCGGAAGAAAATCTTCCGGATTTAGTTTTAACTGAAAACTCAATGGATTCTGCTTCATAGTCTGCTTCTGCTCCTTATTTCAATTTAATACGGGGATCTACTAATTTATAAACGATATCCACTACCACGTTCATGATGATAATCAGCGTAGCAAGGAAAATCGTCGTTCCCATAATTAATGTATAATCTCTTCCGTTGATGGCGCCGATGAACTCTCCGCCAAGTCCCGGAATAACGAAAATCTTCTCTACAACGAAACTTCCCGTTACCGTATAGGCTAACATTGGGCCGACATATGTAACGACCGGAAGAATCGCATTTCTCAGAGCATGTTTGAATAAAATCCAGAAACCCGCCACACCTTTGGCTTTCGCCGTGCGCATGTAATCCTGTTCCAGCACATCCAGCATGGACGAACGCATCAGTCTCATAATATATGCAGAAGGGTAAAAAGAAAGCGCAATGACAGGCATAATATAATGCTTCCAGCTCGAAAGCCCCATCGTCGGAAGAAGCTTCAGATTCACACCGAAAATATACATCAGCAATGTGCAGATAACGAAGCTCGGAACCGCAATACCGCATGTAGAAATGACACTGAGCAGGCTGTCCAGAAATTTCCCGCGCTTTAAGGCCGCCATACAGCCGAACGGAATGCCGATACACAATGCCACGAGCACCGAAATGCCGCCGACCCTTGCCGAAACAGGGAATTTCATGATGATAATCGACATAACGGTACGGCCCCTCTGTTTCAGGCTGTCGCCGAAATCTCCGTGCAGCGCATCCGACATATAAGTCAGATACTGCTCCATCAGAGGCTTATCCAGGCCGTATTTTGCCTCAAGCGCCGCCTGTGCCTGGGGACTGATTGCCTTTTCCGAAAGGAACGGCCCTCCCGGCACCATATTCATCAGGAAAAAGGTAAGCGTACCAACCGCCCAGATTGTCACAATCGCAAGTAATATCCGTTTTGTAATATACTTTACCATACTAAAGTCTCCTTTTTGAATAAAATAGAAAGCTCATGCCGGGCTTTCTATAATCATCTTACAACCTTCTGTTCGCTTTCGCAGACATTCAATTCAATCGTTGAAAATTTTAAATTCAGCATTTGCTATAATATATTGCGGAAATACATAAAACAGAGAAGTATGAAAAAGAAAAGAACGTTGGCATTACGCAAGGTAACGCCATTGTCCCTTCCACGACTTTTTTATAATATCAAAAAAACTCTGAATTTGTCAAGCCTCCCTGTTATTTTATTCACATATTATTTGCTATCATTTACGATTGCCATTCGCGATTTTACAGGAACGGATTCCGAACCTCCTCCGGAAAACCTGTGGACAGTCTTCCACTGTCCGCCTTACAGCTGTTTACAATTCTTCCTGTGCGCCTTCAGCTTCTTCAACGCCCAGTCATAATGACTCGAAGTATTTGATACAAAATAGGATCCGAGCGCATTGTTTCCGACCCAGGGGAATGCGCCTCTGTTAAAAAGTTCTTCGTTCGTAAAGTTTTCCGCAAGCGACATGACCTCCCGGTGGGATTCCTCCAGCATCTTCCCGGCCTCTTCCAGTGAAGTGCACTGATGTTTTTTCCAGAATTCCACATTCATTGCGCCGAAAGTCCTCCAGTTATAAGGCGCCGGAAGAAACGGTATAACTTGTTTTTCACCCGAATGCGCTTCCTGTTCTCCGTCTTTTTGATTGGCCTTCACCCAGTCGATCAGAAGGCGGTGCCACTCATAGAGATGAATCAGCACATCCCTCAGGTTTTTATCCCTGGCCCAGTGCGCCTCGCTTTTTGCTTTCATTTTGGTAAAATCAAAGGGCGTTTCCAGCTCTTTGTCCGTCATGGATTCGATAAATGCGTTTAATGCCTCATAATTTTGTGCCGCTGCGGTAAGCAGAGCCGGTTTTGACTGTGGTCTTGACATGGTATTTTCTCCTTTCCGATGCCTGAAATCGATTCCGCCCGGGGACCGGGAGAAATCATCGTTTTTTTTATTTATCATACGCCGAAAATACCGACATCATATGTCATGTTTTATCATGATATTCGATTTTATGCCATTTACGTTGCCGTCCCGGGCAGTTCCCGCCCGTCTGCGGCATTCATTCTGTATATTTTCATTGCCCGGTCTGCCAGAACCGCTTTCAGATAGGCCGGTTCTTCCACTTCGACATGACAGCCGAAGGAGAGAAGAAATGCGACGAGCCATTCGTCATCGGGCATCGGAGCCGCAGTACGCAGCCGGCCGTCCGGCAGTTCTTCGATATTGCTTTCATCAAATTCATCATAAACCCTGTATGCCGCATCGGCCGAAAACGTAAGAATGACCTGTGGCGGCTCCGCATTGCAGGAAGATGCTCTGTCCGATACGGACCAAAGATCCGTTTTCTGCGCATCATCCCTGTCCGGAATACCGGTATGCTGCGGCCCGGCTTCCGTTTCCGTATATATCTCCGGATGAAAGGTCTCATCCAAAAGCCTCCATTCCAGAATGCGGTTCAGCTTAAACAGGCGGAACGCCTCTTTCTCCGTACACCAGGCACGCAAATACCAGGCCCGCGACTTATACAGCAGTTTCAGAGGCTCAACCCTTCTTTTCTTTTTCTCCCGGTTCGTTCCCACATAGAGAATCTCCACACGCTTATGGGATATCACCGCCGTTTTCAGCATTTCAAACTTTTCGTTATCCCCCGTCTGACTGCCCCACCTGGAAAAATCTACCTCGTACCAGTTTTCCGGCCGTATCCGAAAAAGCCCCGAAAGTTTTTCAAGAGCCGTCTTTCCGTCCGCGATCCCGGCCGCGCCCGCGGTTTGCAGCGCCGACAGAATTTCCATCTTTTCCCCGTCCGACAATACCGCCCTGTCCAGAATAAAATGATTCATCAGGTAAATACCGCCCCGTCTTCCGGATTCCGTATAAACCGGTATGCCGGCGCCGCTCAGCGCATCGATATCCCGATAGACCGTCCTGACGGAAACTTCAAATTTTTCCGCCAGTTCGGGGGCCGTGGCACGCCCTTTTTCGAGCAGATAATATAAGATTTTGAACAGCCTGCTTTCCTGCAATGCACTTTCCTCCACGATTCGTAAACTTGTTTTTCTGATAAAAATCGTACAGGGCTATGCGTTTCTGCATAGCCCTGTATATCCGCTGCACCCGGCTCAGCTTTCATACCGGAATCTTCCGACCAGCTCTTTGAGCATATCGGCCTGACTCGAAAGTTCTTCGGACGCCGCCGCGCTTTCCTGGGATGTTGCGGAATTGGATTCCACAACGCCGGCGATCTGGTTGATTCCTTCCGTAATCTGTGCCGCCGCAAGCGCCTGATTATCGGACGCCTCCGCAATTTCCGTCATGGAGTCATTGACAATCCTCGCATTATCCACAACTGCAAGCAGAGATTCCGCCGTAGAGTTTGCCAGCTGTATGCCCTCTTCTACCGCCGCAATCGCATTCTGAATCAGGTCTTTCGTATTTCTTGCCGCTTCCGAACTCTGTTCCGCAAGCACGCCGACCTGTGTCGCAACAACCGCAAAACCTCTTCCGTTTTCGCCCGCTCTTGCCGCTTCGATCGAAGCGTTTAATGCGAGGAGCGTCGTCTGGTCCGCAATTTCCTCAATGCTGCCGATGATTTCGGCGATCTTATCGGAAGCCGCCCGGATTTTATCCATCGCTTCCGTATTTTTCTTCATATGTTCGTTACTGACGATGATCTGATCGTTCATATCCGAAACAATCGATCTCGCTTTCTCCGCATTTTGGGCGTTCACATAAATTTTTTCGGAAATATCCGTAATGGTCGCCGTCAGTTCTTCGATCGCGCTCGCCTGATCGGTCGCGCCTTCGGCAAGCGTCTGAGATGCACCGGCCAGATCGGTCGCGCCTTTCTGTACGCTTTCCGCATTGCCGTCAATGTCTCTCATCGCAGAACTCAAAGCGTCTATGATGCCGCGGAAAGATGTGCTGATCTGCGCGAAATCTCCTTTAAAATCATCGTTTACGTTAATTAAAAAGTTTCCGTCCGACAATTCCGCCAGATGACCGTCGATTTCGGAAATAACAATTTTCAAATCCTGAATGGTTTCCGCCAGACTGTCCATCAGAGTCGCCGTTTCGTCATTTTCCTCCGGCACAGGCGTGTCCGAATGAAGATCGCCCGCCGCAAGCAGTTCAAGACGCTCTACGACAACTTTAATCGGTTTTACCACATTCCTGCCAAGCCTGATGCCGTTTCTGATGCCAATTACCGTAAAGATAACGACAATCAAAACCGTAATCACCAGCGATAAGAAGAACATTCCCAGAAATTCATTCCTTACTGCCGCAACGCCGATGCTCCATCCGTTCATATCCGGAATCGGCGAATATGCCACGACTTTTGTCTTGCCGCCGTATGAATAAGTGCCCGTTCCGTTTTCGCCGGCAACCATTTTCTTACAGATCGCACTGTAATCCTTCAGTTTCGGATTCGTATCTCCCAGCGCGATACTGTCCTCCACGCCGACGAGCGTCGAATCGATGTCCGCAATCGTAATGCCGTTGGCGTCAATCATAAACGCGGTCCCGCCTTCCCCGACTTTGATGGAACGCATAATATCGTTCAAAAACTCTCCGTTCGGGACATATACGACCGCCCCCACCGGCGTCGTTCCCGGAACGCCGTCTTCCCATAAAGGCGCGGAAACCGCATAAGATACGCTCTTCGTAACCTCGCTGTAGGCCGGCGTGGAAACATATGTATTTCCCTTCATCGCTTCTTTAAAATAATCCCGGTCGGAAAGATCCGTTCCGGTAATGACGTCGATTCCGCTGCTGTCCAGAAGGAATCCGCCGTCAAAATCGTGATCGTTAATTCTCTGATTCAGAATAGCTGCCTTGTCCTCCACCGCTCTTTCCGGATCCGCAAGCCGTGCGATACTGCCTGTTTCATAAGCGACCGCAATATACTTCTCCAGCGCTGCCGCCACATAGTCCGCCGCCACATCGGATGTATTATTGATCGTCTCAGAAATGGCGCTGATGGATGAAATATAGCTCAAAACAGAAGTAACTACGCCCAAAACGATACAGCAGATCAGTATCGTCTGCCCGAACCGAAAGGAAATCTTTTTCTCAATGCTGACAAATCCACCCGCTTTTTTGCCGGTTCCCTGCTGCTTCAATAATTTTTTTCTTCCTTTTTCTCTTTCTGCATAAATTCCTCATTTCTGCACTACCCCTCATCGTGAACAACTCGCTTATGCCTTACCGAGATGTCAATGGTATATATGTGCCGGGCAGCACACTGACACATATTTGCTAATATTATATCAAATTAAAGAGAAATTTTCTACTTTTTTCTAAATAAATATCAATTTATGGCTATATATTCTCAAAGCATATCTTCTCCGTCCACGGATAACCTGCTTTCAATATAGTTCCTGATCCCTTCGAACGACGTAAAATCATATCTGGAAGCCGCAGCCACAAAATAGACTCTGACGGACTCTTTGGCAATCACCGCGCCGGAACGCTGGCCCGGCAGGCAGCCGGCGCGGGCTTCTTTCCAGGGCGCTTCCTCATGCGTAACCTTTTCCAGTGTCTTCCCGTCATAAATGCGCAGCGCTTCCGCAACCTGATCGATCACTTTTTTCTCGCCGCCGGAAAGCCCGCCGTTTCCTTTCCCGGGCATAAAGTAAGAAAAAAATCCCGGTTCCTGAATGGGCTGACTGTGAAAATCCCGAAAAAGGCCGTAAACTTCTTTATACACCGGCCCATGAGCCCATGCCTGACAGTCTTCCGAAAACAATTCACGGCCATGCAGCGCCATATGCAGCCCCTGTGTAAAATACAGCATTTTCTGCAAAGTAAGCGGCGTAACCCCAGCGGTCTTTTTCAGGAGATAATAAATTACCTGCCGCATTTTTTCGGACAAAGCCAGAAAATGCCTGCGCTCTCTTCCGGCACACATGGCCGTTCCAAATGCCGGCCCGCCGATTCTCTCCCGGTTTTTCCTCAATTTCTCCATCATAAAGGCGGGAGACTCCAGCGCTTTTCGGATGACATCCGAATTCTCTGCGGAAAGCATCTGTCCCGCAAGATATCCGGCCGCCTCCGTTTCTTCGAATCCAAGCGCATACAACAGCGATATCCCGTCAATTCGATAAAGCGCCGTCAGCTCACTTATCATTTCCGCCCCGGCAATCCTCTCTTTCTCCCGGTACTGCCTGTCTATCCACGCCGCATTGCCGTCAAAAAGCCCCGGCGGACTGACGGCTTCCCCGCATCCGTCACAAAAAGCCGCCGCCATCTCAAAGATATGTTCTTTTCCCCTGATCGGTCTGCAAATCGTGACATTTCGCATATAATACGGCATTTCCTTTCCGCATGCTGTACAAAACTGTGTTCCCTCCTTCATCTTTACGGTATTCCCTCCTTTCGCGGCGTCTCAAATCCTGATTGTAAAGTGTCAGATTTCTCAGCGGGCGTTCTTTGACCGCCCGGAAAACCGCTTCACACTATGGCACAGTCTTTAAAGGGATAAAGCAGCGGCGTTTCCTGTCTGTGCATGGAAATCACAATGACATACGGACCTGCCAGTTTGTTCAGCTTCAGATAAAAAGGGACGTTCTCCGCTCTGCCGCCGAACCGGGGCAGAAGTTCCGTCTCTTTTCCAAAGACATACAAAACCTCTTCCGCATGTCCGGGGTGCATATTCCGCACCGCCTGCGAGAAGTCTTCCGGCCGCAGGGCAAGAAGCAGCTTTTCGGCGTCTTTTTCCGTAAAGATATAATCTATGTACATATCCATATTTTTGTAACGGGATGCGATCTGATAGTTTCCGTTTCTGACGGACGCATGAATTTCAGACAGATATTCTCCGATGTGCGATTTCGTGACGTTCAATAGATTTTCCCCTCCGCAAGACTGCGGGACTTCATAGATTGTTACCTTCAGCGGACAGGAAAACACGCGTCCCGTCCACGGAAGGTATCTGATGATCAGTATAAATCTTTCACGGAATGTTGTCAACAGACAATGCGGTCAGTCCGTTCCGATCGTGTCCACGACGGTCAGTTCGCGAATCCGTTTGGCCGGTCCCCGGACCGCCCAATATACGGATACCGCCATCACGAACAGGATAAAAAGCAGTTCTTTCCCGGGCAAAGCCCAGGCATCACCCCATCTGGAAGTAACAAGGGAAGTAAACAGAAGTCTGTTGAGCGGCATTCCGGCCATACATCCCAGCAGGACGCCGAAAAACAGATAGGTCACCGCCTCGCCCCGCACCATCCTGTTCAGCTGACGCACCGTCATCCCGACAGCCCGCATTGCCCCGTATTCCCGCATTCTTGCGGATACGCTCATGGCAATGCAGTTCACAATGTTAAAGAAGGCAATCAGGGTAATGACCGCAAGAAAACCATACATAAAAAGCGCCATGGAGTATCCCGCCCCTTTCGTCTCGCGGTTTTCGATTCTTCTGTCGGAAAAAGCCAGGCCCTCCCCGCAGCTGCGTTCGATCATCCGGCGGATCGTTTGTACTTCTTCGTCGGTGACGCCGGCCTTAAACTGGATATCGACGACCGTATAACCGCTTTCGCCGAACAATTCCGCAAACAGTTCTTCGGAACAGACCGCGATTCTTTCCCCGCTGCCAGTGCTTTTATTCCTTCCGTAAGAAAAGGGCACGCTTCCGAGGATTCCGGCAATGGTAACTTCTCTCGTCTTTTCTTCCGAATCCGGCCCGCCGTCTTCCGCAGGAGATGCCGCAGCAGGCAACGCAATGCTGCTTCCGGCGGACATCAGGCCGCCTTCGCGAAACGCTAAGAGCAGGCCTTTTCCTCCGCACGCATCCTGAAAGCTTCCTTCCAGCAAATCCTTTTTGGCCCATTGAAGCTGCTGTGCGTCATAAGAAATCACCGTAAGCAGCATTTCTTCTCCTTCTTCTGACACGGAAAATGTCAGACTGCTTCTTCCGAACGCCCGCTTTACGCACGGATATGTTTCGATCTGTTCCACAAGCTCTTTTGGAATGCCGTTGGAACCGTCTTCACGATATGCGAAGAAATCCGGTGCCGAAGCTCTCATCGGCGTCAGCGCATGGTTCATGAAATCGATGACCACGCTGAAAGACAGGAATAAAATGATGCTGAAAGCAAAAGAACCGCTCACCAGAAAAAGTGTTTTTTTGCTCCCCGCAGCATGGTGCACGCCGAGCGCCGTATCCACCTTGAAGAACCGTGTGTCCGCGGCTTTTTTTGCCGCCTGCACCGTTCCCGCATTTCCTGACACGGCTGTCAGAGGCGATACTTCCGCCGCCCGTCTGGCAGGCGCTCCGGCCGCCAGCAAAACGGTAACAAGTCCGACGACTCCTCCCGTCAAAAGCCCCGGATAACTGATGCCGAAAACGGGCATCCCTTCAAACAGTCCGGGACTTAAAAAACGCAGCATCCCGCATAATATCCATGTCACGGCAGCTCCGGCAAAAACTCCCACGGGAATTGCGGTTTTGCACCAGCCAAGCGCCTCTTTTTTCACAAACCGGACGATTTGCTTTCCCGTCGCCCCCAGGCAGCGCATCATGCCAAAAAATTCCGTTCGGCGTGCAATACTGCTGTTCATGCTGGAAGCGATCATCAAAATGCCCGCCACCATGACCAATGCCGCCAGAACCACCGCCACAAAATAAAACTGCATCATATACGAATCCCGGCTCTGAAACATGAGCGCGAGCACTTTGACATTCTGCCGCACCGCTCCCGGTTCCAGCCCGAACCGTACGCTGATCTCTTCGATCGCTTCCTGAATATTGCAGAAAGAACGAAATGTCACAAAAGTAACCAGCTCTTTCGCATTGCTCATATCCTCTTCATACAGCCTCCCGAAACCATCCGTATTTATATATATGACACATGCGTCATTTCTCGCCGTCAGCGCTGTTTCGGCAGATATGCCGGTTATCCGATAGGGCAGGATATCTCCCTCCGGCGTCGTCAGCGTGACCGTGTCTCCGATTCCCACGCCGAGCCTTTGCGCGGCGGATTGATTCATGACCGCTTCCGCTTCGTTCTCCGGAAAACTCCCTTCTACGATTTCCGCGGCCGGATACAGTTCCAACAGTTCTTTGTCAAATCCGCAGACGCCCGTTTCGATTCCTTCTATTTGATATCCTTCCTCCAAATGATAATTCAAAGCGCCGTAACGCGCTGTTTTTTCCACTTCCGGCCGCGCCGCGAGCAGCGCCGTCTGCTCGTCGCTTAACAAAAATCCCGCATGCCATTTTCCGTCGCTTTTGACGGCCTGCACCATCTGCGACCGCATCTCCATATCCGCCATGCTGAAAATGACCGTGACGAGAAAAACGGCGAGCACAATGCAGAGCCTCGTCATCCGGTTCTGCTTCCGGTGGCACCCGGCCGAAATCGGAACCAGATCCAGATAATGTTTCATCGCATTCTTTTCCATCATAACGGTGATGCTCCTTTCCCAACGTTCCCCAACTCTTCCAGTTCTCCGTCCGTCACCTGAAAGACACGGTCCGCCGATAAAGTCAGATTCATGTTGTGGGTAATCATCAGCACCGTCTGCTGATAATGGCAAGATGCCTTACACAGCAGATCCATTACGTCCCGGCTGCTCCGGGAATCCAGATTTCCGGTCGGTTCGTCCGCCAAAACGAGTGCCGGCCGCATGATCAGCGCCCGGCCGATGGCCACCCGCTGCTGCTGCCCGCCGGAAAGCTGTCCGGGCAGATGACGGCGTCTGTTTTCCAGCCCGAGCACCTCAAGCATTTCTTCCACCCGTTCCTTATCCGGCTTTCGGTAGTCTAACAGCAGCGGAAAAATAATGTTCTGCTCTACATTCAGTTCCGGGATCAGATGAAAAGCCTGGAAAACAAAGCCGATATTCTGCCTTCTGAAAACGGTCCTTTCGTTTTCTCCCATCGCAAAAATATC
Organism: uncultured Lachnospiraceae bacterium; assembly: GCA_910584965.1. GTDB lineage: Bacteria > Bacillota > Clostridia > Lachnospirales > Lachnospiraceae > UBA3282. The sequence goes on along the minus strand of CAJUDZ010000007.1, from coordinate 23,975 downwards.
TTTATCGTTTATCAGCACCTTGCCGAAATCCGCTTTGTCCAGACCGCCGATGCAGTTAAGCAGCGTGCTCTTTCCCGAACCGGACGCCCCGACGACAGCTCCGAACTCTCCTCTCCGCATGGAAAAGGAGACGCCTTTCAGCGCTTCCACGCCCGCCTCTCCGCTTCCGTAAATTTTTTTCAGATTTGAAACTTTTAAGATTTCCAAATTAACGTCTCTCCTTTCTTTATACCCCGCTTTCAGGTAATTGCGAAACTATTTTTTAAAGGCTTCCGTTGCACAAAACAGACAATCACCGCAGGGCCGCTTCCGCTGCACTGTCTCTCGCAGCGGCGCATAAGACGCCAAAGTACGGCCTCTAAACGCCGGCGGCGACACAGCACCCTGCTTATGATTTGTCTGTTCTGCCCAACTGCTGTCCTGAAATAATGCGTTTCGCAATTACCTCTGCCCTGCTTTTTGATAGGATAAAGAAAGTATAGCACCGCCGTCTTACAGTCCGGTGAATCTTATCTTACAGATTCGTAAGCTTTTTCACGGAGCCGGAAAAGACATCCGAAAAACGCTCCCTTTTCCCTGACTGCTCTCCACGGACAGCGTTCCGCCCTGTCCTTCGACAATGGCTTTTGCAAGCGAAAGCCCAAGTCCCGCTCCCTGTCTGTCGCTGGAATGTCTGCTCCTGTAAAACCGCTTAAAAATATGATGAATGTCGTCCGGCGCAATGCCGCATCCGTCGTCTTCCACCGTCAGCCAAAGAAGCGCCGGAGAACGGTTCCAGCCGACCCGGACGGTCCCTCCGGCCCGCGTATGATCGAGCGCATTTTTTACGAGATTTCCAACGGCCTCCTTTGTCCATTCCAGGTCACACAAAATCTGCTCTTCCGGCGCGCCTTCCGTTATCAACGCCTTTCCCTCCATTCCGGCCCGTTCCGCCAGCTCCGCCGTCGCCCGGGCTGCGATCTCCGACACGAAATGCCGGCGTTTCTCAAACACAATGTTCCCCGTATCCAGACGCGCCATCTTCAGGAGAGCGCATGTCAGCTGCTCCAGCCGTTCCAGCGAACACGTGGATTTGTATAAAAAAGTTTTAACGGTTTCGGGGTTCCCGGCTTCCTCTTTCATAATTTCCATATACAGACCAAGCGCCGCGAGCGGCGTCTTTAACTGATGGGAAATATCCGATATCATCTGCTTTAAAAACTCTCTGGCGCTGCGTTCGGATTCACTCTTCGCCCGCAGAGAAAGCGCAAGCTGCTCCACTTTTCCAAACAGGCGGTAAACCGCTCCCATCCCCTCTTCCGGCAGATGTGCATCGAACCGCCCATCCGCATACCGGGCGACGACCGCCTCCGCCTGTTCATAAAGCCGTTCTCTTTTCTGCAGAAATACAGCGGCGCCGATAAGAAGCACCACAGAAAATAAAATGCCCTCCGCAGTCAGAAACAGAAGCGGCCAGCCGGAAGTCTGCCCGGCCAAAAGCAGCAGATAACTCCGCGTCCGCTCCGTGTGCCCGATCTTTTCCATAAACGCTTCGCCTTCCTCCGTCACTTCCGTATGATTCCACGCGGAAGCGAGCAAAGAAGGCGGCACTTCTTTATCCAGCAGATAAGAAGCCGCCGCCTTTTCCCGTTTTATCAGTTCCCTTCTGAGACCATATGTTTGGAACAGCCCCGACAGGCCCATAAATCCCGTCTGTAAAATACAGAGCGCCGCCAGAAAAATACAAAATCCCCGGGCCCGCTTCTCATACAAAAATTCCATAACTGCCTCCTGTTTATTTCGAGGTTTTGCGAACCGTAGAAGTTCTTGGCGAAACGCCTCCGGGCGCGTGCCTTAGAACCTCTCTTCACATTTCCCACCTATACCCAACCCCTCTCACCGTCTTCAGATATTCCGGCGCGGAAGGATTTTCTTCCAGTTTTTCACGCAGACGGCGTATATATACGGACAGCGTATTGTCGTCTACAAAATTTCCGGCGCCGTCCCAAAGCCTGTCAAGAATCGCATTCCTTGTAAGCACCTTTCCTTTGTTTGTCAGAAACAGGCACAAAAGCCTGTACTCCGCCGCCGTAAAATCCAGGCTTTCGCCCCGCAGCAGCACTCTTCCTTCCGTCAGGTTTACCGCAAGTTCCCCGCTTCGCAGCACGCCGTCCTCTCCGTTCTGTCCCTTGCTGCGCCGCAGCAGGGCCCGGATACGGGAACAGAGCTCTCCCAGTTTAAACGGCTTCGTCATATAATCGTCTCCGCCGCAGTCCAGCCCCCGTATCACGCTCGTCTCTTCATCCGATGCCGTCAGAAAAATGACAGGCGTCCGGCAGCCGGCGGCCCGAAGCTTCTCGCACAAAGAAATCCCGTTTCCATCCGGCAGCGTCACGTCAAAAAGAAGCAGATCAAAGTCCCCGCACATGGCGAGCCGCTTTTCTGCTTCCCGAATCGTTCTGGCCGCTTCCACTTCAAATCCGTTTTTCTCAAGAGACCAGATCAGGCCGTCCACCAGACTGATATCATCTTCAAGAAGTAACAGCTTCCGCACCGTAAGCGCCTCCCAGTCTTTCATATTCTTCATCCGTAATTTGCAAAATTCCACCGTGGCGTTTTATCGTTCTGCCCATATGATACTGCCCGGACCGTAATATGTGAAACGTTCCCGACGCCAGATCTTTTGTAAGCATCGGCAGATACCCCGTCCCTTCCATAAAACGGTCGGCGATCAGGCACCATGTCTCTCCGTCCGGCAGCAGATAGCCTTCCGGCCCTTCCACGCCCTTTAACCCGGCAAGCGTCGGCGATATGATCTGCGTAAACGTTCCCCGCAGGGAGTCCGCCGTTTCCAGAATCAGCCGTTTTTCCGTTTCATCTTTCGAAATGCGGTAATACCGCCCGCCGCTTTCCAGTATCGTCGTATCGATTACATGGTTTTCCCGTTCCATGTACAGGAACGTTTCCGTAAATTCCCTGAAGTCTTTCGTATAGGCGGCATAGATTTTATGTTTTCCTTCCGTTTCCTCCGCTCCCTTTGTTTTGGAGGCAAAAAAGACAAGAAAAGCATTTTCCTGTCTGTCAAAAACCGCTTCCGGCGCCCAGACACAGCCTGCCCCCGGTATACCGACTTCGCAGCTCCGCTCCTTACTCCAGTGAACCAGATCTTCGGATTCCCATACGAGCAGATTCCGGCTGCCCCGCTCCTGCGCGGCCTCCCATCCTTCTCCCGCTTCAATCCGCAGATCGGTTGCGATCAGGTAGATTTTGCCGTCAAGGGGACTTCTCACCGGAAAGGGATCCCTTGCACCGCAGGTTCCGAGTTTCGAATACAGAACCGGCCTTCCGTCGTTCAAATCGTTCCAGAAAAGCCCATCCCTGCTCAGGGAAAAATAAATCTGCTCCCCGTCTTTTTCCTCTCCGGTAAAATGTACAAATAAATATCCTGCCATGGCATCTCCCTGTTTATTCAGCACCGGCTTTCATACCGCCGCATTCCAATGTATCGGTTTATATCAATATAACTTTTTACTGATGTATCAGCTTCTTTATCGCCTCTTCGATATGTCTGTCCGTTTCAAAAGAAACGACGCCGCTCTTGCCGGCAAGTTTCTGTATATCGTCATTGTTCAGTGTAATAACATGTTCCCTCTCGCTCTCCGGTTTCGGAATCTCATACTGGTCCATTTCCTTCTCCAGCTCATTAAGCCGGCGCATGATATCGGTAATCTGCACTTTACCGAGATTCACCGCCTCCAGCAATTCCGTGTACGCATCGCTGATTCTCCCGCGCTCCGGAATATCCTCATAGATTTGTTCCGGATCCTCCATAATGCCCGACTCGTTGCCGTTTCCATAGACATATCTGTTATCCTTAATATTTCTGTCCAGGAAGTTCAGGGTCTGGGTCACTTTTCCCCCTTCAACCGTGATAATAAGCTTTGCCATGATAGTATCCTCCCTTTACAATCAATGTTATTTCTGCCTTATTTTATCACTATGGGAGAAGAAAATCAAATATCCTTTGTCTCTCCAGGCTCTATTTTTTTACAGTCTCCGTCGACGCTGATAAAGACCGGAACCGCATTCGGATTATACACCATATCTCCCGCCGCCGAAAATTTCAGATTCTGCGCGGCGTTCATATAATCCACGATTTCAATGTTTGCAGCATACCAGATATCGTCCCTTCCGCCAATATATTCGCAGAATTTCTCCATCTTTTCCCATTCCTCTTCGTCCTCTCCGAACTCATAGCTGTGGCCCCAGACATACATCATATAGAGGTATTGCGTTTTATGTAATTCCGCAAAACGTTCCGCATTTTCCATCAGGTTATGACTGTGGTGACAGGTCGATTTCCATTCCAGATAATTCTCCGGGAAACCGAAATCGTCCGTATTACCCACAACGCGGCTGTATTCAATGCCGCAGGCCGGAAGCATCTGCATGATTTCCCTGCTGTAAGAACCGTTCGGATAACTCATGCCGCGCACCGGATAACCGCAGGCCGCTTCCAGCGCTTTCCGGTCCTCAATGATCTGCTGCACCACCTGGGAAAGCGGGCATCTCGCTATCGTCGGATGGGTATAAGTATGACAGGAAACTTCATGGCCCTTGTACAAATCCTTTATTTCCGCAAACGGAATCCGCTGCATGGGCCCCATGTCGCCGAAAAGCCCGTTTCCGTTAATATGAAACGTTCCCTTGATGCCGTATTTGTTAAAAAGCGCTATCAGCCGGCGGTCATAGATTTTGCCGTCGTCATAGCTCATTGTCAGTACTTTGTGTTTTCCGCCGGGAAAACAGGTGTAGATGGTTGAGAAGTTTTGCTTTTTGATTGTCATTGTCTGCCTCCTCTATGAAATAAATTGTATTATATCTATTTCATCCAGTTTTTGTGAAAAATAAACTTCTAATTCTGCCATAGTTTTCTTTGTCAAATCATGTTCCATTTTCATAATGTCACAAAGAGTCTTCGCAAATTCGATTGTCCAGTCGGCATTCTTCATTTGAAACACATATCCGTTCAGCCTTTTCGCTTTATTTAATAAATCGCTTTTTGCCGCAACAGTATCAACAATAATCATCGTCTGCATTTCATGTTCTATGCCGCCAATTTTCTTTTGAAAACCAAACCTGGAAACCTTGTCCAATGTAATTTCGGGATTACCTTTTCCGATAAACCCGATATCAATATTGACAGCTTTTCCGCGATATGCAAAAGTTGCATCTATTTCTCTCTCATGCACATCCATGTGAGATAACCAGAAAATTTTTTCTTCCTCCTTTATCTTAGCCGGAGGCCTCTTACAGTATTGAAACCCCATAACAGATAAAAGCGAACCCAATATCAGCTTTTCAAACAGTTTCCCATTAGTCGATTTTTCGGAGCCGCGTATTGTCAACGTCTGAGCACCTGCTGCCATCAACATTAAGGCAAACGCATTCCAGCTCATATCCAGTTTTTTTCCGTTTATTTCAATAAATCCGGTTATCGGCTCATAGTTTTTCTCCAGATTCTCAATTATTTCATTCGTCGAATTTGAAAATGCCGCCTGATAATCGACCAGATTGTCTCTTGTAATATTGTCAAGACCCTTTCCTGTCAATCCTAATAACCACAAACCCAGTTTTCGTTTATCATCATTGTCCGCGGCAATGTAATCACGCATAACAAAATCAGCATAATTTTTAACGTCCCCCGTATATTTACCAATATAGTCTGCGTATAATTCCAATAATGCAGCATAAGAATTTACAAGCCTTTTCTGAGTGTTAAATTCCGTATAATCCCTGATATTTTTCCCCGTCAAAATATCTTTTACGATATCTTTAATCCCGTTTTCCCCCATCCGGCCAACAAAGTCCTGCTTTGTCCCTCTCATGTTTACCTGCCCAATTTCATTATAATAGTCAAAAATTGACATTCTTTCTATCCCTCCCGTTTGTTTCCCGATAACCTGTCCTTATATTCCCGACACAGTAAATCAGCCATATCTTCCCTTGAAACATTCATTTTTTGAAGCATCCTGATCAATTCATATAAATCATACCGCTGATTGTCATCATTATCTTTCAACCCGGAATAATCATGATATTCAAACGAAACAGGCGTAAAAAGAGTACTCATGCCGCCGATATCCGCTCTGGCAGCTTCGACATATTCATCATCACATTCTATCGAAACAAATCTTCTCCCCAGCTCTGCCGCCGCTTTGGCCGTTGTCCCAATTCCGCCAAAAGGATCTAACACTACATCATTTTTAAATGAATAATATGTAATTACTTTCTCGGCCAATTCTTTTGGAAAAATTGCCGGATGTCTTTTATCTCTCGCCGGCGAAATATACCACACATTCGTTTTCTCATATCCGTCGGCGATTTTTGAATCCTGAATGATAGTCTGGTCCGGATGATTCCTTATAAAATAATCAATTAAAACCGAAGACTTTTTTCTATATACCATCACGTATTCCGTCACCGGAACTGCTTTGTACTGCATTGGATTTCTATCTGCTGAAAATCTCCTTCCCCGTCCGCTCGCCCATCCGGCTCCTTCCGGTTTCTGCCAGATAATGTCATCAACAAATTCAAATCCTTCTTCCATAAAAATTTGATGAATATCAAATGGAACCGCAATTCTTGATGAAGATTCATTTCTGCTCGCGCGGGGCACTAATACATGGGAAGAATTAATCACAAAAAACTTACCGTCAATTAATACTCTATGGCAGGCTTTAACCACCTTTCTGATCAACGCAAGATAATCCTCATATGTTCCATATTCCGAATATTGTTTTCTTGCGTTATAATATGGCGGCGATGTAAAAATCAAATCGACAGATTGTTCAGGCAATTGATTCAATACCAGTTCCGAACGGCCTTTTAAAATCATATTGCTTAGAGATGATATCCTGTAATCACCTTTTTTCCTCTCACCTTTATTCAGCGTTATGATATTTCCCCTGTCTATCCTTTGTTTTCTTCCCTGCAATATGCTTATATCAGAAGACAACTTATAATTGATATTCTTCGCATATACATCAACCGCTACTTCTCCAATCACTTCTTTTTTATATAAAACGGGAACATTCCATATGTCATATCTGTCATATATTTCCGGAAGTCCATAAGTAATATTTTCCATACTCTCAAGCTGCGCTGTCAGATAATCATCAGTTATTTTTTTAGCCTGCTCCGTATTTATAACATTATAATTTCTTTCTTCCGTTATCACGCCATTTTCCTTTCCGATAAACGATGTTACCCTCAGTGAACAAGGGTATCTTTAAAATATTTATAATGTTAAAATTATAGCATATACCCCAAAAAACCACAACGAAACAAAAATTTTGTCCTTATTTTTTGGAATTCCCCACGCCATTCTCAACCCACCACTTCTCCACATACCCATTTCCGTCTTCATCCCACAGAATAATGAACTGCGCCGTTGCCACTTCGTGCGAACTGCCCCCTTCTCCGTACAGATATTCCGACGCCTGAAGCGCATTTTTCCCCTGATATTTTACCGGTCGCAGGTCAAAAAAGCCCCTTTCGTTTCCGCCTGCCCACACCGCTTCTTCCACAGGTTCAAACGCATTTTCGGCGCCAAAATAGATGATCTCCTGAAAATAAGAGCAATACGCGCTGTACAGATTTTTACCCGGTTCCTGGTATACCGAAACGACGATTCCCCGATCGTCACAGCCGTCCCAGAGATCCGAAGGCAGTTCCATCCGCTTTATGCCCGGATTTGCACCGGCGCTTCCGTATTTAAAAACCGCTTTATAAAAATCGCCGACCCCGCCGCAGCCGCTCCCTTCCGTGCTCAGCACCATTTCCACATTTCCGTCATTATCGATGTCTTCCGCAAAAAAATCAAAAAAACCGTCATAAGAGCACGCTTCTTCCGCAAAGCAGTACGGCCTGTCCTCATTCATATAAAACCAGGCACAGCCGGAACCATAAACGTTTTCCTCTCCTTTTGACGACAGCATGATAAACAAATCGGTCTGGCCGTTTCCATCCATGTCCTCTATGACAAGTCCGGTAATTTCCATAGACCCGTCCCGCAAAATATCATCCGCGAGAAGCCGTTTCCCAAATGCTGCCGCCTCCTCCCGCGCAATGCCCTGTTCTTCCGCTTTTTCATAAAAAAACGCAAGCCCGTTTTCCTGTCTTACGGGAACCGCTTCGTAATTTCTGCCGGCCGCCCGCACTTTGGAAATGCCGCTGTTTTTTCCGTCCTCACCGTTCAGAAAAACCGTTCCGGCAAAAAATATAATCCCCAGTGCGGTGCTTACTTTTCCGATATATTTTTTCAAAAATCATTCCTCCCGTGTCATAACGCTTTCCGCTCATTTTACAGGAGGAATGTATCATAATCGTATCATTTTTGCATCATAGTTGTATCATTTACAGTCAGCCGTTTCCGGCTATGCGGTAACCCGCCTCCGCCAGCGTCCTCACAGCCTTTTCAAAATTTTCCTGTTTCGTAAAAATATAATCCGTGTTATATGTCGATACCGCAAAAATGCCGATTCCGTTCTCCGCAAGCGCCGCTGCGATTCCGGAAAGGATTCCGGTCAGGGAAAAGTCCAGAACCCCCTGTATCCGAAGCCCTTTCCAGCCGTCCTCCCTTGCGGTTACATTACCCGGCACATCCTCTGTCAGACAGACAAGCGAGTTTTCTTCATCCGTTTTCCCCAAAAAGCAGTATTCGGCCTCCATATTTGTCTGTGAGAAATCCGATACCCTGCAAATGGAAAAATTTCCGTCAATTCTTTTTATCTCCATATGAATAACCCTTTAACCCTTTCCATGTCAGCGCGGTTTACTGCAATGACGCGCATCCCATGTTCCTGTTTTGGTGATCACATCGTTTCCCACATTATAGCGCAAAATGCTCTTTACGGATACCCGCCGTTCGGACAGATCTTTCTCATCCGTGAAAAGCGGGCGTTTACGCCCCGTGAAAAAAATGATACAATATGATCCGATCTGTGAAAGAAAAAGAAGAATACTGCAAAAACAAATTTTATGCGGACAGCAGAAAGGCATGATCGATTTTATGTTATACCAGGACCTATTGGACTCGATTACGGATAAAAGCAGACAGATTTTTCAGGATGCGCTCACGGGCGTCTATCTGCACGGCTCGCTGGCCATGGGATGTTTTCATCCGGTCAGAAGCGATCTTGATTTCATCGTTGTGCTCAGGGAACCAATCTCTGACCGGCAGAAATTACAGTTTATGAATCATATCATGGAGTGCCGCCGGTCCGCGCCGGCTAAAGGAATCGAATTCAGCATCGTCATGGAAAAATTTTGCAGGGAATTTCTTTATCCGACACCGTTCGAGCTGCATTTCTCCAACGTTCATCTGCAATGGTTTCTCGATAACCCGGACGATTATATCCGGAAAATGAACGGTACGGACAAGGACCTGGCCGCGCATTTCAGAATCATCCAAAGTTACGGCATCGTATTGTATGGCGCACCCATCGACGATGTGTTCGGCGTCGTGCCCAGAGCAGATTACATCGACAGCATACTGTCCGATATCAAAGATGCACGGGAAGAAATACTGAAACAGCCCGTATATATGATTTTGAATTTGTGCAGAACCGCGGCCTTCCTCAAAGACGACCTGGTTCTTTCCAAAAAGCAGGGCGGAGAATGGGCATTACAAAATATACCGGCGCAGTATCATGATATCGTTTCGGAGGCGCTTACAAGCTACGCCTCTGAAAATGACATATGTGTCATATCTTTGAAGGCGCAGGCTTTTGCCGATTATATGCTGAACGGCATTTATTCTGCCGTCCGTACCTGATAAACCGGCGCAGTCTTTCTTCCGGGCTTATCCCGTAATATACCGGCAAAGGAAACAGACTAAAAAAGAGCTGCCCGAAGCAGCCCTTTTTATGTTCTTTTTTCTCTTACTGCAATGCGGAAAGGTAACGTTTGTACTGATTCTGTCTTACGTTGATTACCTCGGATAAATTCAACGCCTGTAAACCGCTGATATAGCTTTCAAACTCATCCATTGTCTTTGTTCCCGTAATGAAAGCCGCCGCGTTCTCATCCACATAGGTCTGAATATCTACCATATAAGTATTGATCACTTCGGATTCATCAACCGTAGAATAGATAAATGGCCACGGATCGATTACAAACTGTTCCTGCCATGCGTTACATTCCGCGTGCCAGTCCGCAACCAGCGCATCCGTGGACACTACCGACTGCTGTGCCGGAAATACGAACGAAGGATTGATTCCCAGCTGCTGTAACCAGTCATTATCATTTGCCTGTTCCGTGTAGCTCTTATTTCCGTCTGCATCCACCGTATAGCTTTCCCCTTCTATACCCCACTGATACATTTCCTGACAGGGTTCGCTCATCGCGTAATCGAGGAACCGGCACGCAAGGCTGATATTGGAAGAAGCGCTGGTAACACCGAACATATTTCCAAGTTCCACACGTCCTACGTAATAACCTTCAAATTCACCCGAAAGAGGCGCCGCGCCGATAAACGCCGTATCCTTTGTTCCGTCATAATAAGGCAGAACATTGCTGTACATCATGGACATTGCCCAGCTGAAGTCAAATCCTACACCCGTTAAGTCGTTCGACATACGCTCGATTACCTGATCTCTGTCGAGAGAGTTATATTCCACTTCCAGCAGTCCTTCTTTGTAAAGACCGTTCAAAAATTCCAGATACTTCCTGTAATTCTCAGAATCCGCAGCGGCATATGTTACATTGCCGTCGGCGTCCGCCTGAAAACCGCTGACCAGATCGAGGCCGAAGGCCGGTCCGAACATATAAGGCAGAAATTCGGCCATAATGCTCATCGGAATTTCATCCGAAGCATCTCCGTTATCATTCATATCATTTTCCTTGAAGTAACGAAGAAGCTCTACAAACTCATCCAGCGTTTCCGGCGCCTCCATGCCGGCCTTGTCGAGCCATACCTGATTGTACATCAATACCGGCTGATAATCCTTACCGACATTGGTTCCGGGCACATAATAGATATGTCCGTCTTCCGCGGTAATCTCCGCTTTGATTACCGGATTTGCATCCAGCCATCTGCTGAAATTGGGCATCTCGTCAAAATGTTCATCCAGAGCGGTAAATAATCCCGATTTAATATACGTCTGATTTGCATCCTGATCCGGCAGGAGAATGATATCCGCATCCATTGCGCCGGTCGTCAGCATCGGTCCGACAGAGTCCGCATAATTGTTATAATCAACAAGCTGCCAGTCCACCGCCACACCGGAATTGGCAACGACCGTTTCTACAATTTCCGCGCTCGCAATATCCACGTTCGTATAATTGGAAGTCTGCGCGAGTATCTTTAAGGACGCGCCTTCCTCCTGCGTGACCGGCGCTTCCCCGGTATAGGTAAAGCCTCCGGCATCGGCTGCGGATGTATCTGCTGCCGCGTCCGATGAAGTATCAAAAGAAGTGTCCGCCGCGGACGTGTTTGTGTTTCCGGCCGAATCATTCTTCGCCGGTCCGCCCGATGAATTTCCACATCCGGAAAGGCATCCGGCCAGCATGGCCGTGATCAGACCCAATGCAATCATTTGTTTCCTCTTCATTTTGTAATCCTCCTTTTTGCGTTAAAAAATTATAGTAAATTACATTTTTCATGTATAGAACATGCGCTTATCCTTTTACAGCCCCAAGCATGGTTCCTTCTACCAGATATTTCTGCACAAAAGGAACGATCAGCATGATCGGTATAACCGATACGACGATGCACACATAACGGACCTGAATGGAAGACTGGCTTGCGGCCGCCATGGTTACGCTGGTGGTCTGCATGATTTCCGAGGAAGCTTCCAGCAGAATCCTTCTTAAAAAAAGCTGCAGGGGTTCCAGTTTCTTATCACTGATATAAAGCATCGCGTTAAAGAAATCATTGTATCTTGCCACCGCATAGTACAGTGTAAGAACCGCCAGCGTCGGCCTGATTAACGGAATCGCTATTTTCGTCATAATCAATATGTCATTTGCGCCTTCCAGTTTCGCTTCCTCAAACAGCTCTTCCGAAATGGATTCAAAAGCGGAACGGCAGATCATCACGTTGTATGCGCTCACCAAAACCGGCAGAATCATGGACCATCTGCTGTTGTACAGACCAAGATTCGTAACAACAATATAGATAGGTATCAGTCCTCCCGAAAAATACATGGTAAAGGCCAGAAGGAAATTCATCGGTTTTCTGAAGCAAAACGTCTTTCTGGACAACGGATATGCCGCAAGACAGGTAAATACAATATTAAAAGCCGTTCCTGCCACCGTATAAAATATCGTGTTTCCATAGGATGTCCAGAGCTGCTTATAAGCCAGAACCGACTTTAGCGCTTCAAAGTTCAGATCTACGGGCAGCAGCGTAACAAGCCCCTTATTGACCGCTTCCCCGGAACTGATGGAAACGCTGACAACATACAGGAACGGATAGACGCAGACAACTACGGCCAGTAAAAGAAAGAGCGCAATGGAGGCATCAAATACCATATCCCCGACTGAGTGGTTTTTTATTCGTTTTATCATCGATTTTCCTCCTACCAAATTGACGTATCCGTTATCTTCCGGCTCAGACGGTTTGCAAAAAATACGATTGTAAAGTTGACAACCGAGTTAAAAAATCCGACAGCCGCCGCATAACTGTAATTGTTGCTCTGGATACCCTGCCTGTACACATAAGTCTGAATGACGTCAGCCGTTTCATAAACAGCCGAATTGTATAGAAGATAAACCTTTTCAAAGCCAACGCTCATCATGCTTCCCAGCGTCATAATCAACAGCAGAATAATCGTCGGTCTGATACCCGGCAGAATCAGATGCCAGATTACCTGACGTTTATTCGCTCCGTCCACCTTCATCGCTTCATACAAATCCGGTGAAATGCCCATGATCGCCGCCACGAAAATGATGGAGTTGAAACCGAAGCTCTGCCAGGAACCCGATATCACATAAATCGGCCTGAACCATTCCGGCAGACTCAGAAAGTTGATGCTTTCGATGCCCATTTTGTTTAAAAGCTGGTTAATAATGCCGCCGGATGGAGATAAAAAGTTGTTGATCATACCGCAGACAACGACCGTCGATATAAAATAAGGCAGATATGTACTCACCTGTATCGTCTTCTGCAAGCCTTTTCTTTTCAGCTGTGTTACGGCCACCGCAAACAATATCGGTATTGGAAATCCAAAAATAAGAGAATAAAAGGATAGTAAAAAGGTATTTCTCACCAGCCTCCATACATATACGGAGCTGAAAAACTGCCGAAACCACTTTAAACCGACAAATTCACTCAAATACAGCCCTTTCAGACCGGAACCGATCCTGTACTGCGTAAACGCCATCCACAGACCGGTCATTGGAAAATAACAGAAAACCAGATAATAGATGATAACCGGTAAAATCATAAGAATCAGATATTTATCTCTTTTCAGGCTCTTTTTCCAGTACTTTTTTCTTTCTTCCCGTTTTGTTTTCATCCTGTCCCCCTTGTTCCTTTTCTTTTTGTTTCTTCCGCCGCCTGCCTCTATTCGTCCGCCGCTCCCGGAAGCAATTCCACTATACAATACAAAAAAACAAAAATATAGTTTCAATATTTTCCACGAAAAAAGGGCAAAAAAAATGATGCTTTTTGCCAGGCATCATTTTTTTCAAAAGCATCATTTTAGTATTTTTTCGTTCTTCTATTTCATTCTTTTCTGATAAATGCTCGGGTTTACCCCCATAATACTCTTAAAATTGCGTCGGAACGTCAATGGATTTGTATAGCCGCACATAACGCCTATCTCCGTCAGCGAATACTTCTTTTCTTCTAAAAGTTCCGCCGCCTTCGCAATCCGTTTTGACTGTATATACTGTAAATAAGTAACCCCGAAGCGCTCTTTGCAAAGAAGGCTCAGATATTTATTGCTCACATTAAAGCGGCCGGTCAGGCTCTGCATCGATAAATCCTCATCGCAGTAATGCGCATCGATATAGTCGGCAATGTCCTCTTCCAGCCTGGAATCCTCCTCAACCTGCTCCGCCTGGTCGTGAAGCGTGTCGATGACCGAGAGCAGCGCCGCATCATAATAGTCAAAGATTTCCTGTAAAGTTGCAAGCCCTGTATACTTTTTAATATTCAGATGCAGGGTATTTAACTCCGTAATCTCCCGCAGAGTTTTCATGACGGAAAGGTGAAATTCATCGATGAGCGACCTGTACATCTCCGATATTCCCTCAATATCCAGATTGGTTTTATAAATATCGAACAACAGTTTATGAATTTCTTCCTTGTCCTGCTTTAACAGACAAAGCTTCAGTTTTTCCCGGAAATTCGCCGGAAAATAATAGGCGGCCGCGCTGTCTTCCGTGTCCTCCAGAAAATAAACGGACTCCCGGCCCTCCGTCAGGATACCGTCAAGCGCCTTGAGCGCGCCTTCGCACGCATGTTTCAATTCCCCGATATCATCCCGCAGGACATCCACGCCCATCGTCACGTAACTGTCGCTTTTGGCCGTGCTGACATATTTATGAATCTGGTAAAACAGGTCGTCCATTTCCTGTTCCGTTTCAAAATTCGTAATCAGAAATACATTATAAATATCCCGGAAATAATATACGATATGCACTTCGTCCGTCGAAAAAATATCCGTCACACTCCGAAACAGTTCCTCGATCTCCCGTTTGTGATTCTCTTCCCGCAGAGAAGGCGTTCCGTCATAGGCAAAATTAACGACAGACACGATAAAATACGGCCGTATTAAATCCAGATAGTTCTCATCCAGAAATTTTCCCACCTTATCCGCAGCGGCATGTCCGGCAATCATGGAATGCAGCATTCCGGTTTTTGCATAAGGCGTAATTGTCAGCATTTTTTCGCGGTACCTGTTTTTCTCCCCGATCAGGTCCTGTATCCCGCAAATGATCTTTTCCATCTCGTCTTCCGACGCGTTACGGTTCGTCGATACCATCTGTTCCAGCCGGTCGATCGGCATATAATATTTACGGCTTACCACAAAAGCAAGACCGAGAAAAACAAATAAAATCACCACAATGCCCAGCAGCGTAATATAAAAGAAATGATCCATGCCGGAAGCCGCCCCTTCCGGTGCATAAACCCTGTATACCAGGCCCGGCATTTTTACGGATTCCACCTCATACATTTTATTCGTCACATCACCATAGGATAAAATCACATCGTCTTCATACAAAATCCCGGCTCCGTAATCGTCCCCTAAAACCTTCTGAATATCGCTGTTTAAATTCTTCAGGTCAAACAGTATACAGATCGTTCCGATATCGCTTCCGTTCTGATACGTATACGCATCACAGTATAAAAGACAATTCTTATTAAAAGAATACCGCTTTGTGCTGTTTAACTGAAACGCCCCGTTCACGGTATCCACCAGAATGCAGGGCAATTCCTGCTCCAGCGGAATATAGCTGTCCGTCAGCGCAATGACGCCGCCGCTGGAATAGGCTTTCCCGCTGTCTTCCACAAAAAGCACCGTTTTATAAATAGACAGGCCGCTGGAAGCCATCGTATTTTTCATTTCGTTTTGTATGGAAAAAAGCGCGTAGGAATCCAGAATTTCTCCGGTCTTTGTATTCATATAAAGCTGCTTCATGATCGTTGAATAGCTGAGATTCTGCACGATATTCTGCGCCGTCATCATGCGCTGCTCCACAATGCTGCTGACTTCCACCAGCTGTATCTCGCTTCGGCGCTTCTCCTGCATCTCGCTGATCTGATGATTTTTATATAGAAGAAATACGATGCACAAAATCATATAGGAAAAAATAACCAGAATATAAGTCATAAACAATCTTAGAAACAATTTGCTCTGAAACATACAAAACCCCTTAAACACATATCACACAATTCCTGCTGTCTGCTGTTATTATCCCAAAATCCTCTTTTTGTGTCAACAAAATAGAATTTCCTGTCAAATTATCAGATATTATAGAGTTTCTCCCTGATAAAGACAAAGGAGACAGGCGCGGGAATGATAAACAGGAAAAAGCCGACAGCAGCTAATCACTACCGTCGACTTTTGTCAGCTTTCTGTCTGTTCTCATTTACCATCCCAGTTCCAACAGCCAGTTATTTAACAGTCTCTCCCTATCCTTCTCCCTGATCTCTGAGTCTTCAGGAGTTATATACTCGCCCTTAATGTTACCGTCTACAATGTACAACACTCTGGAACACTTTGCTGCTACCTTCGCATCATGGGTTACCATCATAATCGTTGTTCCTTCTTCGTTTAACTTTACCAGTTCTTCCATTACCTCATTCGACGCGGTTCTGTTCAAAGCTCCCGTAGGCTCGTCCGCAAATAAAACCCTGGGCCTGTTAATCATACTTCTGCAGATACAGGCTCTCTGAAGCTGCCCTCCCGAAACTTCATTGATGTCGTTATCGGCAATGTCAATAATGCCCAGCTTACGCATTAAATCCTGTCCACGCCGGGACGTTTCCTTACGTGTTTCGGTATTCTTATCAGATTGTACCGCAGGAAGAATAATATTGTCGAGAACGGTCAGATTTTTAAGCATATACATCTGCTGAAAAATAAAGCCCATTTCATCGAGGCGTAAGTCTGCAAGCTCCTTTTCCCCCATTTTTGCAATGTTCTTTCCACAGAATTTTGCTTCGCCTGCGGTAATGGAATCCATACCCGAAACGGCATACAGGAGCGTTGATTTACCCGAACCTGACGGACCCATAACGGCGACCATTTCGCCTTCGGAAACGGTAAAGTTTACATTTTTCAAAACGTTGTTCTGGCGTTTGTTTACGATATATGTTTTGCAGAGGTTTGTTACTTCTAAGATATTCATAATAATTTCCTTTCTGATTCCATTTTTATTTCATTCCTATTCAATGTTAGCGGTATCGGAAGACTTGATTTTCCCGGTGTAAAGCGAGGTCAGGAATGCGCTTACGGTTGTTGTAACAAGAATGACAACAGGGAAGATCAAATACATTTCAACAGGATTGATTACATAGTCAACGGCAAGCTCCATACCCATCATTTTAAAGATCGGGTCAATACAGAGGTGCGTAAGCGGCATTGCGAAAATTTCGCCGATAATCACCGTAATCATTCCTACAAATAAAAATCTTAAAGCGTGGTATGTATAGATTTTTCCGTTTCGTATGCCTACGGCTTTCATAAGTGCGATTTCCCCTTGCTCCTTTGCAATAAAAGAACGCTCCATCAGTACGGTTATGAATGCGGCTAACAGGATTGACAGAACAACTACAAAGGATTTTACCGCGCCAAGAGTTTCCGTAATACCGAGCATGTCTGCTACTGCTTCGGCACAGGTTCTTATATTATAATCGGGAAAAATTTTTCGAATCTCTTCCACTCTCCGTTCTATTTCTCTGCTGTCAGGATAATCCGTAAAAGCAATCTGCATATCGGTACCGCCGGCTGCCTGAACGTAATTTATATATTCATCACTGTGAAGTCTGATACCGCTGCCCTGCATATTTATTGACTGAAAGAACGCCGAAATGATATATTCCTTATCTCCGTCAATGGTTTTCACCGTAACGGTATCACCAATATCTGCGTCCAGCTTATCCGCAGCAATTCGGGTTATTGCAATTTCATCGGTATTCCGGGGCGCTATTCCGGCTGTGTATTCGTACATATCCATTGTGGAGCCTGTGCCCTGATAGATGCTGATATTGCTTTCGTTTTCTCCGAAAGATACGGGCAGGGTAAACACCATTTCCTGATAACATTTTCCGGGAATACCATTTTCTGCAAGAATCCGTTCTATCTTATCAAGATGCTTTTCCAGCCTTTCGTGTCCGTCTTCCAGCATACATTCCGAAATTATTGTATTGTCCAAATAGATATCGCAGTCTGCCCCTCCAAATGCCGTAGCAAGGCTGTTGCTGTTCATAGTGGAAACAGTTGCCGAAAGCATAAGCAAAAGAGCAAGGCAGAGGAAGAATGTGAGCGTGATAATGCTGTAACGTCTGGGGCTGCTTACAATATCATTCAGTGCAAGGAAAGGCGTTACGGGAAGCCTGGATTTCCCTAAGCCCATGAGGCTCTTTTTGCGGAAACGTTCGCCTGTCTGACCGTTTCTGATCGCGTCAATGGGCGTCAATTTCTTAACCTTGCCTGTACAGCCATAGCAGAACAGCAAAATAACTGCGATAACAAGAACGGCACAAAGAAAGTTTATCAAAATCGGACTCTGATTTCCGACAATAATTGTCTGCGAAGAAACGTCCATAATCATTTTCCCGAAGGGAAAGCTAAGGGCAAGACCGACAGCCGCACCGATGATGGAAAGCCCCATATATTTTACAAGGTATAAGCCCCGGATTTTAAAATTGCCGATACCAATCGCCTTCATGACACCGATTTCACGGAATTCCTCGGAAAGTGTAAATGAAATGGTAAAACGCAAAACCACAAATGCTATTACAATAAGCAGAATGCTTACCACAAGCAGAACACCTACCACTATCATATCAAAAATATAGAAGAATTTCATAAAGGCTCTGTCCATCGTGAGAGCGCTGTTATCTACAAGCGGTTTTATCTGCGGCAGAGCCGTTTCCATATCGGAAGAATACAGATAGACAAGCGTACCGCCGTAATATTCCTCCGCGTTTTCTGCGGAATGGAAACACGCGAAATCTTCCTCGCTTATGATATAACGGGCAATCGTGAACTGAGATGAACCGAAAAGCGCGTCCTTTATTTTATCCGCAAGAACAAGTTCACGGCTCACACCGTTTACTTCTATGGTAAGCTTATCGCCCACATCAATACCGAAAGCGTCCGCCTTACCCTCCGCCATATAAAATTCGCCCTGCCTTACCGTTTCCAGGATACTGCCATCGGAAAGAAAATAATTCATACAAATATCGCTCTGAAGCAGATGCGATCCGTTCTCGATCACGATATCCCCGTCCTCACAGATAAAATTATCAGTCGATAAAAACAATACGGTTTCCGTTGTATAACGATCTACCGCACTTGCCGAACTTACCGTTTCATCAATGTCAACGGCAAGATTTTTATTCATGGTAACCGCACAATAATCAGGGGCATTCGCCATTTCAAAATAACTGTCCAGTGCCGTGGTAACATTTATAATGTTGTTTACACTTGACGATACAAACATCGTGGCAAGAATAATAAACAATAGAAGAATAATATTCATTGCCCTTTTTCGTTTTAAATCTTTTTTCAGTATGTTCAGATACATTCTGTTACTCCTTTCTCTTGTTTCTGAATTGATTCTACAAGAGAAATTATGAAATAATCCTTAAATGCAAAACTTCAGAGTCAATAAACTCTGAAGTTTTCATACCCATTACACGCTTCTTAACACTTCCTGACTACTATTGTCACACAAAAAACAGCTTCCTTCATCCCGGCAAAGATTTCACCATCCATTTTACGCATCAGTGTCTTGCAAATATAGAGCCCCAGACCGTTCCCTTTCATACCGGCGCTATTGCTTCCACGATAAAAGGAATCGAAAAGATTTGGAAGTTCCTCTTTTTTCAGACTGCACCCCGAATTCTCGATCTGTATTAATGTACAGTCCTCTTCCTCCCCAAACGATATGCGGATGCGTTTACCGTCTCCATATTTTATGGCATTTTCCATAACATTCTGCAGAACCTCAACCATACGGTTCTTATCCCCTCTGACGAGACATTCCGGAATTTCATCCACTTGAAATCCGGTATGAATGACAGACAACTTATCCTGATAATAATTTTCTGTGACTTTCATAACCTCTGAAAGGTAATACTCTCCCATACACACTTCCAAATTCAGAAAATCTTCTCTGGATGCAGTTACAATTTCATTCACATACCCCTTTATTTCCTTCACATTCCTTGCAATGCCCTGCAAGGCTTCGTCCTTTCTCTCCTGCGTGTCATATAAACCCTCCGCCAACGCCTTCGAGTACAATTCAATGGAAGAAAGCGGCGTTTTAATATCATGGGACAGAGAAAGAATCAATGTCTTCCGCTCCTTTTGAAATGCAAGTTCTTTCTCTTTTGTTTCCTCCAACTTTTCGCGAAGCATATCCATTCCCCACAGGAAACGCCCAAACAGCTTACTTTTTTCTTCTTTTACAGGCATGGACAGATTCCCTTTCGCCAGCTCATAAGATAAATTACTCATATCCTGAAAAGGCTTTAAGACTTTATGATACACATACACGAGAACAATATTTGTCACAATCATCATACCAAACAGCGGGATATTTATGTACAAAGGTAATCGTGAACTTCTTTTCTCTACATATTCTATCCGATACAGTTTACCGGCTATTTCTTCCACCAGATAATCGTTATCACAGGCTTCTCCGGCAGCAAACTCTCTGATTCCCGCTATTGTTTCATACTGGCTGAAACTCATTGTTTCTATTTCGGAAGCCTCAGGTTTTTGTTCTTCTATTTCTTTCATCAATCGCCTTGCTTCCACAAGATATAATTTCCCGTCACTGTCATGATTTTGATAAAAATACAGCCCGTTCGCAGACAGTATAAGCAAAAGCTCAACGATGACACTCCAAAGCATAAAAATTTTAAACTTACTCAAACCGATACCCTACTCCCCACTCTGTAATAATATGCCTCGGCTTTTTGGGTTCTTCTTCTATTTTTTCCCTGAGCCGCTTAATATGCACCGTCAGTGTCTGCATCTCCGAATCACTGTCACTTCCCCAGACGGTATTGAACAAATACTCCTTCTTCATCGTTACATTCTTATTCTCGATCAGCAGTTTTAACAGTTCAAACTCCTTTTCGGTAATTTCTTTTTTCTGTCCCTCTACATAGACCGACTGCTGCACAGTATTTAATCGGATATTCCCTTCTACAAGCTCTGCCTGACCATATTTTCTTTTAAAAATGCCTTTAATCTTGGCAATTAAAATATCTACATCATAAGGTTTTTCAATGTAATCATCCGCACCAAGATTTAAGCCTTTTAATTTATCATTCTTTTCCACCCTGGCACTGGCTATCAGAATATGGGTATTGGAAGTCTCCCTGATCTTAGAACATACCGCAAATCCGTCTATTCCGGGAAGCATAATATCCAGCACAATCACTCTGGCTCCATATTTTTCATACAATTCCAAAGCCTTTTCACCGGTCCGGGCTACACTGACCGTGTAATTCTCCTTACGCAAAAAGTCACACAGCAAAGTACCTATTTCTTTGTTATCTTCTACGATTAATATATCCAGCATGTTTCTTTCCTTACTCTTCCGATATTGTCATTCTTATATTTTCCTTAGTCCGCAGCATTCAGGAGTCTCTGTAAAGCGCTTCATTATATGAGCTTGCCGTACACCTTTCCCTGTAATGCTGATACCGCTCACCGCCTCATAGTATATCACATCCCCGGATGTCTTTTCAAAGTTTAACTTTCCCAATTATTTAATGGAATTGTGTGTGCGGTTGTGTTAAAATAACAGCGTTACCTTCAGTGGACAAAAATGATTAAAATCAGAGGTTGTTTTGATGGAAAATATTGAATTATTCAGAATGTTAGAAATTCCCAATGAAGTTGAAAAACAGCTTATTCATTACGGCAGAAGCAGAAATGTTTATATTCCCGATGCTATTATAAATAAGATATTAAAGCGTGACGAATGGGATGTGGGTATCAAAGAATTACAGGAATTATTAGATGATGATTCCGATGGGATTAAAATTCTTTGGGAATTATTAAACATAATCAGTAAATACTCTTATGAAGAATATATAAAACGTAATATTTCAAATGATATATTTGTCGCAACCATGAAATTTTGTACCAGATTTCTGCATGAATATCACCAAACTTTTCAGACTTATAAATTTGTCTGGGCCTGGTGGTTTCCTCGTCAGATTTCCTTAAATGAATACCGAATAGGAGCTTTGGAGTATGAATTTGTTGATGCCGAAAGCAGAAAAATAGCGGTTCATATTCCGTCTGATGCTGATTTGCGAAAAATATCGGTTGCCCAATCTATCAAGGATTTCAATGAATTCAGGGCAAAGTATTATCCCGAATGGAAGGCGGTTCATTTAACATGTGACACCTGGATGCTCATGCCCGAATTAAAAGAAATGCTGGGAAAAGATTCGAATATCATTGCATTTCAGAACTTGTTTGAGATTGATACTGTCGATTATGATGCAGCATGGTATATGAAATGGATTTTTCCTGGTGCTGAAAATATTGATGAATTACTGCCTGAAGGAACAACACTCCAACGTGAAATGAAAAAGTACTTATTAGATGGGAAGAAATTCGGAATTGCCAAAGGACACCTGAAGGCTGAATACGAAAGTGGCAAAGCCTGAACTTTATTCAATTTTTCGACAAATAAAGATCGGTACTATGTCGAGACATCTTTGTCTGAAGATTTTTCCGCGGGCGCCCAAAAACCATAGGCGCCCTCCGGGAGGTCCGTTGTAAAATCTGATCTTTCATCAGGATTACCCGGCAAAGCCAAAGGTTGTTATTAAAGTGCTTACCTCGTCAATGCCCCGTCCAAGCAAAACGATACAGGTGCCGGTCTCATCCAAAATCAAAATCTGCGGAATACGCAGGAAATAGGTACCGTTACCGTCCTGAACGGTTTCCGTATGGATACTTTTTCCCGATGCCGTATCGTAAATGTTGATTGTAACACTGTTTTCTCCCAAAACAGAAGCCGCCACATATTTCCCCTGTTCGGAACAGTAAACGCCGTCTTTTCCCTCGCTGCGGCTGGAGAATGACATCGTTTTTTCCGTATTGGATGCCGTGTCAAGCATCAGCAAAGTTCCGTTGTTTTGGTCAAAACTTTGGGGCATGATAAGTAAGTTTCCGCCCTTCTGCACGTCTTCCGTATCCACCTTGTAATCCGCCTTTTTTGTAATCGTAAGATTTGCACCGTCTGTGGATACCGTGCCGTAAACACTGAACCCATCTCCGCCATCGGAAGTATCTGCAGCCAGGCCTACATAGACTAACGTGTTGTTTCCCGTAAAGGTAAGGCTGTCCATGGTTATAATCTGCATATGATCTGCCATACCTTCTTCGGAGTAGTTCAAAATGGTACGAACCTTCCGCGAAGAAGTATCATAGAGGTAGAGACCTTGAAATCCGCTGAAAGCAATCTGTTTTCCGTCCTGTGAAATAGCGGTCCCCGTGGTTTGTAAGACAAAATCGTCACTTAATAATCCGCTAAAAGAAATGGTATGCTGAACAGCAAAGTCCTTATTTAATATATATCCATTGATACCATCGCTGCTTTCTGATGTGGCAAATGAATCGTTGCTGCCGCTGCCATTTCCCCTGCCCACAACAAAGTAGCCGTCTGCATAAGTCTGTACGCATAAATCTCCCATGGAAATATCCGCACTTGCGATCGTTTCGCCTTTCTCCGTATCGTAAAGATAGAGCTTATCCGCCTCGACAATAATCCGACTGCCACCGGCATAATAGCAGCCACCAACCTTTCCGGAAAAAGCCGAATCCTTAACTGTGCCAACCTCCATAATCTTTTTATCCGTACCGTTATCCTGCAGACTGATCATGCTAATATCGCCGCTTTCATTTCCGGTATTTTCCGGTAAATGGTCTTCTCCGGATTGCGGCTCAAACTTTACGATTCCATTTTCAGAACCGTTCCTGTTATCCTGGCTGTTCCCGCAGGCTGACAGATTAAGCGCTGAAGTAAGCATAAGTATCATACACATCCGTTTTATTTTCATTTTTAGTCCTCCTTGTTTTGAATTCGACTCCTATGATAGAAGCCAAAACAGAATTCTATTATCTAAATGCCATTATAAAAGCCAAAGGTCAAAATATGGTCAAGAAACAGAAAATAATTTGCGGTATGATTCTCAGCCGATAAAAAAGTATCCCAGTTTACATAAAAAAATCGCCGCCCGGCAGCGGCGATTATGAGAATGCTTCGCATTCTCCCCT